>JAUIAT010000011.1 GCA_030425295.1 Gammaproteobacteria bacterium
CTATAATAACTATCGTCCTCATCAAGGTTTAAACAATCAAATTCCTAAAAATTTTAGGGATAATTTGTCAACGAATTAGTAAACCTATACAGGGATGACGATTATGGGGCTCGGGATGAAGGTTTTGGGGCTCGGGATGAAGGTTTTGGGTTCAAGGTTGCACAATCCGTTATTTCGACTGGAGCACCAAAGGTGCCTAATGTCCGTCATCTCGACTGGAGCACCAAAGGTGCGTAATGGAGAGATCTAATTTTCCTTGACGCAGAAATTGGCAATGCTTCTGTGTTAATGCCTGAAATTATATTGAACTTATAGCCATGTATTGGTCTTGCATTTTTTTCTGAATTATTAGAATAGAAGTAAAAATAATATTTGTTGCAGCACCAATTTTAGATGGTAGCGGCCAGCCAAGTGTCCATGCTGAAATGTTATCGCAAAGCACAACAATGAAAGTTAATCCCAGGTAACTCATACTCAAAGCCTGTGCTGCATTACTTTTAGCATTGCGAATGATCTGGGGTATTGCATGAAACTGGCCTGCAAAGTGTGCTATGAAGCCTGCAGTAAGAAAAATATGAGCAGAGTGTGGCGTTGTTATGAGTAAAATTCCAGAAATACTAAGAAATATTAGGCCATAGCTGCAAGTTTTGAAGTAGATGCTTTCTTTGTGAATCTTATGTAGCTGGTAATGTTGAAATAAGAATTGAGATAAGCCGATAGCACTGACTAAAATGTATTGCCAGGGCATGTTCATGCCAAATCCATATACTAAATCTGCAAAGTAGCTTAACACTAAAAGTTGATGAAAGTGCAAGCTTAAGTGATTTAATTTGCCGCTTTTATGATTATGGTAAAGCTGCGGAATATACTGAACAAAGTAAAGCAGCATGGAAGTGTTAAGGGTTATTTGGCCGATGGTCTCAAATTGTAAATGCATATTATTGCTCTCCCTACGTTGGTTAAAAGCTTATAGGGGCTGTTAACAGCTGGTCTTGCAGCTGCAAATTTCTATAATTTGTGAAAATTTACCCTTTAATTCGTTGAATAGAGAGACTATTCGCCTACTTAAAGAACAAATTTTCGCTGCATTCTAGATATTTTCGCTTTGCAACACCAACTGTCAACAGCCCCTTAAAGATCGCCAAATCAGGTTCAAAGGGTCTGGATTTATTTTTTATCCATCTCAGCGCAATTGTTGCGCACCCCTGGCTGATGAGAATAGTTTATATAAATGACTTTATTTGGCAAGCTGTTTTTTTAAGAGGGAGTTAGTAATTAGATTTATGGTGTTATGCATATATTACTTTTGAAGGTTATCCAGGTGCGTAAAATTGAAGACTTAACAATCTCTTCATTATTCACAGAAAGTTTTTGGCATTGTGTGAATGAAAATGATGATCTATTGCCTCCCTCGTTTATAGCAAGGTCGACTGACCGGTGTTTAAAATGTTTGTTTAAAATTGATCTTAAGCCAAGAATTTTATTGCAATCAGAGGAGTGAGTTTTTCCAACAAGGGCAATATATTTTTCATTAAGTTTTATTTCTTTAGCAATTATATTAGCTGCATAATAGTTAAAGCCGGGAATTCTTTGTTCCCAGAAGTAACATCTAAAGTTAGCGGATAATCTGCTAGACAGGTCATCTAATGCAACGATTCGAATATTATTTTTTTTGCATGTTTTTATTATGTTTTCGTATCCAAATTTCCCCAAGTTGTAAACTTCATCTGCTTTTGTTGCAATTGCTTTAAGCTCTATGGGTAGTTCGTCATTTTGAGATTTGAAGTAAGCATCTAGAAGAGGCTGATGAAATTTATAGATAAATCTTTCTAGAAAAATTGTAGTTACTCCTAGGTTTTTTAATAAATTGATATAGTTAATTAGAAGGCCCTTGGGGTATATGGAGTGATGATTTTCTCCAATTATCAAACCATTAATTTCTCTATTAGATAGTGTTTCTTCAAAGAATGCATTCAAATCATGATTTGAATATTTTGGGTTATTTTTATTAACTTTTATTGTGGTCGGGATTTTTTGTGCTGCTTTTTTGTATGCATTAGTAAGCTTTTTCACATGGCTTTCAAGGTTTTTATGTTTGTAGCTGAATGTTGTTTGAAGTTTTAATAGATATTGTGATCGTTGTATTGGGTCTGATGGTGGTTGTAACTTGTCGCAAAATTCATCTGTAAAAACATTGGATAATAGGTTGGTTATCATATCCCAAGGGTATCCAAAATTTATTGCGTCAGGAGTGAATTTGATTTTTGGGCTAAATGCCCAGTATCCTTTGTTAGAAAGTTGATGAATTTCCTTACTAATTTTTGCTTGTAATGTTTTTAATGCATTTTGGCTTTGGGGGCATTTAAGTAATGTTATTTTGCAATAAATTTTGAACTTTTGATTGGTGTTAAATAATTTAAGTGTTTCTTTCATAGTTGTTCCGCTTTAGCTGATTATTTATTGTGCCCGCAATCTGTCGCTCAAATCGGCACTTAGTAAATCTTAGCAAAGTTTTGAATCACTTTACAAGACCCTGAAATCCTTGCTATTTAAGACTATTATGCAATTTAATTATACGATAGCTATATTTTTTTTTGTTCTATTTCTCAAATAGTTAGAGGTGAAAACTCAATAAGTTGACAAGCAGGTTAAATGTATACTATGTTCGAATATATGTAGCGAATTGGTTACATGGATGTGGATAACAGAAAGTATTTTTTCTTTTTGTTTATAACAGTTTTAATTCGTAAGAAGGAGCACGGATATGCTAGGTTTTTTTAAGAAAGAAGAGCTAAATAAAGATCAACGCCAAAATAAGTTAAATAAATTATATTCAACTCAAATAAATGCTATCAAACACCCAGGAGTTAGAAGTTTAGTGTTAAATAATGAAGACTTCAATTTAGCTTATTCAAATTTTGTAAAGCAAGCTACTGAAGTTTCTCAATCAGATTTTGACAAGGCATATCTGCAGGCTTCTAATTTTTTCAACCGCATTTCATCTGCTGGTAAAAATGATTTGATTAGCACTCTTGAAGCTGCAGCTAAAGTAAATGGGTTAAATGATACTCTTAAAGATGCTGTTGTAGCTTTACGAGATACAATGAAGCTTATTGGTTCTAAAAATATTGGCTCAGTTAAGATGGTTTTTGATAAAACTTCTGATCAAAGCCTAAGAGACTCTTATGTTGCGCATGTTCGTGAAACTCAGCCGCAAGTTTGGCAGATTGATGGCAATGAAGACGTTACTCTTCAAGATGCTTACCAATCTCACTTAGCATGCAAATAATTTTAGCTTTTCATGTGAAACCCCTGCTTGTCAGGGGTTTTTTTATCTTCTAACTTATGAATCTATCATGTATGCTATCATGACATGGCTTAATAGTTTATTGAGGATGTCATGACCTGGCCAAAATTTAAGGAAAATCAAATAATCATTTCGGCAGATCCTAAACTGCCAAGTACTTTTAAAGTCGTTATTGATGTTATTCGTGCTTTCACTACCACTCAAATTATTTTTGCTAAAAATGCGCGTGATATTTTGCTTGTTATGCATCCAGAAGAAGGTATTGAACTTTCACAGGGACACCCTAATTGTCTTTTGGTTGGGGAACATTTGGGGTATCAGCTGGATGGTTATCATCATGGTAATTCCCCAGGTATTATTGATGAATATGAAGATTTAACTGATCAGCGCATTATATTAAGAACTACCAATGGGGTTAAGCTTACCCTCCTTGCTGATCATTACGAAGAGTTATTAGTAACGGGCTTTTCAAACTCAGTTGCTACAATTAGATATTTAGCTAAACAGATGAAGCCTGACCACACTTTACAGTTAATTCCATCGGACTCTGAGGGTGATGAAGATTGGTCTTGCGCTGAATTTATTAAAAATAGTTTATTGGCTGGTAACTTTGCTGAACATGAGCCATATGTTAAGCGAATTTTAAATTGTAATAGTGCTCAAAAATTTCTGAATGAAAGCCGGCCAGAGTTTCCCAAATCTGACTTAGAATATTGCGTAAAAATAATTGATACTGGCTTTGTGATGTGTGTTCACAGGGTTCCATTTCCACATATTGTGAAGGAAGAATTATGAGTGTTTCTTTTCTTGATTTACCAGAGCGTGAGCAAAAACCTCGTAAAAAAGGTATAACTTCAGTAATTGATAATGGGGTGCCTTTAAAAGAATTTGAGTCACTTTTAGAATCTCATCACCAGTATATAGATTTTATTAAATTTGGCTGGGGAACATCGATTGTAACTCCAGATATGCAAAGTAAAATTGATTGTATTAATGCATATCCGGTGGATTATTTTTTTGGTGGAACTTTGTTCGAAAAAGCATATTTTCAAAACAAGGTTGATGAATATATTGAGTATTGTCACCATTATGGTGCGAAATGGATTGAGGTTTCTGACGGTACATTAGAGATACCTGAAGATGAGAAATCAGGAATTATTTCTGAGCTTGCAAAAGAATTTAAAGTTATGAGTGAAGTGGGGGTTAAGGATGTGACCCGTGCGGAGCAGTTAACTGATGAATATTGGGTGAATGGTATCAGATCATCTTTTGATGCAGGCGCTACTTATGTTATTACTGAAGGTCGTGAAAGTGGTCGAGGTGGGCTTTTTGATCGCGATGGTTTAGTGCGAGAAGGTTTACTTTTAGCAATTGAGAAAGCCGGATTTACTCCTGATAATTTAATTTTTGAAGCGCCTAATAAAGACCAGCAAATTGATTTTATAAAAGGCTTTGGTCCTGAGGTGAATCTTGCCAATATTGCTACAAGTGGTGTGATAGGTCTTGAGACTCTTCGTTTAGGTTTGCGCTCAGATACTTTTTATATCAGGAATACATAATACAGTGTGTGGTATAAACGGATTTATCAACTTCAAAAAAAATCTATCTTCTCCTGAAGGTTCTCTTCGTAAAATGACTGATAAATTGTATCATCGAGGCCCTGATGATTCTGGTATCTGGTTCGATCCGGTAACAGCGGTTGGTCTCGGTCATCGCCGCTTATCAATTCTAGACTTATCGTCTGATGGTCACCAGCCTATGTTGTCTAAAAGTGGCAGGTATGTTCTTGTGTATAATGGAGAAATTTATAACTATAAGTCCCTTTCCCACAGGAAATTTAATGGTGATACAGCAAGTCTTCTTAATTCAATTGATGAAGTTGGTCTTGAAAAAACTCTGCAAAAAATTAATGGTATGTTTGCCTTTGCCTTATGGGATAAGGCTTCTCGGAAATTATTTCTCGTGCGAGATAGGTTGGGTATTAAACCTTTGTATTATGGGTGGCACAAGGAAAATTTCTTGTTCGCCTCAGAACTAAAAGCGATTAGAGCTTATCCTGATTATCAGCTTGAGATTAATCGCCAAGCTTTAGCTTTGCAAATGCAATATTTGGCAGTGCCTGCGCCATATTCCATTGATCTAGGTATTAATAAATTAATGCCAGGGGAGTATCTGGTTTTAGATTATGCATCCAAAAAAGTTAAAACTTATAAGTATTGGGATCTGCAAAAAATAGCAGAGCATGGTCTTCAGACTCAGCCTAAGCTTTCAGATGGTGAGTTTAAAGCTGCCCTGCACGAGCAGCTGTCGCGCTCGATAAAGTATCGTATGATTTCAGATGTGCCTATAGGGGCCTTTTTATCTGGAGGTATTGATTCCTCAATGGTTGCTTCTTTGATGCAGGCGCAAAGTAGTAAGCCTATTAAGACTTTTTCGATTGGTTTTAACGATGGAAAGCATAATGAAGCTAAGTTTGCTAAGGATGTTGCAAGACATTTGGGTACAGATCATACAGAGTTTTATGTGGATGAATCTAATGCCATTGACGTTATCCCTAAGCTGCCGAGTCTTTATGACGAGCCTTTTGCGGATGCTTCTCAAATTCCTACATTTCTAGTTTCACAGTTAGCTAAAAAAAGTGTAACAGTTTCTTTGTCAGGAGATGGTGGCGACGAGTTATTCGCTGGATATAACCGCCATGTGTTTGGACCTAAAATTCTTACTAAAACTAGCTTTATGCCCAGTTCTTTGCGTAGACTAGCTGGTAGCCTACTCTCAAGTATTTCTGCTGATAGTTGGGATAAGGTTTCAAGGGTCTTAAAGGTTGATCGAAAGATTAAATTATTGGGTGAAAAGGCTCATAAGTTAGCTAAAGTTTTATCTGCAACTGATATAAATTCTTTGTATTCTCAGGTGACGGCATGTTGGGAGCCGGGCTCAAATATTGTTCTTGGTGTTGGTGAATGGATCCCGCGGTCAAGCCGCGGGATGACAGGGAATATAGGCCATGGGACGGCAGGGGATATAGGTTGGGGGATGTCAGGAAGTGCTAGTTATGGGATGATGGGTGATAGTAGAGAAATGTCATCCCGCGGCTTGACCGCGGGATCCATAACAGCCCAAATGCAATATCTTGATATGATTAATTATCTTCCCAATGATATCCTCACAAAGGTAGATAGAGCTAGCATGGGGGTTGGGCTTGAGGCGCGAGTACCACTTCTTGATCATAACTTGGTTGAATTTGCCTGGCGTTGTCCTCTGTCACTAAAAATTCGCGACGGCAAAAGTAAGTGGTTATTGCGGCAAGTTCTTTATGATTATGTGCCAGAAAAATTGATTGATAGGCCCAAGCAGGGATTTAGTGTGCCTATTGAAAATTGGATGCGCAAAGACTTAAAGGATTGGGCGTATGATTTGATTTCACCAGAAAAAATAAAGTCAGAAGGTTTTTTTGACGAAAAAATTATTTCAAAAGTTTGGCAAGAATTTCAAAGTGGTAAAGGAGCTTGGCACCACCATCTATGGAATGTTTTAATGTTCCAAGCTTGGTTTTCAAGCGGTCTGCAGGGAGATTAAAGTTGACTTTGTTCACAAAAAATCAAGAAGTAACAACCGAGAGTATAATAGGTTTAATGGCTCTTGCTGAAGTTCGTGAATATAAAGAAAACCCTTTTGCAAAAGGCGAAAGCTTTCTGCAAAAGAAAGATGACGGCGATTACTATTATTATTCAAGCGCTAATAAGCACGCAATCCATCGTAATTTAAATCGTTGTAGGATTTATTTTTTTGATACTCAGACTAATAAAGTAATTTCCAGAGTTTTGAATCAAGAGAACAAAGAGGATAAAGCCTTGATGAAGTCAATGGATGATGCGGTACGTGAACTTGAAATTTACACATCAACACTAAGCGTTGGAATCCCCTAAATATCTATTTTTGTGCAGCAAATAACATAATTTACTGACGGGTCATCGGTTAAGCTACAGTTTCTAGTGAGTGGGTTATACTTTATGCCTTTTATATCACTAGTTTCTAAATCTGAGACCCTGCACCAGCGGCTAAGCTCCGATGGTTTAATCATTTTATTATATTCGTGAGTTCCTTTGGGAAGAAGTCTTAAAACATACTCTGCACCTATAATTGCAGTTATGAAGCTTTTGAGATTGCGGTTTAATGTTGAAAAGAAAACCTTGCCTTCAGGTTTAATTAGCTTGGCAATTTCTGCTATAAACTCATCTGGATGAGGTACGTGTTCAAGTAACTCCATGCAAGTTATAACATCAAAAAGTTTAGGGTCTTGATCAGAAAATTCTTCAATTGAAATATCTTGATAGTCGATATTTAAGTTTTCTTTTTCCGCATGCATTTTTGCAACTTTTATTGCCTCGCTGCTCATATCAATGGCGGTAACTTGAGCGCCCTCTTTAGCCATTGCTTCACTTAAAAGCCCGCCTCCGCAGCCAATATCTAAAGCTCTCATAGTCGTCAGTTTTGTATGTGATTTAATGAAGCTTAAACGTACAGGGTTAATATCGTGTAATGGTTTGCTTTGGCCATCTGGGTTCCACCAGTCTTTTGCCAGTTCGTCAAATTTTTTAATTTCATTTGGATCTATATTTGCCATATTTATGTTTGAACTTCGGGTTGTAGTGTTAAGTGATCAAATTTATATTTGTTATACAGCAATTTTCTAAGTTCCGGTAGTACCTCTTTCCAGTCTTGAGATTTTTTGATTTCAATATGTGCCGTCAAAATATATCGACCTGTCGATAACGTCCAGACATGAAGGTCGTGTAGGCCTAAAACCTTATCAGTTTTTAAAATTTCTTCTGTGACCTCTTCGATATTAACTTCATCAGGCACACTTTGCATTAAAACGAGTAGCGATTCTCTTAAAAGTTGCAATGGGGAGAGCATAATTAATAAAGCAATAAAGCAAGAAAGCATTGGGTCAATTAAGTTCCATCCAGAAAAAAAGATAACAGTACCTGATATTAGAGCTGCTACTGAGCCAAGCAAGTCGCTTACAATGTGTAAAAGTGCAGCTCTAGTATTAAAGGTTTTTTCGCCCTGATGCACTAGCCAGCCGGCAAATATATTTACAAACAAGCCGATGCTGGCAACCATGATAACTATGCCACCTTTAACAGGAGTTGGATTGTGAAATCGATCGATTGCTTCAATTATAATCCAGACGCCTATTAAAATAACAAATAAACTGCTTAACCAAGCACCAATTACTTCAGCCCGAGCCATGCCAAAGCTATGTTTGGTTGATGGTGGTTTTAAAGAGAGCCAAGCCGCAAAAGCCGCTACTCCTAAACCTAAAGAGTCTGTTACCATGTGGCCTGCGTCAGATAATAATGCAAGTGATCCAGAGTATAGGCCACCTATTGCCTCTATTGCTGCAAAAAGCAATATAAGACCAATTGTCCAAAGTAGAACATGGTGCGCTGGTTTTTTTCTTTTAACAGGGGGGTTGCATACCACTATGTTTGCTCTCCGTGGAGTAAATTGTAGATTGCATTCTGTGCGTGACTAAGTATTTTTTCGACTTTTTTCTTAGGTATTTTGTATTTAATATGATGGACTTTGGCATCCTTTGATAACTTCATCAGATAATCATCGCTTGTAGCGATCTCATCAACTAATTTTAAATTAAGGGCGTCCAAAGCATGCCAATGCTCACCTGTTGCCACTTCCTCAATGTCAATCTGAGGGCGATTTTTAACAATAAAGTCTTTGAATAGGTGGTGAACTTTTTCCATGTCTTCCTGAAACTTTTCACGCCCTTTTGGCGTATTTTCACCGAACATAGTGAGCGTTCTCTTATATTCGCCAGCGGTTACCTGTTCAAAATCTATATCTTTCTTTTTTAGCCAGCGGTGAAAATTAGGAATTTGGGCAACAACACCAACTGATCCCACTATTGCAAAAGGTGCGGCAAGAATTTTATTAGCAACACAGGCCATCATATAGCCTCCACTTGCTGCAACTTTATCTATTATTATGGTTAAAGGGATGTTTTTGTTTCGAATACGTTGTAATTGTGATGAAGCTAAGCCATAAGAGTGTACCATGCCACCAGCGCTTTCAAGCCTGACTACAACTTCATCTTTCGGAGTAGCAATGGTTAAAAGGGATGTGATTTCTTCGCGTAAAGAGGTAACTTGACTAGCTTTTATGTCACCGTGGAAATCTAGCACAAAAACCTTTTTCTTTCTCTCTTCTTTGTTTATATTGCCCAAAGCTAATCCACTGCCTGGTGTTGGGTCGTTTTTTTTAGTTTTTTTCTCAGCCTTTTTCTTCAGCTTAATCTCTTTTTTCCTAGTCTTTAGCTCTTTTTTAGAGAGCATAGCTTCTTCCATTTTTTCTCTAATTTCTTTGAGCTGTTTGGAAAGGTCTGTAATTTTGAGGTTTTCTTTCATTTTATCCTTGCCAGCAATGCCGACAGCTGCTGCAATTATAATGATAACAGCTAAAGTAATGGTAAGGGTTTCAAGCAAAAATAACCCATATTGACTGAGAAATTCCATGAATATTGGCTCCAATTGGTTTAAATAAGACCATTGTAACGGGTTGAAAGCCGTTGCTCAACTACCGTATTCTCATGTTAATATAGGGGTTGTTCATTTTTAAGAAAGGAATCAGTTTTGAACACAAGCTCGCTAAAAAAGCCATTCGCAGCGGCAAATGTATCGTTTTGGTTTGCCTTATTTGCTCTTATACCAGTTGCTTATGTTTGGCTAGAGCAAGCTTATCAATTGTACAAGCTGGTAACTTTTATAGGCCTAACAGTACCTGTCTATATCATTTTGCTTTGGCGAAATGGCGAGAAAGGTTTTCAGTTTCCAGTTTCTGCATTTAGTATATTTCTTCTTTTGTTTATAGGGTGCTGTTTCCTATCAATAAACTTTGCTTATTCTCCTAAAGTTTCTTTACACCTTTCATTATTTTTAGCATTTGCAATGGGTAATTGGTGGGTATATCAGCAGATTGATAATAAGGAAAATTTTTGGAAATGTTGGAGTGCCTTATTTTTAGCATTTTGTGTTTTTTCTGCAATTTATGGTTTGTTCTTCTCTGATGATTTTAGGTCCTCGTTCAATAATAAAAATAATCATATAGCTTTTATTAATTTGGGGGCATTT
Organism: Gammaproteobacteria bacterium; assembly: GCA_030425295.1. Lineage (GTDB taxonomy): Bacteria > Pseudomonadota > Gammaproteobacteria > JAUIAT01 > JAUIAT01 > JAUIAT01. The sequence goes on from JAUIAT010000011.1 coordinate 10,462, forward strand.
CTTGCTGTCGGGTACCTTATGCGCCAGTGGGTGAAAGAGCGAAGCCTAAACTGGATCAAAATTATTTTGTTAACGCCAGTAGTAATGTTATTTTTTTACTATGCAATTAGAGTTGGCTGCCGAGGGGCGGTTCTTGGTACGCAAATATCCTTAATTGTATTAGCCTTAGCTCATTTTAGACAGGTAAAATGGCAGGGCTGGCTTTGGCTTGCTGCCTCATATAGCGCTAGTTTTTTGCTCGGTAATATTGTTTCAAATAATACCTTAATATCCAGGGCTACACGCCATATTCCAAGAGAGCAAATTTGGACTAAGAGCGTTAACCTCCTACATGACAGCCCTTGGTATGGAATAGGGCTAAATAACTATTATTTAATTTTCCCTCATTATTCAGACTACACGGACTTAAGTTCTTTGTTCTACGCCCACAATGATTATTATCAGTTCTTGATAGAGCTTGGATACCAAGGATTTATTGCAATTACCTGTCTTTTGTTTGCTCTTGCCTGGCAGTGGTTTAAATATCTAAGGCGTGAACAAGATGCTTTGAAGTCGATTAGTGTAACATCTGCTTTTGTTGCATTATTGTGTGTTGCTACTCATAGCTTTGTGACTTTTAATTTTATGGTTCCGGTTATCCCTGTCACTATGGGTTGGTTTTTAGGTCGAGTGTACTACGCAACCATGCCAGAAAATACCAGAATTTTAAGTTGGAGGCCGGGGAGAAATCCAACCATTTCTTTGTATAAAGCAATGTTGTTTATGTTCGCTTTGGTCCCAATGACTTTTGTTGCATTAGCTGGTGGTAGTGAGTGGAAAATGCATGTTGCCATGCATGATTTAGGTCCTAGAGAGTATGCACAGTATGAAAGCAATTTGAAAGCAGCTGATAGTTTGTATCCTAGGCTTAAGACCAAGGTAGCTTTGGGGACTCTTTACAAAGAAATAGTTGACTCAAATGGCTTGAAGGACAAGGCCGCAAAGAAAAAGTTCTATGATGAAGCTCTGTATTATTTTAATTCAGCCCTTGGTCAAGATAAAACGGCTCCTATGACTCGCATGGCAATAGCTCAATTATATCTCGCATATCCTGAGTTTTCTGGGCCAGACTTCAAGAAAAAAGCTGAATATCAGTTGGAAAAAGCCGTTTATTTTCAGCCAAGATCCGCTGCCGCGCGCTTTAATTTGGCTAGGCTTCTTATCGAAGAGGGTCAAATTAAGAGGGCAACTTACATTGTAAATGAAGGCTTCAAGTATAATCTATGGAAAGAAAAAGAAGACAGTGTAGTTGGCATTAAGCTAAGGGGTGCTGCTAAATATTTAGGAATAAAATTGCATCGAGTCACTACTGGCAAGCATGCTATGAAAAAAGATAAATGGGATGAGGTAGAAGAAAAATCTAATTTAGTTGCTAAGCAATTTTTTGAAAAATATCCTAACAAAATTAAAGGTTAGGGACGTTGCCTAGTATTTTTGCTCTGCAACATGAATTGTCAACAGACCCTAGTAAACTTACTTGTGTTTGCCCTGTAATAGTCTAATTTTTACTGCATAGCCCAAGATTTATAGCTTCATATAACATTTGTCCAGCTATTGTTACAGCTTCATTTTCATCTGAATATATATTTAATAGTTCTTCACAGCACTCGGTAAAAGTAGCATTTTTTATTATTAACTTGATAAATATATTAAATTCTTTTGAGAAATTTAGATAATGAACTTGATTGTTATTACGCCAAAACCAGCATAAGACTGGTTCAGTAAGCTTTTTGGGTAGCAGGTGTGAACCAGATTCTTCCCGGGATGAATAACTTGTTAATGCGTTAGTTTTAAAGCTATGGCAGCATAAGCTTTTGTTAGGAAAAAGTTTTAAATTTCCCCATTCATCTTCAGACAAGTTAGTGAGATCCTCAGTGGTAAGAGGATTTGAGTTTTCAGCAATCACAGATCTATTAATGGTTAGTTCAATATGAGCAAGTTCTGATGCAAACGGTTCATTTATTGACGCAAGATAATCAGGAAAATTTAAGCTTACGTCTCTAATTGTTACATAGTGAGAGGGGTGTTTGAGGATAAAATCCCTAGAAATTTTTTCAAATTTATCACCAAGAGAGTCATTCGTTGATGGAAATTCAGCAACTAAAAAGTCTGCTAAGCGATTAAGAAAAGTTTGTTGATATCTTTTAGTGTGCTCGATATTTAGCTTTGGAGGATGAGTTTGGCAGAGTATGGCTTTTTGTAACTCTTCTTGGATATCTAATAATGACCTCATCTATACAGCCCCTGCTCTCGTAGCAATTTTTCGAGCTATTTCCAATTCATCAACTAAAATATTTAACTCTGGAATATCATCATCTCTCTCAATCATAGTTGAAACAGGACCAAATGTTTTCCAACTTTTTTCAAATAAATTCCAAACTTCATCAATAATTGGAGCATTATGAGTATCAAGTATGTAGTCGCCTTTATTCTGGTGGCCTGCTATATGAATTTGCATAACTCTTTCTTTTGGCAAAGTTTTTATATATTGCAAAGGATCAAATTTATGATTAAAACCATTAACAAAAGCGTTATTAACATCGAATAAAATACCACAATTAGAATTTTCTGAAAGTTCAGCTAAGAATTCCCATTCTGGCATCTCAGATTCGTTGAATTCCATGTAGGTTGAAGCATTTTCAATTAAAATTTGTCGTCCTAAATAATCTTGAATTTGTTTAATTCTGTCAGCAGTATGATTTAGAGCTTCAGTTGTGTAAGGAATTGGTAGTAATTCATGAGTGTTATAGCCATCAATTCCTGTCCAGCAAAGATGATCCGAAACAAAAATTGGGTTGACCCGCTCAATAAGTTTTTTTAATCGATGTAGATATCCAGTGTTAATTGGGTCAGTGCTACCAATAGACATTGAGACACCATGCATAGCGATTGGATATTTTTCATTTATTTCATCGAGGTAATCAAGTTCTGGCCCACCGTCAATAAAATAATCTTCCGTAAGTATTTCAAACCAATCCACTTTCGGGGTTGAGTCAATAATTGTTTGATAGTGGCATGGTCTAAGTCCAAGACCGAATCCGAGAAAAGGTTTATTGTTCATATAAAATTTCGTGGTTGAAAAAAGGGGCAGAAATGCTGCCCCTTCAAAGGAAAAAGCTTACTTGCTTTTGCAAGAGTTTTTGCCTTTGTGGAATTTAGGCTGGTAAGTTTTAGCTTTTTGCTTAACTGTTACAGACTTAGAATTAGCTGGAGTTTGTGCACAACCAGCAGCGATTAGAGCAGCAGCGCCTGCAGCGGCAGCTAGAGTCAACTTTTTAGTTTTTTTCATTGTTAAATTCCTTATCAATGAGGTTAGTAATCGATTCCCATGATAACTTCTTGAGTTATGATCATCAACCGTGAGATTAAAAAATTGTCAATAGACGCTGATATTAGATATTATGGGAATAGGGCTTGGTGATAATTCTTGTTGCAGAGCGAATTATCAATAAGTCCTAATAGGAGAATGGAATGCCAAAGAAACGATATTACACCAGGGAGGCTAAACCTCTACCATATATAATTATGCTGCTACTAGCTTTGCTGGTTGGTGTGCTAGCAGGCCTTGGTGCTATTGTTTTTGATTTGCTGTTCAGCTTAATTCGTAATCTTACTTTTCTTGGGAAATTTAGTTTTCATCTTGATATGAGCAATTATCTTGCTCCCAGCCCTTGGGGGATTGGTGTTGTTTTTGTACCATTTATCGGAAGTATTGTTGTTACATGGGTAATTAATAATTTTGGTGATGAAGTCCGTGGCAGCGGAGTGCCAGATGTTATACATGCTATTTATTATCGAAAAGGTTTGATCGCGCCAGTGGTTGCTGCAGGAAGAGCTTTAGCAACAGCAGTTTCAGCAGGAACTGGTGCCTCAGTTGGTCGAGATGGGCCTATGGTGCAAATTGGCTCTGCGCTGGGTTCTACAGTTGGTCAGATAGTAAGGATGCCTCCTCGCCAAAGAAATCTGCTAGTTACAGCAGGAGCTGGGGCTGGTATTGCAGCAATCTTTAATATGCCAATCGGCGCGCTAACTTTTGTCGTCGAGGTTTTGATGATAAGTGTTAATGCGCGCAATTTTGGAATAGTCGCGATTGCTACAGTTTCGGGAAGTTATGTTGGGCGCCTTTATTTAGGTGCGTCTCCAATTTTTCACGTTTCTCCATTTGATGTTTTTAAATTTCAATATATAACTTGGTATGAGTTACTTGCTTTCGTGCCTTTTGGTATTGTTATAGGAATTGTAAGTGCTTTGTTTATTCGGTCAGTTTTTGGGTTGTCAGATTTTTTGGCAAAATACAGCAAAAATTATTATCTAAAACATGGTGTTGCAACATTATTAGTTGGATTCATGCTATACGCATTTATGTATTATACAGGGAGATACTATGTTGAAGGAGTTTCCTATGCGCCGATTAATGATATTTTAAATGATATTTTAAACAATCCATGGTTATTGATAATTTTATTTTTTGCGAAATTTGCTGCTACAACTTTAACTCTTGGGACGGGTGCATCCGGTGGGGTATTTTCTCCTAGTTTGTTTCTGGGTGCTACTATGGGGTCTGTTTTTGGTATTTGTCTTTCAACGCTTTATCCCGGACATTTTGATCCATCAATTTTTGCGGTCGCTGGCATGGCCGGTTGCATTGGCAGTGTGATAGGTGCCGCACTTACAGGTATTGTGATGGTTTTTGAGCAAACCCGTGATTATCACGCTATTCTGCCAATTGCCCTAACGGTTGGTATTGCCAATTTCACTAGATATTATTTTATTCCCCAAACTGCTTATACTTTAAAAGAAGCGCGTAAAGGTTTTGTTGTGCCAACTAGTCTTATCGCAGGGATAATGACAGAAGAGCGCGCGCTTGATGCTATGACCAAAGCGTTTGAAATTATTCCAGAGGACAAGCTAAATGATTATAAGCCTAGATTGGGTATGCGATATGTTTTAGTTGAAAGAGATAGTGAAATTGTTGGATTTCTTAGAAATGACTCTTTTAGATTTGGGGAAGATATCGATTTTAAAAAGCATTATTCAAAGCGTATAGCTTGGGCTAACGAAAAAACTCTGTGGCCTGCAACTTTGCGTTTGATGAGAAAAAATGGTGCTAAGTTGGCATTAGTAACAAAGCTTTCTACAAACCAAAACATAGAAAATATTGTAGGTGTTGTTGGTTGGCAGGAGGTAGCCGAAATAGAGCAAATGATGGCATCACTTTTATAAGCCTGAATTTTGAGTTTTAAACTATTTGATTTTTAAGACAGTAGATCCCGCGGTCAAGCCGCGGGATGACAGATTAGGGTTGAGGGTTAACCGAATCTTAGTACACATTGTTCATAAGTAATTGATTTTCTGCAAATAAAACTTGGAAATTGGCTCTTTATAAAGCTAATTCATATTCAATTTCTTCTAGAGATTTTCCTCTAGTTTCTGGAACTTTTAAATAGAAATAAAAATAACCTGCAAAACAAACAACGCTGTACCCCCAAAATGTCCATTCAGGACCATAATTATGGAAGACTGCCAAAAAGCTCATAGCAAGAACAAATTGGGCGGCCCACTGAAAAGCCGTTGATATACTCATTGCGTGACCTCGAAAATGTAAAGGGAATATTTCAGCTATAAGAATCCAGAATAGGGAGCCGATACTAATCGAATATCCAACTACAAATGAGCAGGCTGCAAGTAATGCGACAAGTTGAGAAATAATGCCATTGATATCCCCAACACTTTCACCGAGCACTACCATAGAAAGAGTTGCAATTATCGATCCGGTCAACAATAGCTGCCTCCTATCAACTAAATTGATTATTCTATACACTGATACTGTTCCAATTAAGTTAATAGATGCAATGATGATTGTAGCTAAAATTCCTGCATTAGGTGTTTTAAATCCGACATGGCTAAATAATTCTGGCCCATAGTATATAAGGGCATTCATGCCAAACAGTTGCTGTATTACGCCAAGAGCTATACCCATATAGAGCAACCCTCTCATTTTTGAGTCGTTAAATAGAGTAACTTTTGGGTCTTTTAGTTTTAATGATTGTTTTATTGATGCAACTTCACATTCAACATTATATTTATTATGAATTTTATGAATAAGCTTTTTTGCTTTTTCTGTTTGGCCATGCTTTATAAGCCATCTAGGAGATTCTGGCAGAATGAAAACTCCAGCCATGAAAGTTATTGCTGGTATTAATCCTATAGTGAAAATTAATCTCCAGCTTGCGAAATCAAGTAGTTTATATACGATAAATAGTGAAACAAGTTGTCCAGATACAATAGCTATTCCATTATGCATTATTGATTTGCCGCGTAGCTCGGTCGGGGCAATTTCTGATAAGTATAGCGGGGCTACATAAGATGTTATGCCAATTGCCCAGCCCAATAAAAATCTACCTAATATTATTTGTGCCAAATTTTGAGAAAAAGCTAAAAGAAGAGTTGCAAATAAAAACCCAAATGCTGCATACATTAAAATTGTTTTTCGTCCAAAGAAATCAGCTGATCGTCCAGACAAAGCGGCACTAATCAATGCCCCAAGTGGGAGGCAGCCAACTAAAACGCTTTTTTCAAAGGTGGATATGTGGAGCTTAGCGTCTATAAAAATAAGTGCACCGCCGATCATCCCAGTGTCATATCCGAATAAAAATCCGCCTAGTGCCCCAATGCAGGCTATAAGTGTTAAATAGCTTTTTTCTTTCATTTGCGTCCATGCAATTTTAAGTACAATTCTATAGTATTAAAAAAATACTTATTTTTAAAGGGGTTATGGGGCTGGTGGGGCTTTTGTGATGTCGGGTTCTATTGCTGGGTTGACGAAATAATCATAATTGTATAAAATTAGCACAGCAATTATTGGTCGGTATAAACTATTACCTTGGCAAATAACAAAAACTAGCACAGGTAAAGAAGTAGGGTCTGTTGAAAATTTGTCTTACAGCTGCAAATTTCTATAATTTCAACAGAGATTAAGGGGCGTGCTATTAAATCTTTATCAAAAAAATAAAAGAGTTCACAAATATGAAACGACATCCCCATCAGGTATTAACAGTTACTCAGTTGCTTAAGGAGTTGAAAGGTCCTTATAAAACTGCCTATGATAAGAGGATCCCAAAGAAACTAAAATCAAAAATCACTAAGAAGATGCAATGTGGAGAAATTACATCTCTTGATCAGGTGAAAGAAATATTAAAACCTTGGGTAAAAGAAAAACTGAATTGCTATCCTAATCAGGTATTAACTGTTTCTCAATTACAAAAAGAGTTAAAAGGGCCTTATAGTACTGCCTACGTCATTAGAATTCCAAGTCAAGAAAGATCAGAAATTACTAGGATGATGCAAAGTGGTGAAATTACAACTGTTGATCAAGTGAAGGAGATTCTAACCCCTTGCCTTAAACAGTCAAAATCTAGAAAGAGGCGCCAGATTTCAAACGATACAGCTTATGAGCCACCAAAGCAGAAAAGATGTGTTGATAATGAGCGGTCTATTCCAGACCAGCTAGTCTGTAATCAGAAACCTCTGAAGAAAAGAGTGTGGTTGCGTAGCTTGTTCTCTAATAGTCCCCATCAGCAAGCTGCTGATAAATCAGAGTGCTATGAAACTAACCCGGTTTTAAGCAAAAATTAGTACTTTAATCTAGAGATTTGTTAATTCCACAGCAATAAATTTAATTAAAAAATGTCTAGATTAAAAAAATAAAGGCCTCTCAAATATGAAAAAGTATCCCAATCAGGTAATCACTACTAGTCAATTAACAAAAGCGTTAAAAGGGTCTTATACCACTGCCTACGTCATTAGAATTCCAAGTCAAGAAAGATCAGAAATTACTAGGATGATGCAAAGTGGTGAAATTACAACTGTTGATCAGGTGAAAGAAATATTAAAACCTTATGTAAGAGAAAAGCATCCTAATCAGGTATTAACTGCTACGTACTTGCAGCAAGAGTTAAGTAGTCAGTATCGCGCTGCCTATGAGAAAAATCGAAAAAGATTAGAAATTACTAAGAAGATGCAAAGTGGTGAAATTACAACTGTTGATCAGGTTAAAGAAATATTAAAACCTTATATAACAGCAAAGTTGAAACGACACCCCAATCAGGTTTTAAAAGTTACTCAGTTGTATAAGGAGTTGAAAGGTCCTTATAAAACTGCCTACGATAAGAGGATCCCAAAGAAACTAAAATCAGAAATCACTAAGAAGATGCAAAGTGGTGAAATTACAACTGTTGATCAAGTGAAGGAGGTTCTAACCCCTTACCTTAAACAGTCAAAATCTAGAAAGAGGCGTCAAATTACTATAGATACATCTTATGAGCCACCAAAACAGAAAAAGCGTGTTGACATTGGTGGTGAAATATATGCTAAACCAGTATATAGGGATCATTTATCTCCAATATCAGAAGGGGGTAGTGATCTAGCATTGCCATATATTGATAGCTTTTATCCTAATAAGCAAGATTTGTTTGGAGATAATGTTGCTCACGTGGATGAATTTGTTGATATGTCATCTCAAGACAGTAAGACAGAAGAAATGGTTGATGATACTGGTATGGCTCTGGAGAACAAAAGAGGTAACTTAGAAAAACATGGATTTTTTTCTTTTAATTTCACTTCCCAGCATTATGACAACTCGAGGATTTGTGATGATTTTATTTTTAGCACGAATTAGCATTGTCTTGGCAAAAACTAGAGATTGAGTTTTAAAATACTTGAGATCTTAGCTGTTTGACCTGGTCGCGAATTTTCGCGGCCTTTTCAAATTCTAAATTATGTGCGTATTCATACATCTCTTTTTCGAGTTCTTTGATTTTCGCGGAAAGCTCAATTCTTGTTAGGCCAATAAATTCACCATGACCTTCTGCAAGCATGTCACCTTTTTGTACCGTAGGTGAGTGTGATTCGTGATATTCCATGACATCATGGACTGCTTTTTCTATAGATTTTGGTGTGATGTTGTGTTTTTTATTGTACTCTTCTTGCTTCTCGCGACGACGACTAGTCTCATCAATTGCTTTTTGCATCGATTTAGTAATTTTGTCAGCGTATAAAATTGCTTTGCCATGTAGATTGCGAGCGGCGCGGCCTATGGTCTGAATTAGTGATCTTTCTGATCTCAAAAAACCTTCTTTATCTGCATCAAAAATTGCGACAAGTGAAACCTCGGGAAGATCTAAACCCTCTCGTAGTAGATTAATTCCAACTAAAACATCAAACTTACCAATGCGTAAGTCCCGTAAAATTTCCATTCGCTCGACAGTATCAATATCAGAATGTAGATAGCGAACGCGTGCCCCATTCTCATTTAAATATTCAGTTAAGTCTTCAGCCATTCTTTTGGTTAGGGTTGTAACTAAAACTCGTTCATTTTTTTCAGCAAGGATTTTTGCCTCAGATAACAAGTCATCGACTTGTGATGCTACAGGTCGTATTTCTAGCTCAGGGTCTAGAAGTCCAGTTGGGCGAACTACTAAATCGGCAACATTATCAGTCTGTTCTTGTTCAAATGGACCTGGTGTTGCCGATACAAATATTGTTTGTGGTGCATGGGCTATAAATTCATCGAATTTTAATGGGCGATTATCTAATGCTGAAGGTAGGCGGAAACCATATTCAACCAGATTTTCTTTGCGAGCACGATCCCCCTTATACATGCCACCAATTTGTGGTACGGTCACATGTGATTCGTCAATAAATAATAAAGCATTATCTGGAATATAATCGTATAGGGTTGGCGGTGGTTCGCCTGGATCGCGCCCTGATAAATATCTTGAGTAATTTTCAATTCCAGAGCAGTAGCCGAGTTCTTGCATCATTTCCAAGTCAAAAAGTGTTCGTTGCTCTAAGCGTTGTGCCTCAACTAATTTGTTGTTGTCACGCAGCATGTCTAAGCGACTTTTAAGCTCAATTTTTATTTGATCAATGGCTTTTTGAAGTTGATCGCGTGGAGTGACATAATGGCTTTTAGGGAATATGGTGAGTCTAGATGTTTTGCGAATAATCTCACCTGTTAATGGGTCAAAAAAACTAAGCTTTTCGATTTCATCGTCAAACATTTCGATGCGAATAGCATCTTGTTCAGATTCTGCGGGAAATACATCTATGACATCACCACTTACACGATAGGTGGCACGATGAAGGTCCAAGTCATTTCTAGTGTATTGCATGGTGGCAAGGCGTCTCAGAATATCACGTTGGTTTATTTGGTCGCCTGTTCGTAAATGTAGCACCATTTTTAAATATGCATTAGGGTCCCCTAGACCATAAATTGCTGAAACGGTTGCGACGATTACACAATCTTTACGTTCTAAAAGTGACTTAGTTGCTGATAGCCGCATTTGCTCAATGTGCTCATTGATAGACGCATCTTTTTCAATAAACGTGTCAGATGAGGGGACATAAGCCTCGGGTTGATAATAGTCATAATATGATACAAAATACTCCACGGCATTATTTGGAAAGAAGTCCTTTAGCTCTCCATACAGTTGAGCCGCCAAGGTTTTATTTGGCGCCATGATTATTGTTGGGCGATTCATTTCTTGAATTACATTGGCCATAGTAAACGTTTTACCAGAGCCAGTAACGCCCAGAACCGTTTGATATTGCAGGCCATCATTGATTCCTTCAACAATTTTTTTAATTGCTTGGGGTTGATCGCCAGTTGGTTTATAATTCGCCTGTAATTTAAATTGTGTAGTCATTGCGCTACTATACCACATTTTGTGATCTATAATTATAGAGTCTGCTGATAAGCAATATTGCAGGCTTTAAAGAAATTCCTAGGAGTTTATATGTCTATCGAGTTTGCACGTCGCATGCAGAAGGTGAAACCTTCACCAACATTGGCGCTAGATAAGCGCGCAAATGAATTAAAGGCTCAAGGAGAGCCGATTCTTAACTTAACGGCTGGCCAGCCTGACTTTGATACTCCTGAATTTATACAGGAAGCAGGTATTGATGCCATTCATGATGGCTTTACTCGTTACACTCCAGTGGATGGTCTGCCAAGCTTGAAACAAGCAATTTGCGATAAGCTAAAACGTGAAAATAATGTTGAATATAAGCCTAGCCAAATCGTAGTTTCAACTGGTGCTAAGCAAGCTTTATTTAATGCAATGTTGGTTTTATTAAATCCTGGCGATGAAGTGATTATTCCAGCACCTTACTGGGTTAGTTATCCAGATATGGCTTTGATAGCTGAAGCTGAACCCGTTTTCATTGAGACTTCAATTGATAGTAGTTACAAAATTACTGCTGACCAATTGGAGGCAGCAATTACTCCTAAAACTAAAATGTTAATTTTGACTAGCCCAAGTAACCCTACAGGGCAAGTTTATAGCAAAGATGAATTAATTGCTTTGGCTGAAGTTCTCAAAAAACATCCTCAAGTGGTAATAATGAGCGATGAAATTTATGAGCACTTAATTTGGGGTGCAAAGCATCATTCAATGGTTGAATTTGCTCCTGAATTATTTGACCGTTTTATTTTGATAAATGGCCTTTCTAAAGGTTATGCAATGACTGGTTGGCGCATGGGTTATGCGGCTGGTCCTGAAAACATACTTCAAGTAATGAAAAAACTTCAATCTCAAAGCACTTCTTGCCCAAATGCTATTGCGCAAAAAGCCTCTGAAGCTGCTCTTAACGGTGGTTTGAAAGAAGTTTCGGCTATGGTTGAAGCATTTGAAAAGCGTCATGATTTGGTAGTTGCGCGCCTGGAAAGACTTGAAAATGTACGATTTATTCCGTCAAAAGGCAGCTTCTATATTTTTATTAATGTTGAAAAATCTATGGCAGCTAAAGGGTTTGCAACTGATACAGAGCTAGCTGATGATTTATTATCAACTGCTAAGATTGCAACTGTGCCAGGTTCTGCATTTGGCGCACCAGGTCACTTACGTCTTTCTTTTGCAATGGATGAAGATACTTTAAATGAAGCTTTTGATCGATTTGAAGAGTACGGGTTGTAATAGTTTTGTCGCCCCGCATTTATTGCGGGGTCTGGTATAAGATTAATTCTGCTCCTGCAACAAGTGCTGGATGACAAGAAGGTGAATCTTAAGCCTATAAGGAGGTAGTATTTATGTCTGCTAACCTAAACGAAAAGCTAGTAATAGGGATTTCATCTAGAGCGCTTTTTGACCTTGATGAAAGTAATGAAGTTTTTGAGCACGAAGGTGTTGACTCTTATGCCAAATATCAAATTGAGCACGAAAATGAGATCTTAAGGCCTGGCGTTGCCTTTAATTTCGTAAAGAAACTTCTAAACCTTAATCAGCATGGACCTTTCGTCGAAGTTATTTTGTTATCAAGAAATAGCGCGGATACTGGTTTGCGTATATTTAACAGTATTCAGCACTATAATCTAGAGATAAAAAGAGCTGCATTTACTGGTGGTGAAAGTCCTTTTCCTTACATTACTCCTTTTGGCTCGCATTTGTTTTTATCAGCAAATTCTGAAGATGTTCTGCATGCTCTTGCACATAATTGTGCCGCTGCTACTTTGCTGCCAACCAAAGCTGAAGACCAAGGTTTAGAAGATGTTAGAATTGCCTTTGATGGGGATTCGGTGCTGTTTTCTGATGAATCCGAACGTATTTTCCAAAAAGAAGGGCAGGAAGGATTTACTAAAAATGAATTAAGAGATGCTAGCAGGCCAATGTCAGATGGGCCTTTTGCCGGATTTTTAAAGGCGTTGCATTTTATTCAGCGACAATTTCCAGAAAAAGAGTGCCCAATTCGGACAGCTCTTGTTACTGCACGCCAAGCCCCGGCTCATGAAAGAGTTATTCGTACTTTACGATCTTGGGATATTCGTATTGATGAGGCTCTATTTTTAGGGGGGTTGCCTAAATATGAATTCTTAAAATCATTCGGCGCTGATGTGTTTTTTGATGATCACCCTAAACATTGTGAGTTGGCAGCAAAGGCTCATGTAACTACGGGTCATGTGCCACATGGTATTGTTAATGAAATCAAAGCTAAATAGAGCTAGTTGATAATTCATCTTACGGATTTAAATGCAGATAATTTATGAAACTTTGCTATGCGACACGAATTGTCAGCAGGACCTAAGCTCTATAATTTAGGTTTCTTAAGTTTTTTTTGAATTTTGCTCTCTATTTTATCTAGTAAATCAGCAAAACGTTGGGAAGATAAGGCTATACAAAATGATCCAATAAATATAAACAGTAATCCAGGGCCAGGGGTTATAACCATAACTAAACCAAGTGATAAGCAAAAAACTCCTACTAAAAAAGCGCTGGCTTTAATTAGGTAGTGGTCACCCAATTGTTTCAATAAGTATTTACGGGCTTTGTAAAAACGTCGTTTTACTTTAACTTTTAATAAGTGTTTCATTCTGGCCTAGGGGTTGGTGGGGTTGGCGAGACTCCTGGCTCATCATCCGGGATTTTTAGCTCTGGCATATCAGGGTCTAACTGTGCCCCCGATCCTTCAGGATCGATAGGGTCTAGGTGTCGATTCCTTATGTCTAGTGAGAGATCTTCTTTATGTGTTGGTTTGTCAATGCTAATGTCATACTTTTCTAGTGTTTGCCTCAATTGGTCGGCATTCAGCTGTAATTCTTGAAGGGCTTTTAATTGCTCTGGTACAAAGCCTGCTTTATAAAATTCTTGAGGGAAGAAATTTTTTGGCACATTAATCATTGCAAATTGAGAGAATTTAAGTGCGATTTCATTTTGACGATCAATTATTGCTTGGCGTTCTGGTTTATATCTTTCTTGTATTTGTAGGTGATTATCACAAATAGCTCGGAATTTTGGATGATTTTTATGTTTATGATTATCAGTTAAGGCAGCTCTATACGCATCTTTAAATCCTAGATCATCTAAATTATTTTTTAATTCAAGACTGTTACTAGATGATCTGATAGTATTTTCAATTTCTGGGGTAAGTTTAACGCCACTATTTTTCAGGTTAAGAATTACTTCTTCGGCTAATTTATTGGTGCATTTGCATCGAGCTTTGACCATTTTAAGTTGTAGGTATTTTTCCCAATTAATCTCGGGTTTTTTGGGCTCTTCTGCTGCGAGGGTAGGCCCAACAATTTCATTAAATATATCATCAAGGCCGGTGTCTTTGAAAAAGTTTTCAAGGAGTTCGGGGTTTTCATAAGTCTTGAGCTCTTCTAGTATATCTTCAGATAGATCAAATCCTGCTTCCTCAAGGAGTTCTTTCAAAAGGTTGCTTGACTCGTCATGCAGTTTTTTAAGATCATCTAGCTCTCGTTGGTTAAGCTCATTAATGCTGTCATTCAGTGAATCTAATTCGCTATCTAGCTCCTGGTTAGATGAGTTATATTTATTGATTATATCTGTAAGTTTTTGGTCAAGCTTATTAACTTTACGGGTTTGCTCTTTTGCCCAAGATTTGAAGCTGGCATTAGATTCAGCTGCAGCCATTATTGATGCCAGTAGGCTGAGCTTGATTAATTTTAAGTTATGCTGCTGTTGGTAAACTTTAGTTTGAAACTCTTGATTGGCTTGTCTGACTGCAACTTGAAATAAACTATCGGTTATTACTCTGCGAATTGAGCTGGCAAAAGGGCTTGCAAGAGCAATTTGAATTGCGATGGGGTTAAAGGTTGGTTTTCCTGATGTGTTAGCAAGTTTGCCTTGTTTAAAGCTGGATTCTTCTGGCCCCAAAATTGATCCACCAATTTCATTAATCCATGCTAGTTGGTGAGAGCCGAGTACACCCATTATTAAAAACAAGCTGTAAGAATCAAGTTGAATTCCATTGCCAATGTCGATTTTATTCATTATCTTAATTGCCCTGTTTTTTACAATATTATAGCAGAGTTTCTTAAGGTATCCTTATGGACTGTGCAGAATTATTCCCTACCCTCTGTAGGGTACGAAAATTTTAACTCTAACAAATTGAGTTAAAAAATATTTTTAAAATTAACTAATATCAACCCGAGTTTCGAGTTTTATTTGTAGAAAATCAATTGCTTATGAATAATGTGTGCTAAGATTCGGTTGTCTCGCGGCTCTAATCTGTCATTCCGTGGCTTGACCGCGGAATCTAGCTTCATGGATCCCGCGGTCAAGCCGCGGAATGACAGTTTTTTCATTTATTTACTACTGTTAAAGCATATAAGTTGATTATTTAAAACTCAAAACTGGGGTTAATATCATGTTATTTTAGCTAATACCATGTCACCCCGCACTTGTTGCGGGGTCTGGAAGAAGCTCTCACCGGATCCCGCAACAAGTGTGGGATAGCAGGTTTCTAGCAAAAACTAAAGCTCATAAAATTAAAAAATCATACCCTACAGAGCCCTGGCTCCCTACATAAATCCGACTTAATATTTGCTTAAGAATGCGCTGTTATTATAAATAATGTAGCGATGATAGTCCGTTATCATAAGCTTCCTTTCCAGGGTGGGTCTGTTTTAGAAGAAGGGCAGGCCCATCTTTATTATGTAGTGCCGGCAATCGACTTACAGCTGCAAATTCCCTGCTCGCTCCATACGGTTTTCTCTACAACCCTAATAGTTATCAGGTGCTAAAGATAATATTTGATATTATCGTCCTTTCGTATTTCATATATATTTATGGTAGACTTGTCTCCTGTTTAAAAGAAAAGAAGTAATTTCTGTCTGCTTTTCGACCAAAGTACGGTGTTTTTAAAGGACTATATTCCTGTTATTTTAAAATCCTAAGTTAAATGAGCGATAGCAGATAAAGGCTGAGCAGTTTCCCTATCTAAATAGGTGATATATATACGTTTTGCCTACAAAAATGAGGTACATATGCAAAGTAAATTAAAAAATTCCACGCCTACAAATTGTCGCGATGCACGCTTTAAACACTACACACTAGCCTGGACAATTTTTATAACCGCTTGTCTTTATTACTGTTTTGCTTATCTTCTTCGGGTCTATCCTAGTGTAATGACTCAACATATCGAACAACATTTTCAGATTACAGCTTCTAGCTTTGGAATGCTGACAGCTTTTTATTACTTTGCTTATGCTCCAGTGCAGCTCCCGGTCGGGGTTTCAGTCGATAAAATTGGTCCACGTAGATCTCTTATTTTTGCAAGTATTTGTGCTACAACAGGTGCTTTTCTATTTGCAACTACCGATATTTTTGCCTTGGCTTTGGTTGGACGTTTTATGATCGGGCTAGGATCAGCTTTTGCTTATGTGACGGGCCTTAAACTTGCTTCTGTTTGGTTGCCAAAGAGATTTTTTGCAACAGCAACTGGCGCTGTTACCGGATTTGGTATGATTGCTGCAATCTTTACTGATATTTACCTAACACATGTTATTGAAGTTCATGGCGCTCATGATGCAATTCGTTTCCCTGTCATGGTTGGGGTTGTTTTGATCGTATTAATTTTATTAGTTATTCGTGACCGCCCTGAACATGGCAATATGATTGAAGGTGTTGAGGATTCTGAGGCTCATGCGCTTTCATACCATCAGTTGTATCAGTACATAAGAATGATTGCAAAAAACCCACAGATGTGGATTATTGGTCTGGTGGGAGCCTTGCTCTACATGCCAGCATCAGTTTTTCTAGATGTTTGGGCTATTCCTTATCTTGAAACAGTGCATGAATTTACTGCAAATCAGGCAGCTGATGGTGTTTCTGTAATGCTTGCTGGGTGGATTATTTCAACGGTTTTTACAGGTTTTATTTCAGATAAGCTCGGTACCCGTAAAGCCCCTCTGCTTGTGGCAACTTTAGGAGCTACTATCGTTTCTACTACGATTATATTTGTGGCTGGGTTAAGTGTGAATACTGTATTTGTGCTATTGTTCTTGCTAGGGGTGTTTTGTGGGCCTCATCCGCTGTGCTTTACATTAAGTAAGGAAAATAACGATTCAACTATTTCTGGTACAGCCGTATCTTTCGCCAATTTTATGATTATGATGGGCGGTTTTGTATTTCAACCAGTCGTTGGTAAGTTGCTTGATCTTGGCTGGACCGGTGGTATGGCTAATGGTATTCGTATCTATTCACCTGAAGATTTCATGTGGGCCTTGGGAGTTTTGCCCGTTGGGTTGCTAATAGCCTTCCTTGCCACTTTAAAGATAAAAGAAACTTACGTGCATGCTGTCGTTGAGCATCATGATATGTTGGCTGAGGCTTTAGCAGCCGAAAAGGCTGAACAAGCTGCGGCTAAATAAAAATATATCCCGCGAATTTATCGCGGGATCTTTCTGTAAAGCCCTTAAGACTTCCTTAAAAATTTGTCGTTTTCATAAATTAGGTTCTATATTTATAAAGAAGGATTTATTTCTAAGTAGAGGTTGGTATGAGAAGGGTATTTGCAGTTGTCGTTTTATTTTTGGGTTTTATTGTTTACGGCCAAGCTCTGGCTAAGATGAAAGTCACTAATTTGTCGTCAAGCATGGTATTAATCAACAAGACTGATGTTGTATTGAAGTTTATGGCTGGCCATAACCTAGATATCCAGCCTTATCATGTTAATTCGGGGGCTAGAGTTTTGATAAAAGGCGTCTCTCCTTTTTTAATTGGTGAAAAAGTTAATGCAATTGTCATGAATTCACCCTACGGAGCGCTTCAGTGCAACCCTCTTACTGCATTCAAAGATGGCGAAAAGTTTGTCCTTGGCCCAGTTTATGAGTTTAAAGTAGATAAGAACTTTAATTGCCATTCTAGGTATATTGCAAAGCTCAAGACTGGTTAATCTCTGTAGGTAGGTTAAATATCAGTTAACAGGAAATTATAGCTTGAGCTGTGATATCAGCAAGTATATCAATAATTTCATTTTCGGTATTTAAAGGCGGTAGCCAATAAATTGTATTACCAAGAGGGCGGAGCAGCGCGCCTAGTTCTGTTGCTTTTTGGTATATTTTGTAGCCTAATCTTTCCTTCGGGTTTGCGCATACTATATCCGCAGCAACCATGCATCCTATGTGGCGGGTATTAGTCATTTTGCCTGTCTGATTGGCTACTTCCTGCATTTTGTTTAATAAATATTCACTTAAGGTGTTAGCTCTTTGTAATATATTTTCTTCCTCAAAAACTCGTAAAGTTTCCAGGGCGATTCTAGCTCCTAGTGGATTACCGCTAAATGTATGCGAATGAAGAAATGCTTTGCCAGTTTCATAGTCATCATAGAAAATTTCATAAATATCATTGCGAGTTAAAACCGCGCTAAATGCCACCCATCCAGAAGTAAGGCCTTTGGATATACACGCAAAATCTGGCTCTATTCCAGCATGCTCGCATGCTAGCATTCTCCCTGTGCGTCCGATGCCTGTCATGATTTCATCAGCAATTAGATGGACGTTGTTTTCATTGCACCAAGCGCGTAATTTTTTAAGCAAGTCTTTGCTGTATACGAGCATGCCACAAGCGCCTTGTAAGATTGGCTCTAAAATAATAGCAGTTGCAGTGTCTTTATACTTTTCTAGTTGTGGCTTAATTTTTTTCCAATGAGTATTACAATTTTGCCAGATCGGGTCAGTTCCTCCTGAGACGTATGGTATTGGTTTTAAATACTCCACATCAAAAAGTGCTGATTTATAAGGTTTTTTATAGAGTCCAACGTCGCTTATACTCATGGTTGCAAGAGTTTCGCCATGATAACCATTTTCTAATGCAATAAATTTAGTTCTTTGATTTTCTCCTAGAATTTTACGTGAGTGTAAACTCATTTTCATAGCGACCTCTACAGCGCATGAGCCATCTCCAGCATAAAATACTTTTTTAAGAGTTTTAGTGAGATGTGATAATTTTTCTGATAAGGCAACAATTGTTTCATTTGTCGTGTTTGCTTGAATTACATGTTCAAACTGATTTATTTGCTCAATTGCGGCTTGTTTGAGTCTTGGATGGTTATGGCCGAGGGATTTGCACCACCAGCTTGAGTTGGCGTCAATGAGCTCACGCCCATCATCAAGGGTAAGGATGCTGCCTCTGGCTTTCTTTATCATTAAAGGTTTAAAGGTTTCATAATCTTTCATTTGAGAGCACGGATGCCAGTAGTGCTCATGATCCTTTTGTAATACGCTTTTTAGCTGTCGTCTTTCCCGCATGTGTTTGTTTTGTATAATAATTAGTTGACTGAAGTTGGTTGGTATCTTAACATGCATTTCATATTATGAAAATCTGGAGAAAATATGCTTAATCAAACTTGGAATCATGGCTCAGTACAAGCTCTATATGAGTTGCCATTCCTTGAATTGCTTTACCAAGCTCAATCAGTACACCGTCAAAACTTTGATAATGAAAAAATGGAACTTTGTACTTTACTGAGTGTGAAAACTGGTGCTTGCCCAGAAGACTGTGCTTATTGTCCGCAGAGTGGTCATTATAAAACCGGGCTGGAAAAAGAGAAATTAATGGATGTTAACCTTGTTGTGTCCCAGGCTAAACAGGCTAAAGCACAAGGTGCTAAAAGATTTTGTATGGGAGCTGCTTGGAAAAATCCCCCAAAGAAAGATTTCCCTAAAGTATTGGAGATGGTTAAAAAAGTTAAAGAGCTTGGCCTAGAGGCTTGCGTAACCTTAGGGACTCTAGATCAAGACCAAGCCAAGGCTCTTAAAGAAAACGGCCTTGATTACTACAATCACAATCTTGATACTTCTCCTGAGTATTATGAGGAAATCATTACAACTCGAACTTACCAAGAACGCCTTAATACACTTGAAAATGTTCGTGATGCTGAAATCAATGTTTGTTGCGGTGGAATCATCGGCATGGGCGAATCCCGTGAAGATCGCGTTAAGTTTCTTTTACAATTAGTTAATTTGCCAAAACACCCTGAAAGTGTGCCAATCAATAGGTTAATTGCAACCAAGGGTACTCCTCTAGAAAACGTAAAACAGCTGGACGATTTTGAATTTATTCGTACAATCGCTGTTGCCAGGGTAATGATGCCTAAGTCAAAATTAAGGTTGTCTGCTGGCCGTGATGATATGTCTGAAACGATGCAGGCACTTTGTTATATGGCAGGAGCTAACTCTATTTTCTTTGGTGATACTCTGCTTACTGCATCAAATCCTGAAACTCATGCAGATATGCAATTAATGAAGAAAATGGGTTTCAAAAGGGAAGCGCAAAAAGACGCATGCTAACTAGTCGTGTCCAAAGACAACTCAAGGATATAGAGCAAAAAAATTTAATTCGCTCCCCCTTGTTGTTAAAGGACTATGATGGCCGTTTTGTTGTATATGATGGCAAAAGGGTTTTGCATTTTGCTAATAATGATTATCTTGGGTTGTCAATTAGTGATGATGTTAAGGCGTCAGCGATTGCAGCCATAGATAGGCATGGTGTTGGCAGTGGTGCATCAGTTCAGGTTTCTGGCTTTCACGCGCCGCATCATGATCTGGAGAAAGCGTTTGCTGATCATCTAGGGAGAGATAGGGCTTTAGTTTTTAATTCTGGATACCATGCAAATCTGGGCATTTTTTCAAGTCTAGTTGGTCGTAATGATGTTGTTATTTCTGATCGTGATAGCCATGCTTCAATCCTAGATGGCATTCAGCTTGCGAGGGCTAATCATTATCGATTTAAACATCTTGATGTTGGTGACGCAAATCTGTTGCTAAAAGATTTCTCTGGTGACTGGATCCCGCGGTCAAGCCGCGGGATGACAAAGTTGGGTGAGTTGCCCCGAGCTACAGAGATATCATCCCGGGTCTCAGAGGTGTCATCCCGCGGCTTGACCGCGGGATCCAACTCATCAAACAAATTCCTTGTCACAGAAAGCATATTTAGTATGTCAGGAGAAATTTCTCCTGTAAAAGAATTGGCAAAAATATCAAAGCAAAATGATGCTACTTTTATTCTAGATGATGCCCATGGCTTTGGGATAATCGATTCAAATTATAATCAGAATGATGTCCATGCCATTGTTATTCCTCTGGGAAAAGCAGTAGGCAGTTATGGTGCAATTGTTGCAGGCTCTAATGAATTAATAAACGCGATTTATCAGTTTGCACGAACGCACCGTTATACAACTGGCTTGCCTCCGCATGTTTGTGCCGCTAGCCTGAAGTCCCTTGATATTATAACGAAAGAGACTTGGCGTAGAGAAAAATTGCTAAGTTTAGTTAGTCGATTTAAACAGGGCGTTAAACAAGTTGGTCTGAAATTAGTTGCTGATACTGTCTCTCCAATTCAGGGTATTTTGCTTGATTCTCCTGGGCGTGTGGTCGATGTTCAAAGGAAACTTTTAGAAAAAGGGTTTTTGGTGTCCTGTATTCGACCTCCAACAGTGGCAAAGAACGCTAGCCGTCTACGTATATCTTTAAGGTGTCTTTTGGAGGATGAAGATATTGATCGGTTGGTATCAGCTTTAGGCGAGACTATTCTATCATGAGCGTCAAGAAAGTATTTATTCCGGGGTGGGGTTTTAAATCTGATGTAGGGGAGTTGTTGGTAGATGGTGAGTTTCAAGGCTTAGACTTGCCTGAGGCCATGTCATTTCAGGAGGTGGTCGACAAGCTGGCAGCTTCTATTGAGGAGAACTCAGAGATAATAGGTTGGTCTTTGGGCGGCCTTTTCGCTATTGCAATTGCTTATAAATATCCTAGAAAATGTAAAAAACTAATTTTGCTTGCAAGTTCTCCAAAGTTTGCCGAATCAAAAGGTTGGCCAGGAATTAAAGTTAAGCAATTAGAGTCTTTTCAGATGCTCGCAAATGAAAATATATCAAAGTTATTAAAGCATTTTTGTGCTTTAGTGCAATTTCCTGTGCGCGACAAAGAGCTGCGTAAAAAACTAAATAGCTATCTTGTTGAAGACATGAAGTATTTAAACTTTTATCTGAATATTTTGGCAGAAAAAGATTTGCGAGAAGAGTATCAAAACCTTAATTGTCCAATATTTCTTTATTTTGGAGGAACTGACGCTATTTTGCCGCCAACAGTCGCAAATATCATCAAAGATCTTAAAGCAGATGCAAGAATAGATGTGCTTCACGATTGTAATCATATGGCTATAGTGCCAAGTATTAACTTGGTGCAAAAATCATTTGAGAAGGCAGTAGACACTTATGATGGTAATTGTTTGGTGCAAGTGAAATCTGGTGACGCGATCTTTAAACGTCTAAAAAGCATTGCTGAAGATTTTGATGTAGTTGCAGATCTTGGTTGTGGCACTGGCATAGTTACGGAAAGGCTGTCTCAGCAATTTAACATCAATAGGCTTGAGCTTTTAGATTGCTCTGAAAAAGCCTTGCATAAAGCAAAGGTAGTGCGTTCTTTCTCCCCCAGTTCTGTGAGCTTTTTGCACTCTGACTTTGATCACATATTTTTAGATGAAAATTATTATTCTTTGGTGTTCTCAAATATGGCTCTTCAATGGAGTAATGATATTAACTGCTTGTTTAATAAAGTTAAAAACTCTTTAGAAACGGGTGGGTTGTTCGCTTTTACTTTGCCAGTAGATGGGACATTTTCCGAGTTGAGTTTTTGTGAGATTAATAAATTTTATTCATCTAATGAAATAATTAATTTATTAAGAGAATCAGGTTTTGAGGTCTTAAGCCAAGGTTTAACCAAATTTGAAAGCAAGTTTCCAAACTTGCGTGATTGCTTAAGGTCTATAAAACTTGTTGGGGCAAATCATGTTAAGAATCGGTCAAACAGCAAAGTTTTCAATCCTATTTTACGAGCGAAATTAAGCAAGGAGAACTCTAAGGTTGCTTTAACTTATCAAATTGGCTGTTTTGTTGCGAGAAAAAAAGATGCGTAAGTTTTTTGTTACAGGAACAGATACTGAAGTTGGTAAAACCTATGTTAGTAGTTTGTTATTAGAGCAATTTAATAAACAAGGACTTTCTACTATTGGTTTAAAGCCGATTGCCTCGGGAGCGGAGCTTATTAGTGGCCAATTGCAAAACGAAGATGCTTTGATTTTGCAAAAAAAAGCTAGCATTGAACTGCCATATCAAGCTATAAACCCTTTTGTGTTTGCGCCGCCTATTGCCCCTCATATTGCTGCAGAAAAATCTGGGAAAACTCTTTCTGTTGCCAAGATGATTGATCATGTAAATAGTATTTCAGCAAAAAATCCTGATGTTTTACTAATTGAGGGGGCTGGCGGATGGTATGTGCCTTTGAATGAAAATGAAACATTGGCAGATTTCGTTAAAACATATGGATGTTCTGTAATTATGGTGGTTGGCATGCGTTTAGGGTGTATTAATCATTCTTTGCTGACATATGAAGCTATAAAAAATTCTGGAGTTGCGATAGAAGGATGGGTTGCCAACTTTATTGATCCAGATATGTGCTCGCGATATGAAAATCTTGAGACTCTTAAAAAATTGTTACCAATAAAGCTGCTTCATGAAGTTCCATATATAAGATAATGAGTATTTTATAAAAGCAGAGTAACAGTTTACCCTGGCCCTATTACAACTTGCAGACAGCAAATAATTTATATATGCTAACAATAGCAAGGAGCTTTTTGGGTCACCAACCACCTGAAATAAAAGGAGTAATTATTTTGGAAGCTAATATTATGAGCGAGAAAAAAGTATTTATTTCGCCTGCTAGAATTATTTTTCTTGTTGTCGTACTAGCAATTCTTTCTTTAGTGTGTGGTGTTATGGGTTATGAGGTTGGTTACTTTTCAAAATCAATCGGTGAGTTTTATTGGTTTCTGATTTTGGCTTTTTTGAGTTTTGGTTTGATTGCTCTGTCTATAGTACATAGAGATAGAGGTTAGACGTCGTCTCTAGCTGCTGTTGTATCTAATCATTTATTGCCATAGTATGTCATTTAATATACACTTTGCCATTAAGTGAACATTATTTATATGGTTTTTTATGGAATTCAAAAATAAAAAAGATTTAATACGTTTAGCTCACGCCTTAAAGCCAGTTGTTATGATCGGTTCTAATGGTCTAACTGAATCTGTACATAACGAAATTGAGGTTGCTCTTGAGGCTCACGAATTAATTAAAATTCGAGTCGGTGCTAATGATGCAGATCAACGTAAATTATTTATAGATGAAATTTGTGAAGAGCATAGTGCTGAGTTAGTTCAAAAAATTGGCTCTATTGCTGTATTTTATCGTAAAAATTCAAATTAATTCTTGAGTTAGGATCCCCTCGACTACGCTCGGGATGTCCAAGTAAGGCGCTTGGGGCGATTATTCTAGTGCCATGCATGACACGTCATCTCGACTGAAGCATCGAAGGTGCGTAATGGAGAGATCTGATTGCTGCATAAAATCGGATCCCTGATTGAGCAGTTTACAGAGTATTGCTAAGTTCTATTGATGCTTGTATCTCCAGATGAAAAACTTTTAATTGAACCGTTGGGTAGTTTTACTAGTAGCTCGCCCAGGTGGTTAATGCCATTGCCAAGCCCTTTAATCAAATTGTTTCCATGAACAAGCGAGATTTCTTGATTGAGTAAGCAGTCATAATTTTTCCATTGATCTATAAAAGGAGTTAGGCCTGATTGCTCAAAATTTTTTATTGCTTCAAATAAGTGGCGCATTAAATAATTAATTATTTCGTTACGGTTAAGATCGTGATTTGTAAGCTGTTTAAGAGAGATCCAGCTTTTATCAATATCGCCTTTATCTTCTGTCATATTAACATTTATTCCAATACCGATGATCGCTGTTAGTTGTTGGTCATTGTGTTTTATGAGTTCTACAAGGATGCCGCCTAATTTTGATCCTTTGATTAAAATATCATTTGGCCATTTTAGCTCAAATTTGTATTTTGTTTTGTTAAAGCAATTTTCAATTGCTTTAACTGTAGCTATGCCGGCTACTAGGCTGAGCCCATTTGCCTTAGATACGTCAATTTTTAATGGATACGCACAAGAAAAATATATATTTTTGCCATGTGGGGAGTGCCATGTTTTGTCTGGATTTCTGCCTTTTCCTAGAGTTTGATGTTCTGCTATGCATACCTTAATAATACTGTGTTCAGTTTTTTGTTTTTTAAGATATTCATTAGTGGAAGTTATGCTATCAAAAATTTCAATACGCACCCCATCAGATGGGGGGAAGATATCACAGAGGTCTAGTGGCCGGCCGGCCATGTGTTCGTTTTCTTTGTTCATAATAGTATTAAACAGCCAAACAAGTTATTGTGCAAGGTTGTGCTTTTATTGTGGTTGTGGAGTGTCTTCAGGTAATGGCGGGGAGGTTGGTGGTGAATTCTCATTTGATGCAGTCTCTGTTTCTTGTGGTTTTGGTTCAGCTTCCAAAATTGCATCGCGATTTGGCTTTGTGTCTATACCTGTTTTATTCATAATGCCTGCTGTCGATGATTGCTTCTGGGGTTCATTACTTTTGCTTTCCTCTTTGGTAGGCACTTTAGTTAAAAGTTTATCAATAGTTGTTTCGTTTGGTATTTCAGTTTGTTGTGATTTGTTGCCAAATAACGTATTGCCTACTTTAATAGCTGGTGCTGCAATAAGCAATAATGGGAGTAACAATGCTTTTGTTAAGGAAAATCCAGTAGTTTTAGCTTTTTGATGATTTTTTTGCATCAAATCTACCGCTTCTTTTTTGCTGTAATTTTTGGTGCTGCCTCCTGGTGCTTTGCTAAGCTCATCTTTATTTAGAGATGACTCTCTGGCTTTTTGAATAGTATCTGTTTTAATGGATAGATTTAAATTATTGTATTTGTCTCGCTTCTCTTGTAGCTTTTCGCTCAAAGATTTGTCACGTTCATCTAGAAAAGAACGTAGTTTTTTTAATTGGACTCCGGAAATTTTTCTATTTTTACTCTTTTTCCAGGGGGGCCAGAATGCTTTAATTTTTTTTCTTATTTCTTTTAGATCAGTATCATTTTGCCCATTTGACTCGATTAATTTGATTAATGTAGTAATTTCATGTTTTTTAAATTTAGAAAGTGGTGCTTGTTTATCCTTGCTAATTGTTAGATGAGGCTTTTCCCCTAAGTCTGCATCAGTTAATTTATCAATTTTGCGCTTACCAAATGATGAAAGCTTAGATGCTTTTGCCCTAATTCCATGCTTTTCTCCAGTAAAAGCATTTGCTTTTCCTGGTTCTGATCCTTCCAACCCAATCATAATCATGTCATTGTTAATGTCAGTAAAGGCATACATATGTCCATGCTTACCATCAGCAGGATTATTTCCTATTCCCACATTTAGTCCTGAGTGTGGATTATTAAATTTTACGCCAGCTAGGCGGCCAGCTGCATATATTCCAGCATCAATAAGTTGGGTTAAATACCCACTTTTGGCCTCTAACGGCTTGCCTTCTTCAGTTTTGCCGCCAAATGAATGAGTTGATGTTCTTTGTTTCCAATCTCCAAATTCAAATAGGTAATTTGCGACTGCGTGCTTGTCAGCAGTAGTTTTAAGTTCATCGAGAGAGATAATTAATCTACCGCCGTGAGCAAACATATCAGCAAGTTTATATCTTTCGTCTATATCAATACCATTTACTTTGAGTTCACCTTTGTTTGTAAGGTTGTAAGCTCTGCTAAGTGATAGCGCTCCTGCGAGTTTGTTTGCTGTGGGTTTGTCTAATTTATTTAATAGTTGGTGTATTTCCTTACTTTCAAGGTTTTGGTCAATATCTGGAGCAAAATATTTTTTTCCATTTATATTAACAGTTAGGGATTGAGTTGCAATCTTATCATTTTCAAGGTCTTTATGTGGATGGGGGTTGTTTTTAGGCATGATTAACCTCTACTAGTTATATTGGTAAGTCTAGTAGAGGTTTCTAGGTTTTTCTAAGAATAGGCTATCAGACCCTATGCTGATTGCAATTCTTGATAAGGAGTTGGGTCAGGCACTCCGGCATTTTCAAAGCCTTTGGCTCTAAAACGACAGCTGTCACATCTGCCACATGCAAGCCCTTCTTCGCTGGCTGAGTAGCAGGAAATTGTCATACCATAGTCAACACCTAAGCGAATGCCTTCTTGGATTATTTGAGCCTTAGTTAGGTTTAATAATGGCGCATGAATGTGAAAATGATCCCCTGATACACCTGCTTTAGTTCCAAGATTAGCAGTGCGCTCAAAGCTTTCTAGAAATTCTGCGCGACAATCAGGGTATCCAGAATAGTCAACTGAGTTAGCACCAATGAATATATCACGAGCTCCTAAAACCTCAGCCCAGCCAAGAGCCATAGATAAAAATACAGTATTACGTGCTGGAACATAAGTGATCGGGATTCCTTCAGTAGGGTCAGTTGGCACCTCAATATTGTTATCAGTTAACGCTGAGCCGCCAAACTGGCCAATACCAATAGATACTATCCTGTGTTCTTTGGAGTTTTGGTGCATGCAGATTTTTTTTGCGGCTTCTATTTCTGAGCTTAGGCGTTGATCATAATTAAAGCTTAATCCATAGCACTCAAAACCTTTTTCTTTAGCGATGGCCATGCAGGTTGCGGAATCCAGTCCGCCTGATAGTAAAATAATTGCCTTGGGTATGCTCATTTTATCTTCCAGCCTCATCATTCCATAGTTGTTTGTGGAGTTGTAATTGAAATCTCACATTAAGTTGGTCGTTTAGTATCCATTGCGCCAGGTCTTGAGGGTTTTGTTGTCCGTAGCTTGGTGATAACAAGACTTCAACTTTCTTATCTATCTGGTGGGTTTCAATTTGTTGCTTCGCCCAATTATAGTCATTTTCGTTACAAATTACGAATTTGATTTGGTCGTGTGCCTGTAAGTAGTCAAGATTGCCCCATAAATTTCTTTTTTCTTCAAGTGAGCCAGGAGTTTTAAGGTCAATAATTTTTATGACTCTAGGGTCTATTTTGCTAACATCTAAAGCTCCGCTAGTTTCTATAGAAACTTTATAACCTTTATCACAAAGAGCAGACATTAATGGTAAGCAATTAGGTTGTGCTAGAGGTTCTCCTCCGGTGATTGTTACGTATTTTGTATTATACTTTTGAACTTCAATTAAAATATCATTTAAAGAAATTCTATTTCCACCATGAAACGCATATGCGGTATCACAATATTGGCATCTCAATGGGCATCCGGTAAGTCTTATAAAGACTGTAGGCAGGCCAGTAGTTCTTGTCTCACCTTGAAGTGAGTAAAAGATTTCAGTTATTTTTAAGTTGTTTATCATTTTTTTAACTGGTCTAGGTATCTCTTAGCCATTATTGCTGCTGCGCTATTTGGATTTTCCTTAATAATGAGCTTTAGCTGCTTTGTAGCTTCGTCTAATTTATCTTCATCTATTGCAATTAAAGCTAACTTTAATTGCGCAGCTGACATTTTAGCTGATTTTGGATATTTTTCAACCACAGTCTGTAGCTGTTTTATCGCGGCGGCCTTATCTCCTTTGACGTAGTACATTTCTCCAAGCCAGTAGTGAGCATTGGCTATACGTTCTGATAATGGATATTGCTTTATGAACTGGTGAAATAATAGGTCAGCTTGTTTGTACATCTGCTGCTGCAGTGCATTAAAAGCTTCTTGATAAAGTTTTATAGCGCTACCTGTGTCTGTGTCTTGGCTTATTTCTGTTATAGGCGCTGACGTTTTATCGCCATTTTTTTTATATTTGCTAGTTAATCGATCTTCAAGGTCTTTGTAGTCTTCTTTTTGATTTTTTTTGAGTTTGTCTACTTTGTGAGACAACACGCTTAATTTCCCTTGCAGTTCTTGTAGTTGGTCATGAAGGGCTTCAATTTGCCCAATTACATTATGTTTTATCATATTCTGCATTTGTTGCTCGAGTTTGCGCATACGTAGAGAATAGGGGGTATCATTTTGGAGGTTGGAATCCGCTTGGTTGGAGGTAGCCTCAGGTAAGGCAATATTTTCTAATTCCACAACTGGGGCCTCAGCAAAAGAATAGGCGCTTAAATTTAGAGCGCCTATTATTAGCAGTAATTTAGTGATATTTTTCATAGTGATTTATAGATTAAGTGTGCTCGACGATTTTGCCAGTAGGCATTTTCATTGTGAGATAATGCCACAGGCTTTTCTTGGCCATAGCTTACAACAGTAATTTGGTCTGGATTGACGCCGTCTTCTTCAAGTATTTGTGCTACAGCTTTGGCGCGATGCATGCCTAAAGCGATGTTATACTCGCGACTACCACGTTCGTCAGTGTGTCCTTCTATACGAATCTTAGAGTTTGGATGGTCTATTAAATATTCTGCCTGAGAGTTTATAGAGTTTAAGTACTCCTGCTTCATGCTGCTTTTATTGAAAGCAAAGTGATATATTTGATTGTGGGGAGCATTGGTAGTTGTATATTCATCTTTGTCACTAATTTGGGTTCTTTGAATTGGGGTTAAGTTTTGTGCATATGTTTGCACGTCAGAGGTTTCATCAGCGTGTCGGACCGCACCGTGCCTAGCAAAAAAACCAGTCATACTGGATCCACAACCAGCAAGCATAAAGGTTGAAAGTAGCAGTGCTGTTCCTTTTGAAAATCTCATAATCAATTCCTTCTTTTGTTTAGATGTGGTGAATTTTTGTTTTGCTGCTCATATATGGAGACCACGCAGGCTCTTCAACGTTACCATTTTGTGCTGGTAGCCTTAGTTTAACGGCTCCATCAATTGATACAATTCCTAAAACATTTTTGCTGCCCTGTTTTGCTGTATATATAATCAGTTGGCCGTTGGGTGCCATGCTTGGTGACTGGGCATCCCTTCCTGATGTTAATATTGATATTTGGTCTGATAGGCGATCTTTTACGGCAATGCTATATGTATCAGCATCCAGATGAAGAAAACCTATGTTGTCGCCTTTGCCGGCAACAGTTGCTGATGCATTAAATCTTCCATCAAAGGTTATGCGTTTGATTTTTTTTGATTTTAGATTAAGCTCAAACAACTGAGGAGAGCCTTCCCTGTTTGAGGTGAAAATGATATTTTTGCCATCAGGGGTCCATTTTGGTTCAGTATCTATGCTTCGTCCATCTGTAAGTTGTTTTAGTTGCCATGTCTCAAAATCCATTATGTATATATTAGGATTTCCAGTTTTGGATAAGACAAAGGCTAATTGCTTTCCATCTGGAGACCAGGATGGAGCACTATTAATGCCTGGAAATTGAGTTATTTTATGGCGCCTGCCAGTTGCTATTTCTTGGGTAAAAATAGCTGGCCTGCCTGCTTCAAAAGAAACATATGCAAGTTTTTTGCCATCTGGGCTCCATGACGGAGAAATTATGGGTTGGTGTGATTCCAGTAGTAAGCGAGGATGGTGGCCATCAAAGTCAGATACTATTAATTTGTAATTAGCTTTATTGTTCTTTGTGGCGTGATTTACTAGCTCATAGGCAATGAAAGTTGAGAAAACTCCGCGTTCCCCTGTGAGTTTGTAAAAAATATCATCGCTTAATTGGTGGGCTATTCTGCGAAGATTTTTGCTGTTTCCTGAATATGATTGATTAAGAATAAGTTTTTGGCTGTATATGTCCCAAATTTTTAGGTCGATTTCTATATTTGAGGAGGATATTTTTTTTATTGATCCGGATATAACCTCATTTTGTTTGCGAAGTTTCCACTTTTTAAAGTTAATTGAGTTTTTTGTACTTGATTTGTCATCTTTGCGGTTAGTCCATACTTGAAACCTTCCGCTGTGTTGCAAATCGTTTCGAATTATAGGGGTTGGATCTATGCTCTTATCAGAGCTAAAAGGTAATACAGCAATTGGCTGGGCTCCATTCAGGCCTTGTGTAACTTCGAGGTCTAGTGCAGCAAAAGATGTTGAGCAAAAAAACAGAGTTCCTATGCTGGCTATAAGGTTTTTTGCCCACTTAGTATTCATTTCCCTGCCTAGTTTGTCGTTTGTAATAATTCCAATTCACTGATTGATCGGCGGTTTTCAAAATCATTTTTGGTGTTGTGCCAGTGTTTTACAGACTTCTCACCGTACTTCCAGCTTAAATATATTTCTTCTTCATCTTGTTTGGCTTGCCAATCACATAGGCCAGTTCTGATATCTTTGATGATACAACCCTTTTTTTGTAAATCACTGACTATCTCTTCAACGGCGGAGCTTAAAAGTTTTAGGTTTAGCATAGCGTCAAAGGAGTAGGCATCTGACTCGGCGTCTAATGTTTCTAGAAGCTCGTCCGGCTCGATGTCTTCATCCAAATGAATGCCAGACTCATCCAGAATATCGAGTACATTGTCAATTTGATGTGTGAGCTGGAACAAGCGTAGAAACGTATGTTCAAGTTCAGGAATCATTTGGTTTACTTCTTCAACGGTGTAGTATTTTTTATCGGTCATGTGCGCGCTTCACTTAATTGTTTTGCCATTGAAATTATAGGGATTTCTTTATGCATAGAATATCAAATTAATGGGTTAAATATCAACATACTTTGCGATTTGATTCAGAGCGTAAATTATAATTTTCTCTCATTTTCTCAAAAGCGCGGCCAAGTTTGTTTTGAGGTAATCCTAGTAATGTTTTAAACATTAAATTGTCCACATGAGGATTGTAAAGGTTTAAATAGTGTTCTTTCCACTCTTCAGCTTCATCCTCATCAGTTGAAAATATTTTTTTATGGGTAATTTCAATATTAAAAAATCTACAGAATTCTAGATATAAGCGATAGGTGCTATTCCATTTTGATTTTACTGTGTAGCCTGCAATGTGAGGAGTTGCAACTATGCAGTTTTTTGCTATTTCTGTGTCTAGATTTGGTTCATTTGGCCAGACATCAAAACACCATTTGACGTGTTTGCCGTAGCTCTTTAGTTCTTCAGGATTTATAACATTTCCCCTGCTTGAGTTGATCAGAACAGACCCTGGTTTTAATTGGGTTAGAAATTCTTTGCCAATCAAATGATATGTAGGGAAGGGTCCATCTTTTGTTAGAGGTGTGTGTATAGTAACAACATCTAAATTTTTAAAATCATCTAGTTCAGTATGGGAGAATTTAGGTTCTGTGGCTTGTCTGAAAGGATCGTTTGTGATTGTTTCAAAGCCTAGAGAGTCTAAATTTTCCTTGAGGGTCGCGCCAACATTGCCAACACCGATTATGCCTATTTTAAGAGAAGTATCATCTAAAAAACTTTGTTTTATGCAATACGCGATGGTGCTAATTACATATTCGGCTACTGCTTTAGCGTTTGAACCTGGAGTTGATTGCCAGTAAATTCCTGATTTCTCTATCCAATTTTTGTTTAAATGATTTGAGCCGCTGGAAGCTGTACCTAAGAATTTTATGTTTGTTCCTTTAAGTAGTTTTTCATCAGCAATTGTTGGGGTTCTGATGAGGGCAGCATCTGCATTGTATAAGGCATTATTATTGATTTCAGATGTTGGCAAGTAGGTGATTTTGGCAATATCTGAGAAGAGCTCATCAATAAACGGTATGTTTTTATCCACTACGAGCTGTAACATATTGTCCTCAAAGGGTATACTATTTAATGGGACAATATACTAATAACAGTAATTTTTTTCAATGAAGAGACTTTTGGCTACTATTATTACAGGAATGTTTTCATCAGCGATAATCGCTGACCCTTTAGTTTTGCCTGAATTACCACCGCCAGAGATAAAAATTATTCAACCTAAAGTGCTGACACTAAAAAAAGCTATGCTTTTGTCTCTTGATCATAATAATGACATTAGAGTTGCTGAATTAAATCGTGTTAGCCAAAAGTTTTTACTAGTAGTTGCTCGTAAAGAATTTGAGCCAAATTATAAGCTCAGCTCATCGGCAACGTATCAAAATAATACTACCCCTAAATACAATATAAACCCACAAATTGGCATAAAGACGCCATTTGGCACGCAAATAGATCTTGATTATGGCAAAAATTTTGTGGGTGATGAAACTCATTCTGTTACATTGACAGCTAAGCAACCTTTGCTTAAAGGCTTTGGCCCCGAGGTTGTTTTAGCTAATTTGAGAAACTCTTATGATAATGAAAAAGTTAACAGACTTGGTTTTAAAGATACTATTACAAAGTCAGTTCAAAAAGTCATTCAGCAGTACCGAAAAGTCATTGCTGATCAAAATAAACTAAAAGTTGGTGAGAGGGGGCTTGAGGCCGAAAAGAGTAATCTGAAAAAAGTTAGATTGCTTGTTAAGCATGGACGTAAACCAGAGCATGACTTGATTGCTCAGGAAGCGCAGGTTGCAAATAGAAAGCTAACCGTTATTCAACAGGAAAATTCCTATAGAAATGATATGAAGGATTTTTTAGCTTTACTAAATCTAGATCCAGAATCTCATATTAAGCTCGATGATAAAATTGAGCTTTATAAGGCCAAAATACCAAATAGGGAAGAAGCATTAAAAATTGCACTCAAAAATAATACTAAATATCAACAAGACCTTATTAAATTTCGCCAAGACAAACGTTCTTTAATGTTAGCGAAAGACAATAATCGATGGGACCTAAATGTAGAGGCAAGTGCTTCGCTTGATCGTAGCGGCAACCAGTCTCGCTATGAAGAGCCAGAAGTTAAATTAAATCTTTCTATACCTATTGATGATGTTAAGCTCCAACAAGGATTAACAGACGCCAGGATCCGGATTGAGCAAGATAAAATCCAGCTAGCCCAGGAAAGGCGCGATGTGCAAAAAGAAGTTTTGAAAGAGATTAATGACCTCGAACTGTCTAAGCAGCAAATTATTATTGGTGAGCAGTCGGTTAGTTTATCAACCAAAACTTATCAAGGGACTTTAATTCGTTATCGTCACGGGCTCGTGACTATTTTTGAAGTTACAAGTCGCGAAAACGATTTATTAGATAAAGAAATTGAGTTGATTAACGATAAAATTGAATATTTAAATTCAATTGATTCTTTTTACGTTAATCTTGGAACAGCGGTGGATCGCTGGGGTATTGAGATTCAATATTAGGGGAACAATATGCGGCTTCGTACAATATTAGTTTTTTGTATAGCGCTGGGTGGCCTAAATTTGTCTGCTTGTAAAAAGACAGAGGAAACTCTTAACAAGGCTGGATGTGAGATAGTTGCAGCCAAGGTAAAGCAGGCAAATGAAGTGTTAAACTTCACGGGTAATATTAACCCTATTCGGGTTTATGCTGTTGCTGCTCCTGCGAAAGGTATTATTGAAGAAATGTTTTTTGTATATGGACAGAGAGTAAAGGCTGGCTCTCAGCTTGCAACAATTTATGCTTCTGATCTTGAAAAAGAATATCGTGATTCATTAAGTCAGTTTTTAAAGTCAGAAAATGATTTAATGCAAAAGAAAAATAAGTATGAATCAGCAAAAGAGCTTTATCATGCTGGCGTTATATCTGATGATGAATTCAAACAAAACGAAGGTGATTTTGAATCGCAAATGCTTAGCTTTTATAATGAGCGCTTCAAGCTATTACGTCTTAGTAATACTTTTCAATTGAAAAAAATCAAATTTGAAAAACTAAAAGTTTCTGAACTGGATTCAGTTCGTAAATATTTAACTAATTTTTCTGGCATGGTTCCAGTAACTTCAAAGCACTCTGGGGTTGCTCTTCTTCCCGAAAAAACTGAAGAAAACGAAAAACAAATTAATCTTGGCAGTGAAGTTGATAAAGGCAAAGAGATTTTGATTATTGGTGATACGACAGGCATTAAAATCAATATTAAGGTTAGTGAAACCGATTTGCATCGCCTGAAACCTGGTTTGCCAGCAACAGTTTCTGGGCCAGGTTTTAAAGAAGCAATGAAAGGCCAAGTTGAGAAAGTGGGTTTTCAGGCCGTTGAAAATAGTAGCGGGGTTTCAATCTTTCCAGCAACAATTGTTGTGCCTAAATTGACTGCCGAGCAACAAGCAGAAGTTAGAGTTGGGATGAGTGCACTGGTTTCTGTCACTATCGCTGGTCCTAAGAAGCTTATGGTTCCGATTGATGCAGTTAAGCTTAAAAATAATAAGACAGCAGTGTCTAAATTTATGGGCTCTGATCAGTTCAAAGATGTTTTTGTAACAACAGGTGTAACTCATCAAGAAAATGTGGAAATTCTTGAAGGCCTAAAAGAAGGCGATAAGGTTTGTGTGAAGGTGGATGATGACCAAGCGGAATAATGTTATTGAATTTGATCATGTGATCAAAAAATATAGGCTTGGCGATAAGAGCATTACAGTTCTTAAGGGTGTTAGTTTTGTCATCAAGCAAAGAGAAATGGTGGCTGTGATGGGGCCTTCTGGCTCAGGTAAATCTACAATAATGAACATAATGGGGCTTCTTGATCGTCCGTCAGAGGGGCAATATAAATTACTTGGCGAAGATGCCTCAAATTTTAATAATGACCAAAGAGCTACCTTGCGTAATAAAAAACTTGGTTTTATCTTTCAGTCTTTTTATCTCTTGCCTAAGTTAACCGGCTTACAAAATGTTGGCTTACCTCTCAGATATCAGCATAGACCAGAAAGTGAAATTAAAAAACGGGCTTTGGAGTTGATGGATCGTGTTGGCGTGGCTCATCTTGCAAATAACAAACCTACGGAAATGTCTGGTGGCGAGCAGCAAAGGATGGCAGTTGCCAGGGCGCTTATTACTGATCCCGATCTGATTTTAGCAGATGAGCCGACAGGTGCTTTAGATTCTGATACCAGTGCTCGTTTGATGGCATTATTGCGAGAGTTGCATGAAGAGCGTGAAAAAACCCTGGTTATTATCACCCATGATTCGGATGTTGGAAAATCTTGCGAAAGAATAATTCATGTTAGAGATGGGATGTTGTTGTGATTTTTATGGATTTAATCTTATTTGCTTGTATGCCTTATATGAGACCAACTAAGGAACCTATGTTGGAGGCTTATGTGTCCAATTCACGATATTACTTAATTGAGGCTTCATATTATTTGGTTGGTAAATCATGTATATAAAAGAAGCGACACAAAATATCTTAAGCACAAAACTACGATCTTTTTTGGCAATTCTTGGTGTATTGGTTGGTGTTGCATCAGTTGTGGCGCTGGTTATTAGTAGTCAATCGGCAACCCAGCATGCTTTGGCAGAGTTTAAAAAACTTGGTACTAACTTAATGTCAGTTTCAATTCGGGGCTCTGGAAAAGATAAGCCAACTTTAAGTCTTAAACAGATCAAAAATATGAAGCATCAAATTTCTGGTATTCGCGATATTGCTCCATTTACTCAGTCATATGGGCAGGCTTCTTTCCAGGGAGTTCCTATGAATACTACTACTCTGGGTGTGACTAATGAATTTAGAAAGATTTTCAAGTTGAAGCTTGCTGAAGGTAGGTTTGTTTCGTTCTTGGATAAAAAGCAATTTTATTGCGTTATCGGTTCTAAAGTGGCAAAAAATATGCGTCTTACAGGAGTTTTTCAGCCTATCGGCGAGCAAATAAGAGTAGATGATTTTATCTTTACAGTGGTTGGCGTGATGCAGCCATATGAAGGAAGCTTATTTGCCCCATATGACTTTAATGAATCTATTTTAGTGCCTATTAGTGCTTCTTTTTTGCTTAGTAAAGATGTGAAAGTTGAAAATTTTGTAATGTATCTGAAGTCTGAAGAAGATGCGGCACCTGTTGAAGCTGCTACTAAGGAAAAAATTAGAGAAATGGCACCAGACCTAAAGCCTTATTTTATAACGCCGCTTGAAATAATTTCAGGAATGAAAAGTCAGCGTGGTACTTTTACTATGTTACTTGGGTTTATAGGTGGAATTGCGCTTTTAGTTGGTGGTATTGGGGTTATGAATATTATGCTGGTCTCAGTAACAGAGAGGCGTAGAGAAATTGGGATACGAATGGCAGTTGGTGCTAAAGAGTCTGATATTTTAAGGATGTTTTTAGTGGAGACTATAATTTTGACAGGTTTCGGTGGTATATTAGGGGTAGTATTGGGCATTTTATTGGCTATGGCAATTACCCTGGCTGCTCATTGGGGGTTCCATTTTTTTTGGATGCCGCCAATAATTGGATTTACGGTTTCTGTGGTTGTCGGGTTATTTTTTGGTTTTTATCCGGCTCGTAAGGCCGCCAAACTAGATCCAATCGAAATATTGAGGACATAAAATTTGCGCATCATAATAATAGGTGCTGGCCAGGTTGGTGGCACATTAGCACATGGATTGGCTTTCGAAAATCACGATGTGGTTCTCGTTGATAAAAATGGAAGTCGCTTACAAGCCTTGCAGGCAAAGTTAGACATTGGTGTTGTTGAGGGGCATGGTTCTTATCCTGATGTTTTACGTGAGGCTGGTGCTGATAATGCCGATATGATAGTAGGTGTTACTGACTCTGACGAAGTCAATATGATAGCTTGCCAAGTTGCTTACTCGCTTTTTAATATACCAAAAAAGATAGCCCGCGTTCGATCTCCCCACTATTTTATACGTCGAGAACTTTTTGGTAAGGAAAATTTGCCTGTAGACGTATTTATTAGCCCTGAAAATTTAGTAGTTAGTTATATTAAAGATTTAATTGATTGTCCGGGGGCTTTAGAGGTCTTGCGTTTTGCTGGGGGTAAGGTAAAGGTTATCGATGTCTGTCCTTATTATGGCGGGCCAATTGTTGGTCATAGTTTGTCTGGAATTAGAAGTTATTTGCAGAGAAAAAATGTTGATGCAAAAATCTCAGCTATTTATCGTGGCCAGCAAAGTTTTCCTTTACACGGTGAAACTGTTGTTGAGATGGGTGATGAGGTTTTCTTTGTAGCTGCAGGCGATGATATCCCCGTAATAATGAAGGCAATTCATCGCTGGGAGCAGCCGTGCAAACGAATTATGATTGTTGGAGGCGGTAATATTGGATCTCGCTTAGCTCAGACTCTTGAGCTTGATCATAAAGTTAAATTAGTTGACAGCAGCCCAGAGGTTTGTAAGCGCTTAACCGAGAGATTGCATAAAACCACAGTTCTTTTAGGCGAGGCAGCTGATGTTGAGCTTTTGAAGTCGGAAAATATCGAGCAAATTGATATGTTTTGCGCTCTTACCGATGATGAAGAGGCTAATATTATGTCATCAATGCTTGCTAAAAGGCTAGGTGCTCGCCAAGTTATGGCTTTAGTTAAAAGGGCGGCTTACGTTGATTTGATTGATGCAAGTGAAATTGATTTCGCTCTGTCTCCGCAGCAAATTACTAGTGGCGCGATTTTGAAACATATTCGTAAAGGAGATGTTGTAAACGTTCATTCATTGCGTCGTGGTACAGCAGAAGCTATTGAAATAATAGTGCATGGAGATAAAGATACCTCATTAATAGTTGATCGTAAGCTCTCTGAAATAAGGCTCCCCAAAGGAAGTACCATTGGGGCTATTGTTCGCGAAGATAATGTGATAATTCCTCAGGGTGATACAGTCATTCAGGCAAATGATCATTTAGTAATATTTGTAGCTGATAAGCGTTATATATCTGATTTAGAGAAAATTTTCCAGGTGGGTGTTACCTATGTATAGTAGTTCTCGCTAGGAATTGTACAACTTAAGGAGGCTCTCAGATTTGAGTGTAATTTTGATGAAAAAAATGAGCGAGCAGAGCAGTGTATTGTTTGATACATGAGTCGCGGAGGGAGTTTTTTCATCAAAAGTGTGCCAAATCTGGAGGTTCAATAATCGAGCGGGAATTGCTGTATGTATAGGCAATATGTTTGTTTGCTTTGTGGTTACATATATGATGAAGAAAAAGGTTTTCCTGAGGGTGGAATTAATCCTGGAACAAAATGGGAAGATGTGCCAACAGACTGGTATTGTCCCCTTTGTGGCGCCACTAAATTGGATTTTGAGCTTTTAGAGGATATATAAACAAAAGAAATAATGGTGGCTATGGGTGGACTCGAACCACCGACCTCGGCATTATGAGTGCCGCGCTCTAACCAGCTGAGCTACATAGCCATAAATTCAATTTTGCTATTTTGCTTTTTTCACGCCCTACTGTCAAGTTATTTTCTGGGGTTTTTACTTTTCATGGGTTTTATGTAATTATCCTTTTCCAGTGATGGATAAGGAGTTAATGTTATGGCTTTGCCCGATAAATCAACTAATAGATCTAATTCTAAGGATGTTATAAATAAGGTTCGTGAGTTTTTGGTGAATAGTGGGGCGGAAAACTCTGAAAAACTTCATCAATACAACGATTTTTCTTCTCAGTTGGAAGTTATAGAGAGTGAAGGGGGGGGTAGTCGTCAGGTTAGTCTGTTTAAAATTGGTTTAAAGTTAAGACTTAGAAATTATTTTCAATATTTAGATGATGAAGACTTTAGGATTCTCTTAGATGATCAGAATTACAGAGCTAAGTATTTTCTAGATTTTTATTTATGTATGATGCCATTTGTTCGCCCAGAAAATAGACAAAAATTAATTCAAGATTTATTAAATTTAAATAATAAATCTTTATATGGCTTATATGTCCTGTCACAAATGCCTTTGAAATATATTGATTTGTCTTCATTAAGTGGGTTTTTATCTCAATACCTTTCGAAAATTAATATTAAAAATAATAGATCGTTGATTATTGGTCAGTTAGGTTGGGTTGAGAACTTAATTGATATTGCTTTAAAGACTAATAATGTAGATGTTTTTGTTAGTTTAGTGCTTTTTTTAGGGAAATTGTCTAGCTTTGAAAATGAAGAAATCGCATCAAAAGCACAGCAAGTGTTTGATAGAATTTCAGCTAAATGTACGCAGGTTACCAATGAGGATTTGTTTATATCTGTTAGAGATGACTTATTAAATAAAATTAAGGCCGCCTCATTTGTGCAAATTGATTCGGTGGTAGAAAACTGTATTTCTGCGGCGTTTGCTATCAAACACTTGGATAAACTATTGCCTGAATTCAAAGAAAGTAAACTATATGATGCTGTTTATTCTTTATTAGATGCTCTAACGCGTAAAAAAATTGATGAGTATAAACAAATTAAAATGGTTAAAGCTCTCCTTTGTCTTTCTGGGTTTATTGTAAGGTTTTATTCAAAAGATATTGAGTGTATTAGAGATCTTTTATTGAAAAAAATAGGTAAATTTAATTTTATACCAGAGCTATTTGATGCTTATCGAGATGCTTGGGTGTTGTTAGGTTTGGAGGACGCCATTAAATTTCAGGAGGATTTGATATCTAAATTAATCTTGCCTGGAACAGTTGGTCAGCAAGCCTCAAATGTTCTTTATTCTCTTGAAGGTCTGTGGTCAACCTGGTTTGGTTGTGGTGATGAAAAGGATGTCTTGGTTTGTGCCAATAAATTTATTGATAAACTTCTAGATAAGGGTTCAGATAATAATATTGTGTCATTAGCTGCCAGCCTGAGTTGCGAGTGGGAAAAAAGTTATTCTGGGTTTAAGTCTCGATTTTCAGATCAAGATCAACTTTCTATGATTAATAAAACAGGAAAAGGTGGGGCAAAGAGCTCTGGAAGAACTAAATTAGTTGTAGAAACAGGTATAAGGGAAAAGAAATATATAAAATGTGACGAATTAAAAACATTTTTAGCTAAAATAAATGATGAATTCGCAGAACAAAAGCAAAATCTAGATGAAATTAAAAATTTTGTTACTGAAGTTAAAGACACAATTTATGGTAAGGATAGAAAAAAAGTTCCTACTTCTAGATATGCAGAATTGGAAAATTTTTGCGCTAAATTAGGCAAGTTAAAAGTTATTAGTGATTTAAAAGAATGTTTACGTAATGTGTTGAAGCTTATGCTGCAGCATACTCAGGCAAGCCTGTACAGTACAACAAAGTGTGGGGTGTTGGCAAAAGAAATGCTTAACTCAGGCAAATATCTGACTTTAAAAAAACTTATTGTCGCTGAAGGGGCTTCTGAAGAAGTAAAGTATGGAAATCTTCGACAGTTTGTGTGTGGGAATAATACATTGTCTGATTCCAGATCTATTTTATTTCCAAAAAATATAAAAGCTCAGACCTTTACTGAAGTTAAAAATTATATCAATTCTCAATTATGTGTTTGAGTGCTTCATCCAGGGTATGTTGGGGGCTAGTTTGCAGCAGACCCTGGTTTAGAGTGCCATGTTTGGCTATTGCATGATCATATCCGCAATGCTGAAGCATCTTCATCAAAATTTGGGGTTGGGTTTTCGATAAAATTTCGAAAAACTTTGGCAGTTAAATTTTGATTGAGTTTTTCATTTGCTCTTGTATTGATTTTTCCTGGCATAGCTACTTTCTACTTAATCCAAATAACTGATCTTGGTAATGATTATATTTGACTAATATTAAGGCAACATTATTAGTGGGAAGCTGCTCTGTAATGTATGGTTAAAGTTTTAGACGTCACCAGCTGTATTTTAATACCCCGAGTTTCGAGCTTTATTTGTAGAAAATAAATTACTTATGGATAATGTGTGCTAATATTCGGTCATCCTGCAACCTGAATTTGTCACCCTGCGGCTTGACCGCGGGATCGATCAAACTAGATTCCGCAATCAAGTCGCACAATGACAGTGTTTTCATCTCTTTACTACTGTTAAAGCATATAAGTTGCCTTTTAATACAGATGCTCATGTTTTAATAGTTTTTATTCTTCCACAAAGTTAAAATGTTAGAAAATCGCCAAATAAATCAATAAGCAATGAATATTTTAGAAGTAGCCTTACCAGTTCCGCTGAGAAAAACATTTGACTATATACTGCCAGATTCCATGCAATTGAAATCCCAAGTTGTAGTCGGTATGCGAGTCAGAGTACCTTTTGGCAGGAGGAATCTAGTAGGCTTTATTGCTTGTATAAAAACTAAGTCTGATTTTCCTGCTAATAAGCTTCGTAAGGTTTCTGAAATTATAGACAAAGAGCCATTGCTTTTAGACAAGGATGTTGAGTTAATAAATTGGGCTTCTAGGTATTATCAACACCCGATAGGTGAGGTTTATCAAGCGGCGCTTCCAAAGTTATTATTGCAGGGTGAAAAGGCAGTTATTCACGAAACTGTATACTATCAGGTTAGTGATTTTGGGCGTAATGCCATTGACACTAAACAAGTGAAAAGTGCCCCGCAAAAAGTCTTATTAAATTTACTTTTAGAGCATGATAAGGGTTTAACAATAGGTGAACTTGCTCTTTGGGGTATGCAGCGCAGAGTTGTTAATAATTTACTAGAAAAAAACTGGGTTCAAACCAAGGTTGTTGAGCCAACTTCTTGGTCTAGCGAAAATGTTTGTGTCAATTCAGATCGTAAGGCGCTAAATGAAGAACAGGCTGAGATTGTAAATTTAGTGGCAAAATCTAAAGCTTTTGACACATATTTGATCGATGGGATAACTGGAAGTGGCAAAACAGAAGTTTACCTGCAGGCTATTGAGCATGTTATATCCCAAGGTAAGCAAGCATTAGTTTTGATACCAGAAATTGGCTTAAGCCCACAAACTGTTACTAGATTTCAATATCGCTTTAATGTGCCGGTTATAGTTTTGCATTCGCAGCTTCCAGATGATGAAAGAATGAATGCATGGTTGAAAGGGAGATTTAATTCATCGGCCGTAATTATTGGTACACGTTCTGCTCTGTTCACACCTATGCCCAACTTGGGGATTATTGTTGTAGATGAGGAGCATGATGCTTCTTTTAAACAGCAGACTGGATTCAGATATAATGCTCGCGACTTAGCTGTAATTCGTGGCAAACTTGAAAATGTTCCGGTTGTTCTTGGGTCAGCTACGCCGTCAATTGAAAGTTTGCGCAATGTTGCGCGCGGTACTTATCAATATCATCAGCTAACTAAGCGAGCAACCGGTGCGACTATGCCAGGTTTTGAGTGTGTAGACTTACGAAATAAAAAACTTACCGGTGGGTTGACTCAATATATTATTGATAGCATTGCTAATCATTTAGAAAGAGATGAGCAGGTTCTAGTTTTTGTAAATCGACGCGGATTTTCTCCAACTTTATTTTGTCATCAGTGTGGCTGGCTTGCTGAGTGTAAGCGTTGCGATGCTAGAATGACGGTGCATAAATTTTCGGCTCGCTTGCAGTGCCATCATTGTGGTTCCTCAAGGCCTTTAGATAATAAGTGTGATTCTTGTAGTAATGAAGAGTTAATCAATCTTGGGGTTGGCACTGAGCAGCTTGAAATGACTCTAAGCGAGATATTTTCTGGTGTGCCTATAGTTAGGGTAGATCGAGATAAGGTCCGAAATCCTGAGCAGCTTCAGGAGCAGTTAGATGTTATTCATTCTAATAAAAAAGCTATTTTATTAGGGACTCAGATGTTAGCCAAAGGTCATCATTTGCCAAGGGTGACATTGGTAGTTGTTGTTAATGCCGATCAAGGCTTAATGAGCTCTGACTTTCGAGGAACTGAGAGGTTGGCACAATTATTGATTCAGGTTGCAGGTCGTGCAGGACGTGAAGAGCTTCCTGGTAAAGTTATGATTCAGACGCACCAGCCAGATCATCCGGCATTAATTGAGCTTTTGACC
The DNA here is from genome assembly GCA_030425295.1 of Gammaproteobacteria bacterium. Lineage (GTDB taxonomy): Bacteria > Pseudomonadota > Gammaproteobacteria > JAUIAT01 > JAUIAT01 > JAUIAT01. The sequence goes on from JAUIAT010000011.1 coordinate 53,752, forward strand.
AAAGGTTATGACTCCTTTGCTAGGGCTTTATTAGCTGAGAGAGAGCAGTGTAAGCTGCCGCCTTTTGTGTCATTTGCTATTTTGAGGGCAGAAGCTATGAGCGCAGAATTGCCGAAGCAATTTTTATCAAAGGTTAGAGATCTGTTGAATCAGAAAAGCATTCCTGATGTTAAAATTTTGGGGCCTTTGCCTGCAGCAATGGAGCGTAAAGCTGGTAAGTTTAGGCAGCAGGTTGTGGTTAGGTCTGAAAATCGTTCCAGTATAAATAATTTGTTCAGAAATGCTATGTTGACAATAGAGTCGGATAAGTTAGCTGGCAAAGTAAGGTGGAGTCTTGACGTGGACCCATATGAATGTGTGTAGCTGAGTACTTATTATGCCTCCATTTGCAGGAGGCGTAATTTATTGTGTTAGGCCTTAGATTGGGGTTCGCAGTGATTGCAATGACTGCAGTTGTCGCAACATTGATGTTTTGGCTGCATTAGATATTTTAATATTGCTCCAGTGGCAAGAATTGGTAGCATTAGAGTGAATATTTGATAAATTGTTGCGATGAAGCTAGCCTCTCTTTGTGGCCAAAAAGCTGCAGTTAGTCCAATAATAACAGCTACAGCAAGAACTGCATAAGTTACGATACGATTTGTCATTTAAATTAACCTCCGTGTTAGATAGCCTGTTGGTATCTTTTCGTCTGTTAATGATTTTACTATAAACAGACTTAAAATTTTAAAATAGACATTTTCGATTATTACATGTTTGTTGTGCTGGGCGCAACAAAACCGGAGCAAAATCCCCGGTTTTATTTTGTGATTTCAGGCGTAGACTGATGAGTAGCTTACTTAGCCTTTTAGCTGTTTTTCTTTAATTTCTGCAAAAGTTTTACAGTCAATGCAAAGAGTGGCAGTTGGACGAGCTTCTAGGCGACGAATGCCGATGTCTGCATCGCATTCTTCACAGTATCCATATTCTTTGTGATCTATTCGGTCAACAGCTTCATCAATTTTCTTGATAAGGCGACGTTCTCTGTCACGAGTGCGTAATTCAAAGCTGAAGTCACCTTCTTGTGCTGCGCGATCAACAGGATCTGCGTAGTTTTCAGCATCGTCAGATAAGTGTGACTTAGTTCGATCAACTTCTTCCATAAGTTGAACTTTTAACTTCTGTAGTACATCACGGAAATGTTTTAACTGGTCGGCGTTCATATACTCTTCGCCTTCCATTGGCTCGTAAGGTTCAAAATCTATTGGGCCGAAATTGATAGAATCAGCAGCCATGGCAACTCCTTTATTTCATACTGAATTCCAACAAAAGCTGGAATGCCATCTAAACAACAAGTATATCATAAGATCACAATCTTATCGTAAACAGCTACTATTGCCAATCTTTTTATGAATTATTTGTTATGATATTGCTAGGTCAATATATCCTTCAAAAGCAATAAATGTTGGCCTGGCTTTTGTGGGATTTCTAGTGAAAAAGTTGCGTGTGATTTTTTTTTATGCAATACTTGCTGGGGTCCAATTTTCAAAAGGTGTAAATAATTATGCTTAAAAAGTTTGTTTTCTTGCTGTTAGGTTTTGTATTGGCTGGTTCTGCGGTTGCAGGTACACCAACTCTAAGGAATATGTTTTTTCATAATTCTGACAACAAAGATAAATTGATAGTGTTTTATGACATGTGTTATTACGGTAGTGACAAACCATACAAATGTGTAAAGGATTTAGTTGCATGGTCCTCCCCGAACTATTCTGCTAACAAAATCGTTGTAATTCCAGAAGGTTACCAAGGAACTGAAATCAACGTAAATGTTGCAGAGCTTGGAGATAATTCCTCAGGATATACTGATGCTGATGGCTGCGAGCAAGACTTCAATGAAGAAGATGATAATTTGGCATTAGAATTTCACAAGGGCGCTAACAACAAAGTTGTTTGCTCTTGGGTTAATGCTAAAAAGTAGTTAATATTTTTTGTGAGCACCCTTTTGATTAGGGGTGCTTGCTTTTCTCCGTAGTAATTCTCTAGCAGGCGTCATGCTTTGCTAATTTATGCTTATCGTTATTTATCCAGTTCCTCTAGGTCTATATAACCTTCGAAAACAACAGCTGTTGGGCCTGTTAGCCATATTCCTTCATCGAAACTAGACCAATTGACATCTAAATCTCCCCCGCGTTGGTGAATAATAAAAGGAGGTGAGGATTGGAAGTGTTTGAAAGCGGCAATTGCTGATGTGCATGCGCCTGTGCCACAAGCAAGCGTTTCTCCAACGCCGCGTTCAAAGGTTCGAGTTTTTAATTCTTTTGGGTTGTCTGTTAGTTGAACAAAGTGCACGTTGGTGCCTTCTGGAAATTGTGCGTGATAAGCAATTCCGGGTCCTAGTTTATCCATATTTAGCTGATCTAAATCATCAACAAAAACTGCAACATGAGCATTGTCTAAAGTCATTGCCGTAAGAGTTATTTCTTGGTCTTCCACCATAATGTCATAGCTGTCAGCTTGTTCCGACACCTTAAAAGGGACTTTTGCTGGATCAAAATTAGGAGAGCCAACATTTACTGAAATATCTCCTTTGCTATCGCGTTTAAGTACTCGACGTTCATTATTGGCTCCTAGTATTATTTCGCTTGGAACTTTAGGGTCATTTTCCCAAATGTATCTTCCTAGGCATCTAAGGCCATTTCCACACTGGGTAAAGCATGACCCATCAGCGTTATATATTAAGTATGAAGCATAACAGTCTGGAGATTTTGGGTTTTCTAGCCAAAGCAGCTGGTCAAATCCAATTCCTGTGTGTCGATCACTAATTTTCTTTACTAATTCTTTGGTAAGTAATACATTTTCAAATTTTCGGCTATCGATTAAAACAAAATCATTGCCACATCCATGTAATTTTGTGAAAGCTAGTTTGCTCATTGACACTGCTCATCCTCGGGTTTTATGGTTATTTCAGTTTGCTTTGATTTTGCTTTCTCTATGGGTGGTGCGTCAGGAGATGTTTTTAGGTACAATGGGCCTTTCTGACCACAGCCAGTAGTTAAAATTACGGCGCAGATAGTTATAATAGAAATTAATGTTTTCATGATTTCCTCCACGGAGTATAAATTACCATGACTGAACTAGCTTTGGAAGCGATCACTATAGAGCCTGAAGAAACAGCGGAGGCTACAGTTATTTGGCTGCACGGGTTAGGTGCAAGTGGTGAAGATTTTGTCGATGCAGTGCCTGATTTGCGTTTGCCAAAAACCACAAAAATTAGGTTTGTCTTTCCTCACGCACCAATGCGCCCGGTTACTTTAAATGCTGGATTCTGGATGCCTGCTTGGTTTGATATTCATGGTCTTACTGAGGAAGACCCTATTGATGAAGAAGGATTGCGTGAGGGCTGTTATATGATTGAACAGTTTATTACATCTGAGCGCAATAAGGGAATTGATTCGCAAAAAATAATCTTAGGCGGTTTCTCTCAAGGCGGAGCTTTAGCAATGTATTGTGGTTTGCGCTCTCCCGAACCTTTGGCAGGGGTGTTTGGGTTGTCTACTTATATTCCTGATCCAGACTCGCTCGAGTATGAAGCTAACGAAGCAAATCAATCCATTTCAATGTTTATAGCGCACGGTACCGATGATGCTCTACTTGATTTGGACCGGGCTAAGCAGGGCGCGGAGTATCTAGAGGAGATGGGGCATCCTATGATATTTGAAGATTATGTTATGGGGCATGAGGTTTGCTCTGAAGAACTAAAATCCTTGGGTCAGTGGATGACTGCGGTTCTTAAATAAGGATACTTAATGAAGTCTTGGCCTTTAAAGATTCTATCTGGAATTATCATAGCTGCGCCTATGATGAGTGCCGGCTTGCCTAAACTTCCAAATAAATCTGTTGCAAAATATGAAGGTGAAGAGATAGCCAGGGCTTTAATGTGGCAGCGTGAAGAGGGAGTTAACCTTTGTAATGGCTACTACTTAATGCCAAAAGAGATCGAAGGGCAAACCCCAATTGCTCCAGTTACCAATGAAGATACAAGCATCACTGCTGATCAAGGAACTTTGTTCGCATCAAGTGGAACTTCAACTCTTACAGGTAATGTCACGGCTATCCAGCAAGGGCGGGCTTTGTACTCGCAAAAGGCTTATGTTGACCGTAACAGTCAAGGTAAGCTTTGCAGAATTAGGTTAACAGGCAAGGTTTCAGGAGATGAGCCTGACAAAAGATTTGTGGCAGATTTTGCTTCGCGTAATTTTCTTACTAAAAATACTAGTTTTAAGAATATGCTGTATCGCTATTATAAGCCAAATTCAAAATATGGCCCCTATGATGCTTGGGGTACAGCAGAGGATGCAAGAGAGGATGCTAACGGTACGATTTATTTAAAAAGGGCGACGTATAGTACGTGCGTTCCTGGCCATAGTCCATGGCACTTGTATGCAAAAGATATGGTGCTTGATAAACAATCAGGTCGCGGTACTTCTTGGAGTACTTGGTTGATGGTGGGCCCTGTTCCTGTTTTATATTCTCCATATTTAAACTTTTCGATTTCAAGACAAAGAAAAACCGGATTTTTATCGCCACGCTTTGAGCATTCTCACCGAAATGGTTATATCTATACGGTGCCGTTCTATTTTAATTTGGCGCCTAATTATGATTTGATAACTAAAACCAAATATTTTTCTAAGCGCGGCGTGAAATTTAATAATCGTTTTCGTTATATGTGGGAAGGCTCTGGTGGTACCATTCAGGCAAATATAATTCCTCATGATAGGCTGTTCGCTAGAAAACGACGTGAAAATTTAGATCAATATTCTAATAAATCTACAACCAGGCCATACAGAAGGTTGGAAAATGATAAAAATACTCGTGGATATTTGGGGTTGCGTCATTTTACTAATTTCAATGAAAATTGGAGCATGAAAGAGGAAGCAAATTTTGTTACTGACGATTATTACCTAGAAGATTTTACGCATAATTTGCTCAGCTCGACTACAACCCAGTTGCCAAATAGTGCAGTTTTTGATTATAAGGGGCCATATTCTAGCGGTAAAATTAAATTTCTTGCATACCAAACTTTGCATCCCATTAATCAGGCAACTGTAAATCCATCCTATACTCAGATACCTGATATACAGTGGAATTTGGACACCATAGAAGGGCCTTATGGTATAAATTTAAACTGGACGAATGACGCTACCTATTTTGATCATGAGCAAACATTTGGTGTAAAACCTACAGGGCTTAGGTTTTTTACCGCGCCAACTTTAAGTTTGCCATATAGGCCACTTTGGGGTTATGTAATACCTATGGTGCGTCTGAATACCCAGTTTTATAATCTTTTTACAACAACTAATAACTATAGTAAGAATTCTTTCCACATGATTCCGAGTTTCAGTCTTGATAATGGCTTATACTTTGAGCGGAAGTGGCCTTGGAGTACGCATTTATATACTCAGACTTTAGAACCAAGGCTTTACTATACTTATACGCCAAAAGTTAATCAGAGTGATCACCCAAATTTTAATACAACTTTGCCAGCTTTCGATTATGCTCGATCATTTCGCATGAACCGAAATATAGGTGTAGATCGAATTGGTGCAGCCAACAGATTGAGTTATGCCTTAACAAGCAAACTATTTGACCCTATGACTGGTTTTCAGGTTTTATCAGGAAGTGTGAGTAGCGGTTTGAATTTTAGCGAAGAAACTGTTTGTGAGGAAGATAGAGATGTATGCCTTCGTAGGGTGATTGAGCCAGTTGCGGGAAGTTTTGGTTATAACATAAGCTCAGCGTTTTCTATTTCTGCCAATTCTTCATATGATTTTAAGAAAAAAAGTCATCGCATTGGTACAACAACTGCCCGTCTTTCCTATAACGAAGAAGATAATCGAATTGTTCATATTGAATATTTATACAAGAAGGGTGGCGATAAGTTTCCGGGCGCTCCAGTAAATAGTTATAAGAATGATCTTAGTCGTATTCATGTAGGTGCATCTTGGCTTTTGTTCCAGCATTGGCATCCAATTGCTGATTTTAGGTATAATCTCAGCCATAATCAGTTGCAACAACGACTGTACGGTATAGAGTACGATGGCTGTTGCTTTGACTTAAGAGTAGTAAGAACGATAAACCAGCTTCGAGTGAATGATGAGGGTAGCCCCACGTATGACAGAGATTTCTTTTTGCAAATCCAGCTAAAAGGATTGGGTAAATACGTTAGTAAAGACCCACACAAGGTGATACAGAAAGGCCTCTCAGAGTATAACGATGTGTTTGTGAGACAATAGAAAAATGAAGAAACTTTTAAAAAATATTTTTGCTGTTTGTATTTTGGGTGCACTTGTTTCAAGCATGGCTGCACCTGCAGGTCAAGGCATTGACGGAATAGCAGCAGTTGTTAACGACCAAATAATTACGCAAAGTGAACTTAGGCAAAAAGTTGAAGATTTTAAGAAGGAACATCGTTCAGAAGACTTGCCTGCCAATAAAGAACTTAGGAAACAAATATTGAACGGTATGATCGCAACTAAACTACAGCTGCAAATTGCTGATCGTAATCATATTACAGTTTTTCCTGATGAGTTAAATAAGCAAATTTCTGATATTGCTAAACGTAATCATATTACAGTGGACAGTCTGAGAAAGCAGGTAGAAGCAGAAGGTCTTTCTTATGCTAGTTATCGTGAAAATATAAAAAATCAGATGATTCAAACTAAGCTGCAACAGCAGGTTATTATGCCAAAAATTAATATCACAACTGAGCAAGTTGAGACTGTAATGAAGGCTGAAAAAAACACACCTAAAGCATCTGAAGCTATTTTCCATGTTCGAGATGTAACAGTAAGCCTGCCAGATGCGCCAACTCCTGCTTCAATCGTTAAAGCAAAGACTCAAGCTAAAAATTTAATCAAAAAATTGAAGAAAAAGGGCGTTGATTTTAAGGCATTTGCAATGGCTCAATCCGAGGGCAGTCAGGCCCTAAGTGGAGGTGATTTAGGTTGGCACCCCTTAGCTGAACTTCCTGACATTTTTACTAGCCATTTAATAACAATGGCAAAAGGTGATATTGCAGGCCCAATAAGAGCGCCCAATGGATTCCATATTATAAAACTTGAGGATATTAAGTCGCAGAAAAGCGATTTAACTCCTGAAAAAGCTCGCGAAATGTTATTTAAAAGAGAGTTTCAAACACAACTTGAAGATTGGCTGCATGATTTGCGCGAGAATGCTTACGTGAAGGTAGAAGAGGTTAGTTAATGACTCCTATAGTTATAACTCAAGGTGAGCCAGCTGGTATAGGTCCAGATATCATCCTTAAGCTCGCGGTTCAAAATCATGATTATCCTTGGGTTGTCGTGGGGGACGCGGTTTGTTTGCAAGCAAGAGCTGAGCAACTGGGGCTTGATGTGCATTTTCACTGCTGGAATCAGTCTTGTTCGATTGAGTCTCATCAGCCAGGACATGTTTGGGTATTACCTGTTGATTTTCCTGCATTGGTTGAGCCGGGGGCGCTTAATCCTGATAACAGTCATTCTGTTTTAAAATGCTTGGATAAAGCTATTGAGCTTTGTCAGCAAGGTTACGCAACTGCCTTAGTAACGGCTCCTGTTCACAAGGGAGTCATTAATGAAGCAGGTGTTGCATTTACGGGGCATACTGAATATTTAGCTGAAAAAACGGATACAAAAAAAGTTGTAATGATGTTAGCTTCGGATCAACTTAAAGTCGCATTGGCAACAACTCATATTCCCCTGTCTGAAGTTCCTAAGGCTATAACTAAAGAGCATCTTGTCGAAGTGTTTTCTATGGTTCATAAAGCTTTACGCGAGAGATTTGGTATGGTGCAGCCTCATATTGCAGTTTGTGGTCTGAATCCACACGCAGGAGAGGGTGGTTATATTGGTCTTGAGGATAAAGAAATAATTGAACCTGCTATCTCTGAAATGTTGGCGAAAGGTGGAAATATATCTGGCCCATGGCCTGCAGACAGCTTGTTTTCACCATTAAGATCTGAGCAGTTTGATGCGATTATTGCTATGTATCATGATCAGGGGCTAACCCCAATTAAGGCAGCATCTTTCGGTAAGGCAGTTAATGTTACCCTTGGGTTGCCTATTATTAGAACTTCTGTGGATCATGGAACTGCCCTGTCTCTCGCTGGTACTGGAAAGTGCAGCGAATCTAGTTTGAAAGAGGCTATGGACATGGCATTCTTTATGTCTAGTAAAACGGTTGCAGTAAATGGCTAGAATATCAGTTCGTGCAAATAAGGCTCTTGGCCAACATTTTTTAACGGATACCTATTTGGTTGATCAATTTGTTAACGAAATAGATCCTCGACCAGGCCAAACTATGGTAGAAATAGGCCCGGGTACTGGTTGCTTAACCGAAGCGGTATTACCATGTATTAAAAAACTTGACGTTATTGAGCTTGATAACCGGGTTATCCCAGATCTTTTGAAAAATTGTGAAGGGTTAGGAGAACTTAGCATTCATAAAAGTGATGCTTTGAAATTTGACTTTGCTAGCCTTGGCGGATCTCTTAGGGTTATTGGAAATCTGCCTTACCAAATCACAAGCCCTCTGATTTTTAAGCTACTTGAGAATCGCGGCAAAATTGAAGATATGCATTTTTTGCTTCAAAAAGAAGTGGTGCAGCGCATGGCTGCTCACCCAGGTGACTCCAATTATGGTAGGCTTTCAGTTATGCTTCAATTTTATTGTAAAGTTGAAGAGTTGCATGATGCTCCTCCTGAGGCTTTTACTCCCCCGCCAAAAGTAATGTCGCAGTTTGTTAGAATTATCCCTTATAAAGAGCTTCCATTTAAAGTTAATGACGAGCACAAATTTGCAGCGTTTATTAAGCAGGCTTTCAGCCAGCGTCGTAAAACTTTACGAAATGTTTTGAAAAAACTGGTAACATTGGATCAGTTTGAAAAGGCTGGGGTCAATCCGCAAGCTAGACCTCAAGAAATAGGTGTTGAGGGCTTTGTTAAACTGTTTTTGACAACTTAAATTCTATTTGTATAAAAGGATATATTGATGACATCTGCAAGACAATCAATTATGCACGTAACTCTAAAAGTTAGAGATTATGATGAAGCAATAGAGTTTTATACTAAAAAATTAAACTTTGATCTTGTTGAAGATATTTACCAACCTGAGCAAGATAGGAGATGGGTCTTGGTTGCTCCTCCAGGCTCAGGGCCAGAGGGGTTGTCAATATTGCTAAGTAAGGCATCTAGCCAGGAACAAGAAGCCATAATAGGCAATCAATCTGGCGGAAAGGTTTTTCTTTTTTTGAAAACTGATGATTTTTGGAGAGATTATAATAATATGAAAACTTCTGGCATTGAGTTTGCCAGAGACCCTTCTGAAGAAGATTATGGTACAGTTGCGGTGTTTAAAGATTTGTATGGAAATTTATGGGATTTACTCGAACCTGTTTCGCCCTAGGTTTGTTGATTTTATAGGTTGTAGGCCCTGTTTATTAAAAATAATTAAGGTTTAAATATGCGAAAAACTCTTATTGCTGGTAATTGGAAAATGAATGGCAGCCAAGCTGCAATTGATCAGTTATTATCTAGTTTGAAGGCGAGTTTGCCAGAAAGAGATAATGTCGATTGGGCAGTTTTTCCGCCTTCTACTTATATAGCACAAGCACAAAGTATGCTAGAGGGATCCAGAATTGCTTGGGGTGGGCAAAATGTTTGTGAGCATCCTGAAGGGGCATACACTGGCGAGGTATCAGCTAGCATGTTGGTAGATTTTGGCTGTAAATATGTAATTATTGGTCACTCGGAAAGGCGCCATATTTATAATGAAACCAATGAACAAATTGCTGAAAAAATAGTTATAGCCGTCGAAGCAGGCTTAACCCCTGTTATCTGTGTTGGTGAGACTCAAGCTCAATTTGAGAGTGAGATGACGCGTGAAGTTATTCGTACACAGTTAGATGCTGTTATAAATCATCCTGAAGGCAAGGAGGCAATTTCCAGATCGGTTATTGCATATGAGCCTGTTTGGGCAATTGGCACCGGTCTTACGGCGACCCCTGAGCTAGCTCAAGATGTGCATATTAGGATTAGAAGCTATATCTCTGAAAATGTTGGGAAAAAGGTTGCTGATTCTATGCAGATCTTGTATGGTGGTAGCGTCAAGCCAGATAACGCCACAAATTTACTTGCGCAGCCAGATATTGATGGTTGTCTTGTCGGCGGGGCTTCTTTAGATCCAACTAAATTTATTGGAATTGGTAAATGCAAGAATTAATCTTAGCTATACATATTTTGGTTTCAATTACGATTATCGTACTTGTTATGATTCAGCATGGTAAAGGTGCTGATGCTGGTGCTGCTTTCGGAAGTGGTGCTTCTGGTACTATGTTTGGTAGTCAGGGAGTAACTCCATTTTTAACTAAAGTAACAACTGTTTTGGCGGCTGTATTTTTTGTAACTAGCCTAACATTAAGTTACTACAGTGCGCATCATCAGAATGATGAAGATCAGTTGCTTAATAATCTGACAAAGCAAAGTCAGCCTGTTAAGAAAGGCTAGTATCAACTTGCGACTACGTAGTTGCATAAGCTTCTGGTATTAGCTTTCTATGTCTAATAGACATAGTTACCGAAATTGGAACTATATATTTCCCTTTTTATGCCGAAGTGGTGGAATTGGTAGACACGCTGTCTTGAGGGGGCAGTGGCTGCAAAGCTGTGCCGGTTCGAGTCCGGCCTTCGGCACCATTTTAAGTTTAAGCTCAAGTTTCGAGTTTTATTTGTAGAAAATCAATTGCTTATTGGTGATGTGTTTTAATATTAGGCTATCCCTCGGCTCAAATCTGTCATCCCGCGGCTCAAATCTGTCATCCCTGTAGATGTTAACTAATTCGCTGACAGAATGTATAAATTATTTAATACAATTCTGGAGGCAAAATGAGAAGAAATACCGAAGATAAAACATTAGAAAAA
>JAUIAT010000012.1 GCA_030425295.1 Gammaproteobacteria bacterium
AAAAATCTAATGAGTTGATGGCGCACTCCTATGCCCACCTTTATGGGTTGCCTTGTTCAGGATTAAGATTTTTTACAGTTTATGGGCCTTGGGGCAGACCTGATATGGCAGGATTTAAATTCGTTAAAAACATACTTAATAATGAGCCAATTGATGTCTATAACAACGGTAATATGAGGCGAGATTTTACTTATATTGATGATATCGTTGAGGGTATTATCCGAGTTCTTGATAATGATGCTAAAAGTGACGAGGGTTGGTCTGGTAATAATCCAAATCCATCAACAAGTAAGGCGCCATTCAGGGTTTTTAATATTGGTAATAGTAAGCCAGTTGATTTAATGCATTTTATTGGTGCCATTGAAAATAGTTTAGGAATTAAAGCTAAGAAAAACTTCATGCCAATGCAGATGGGGGATGTGCCAGAGACTTACGCTGATACTTCCTTTTTAGAAAAAATTACAGGCTATTGTCCACAAACTTCAGTTGAGGAAGGGATTGCTAGATTTGTTGCTTGGTATGAAGAGTTTTATGTGAAATCTGATAAAAATTGTCATCCCGCGACTTGATCGCGTGATCTATTATTTGGAAGAGTAATATGGAAAAACTAATTATAGCAGTTATAGGAATGGGGTATGTTGGGCTGCCCTTAGCAGTGGCTTTCGCACATAAGCATAAAGTAATTGGTTATGATCTCAATGCAAAAAGAATTGACCAACTTAAACAAGGCATAGATGTTACTAAAGAGATTCCATCCGAGCACTTAAAATACTCAAATATTGAATTCTCTTCAGAAGAAAAATGTTTAGCTTCGGCTGATATTTATATCGTGAGTGTACCTACTCCAATTGATGAAGCTAAAAAACCTGATTTGACTTATCTTAAAAGTGCCAGTCACGCTGTAGCTAAATATTTAAAAAAAGCTAATATTGTTGTGTTTGAGTCAACGGTTTATCCTGGTGCTACTGAAGAGGTGTGCCAGCCAATTTTAGAAGAAGTTTCAAAATTAAAATCCACCAAAGATTTTAAACTAGGTTATTCACCAGAGCGAATTAATCCGGGTGATGCTGAGCATAGTTTGCAAAATGTCGTAAAAGTAGTTGCGGCACAAGATAAAGCTACTTGTGATTTACTGGCAGAGCTTTATGGTGAGATTGTTCCTGCAGGGATTCATAAAGCTAGCAATATTCGTGTAGCTGAGGCGAGCAAAGTAATTGAAAACACGCAGCGTGATTTGAATATTGCTTTGGTGAATGAGTTAGCTTTGATTTTTGGTAAATTGGGTATTGATACTCAAGAGGTTTTAGAGGCAGCTGGTACAAAGTGGAATTTTTTGCCATTTAAACCAGGCTTAGTTGGGGGGCACTGTATAGGTGTAGATCCTTATTATTTAACTTATAAGGCTGAGCAGGTTGGGCACCACCCTCAAGTTATATTGGCTGGTCGCAGGATAAATGACAGCATGGGTAAACATGTTGCAGAAATGACAGTTAAGCAATTAATTCACTCAGGAAAGTTGGTTAAAAACTCACGAGTTGGTTTATTAGGATTAACTTTTAAAGAAAATTGCCCAGATTTGAGAAACTCGCAAGTTCGCTATATTTATAAAGAACTAAAAGAGTTTGGAGTTGATATTGATTTACACGATCCGGTTGCCTGTCATGATGAGATTCATAGACATTACGGTAAGGCACCCAAGCAGTGGCATGATTTATCAAATTTGGATGCTGTTGTATTAAGTGCGCCTCATAGTTTTTATCATGATAAGACTCATGAAGACTATCAGGATCGTTTAAAACCCGGTGGTTATCTGGTTGATGTAAAAGGTGCCTTGAACGCTGGAATATATAGAGAGAATGGGATCAAGGTCTGGCGCCTGTAGCATAAAGCGAGGCATGTTCGGGTCTCTCCACTACGCGCCATGAGCGCTTCGGTCGAGATGACGGCATTGTGTCTATTCAGAGTTAGGCACCGCGTCATCCCGACCGAAGCATCCAAGGGGTGCGAAGTGGAGGGATCCGAATTAAACGGTAAATTTAAATAAGGGTTTAGTACATTGTTCAACGATAAAACTATATTAATTACAGGTGGAACAGGCTCTTTTGGTAAAGTATTCGTGCGCCGCCTATTAAATGATTATAAACCTAAAAAAGTTATCATATTTTCTCGTGATGAATTAAAGCAATTTGAAATGTCTCAAGAATTTAATGATCCTTGTATGCGTTATTTTATTGGTAATGTTAGAGATAAAGAACGCTTGAAGCAGGCAATGCGAGGAGTTGACTATGTGGTTCATGCAGCTGCTCTTAAGCAGGTCCCTGCGGCGGAATATAATCCTATGGAATGCATTAAGACTAATATCCATGGTGCGGAAAATGTAATTCATGCGGCCATTTATAATAAAGTAGAAAAAGTTATAGCCCTTTCAACTGATAAAGCTGCTAATCCCATAAATCTTTATGGTGCAACAAAGCTTTGTTCTGATAAGTTATTTGTTTCTGCAAACAATATGGTTGGAGATTTACCAACTAGATTTTCGGTAGTTCGTTATGGAAACGTTATGGGGTCCAGAGGCTCTGTTTTGCCTTTCTTTAAAAAGCTTGTAGCAAATGGTGCAACTGTTTTGCCGGTAACTCATGAGGAGATGACTAGATTCTGGATAACTTTAGATCAAGGTATAGAATTTGTTATCAAAAACTTTCAACGTATGCATGGCGGTGAAATTTTTGTGCCTAAAATTCCTTCTATGCGTATAACAGACCTTGTTAAATCATTTGGTGATAATGTAACTTACAAAATTGTAGGTATTCGCCCTGGGGAAAAATTGCATGAAATTATGTGCCCTGCTGATGACTCACATTTAACATTGGAGTTTGATGATCATTTTGTAATACAGCCGACAATCCAATTTTCTCACGCAGTAAATCATAAAGTGAATTTGCTTGGTGAAATAGGTAATTCCGTGAAAACTGGCTTTGAATACAATTCTGGTACGAATTATGATTTTCTTTCTGTCGGAGAACTTAAAGAAATGAATACAATTGGTGAGCCAGTTGCAGTATGAGAACAGCAATTCCTGATGAATAATGTGTAACCTAATCAATCTGGGCGTTCCCAAATTAAGTGGAAGATCATGGTATGAGTGAAAGCTTTATTCCGTATGGCAGGCAAACTATTTCCCAAGCGGATATTGATTCTGTAGTAGATGTATTAAAGTCAGACTGGTTAACGCAAGGCCCAGTTGTTCAGCAATTTGAAAAAAAACTTTCAAATTATTGTCAGGCCAAACATGCTCTTGCTGTTTGTAATGGTACTGCCGCTCTTCACTTAGCTTGCCTAGCTCTAGGTGTGGGGCCTGGGGATTGTGTCTGGACCTCTCCCAACACATTTGCTGCTTCTGCTAATTGCGTCCTTTATTGTGGAGCAACAGTTGATTTTGTCGATATTGATCTTGAAACTTACAATATGGATATCAATAAACTTGAATCCAAGCTTAAGCAAGCTGAAAGGGAAGGTGAATTACCAAAGGTAGTCATTCCAGTACATTTTGCGGGCCAATCATGTGATATGAAGCGAATAAAAGCCTTGTCAGATCAGTATGGATTTAAAATAATTGAAGATGCCTGTCATGCAATTGGTGGAAAGTATCTTGATGAACCAGTAGGAAACTGTAAATATTCTGATATAGCTGTATTTAGCTTCCATCCGGTGAAGATTATGACTACTGGAGAAGGCGGGGCCTTGTTAACCAATGATGACGATTTAGACCGGCAAATTAGGTTGCTTTCTTCTCATGGAATAACTCGTGATTCATCCATTATGATGAGTGATTCTCATGGTGGTTGGTATTATGAGCAATTAGCTTTAGGCTTCAATTATCGGATTACTGATATTCAAAGTGCATTGGGGTGTCGACAGCTTGAAGATATTGATGAGTTTGTAAGTCAAAGAAATAAACTGGCTGAAGAGTATGATAATTTGTTGCAGGGTATGCCTGTTATCACTCCAGCAAAGAGGCCATTTAGCTATTCAGCTTTTCATTTATATGTGATTCGTCTTGAGCTAGATAAAATCAAATTTACTCGCAAACAAGTCTTTGGTCACTTACGAGAAAAGAATATTGGCGCACAAATACACTATATTCCGGTAAACACTCAGCCGTATTTCAGGGAGCAGGGTTTTTCTGAAGCTGATTGCCCTAAAGCGCAAGAGTATTATGAGAGCTGTATAACTTTACCACTTTACCCAACATTAACTGCTGATGAGCAATTACGAGTAGTTGAGGGGTTAAAGGCTGCTATTCAATGAAACTCGGTTTAGGTACGGCGCAATTTGGAATGCCTTATGGAGTAGCAAACAAAACTGGCCAAGTTAACCTGGAGGAAGTTTCTAAAATATTAGAACTGGCCCAGTCACGTGGTGTTTATATTATAGATACTGCGGCAGCATATGGTGAAAGTGAGAAAGTCCTAGGCAATTTTTTGCTAAAATATAATTTTAAAGTTGTCAGCAAAATTCCTAGTCTAACTAAAGCAAAGGATTCTATTGCCACATCAATTGATAATTCATTATCAAACCTTAAGCTAGATTCTTTTTATGGACTGTTGTTCCATGACGCAAGTGATTTGCTTTGTAATAAGGCAAATGAAAACTGGAAAAATTTGCAGGATGCAAAATATTCTGGGCGGGTTGAAAAAATTGGCGTCTCAGTTTATGAACCAGAAGAGTTATCTCAAATAATTAATCAATTTGAGATTGATATTGTCCAGTTGCCATTAAACTTATTTGATCAACGCTTTATAACTTCAGGAATGATGTCAGAATTGAAAAAGCGAGGCATTGAGGTTCATGTTCGATCTATATTTTTACAAGGTCTTCTATTAATGGCACCAGAATTACGACCATCATATTTTAAATCTTATAGTGATCATTTAGCCAAGTATGATGACTATTTAGCTCAGTATCACTGTACTGGCCTAGATGCAACCATTGGTTTTGTACAAAATTGTAATTTTGTGGATCATTTTATTTGTGGGGTTGATAACGTTGGGCAGCTTAAAGAAATTTTAAATGTGAAGTCTAAGAAAAATGATGGAATGGAGGATTTAGCTTGCTATGATCAGGGCCTGATTCATCCGGGAAGGTGGGTTTTATGAAAGTAGTAGCTGTACTTCAGGCACGCATGAGTTCAAGCAGGCTCCCCGAAAAGGTTTTAATGCCAATACTGGGCAAACCAATGTTGTTGCATCAAATTGAGCGAGTTATAAAAGCTAAAAGTATTGATAAGTTAGTTGTTGCTACAAGCCGAGATTCATCAGATGATCCAATACAAGCAATGTGTATTAAAGAAAACATGGGTTTTTTCCGTGGTGAGCTTGATGATGTATTAGATAGATTTTATCAAGCTGCTCTTTCTTATTCTCCAGATTATGTTGTGCGATTGACTGGTGATTGCCCTCTGTCAGACCCCCAACTAATAGATGAAGTAATTAATTTTTGTGTAGAGGGTGATTTTGATTATGCTAGTAACGTGCTACCCCCAACTTACCCAGATGGCTTTGATGTGGAAGTCGTAAGGTTTGAGGCACTAGAGCAAGCTTGGTTAAATGCAAAGCTACCATCAGAGAGAGAGCATGTACTAAAGTATATTTATCAAAGACCAGAGCAATTTCGATTAGGAAATTATTCTCAAGTTGAGGATAGGTCAAAAATTCGAGTAACAGTTGATCATGTTGAAGACTTTAATTTGGTTGAAAAAATATTTGAGAAGTTGTATCCCCGTAATAATGAGTTTAATTATGCTGATGTAATGAGTTTTTTGGATAGCAATCCTGGTATATTACAGATAAACAATTCTTACAGTCGTAATGAAGGTGCAAAGAAGTCCTTGGTTGCTGATGAAGCATATAAAAAGTTAAGTTAGGAGCAGTAATGAGTCGATATAAAAAATCTGAGGATTATTTAGAAAGAGCTCTTAAAACCATACCTCTAGGCTCACAAACCTTTAGCAAGTCTATGACTCATCTTCCTTATGGTGCATCACCTTTTTTTATTCAAAAAGGTGAAGGTGCATATGTTTGGGATCTTGATGGAAATAAATATATAGATTTTGTTTGTGGATTACTTTCAGTTTCTCTTGGCTATAATGACCCAGATGTTAATACCGCGGTGGAAAAGCAATTAAAGCAAGGCGTTTCTTTCTCTCTTCCTCATCCAATTGAAGCAGAACTTGCTGAGAAAATTGTTGATATGGTGCCATGTGCTGAAATGGTTAGATTTGGAAAAAATGGATCGGATGCTACATCGGGTGCAATAAGAATTGCTCGTGCTTATACAGGAAGGGATCATGTTGCGACTTGTGGATATCATGGTTGGCAGGATTGGTATATTGGTTCAACTACAAGGAATTTAGGTGTTCCAAAGTGTGTTCAGGACCTTACTCACACATTTAAATATAACGATTTAGCAAGTTTAGAGGCTATTTTTGATAAACACCCAGGGCAAGTAGCAGCGGTTATTATGGAGCCAATGAATGTCGAATTTCCAAAAGATGGTTTTTTAGAAAAAGTTAAAGCACTCGCTCATAAGAATGGTGCTGTTTTAATTTTTGATGAAGTTATTACAGGGTTTAGATTTGCGAAAGGTGGTGCTCAGGAATATTTTGGAGTAATTCCAGATCTTGCTTGCATGGGGAAAGGTATGGCAAATGGCTTCCCTATTTCAGTGGTAATGGGGCGTAAAGATTTGATGAAGTTAATGGAAGATATTTTCTTTTCATTTACTTTTGGTGGAGAGGCGGTTTCATTAGCTGCAGCTTTAGCTACTATAACTAAAATTGATCAGCTCCCCGTTATAGATAAAGTGCGTGCAAATGGAGAAATTATTTATTCTGAAGTTAAAAAAAAGCTAAAAAAATATAAACTTCAGGATTGTATTGATATTTGTGGGTTTCCATCATGGACAAGTTTCAAGTTTAAAGATAGTTTTTATTCTAAGTGGTATTACAAAACTATGTTTATGAAATTTATGATGGAAAGTGGTGTAATGACTGTGGGTAGTAATAACATAAGTTATGCGCACTCTCAGGAAGATATAGAAAAATTACTGGTAGTCTATGATGGTTTTTTTTCATTATGCTCTGAATTAATTCAAAAAGGAACTTTTGAAGACTATTTAGATATTCCACTTATGAAGCCTTTATTTAGCGTGAGATAACTATTATGAACATTAAGGTTAGTATATACACAAGCAAAGACAGCTGGATGAATAAATATTCAAGTAAGTTGTCGGAAACTCTCAAAAGGGAGGGGTTTGATATTCATTTGCCAAGTAACTTTTCTGAGCTTGAGAGTTCTGATTTTTGTTTTCTTCTGAGTTGTTTTGAGATTCTTCCTCCAAATGTTTTAAGAAAATCTAAGCACAATCTTGTAGTTCACGCTAGTGACCTACCAAAAGGTAGAGGCTGGTCACCGATGTCGTGGCAGATTTTGTCTGGAGAGAGCAATATTACTATTTCTTTGTTAGAGGCTGGTGAGAAGGTTGATTCAGGTGATATCTATCTTCAAAAATCTATAAATCTATCAGGCGGTGAGTTAGTTAGTGATTGGCGTCATTTGGTTGGAGTAACCTCGATAGAAATGTGTGTCCAATTTTTAAAAGAATATCCAGAATTACTGACTCAAAAGATCGTGCAGAATGGTGAGCCTACTTATTATGCTAAGCGTAAACCTAAGGATAGCGAGCTTGATGTAACCAAATCCATACAGGAACAATTTAATCTTCTAAGAATTGTTGATAATGAACGATATCCAGCTTATTTTTACCTGAATGGGAAGAGATATACAGTCAAAATTTATAGCGATTAAAATGAAAAGAGTTGTGGTATTTAGAGTTGATGCTTCGAGAGATATTGGCCTTGGGCACTTAATGCGCTGTTTGGTGTTTGCAGAGGCTTTATACGAT
This sequence comes from Gammaproteobacteria bacterium, assembly GCA_030425295.1. Taxonomy (GTDB): domain Bacteria; phylum Pseudomonadota; class Gammaproteobacteria; order JAUIAT01; family JAUIAT01; genus JAUIAT01. Next base: position 7,963 of record JAUIAT010000012.1, read on the forward strand.
CTTAATTTTGAAGTTCATTTCATTATGAAAGGCTCAGAGATGTTTAATGTTCCAAATGATTATACATTGCATTTAATTGACAGCTTTTCCGTGGAAAGTCAGATAGACACAACTATTTATACGATTAACAAAATTGGTACAGTTCCTGAACTATTAGTAGTGGATAGTTATGAGTTAGATAGTAGCTATCATGCAGAAGTTAGGCCCTATGTAAAGAGGGTTTTAGTAATTGACGATATGGCAAATAGAAAGTACGAGTGTGACTTTATTCTTGATCCTACTCCAAGGAATGGTATTGATTTATATAGTAAACTAGCACCTAACGCTATTAAGTTGCTCGGTCCTGAATTCGTGCTTCTGAGGAAGGAATTTAGGCAGTTAAGAGAGAGATATCACCTTGAATTGATGAAAAATAATGGTTTGAATAGAATTTTTGTTAGTTTCGGTGCAACTGATACTTTGGGTTTAAGTATAAAAACCCTTGAAGCAATTGCAGCAGCCAAGTTGACTGTTAAAACTGATGTTATGATTTCAAGCCACTCCTTGATTTTTGAAGAGCTTCTTGAGTATGCAAAGGAAAATCAAGGTATTAATCTTCTTGTTGATATAAAGGAACCTGCATCATGGCTCGCTCGCGCTGATTTGGCCATTGGTGCAGCTGGTTCAACTAGTTGGGAAAGATGTTGCTTGGGTGTGCCTTCGATTGTGCTGTCTATTGCAAAGAACCAGGATGAGATTGCTTTGGGGTTAGAAAGATATGGGGCTGCAAAAGTTTTAGAATACAATTCAGAGATTTATATTGAAGAATTAACAGACAATATTCTCGAGTTATCTAGCAATAATGCAATGATCAATACTATGTCAGAGGCTTCTTATGCTGTTTGTGATGGTGAAGGTGTGTCGAGGTTAGTTTCAAGTTTAGGTATTAGTGAGGAGGTTGGTTGTGGAGTTCAATATTAATCAAAGAACTATTGGGGATGGCCATAAGCCATATTTGATAGCAGAAATGTCAGGTAATCATAATCAGTCGCTTGATATAGCATTGCGTTTAGTTGAAGAAGCTGCAAACGCTGGAGCTGATGCAATTAAAATTCAAACCTATACAGCTGATACTTTAACTTTGAATGTTAAAACTGAAGATTTTAAAATAGATAATTCTGATAGTTTATGGTCTGGCCAGTATTTGTACGACCTTTACAGTGTGGCCCATACACCGTGGGAGTGGCATAAGCCAATTTTTGAAAAGGCATCTGAGCTTGGCCTGACTTGTTTTAGTACTCCATTTGATGAAACTGCAGTTGATTTTCTTGAAGATATCGATGTTCCTGCCTATAAGATTGCATCATTTGAGAATACCCATGTTAACTTGATTAAAAAAGTCGCAAAAACTGGGAAGCCTATAATAATTTCAACTGGTATGGCTGGGCTGAATGATCTCGAGTTGATGGTCAATACTTTGAAAAACGAAGGGGTATATGATTTTGCATTGCTTAAGTGTACAAGCGCATATCCAGCGAATGCTTCTGATGCAAATATTGCATCTATTCCTCATTTAGCGGAAATGTTTGGTTGTCAAACTGGCCTATCTGACCACACGCCTGGTATTGGGGTTGCAATAGCATCAGTAGCTTTAGGTGCTACGATTATTGAAAAGCATTATTGTTTGGATAGAAGTCTTGGTGGGGTCGATAGCGCATTTTCGCTTGAGCCAAATGAGTTTAAACAGCTTGTAGAGGAGTGTGATAGAGCTTGGCAATCTATAGGGACAGTTAAATATGGTAAATCAAAAAATGAAGAAAGCTCCCTGAAGTTTAGAAGATCATTGTACTTTTGTCAGGATGTTTCTGCTGGAACAGAAATCACCGCTCAACACATTAAGTGTGTTAGGCCTGGTTATGGATTAGAGCCAAAATATTATGAACAGATACTGGGTAAGTCATTAAAAAATAGTGTAAAAGCTGGCGATAGGGTTGAGTGGAGCTTATTTTGTTAAGGTATCTTTAAATGAATTTAATTGTTGGAAATTTGAAGGAAAATATAGAGTTTGAAAACAAAATTAATGATTTAATTTTGAGGATGCTAGTAGATAAATATAACCAATCAGCAGAAAAAGGATTAGTTTTTGACGCGGTGTCTATTGAAGTAAAGAGGGCTTTTACTAATATTGCTTGGTTGCATGCAAATAACTTAAATACTGATGTTGGTTCTCAAGATGACCCTTTTGTTTATCAATATAATGAGGAATACATTCATAAGTTTTATTGCAGGTATACTCCGTCTTGGAAGAGACTTCCTTTAAGGTTTACTAAGGGAGTTCTAAAAGGTTATCTTGAAGGAATTTTACGCTATCATATTAAGCCGATTGATTATTCAAAAGATATACTAACTACAGTCGTTGATGATTTCCCTGTCCAGCTGGCTAGATCTGGCAATTGTTCTAACAGAGTGATTTTTAAAAGATATGAGAAGCTTTTTAATGAAGTTATTAGTAATAGACCAATTTTTCTGGATGTGGTTTTTGCCAAAGAATTATCATTTGAGCTGGAATCTCTATTAGATGACCTTGGTTTAACTGTTTCAGGTGAATTTAAGCAGAAGATTGAGAGTTGGTTTGCTAAATTGATCGGAACGGCTAAAGTTTTGCTTGATGCTATTTTGCAAAATAATAATTGCGTGCCCAAAGAGTTATGGGTAGGTACAGGCGGTAACCCGCAGTGGCGACTTTTGTCTTTAGCTGTAATGAAATCAGGTGGTCGAGTGACAAGGTTTGATCATGCTGGTGGTGGGGCGTACCTCAAGGTTGGGCTTTCGAAGTATCTGAATGAGCTGAGGTGTTGTAATAGATATTATACTTATTCACCTATGCAGGCAGGATATATACATAACATGCTTGCAAGTGAATCTAGTTTGCCATTCAGTAATCCTGAGGTGAAAAATCTTGATAAATTTATCCCGTGGACTAGCTACCATATTAATTCTAAATCAATAGGAAAGCGGTCAAGTAAATACATAAATAAAAAAGTTATGTGTGTTATGGGGCCAAGAAACACAAAGAATAGATATCTTGGGGTCGCACTTTCTTCTCAGCAATATGTTAACTGGTATAAAAAACTTTTTCATTTTCTAAAAAATTTAGGTTATGAAGTGTTGATGAAACCAAGACCTGAAGATCTAAGTTTAGCTTTTAAATTACTTGCTGAAGGTTATGGTGATCAAATTGTAAGGCAACCATTCGAAAAAGTAATTAGTGAGTCAGATATTGTAATTTTAGATTATGCAGCTTCAACTACATTTAATACGGCATTAATAAATTCTATTCCTTGTGTTTTCGTTGACTTTGGGTATTTTGAGTTTTTTTATGATGCTTATTTAATGCTTAAATCGCAAATATCAGTTGTAGATGCCACCATAACTTATAACGATTTTATTGATATTGACTGGGATTTTCTCAGGTCTGAACTTCTTCTAGCCAGCCAGAAAGAAAGTAGTAATGAGTTTGCTAGAAAAACGTTTCAATTTGCTGGTTAATTGTATAAGCTAAGATGACTCGATTTTACTGTGAAAATAAATAGGATGTATTTTAATGTCTTTGTCTGGTTTAGCAAAGGTTGTATACAGGGCTGTAGTCGGTGCTCTTTGGTTTGTTTTGGTAAGGGGCAGACTTTTCTTTATTCTTGTTCCTATGTATTGCAAAATCATTGAAAATTACTCTAAAAAGTACAGAAATAGTTCCGTGACTAATGCTCCAGTGGTGCTTGCCCTTCATATGGAGCTATTTAGGGGAGACTTAGAGGAACTTTCTGAAAGAGGAGATTTTCAAATATTTGCTATGCCACAGTGTTGGCAAAGTCGTATTGTTTCTCAATTTTATCCAGTCGGAACTACCACTATTGAATATTATAATTCTGATAATTTTCCATGCGTTGCAAAGTCTAAGAAAAAATGCGAAAAATTCATGGAAGGTTTTTTAAAACGACTTTATAAAAAATTGCCAGTCAAGATAGTTATTTTGCCCAACGTAAGATATTTAAATGATCTTGATTGGGCCAGAGTGTCAAAAATGCTCGGAGTGGCATATGTTTTGTTATTTCGTGAAGGCTTGATTATGTCGGAAAAGGATTTTCATGCACCAGTTAGAAGACATAAAAAATTCGGTGAGTTTGAAGGTTCTCATATTATTGTCCATAACCAAGCATCTAAAGATATGTTTCTTCGAACTAAGTTTATTGACGAAAATAAGATTAGCATTTGTGGTGTGCTAAGGATGGATAAATTTTTTAGAGATATAAATAATAATAAAGCTTCTTGTAAGAAGCAGGTGACCTGGTTTTATTTTGGAGAGGATCATGATTGCTTAGGCCCGCAAGACCCTTTTCGAGTACATGATTCTGTTTTTGATCAGTTTATAGCGATGGCAAAAGAAAATTCTGATGTTAGGTTTGTTATTAAGCCAAAATTAAAAAAATTAAATAGAAATGGAATTAAGCATATTGAGAGAGCTTATAAAAGGAACTCTATTGATGAGAGCACTTTGCCTAATCTTAAAATTATGCCAAACGCTGATGTACACGAGTTGATTTTGGATTCAAAAGTTATTGTTGGTCTGAAATCAACTACAGTATTTGAAGCGATGATTGCAAAAAAAAATATTGTTGTCCCACATTTTGAAAGTTTGAGGAATTCGGAATATTCGGATTACTTTGGTTTAAGAGATAGACGAGATCTGTTTTTTATTGCTGATGATCCTGCTCATTTTAAAAAACTTGTTATTGAATGCCTTAATAAAGAAGGAATCACCAAAAAAATGATGAGTGAACGGGAAGCTATTTTCGAAAAATATATTTCACCATTGGATGGTTCAGCTTATGGTAGGTATAAGCAAGTACTAAAACAATTTATCTAAATCAATTTAAGGAAATCGTGATGGCTATAGATGAGTCAAGCTACATAAGGGATCAATATTTGTTTCCAAATCATAAACTTTTACACATGCTTATTAAGCTTCATAATGTAAGGGCTCGATTTAGAAATATTCTAGCAAGGTTTTCAAGAAAAAAAATCAGCCCTATTTCATCTAGCAAGCCTGCCCTGACTGATGTGTTCATTGCATCCAAGAAAAATTTCAATTCGTCAGGTTGGGCTTATATGGAAGGCGTATTTGAAGAAAATTTTCATAAGGAATTACTTGAAAATTGGCCGGCAAAACGATTTTTCAAACCTATTAAAGAAATTTATAAGTCGTATGATGTTTGGTTTGCCGCTAAGCATCAAAATCATTTTCCTCAAAATCCAATTATTGAGCTTTTGTACAAGTATATGAATTCAGAAAAAGTAGCGCAGTTAATAACAGATTTCTGTCAAGACGGAGTTAAACGCAAATTATATTCTTTTACTTTGACAAGAGCTTTTTCAGGTTCATCAGTCATTCCACACAGAGATACTGTTGCAGAAACACCAGAGGGTAAGTATTTTATTAACATATTATTTTTTATTGATGGTACTGGCGGTAAAAATAGTGGTGGATTAATGATTATGGACGACCCAGAATACAAAAAAATCCAGATTGAACCAAAGAATTTACGTAACACAGCATTAGTATATAGAAGTTCAGATCCTTTTTTCCATGGGTTCCCTCCGATGAAAAGGGGGTCATTCAGGTATGCAATAGCCACCCAATTTTGTGCCGATGGAGATTAAAAAATGAATAAGATAGTTTTGTTAGGAAAAAAAATAATTAATAAAGCAGGATTTGAATTAACAAGAAAAAAACACACAACAAAAGAGCCTGTACCAGTTGATTTAGATAAAGCTTTTGTGGATATTTTAAGTGAGTTTAAATTTTCAAAAGGGGTTTCCCCGGTTTTATATTCGACTTATAAATCAATTGAATATGTCGTTAAAAACAATATTCCTGGTGATTTGGTCGAGTGTGGGGTAGCTCAGGGTACGCAGGTAATGATGATAGCTTATGCGTTAATGAAATTTGGAGTAACTGATAGGGATATTTATCTTTATGATACTTTTGGCGGGATGACTGAGCCTCACCCTGAGTTTGACTTTAAAGTTGGAAGAAATAAAACATTACTTCCTGGTGACCCAGATTCTACAAGAAAATATTGGGATGCTAAGAAGGGGGCAGATTTTGTTGATTGGTGCTATTGCCCATTGGATAAAGTTAAAGAGAATGTTTTTTCTACAGGATATCCTGCTGAAAGATTTAAGTTTGTAAAAGGTTCAGTTATGGACACTTTACCTAAAGCTAAGCACCAAAATATTGCATTCTTACGTCTCGATACTGATTTTTATGATTCTACTAAAGCTGAATTATCTTATTTATATGATTTTGTTCCATGTGGAGGAGTAGTAACTTTAGATGATTATGGTGCGTGGGATGGATGCAGGAAAGCAGCAGATGAATTTTTCCAGGAGAGAAAAATTTTTCCAATGCTACATAGGACTAATGTTAAAGAGCGCGTTTTTGTTAAAACTAAGTAAACTAATCTAGGAATAATCAGACTATGCAGTTGCAAAAAGTTAAGATTTTGGGTGCTGGATCTATTGGAAACCATTTCTCTCATGCAGCAAGAACTATTGGAGCATCTGTTGATTTATGTGATATAGATCAACAGGCATTGCAGCGAACGAAAGAACAAATTTACCCTGCAAGGTATGGTTCTTGGGACGATTCTATTAATTTGCATTCTTCTGAGGAAGCGCCTAAGGGTGGTTATGACCTGATTATTATAGGAACCCCTCCTGACACTCACAATAAGCTCGCTATTGAGGCAATTAAGGAAAAACCCAAAGCTGTTCTTATAGAAAAGCCTCTTTGTACCCCAGATTTTCACTTGGTTGAAGAGCTGATTAACACTTCAAATGAATTCAACGTTCCTGTTTTTGTTGGTTATGATCACGTTGTTGGCATGGCTTCAAATTATGCCAGTGATTTAGCAATGCAGAGTAAGGGCAATATAGGCTCATTGACTACCTTAGATGTAGAATTTAGAGAGTATTGGGGAGGCATCTTTAATGCCCACCCATGGCTTGATGGACCATCTGACACATATTTAGGTTATTGGCAGCGCGGTGGAGGTGCAAGCGGTGAGCACTCTCATGCTTTGAATTTATGGCAGCACTTTTCGCGTGTATTTGGGTGTGGCAGAGTTGTGGAGGTTTCTGCAATGATGGAGTATATGAACGATGGTAAAGTTGATTACGACTCAATATGTCTTCTTAACCTTAGAACTGAGAATGGTTTATGTGGTCGAGTTGTTCAAGATGTAGTTACTGAGCCTCCTAGGAAGTGGGCTAGAATGCAAGGTGATCAAGGCTTTATTGAGTGGCATTGTGGGTATCAACCTGGATGTGATGCCGTTTTACTAAATCAGAGTAAAAATAAGACCCAAGAAGAATTATTTCCCAAATCTCGACCTGATGATTTTGTAGCCGAACTTAGACATATCGAGAAGTCTTTGGAAACTAACCCTGCTTTGTCACCAATAGCTTTGCATCGAGGTCTTGATACTATGCTTGTAATAGCTGCTGCTCATTTGTCTGCGCGAAAAAGTTGCTCAGTTATTATCGATTATTCTAAGGGTTATAAATTAGAGGCGCTAGATCTTGTAGTAAGAAAGATGGAGAGGGTGTGATGGAGGTATCGATTGATTTTAATGATTTGTTTGTTCTGGACTTGGCCAATAATCACCAGGGGTCTATTCCGCACGGTTTAAATATTATCCGTGAAATGGGTAAAGTTGTGAAAAAACATGATGTTAAAACAGGTATAAAATTTCAGTTTAGACAATTAGATAGCTTTATTCATCCTAAGCACCAAAAAGAAAGTGATAACAAGCATGTTCCTAGGTTTTTATCTACAAGATTGGATCGGCCTGATTTTCAGGTTTTATTGGATGAGGTAAGAAAACAAGATATGTTGGCGATTTGTACTCCATTTGATGAGGAGTCTGTCGATATAATTAAAGATATGCAATTTGATATTTTGAAGGTTGCTAGTTGTTCTGCTGCAGACTGGCCACTTTTGGAAAAAATCGCTGATGCAGATATGCCTGTTATTTTTTCCACAGGCGGGTTGAGCTTAAATCAAATTGATGATGTAGTTAGTTTTTTTGATCATCGTGGTGTGGACTTTGCAATAATGCACTGTATATCTATTTACCCCACCCCACCTGAATTATGCCAATTGAATCAGGTTGATACATTGATTTCTCGTTACCCAAATAAAGTTATTGGGTGGTCTACTCACGAAACTCCGACAGCTACAACTCCAGTAAAAATAGCTGTAGCAAAAGGCGCAAAAATGTTTGAGCGTCATGTTGGGATAACTACTGACAAAATAAAGTTAAATGCATATTCATCTACTCCTGCTCAAGTTGATAAGTGGATTTCTGCGTATAAGGAAGCAGTTGCATATTGTGGCGAAGTTGAAAGGCCTGGTGTAACTGATGAAGAAGCAAAAGCAATTCATGGGTTGAGAAGGGGAGTTTACGCAAAAAGAGCGATTAAGGCCGGAGAAGTTATATCTCGTGATCAAGTATATTTTGCGATGCCGTGTAATGATGGACAACTCTCAAGTGGTGAATGGTCTGATACCATAATTGCAACGGAGTCAGTAAATGCGGATTCTGAGGTATTATCTTCAAAAATAATTCTTCCTCATAAAACCAATTCTCAAATTCTTAAAACGGCTGTTCATGAAGTAAAAGCAATGCTTAATGAAGCTAAGATAGCTCTTAATAGTGAGTTTGAAGTTGAATATTCTCATCATTATGGGGTTGAAAGTTTTAGGGAAGTGGGGGCTGTAATTATTAACTGTATAAACAGAGAGTATTGCAAAAAATTAATAGTGCAACTTCCTGGCCAGTCGCATCCCTCACATTTCCATAAAAGAAAGGAAGAAACCTTCCAAGTTCTGCATGGTGAATTACACGTAGACGTTGAAGGAATTCAAAAGACTTTGCAGCCCGGTGAAACTTGCCTAGTTCAGCCAGGTGTTTGGCATAGTTTTAAAACTGACACTGGATGTGTTTTTGAAGAGGTTTCAACTACTCATTATAACGATGACTCTTTCTACAAAGACAAAGCTATAAACAAAAAAACTCGAGATGAGCGTAAAACTAAGGTTGATCACTGGGGGCGCTTTGAGCTTTCTAATTTATGCGATGAGGAGAGTTTAAGCGTAACGCAAGGTTTATGATGACTAGTATAGTAGTATTTGACTTTGATGGTACATTGGCTGATTCAAATGATATTAAGAGAAAAACCTTTTATTCAGTTTCTCGCGACTTAAGAGGGAGCAGCAAGGTATTAGATGATATTTTTTCTGCTTCTTCGCCTGATAGATACACAGTTTTCAGAAAGCTATCTGCTCGACTTGGTCTAACTGAGCAGGAAAAAAGTCAGCTTGTTAAACTATATTCTGTTCAAACAAAAAAAAATATTGTTGCAAGGGGTTTAAAGCCTGAAGCTTTAAAAGCATTATATTTTTTGAAGGATGCGGAAGTCCCTTGTTTTATTAATACTGCTACACCAACTATTAATATCAAGAGCATACTATGCAGTATGAATGTTGATCAATATTTTAAATCTATATTAGGTAGTCCGGAGTCAAAAATAGATAATTTAAGGCATATTATTGCAGGTCTGAACTGTTCTCCAAGCAGTCTAATTGTAGTAGGTGATGGAATTGATGATAGAGATTCTGCAACAGCAGTTGGGTGTGAATTTTTACCTGTATATGATGAAGTATTCAAACATTTAATTTCGAGGATTAGTGCCAATGTTAAATGGTAAGAGAGTATTAGCTGTAGTTCCGGCTAGAGGTGGTAGTAAAGGTATTAAGCTAAAAAATCTTAGAAAAATTGCTGGAAAGTCATTGATTGCTCATGTTGGTGAAGTTTTGAAGAACCTTCCATTTATCGACAGAAAAATTGTGTCAACTGATCATATTGGAATTGCAGACGAAGCTGAGTTGAGTGGTATTTCAGCTCCGTTCTTTAGACCCGAAGAAATTTCTGGGGATAGAATAAGTGACTATCAAGTGCTAAATCATGCATTGCTCCAGATGGAAGAGATTGATAATACTCAATATGATGTTGTTGTGATGTTGCAGCCTACTTCACCATTACGCACTCCAGATCAAGTTTTAGCTACAGTAGAAAAACTGGTGAAAGAAGATTTAGACTCTGTATGGACAGTATCTCCAACAGATTTAAAATATCACCCTCTAAAGCAGTTAGTAATTTCTGATAACAATGGTTTGATGGATTATTTTGATGATAAGGGCCCCACGATCATCGCAAGACAACAGTTATCTACAACATATCACAGGAATGGTGTTTCTTACGCTATTAGTAGAAATTGCCTTTTAAGGGAAAAATCTATTTTTGGAGCAAAGTGTGGGGCTGTTGTCATTAACTCGCAGCAGGTGAGTATAGATACCGAAGAGGATATTGAGCTAGTTAGTGAGTTAACGCAAAGGAATATGAATGCTTTTTAATTCAGATATTTTTATTTTAGTTTTTCTGCCTATCACTTTAGGTTTATTTTTATTCTTAAGGGGTTATGGGTTTTTTAGGCTTGCAATAGCAGTGCTTGTCCTAGCTTCATTATTCTTTTACTCATGGTGGGACCCCAAAAATATATTCATTATGATATCTTCATTGTTATTTAATTACTCTTGGGGGAGAATTATCACGCGGTCTGACCGAGGCAAGCTGTTTTTAGTAATTGGTATTTTTGTTAATATACTTCTGCTTAGTTACTACAAATATTCCTATTTTTTAGTGGAAAATGTAGCTGATTTAACGGGTTTAGATTTTCATATTCATAAGATAATCTTGCCAATAGGTATATCATTTTTTACTTTTCAGCAGCTAGCATATTTGGTTGATACGTATAGAGGTGAGACTAAGGAATATAATTTTATAAGTTATTGTTTGTTTGTCTCTTTTTTCCCGCAATTAATTGCTGGTCCAATTGTGCATCATAAAGAAATCATTCCTCAGTTTAATTCAATAAGAAACAATAGATCTATCTTTGAAGATTTTTCAATTGGTACAACTATTTTTGTAATTGGATTATTCAAAAAGCTTATTATTGCTGATAGCCTAGCTAAATTTGCAGACCCTACTTTCTATGTTGCAGCAAAGGATATAGGGCAGTTGTCTTTTATGTCAGCTTGGCTTGGAGCAATTGCATACAGCTTGCAATTATATTTTGATTTTTCAGGATATGCCGATATGGCGATTGGGTTGGGTAGAATGTTTGGTATCAAATTGCCATTGAACTTTCATTCGCCATATAAGTCAAAAAACATAATTGATTTTTGGCGGAGATGGCATATAACTCTTTCAAGATTTTTGCGAGATTACTTGTATATACCTTTGGGTGGTAATCGTAAGGGTAAATTTAAAAGATATAATAACTTACTCATAACTATGCTTCTCGGTGGGTTTTGGCACGGTGCTGGTTGGACTTTTCTCTTGTGGGGAGGACTGCATGGAGTGTATTTGATTATAAATCATGCTTGGCATGCACTTGTTAAAAAATTTAGTTTAGTGCCTATATCGTACATAAGCTCCTTTATTTCTTCGGCAATAACTTTTCTTAGCGTTGTATTTGCCTGGGTGTTGTTTCGCGCAGTTAATAAGAAAGGAGTGATTAATATGTATAAAGCTATGTTAGGACTGAATGGCTTTTCTGTTAGCTCCTCACTGAAAGGTCATGTCCCAATACTAGGGTCTTATTTGAAATATAATGGATTTTTTCACTCTTCCCCAGTTAATTGGAATGCTGGAATGATGCTAGTTATCCCTTGCTTATTGGTTGTGTTTTTTCTTCCTAATACTCAAGAGTGCTTTGCTCGCTATAATCCAGCACTAGGACTTAGTGATTTTGATAAAATTTCGGGTGTTACTGAAAAAATGCAATTTAGACCCAGCATTTTGATGTCAGTATTGTTAGGTATTATTTTTTCTGTCATGGTAATTATGCTTTATGTTGGGGTAGATAGTGAGTTTATATACTTTCAGTTTTAAGAAGTATTTTTTGATCTTTTTGGTGGCTTTTGTATTAGTTTTGATAGTGTTTTTTGTTACCTCTGAGTATTTGATACGAACTCAAGTTGAGCCTAATGATTCTTTGAAAAAAAATGTGGCTCTTTTTTTCGATACTGTTTCAAATAATGCAGCATTTGGCGATTCTCATGTAGCGCTTGGTTTTAATAGCGATAATAGGTTTATTAACCTTGGTTATCCTGGCGAAAGTTTGCGAACAACCTCCCAAAAAGTATTAGCATTTTATTCTAAAAAGCAGCATGGAATCGCTATTATTCAGGTAGATCCTCATGTTTTTTCTGGACGCAGAGTAAGAGGCACAGATCTGGGGAAGTTGTATTTGGCAAGTGGTGAGTATAAGTGGTATTGGTTAAGATTTTTTGATGATTACTATAGGCCAAAGTTATTTAAATATTGGGAAAAATATATTAAAAATGGGCGTCTGAGAAGTGACCGAATTTTCTATATGTATGGTCAGGAGGAATTTCCGACAAAAGAGCAAAAATGGCATAAATTATCAAACAAATCTAGAACAAGAATGGTTCAGAAAAGGGTTAAGTATAATAGTCCGCAAGCTCATTATTTTGGTGAAGCTTTTGGGCTTTTAAATGGGGTAGTAGAGAGGTTAAGGTCCAATCATATTGATGTTTGTTTTGTAACCTACCCGGTGAGCCCTGAATTCTTAAACATAATAGACTCAAGAAATAATGATTATTATTCAACCATAGCAAAATTTAAAAAATGGGCTGATTCACAGCACGTTACTTATTTTAATTATTTTAGGATGTTTGATAATCATAAAAATTACTTTGCTGATGCTGATCATCTAAATATGCAAGGTTCAAGTATTTTTACAAAAAGAGTAATCAAGGATTGTATGGATAACATTCATAGAAATCATATTTAATTGGAGGCCTTTATGAGGGGGTGTGGAGTATGTGGGTTTGATTCTGCCGAGTTAGTTTATCAAGGGAATATTAGAGATGGAGTTTTTGGTAAACACAAGCAAGGAAGAATCTCAGAGTGTTCAAATTGCAATGTTCAAAGGTTAGGCGAAGAATATTGTTTGGATAATGAAGACTACGTTAGTGGTGATTATCGAGAGTCTTTAGGACAAGATAAAATGGCAGAAAACCACTATGCGGTTCATGATAAATTGCAAAAATTCGCATTGGATGTGCTCTGGCCAAAATCTCTTCGTGGAGCGACTGTAGCAGATATTGGAGCAGCTTCTGGCAGCTTTCTTGACCAAGTTTCAGGTGTGATTAAAAAGGGTATTGCTATTGACCCTGCCTTGTTTTACCACGAAAGGCTTAAGTCTAAAGGCTATGATGTGTTCTCATTCACTGAAGGTGCGCATGAAGAGTGGTCTGGTAAGGTTGATCTTGCAACAAGTTTTCATGTTATTGAGCATGTTAGTGATCCTGTGGCTTTCCTTAAAGATATTAGAAAATTGCTAAGTAAAGACGGGTCATTGTTAATATCAACTCCAAATAGAAAAGACATTTTGAAGGATTTGCTACCAGATGATTTCCCATCTTTTTTTTATAGAGCTGCCCATAGATGGTATTTCGATGAAAGTTCTTTAAGAAAATGTTCTGAAATTGCTGGCTTTGATGTAGAAGAAGTAAAATATAAACATAGATACAACATGGCAAATGCATTGAATTGGCTGAGATATAAGAGGCCAACGGGGTGGGAAGGTATTTCAAAAATTAATGAATTAGCTGATGATTTCTGGAGGTCTTACCTTGAAGCAAATGGCACAAGTGATACATTGTTTATTCTTCTTAAGAAAAAAGATGAGCTAGAATTTTAGGTATGCAGAAAAAACTAACCTTTCTAAAAAAAATCATCAAGTTTGTATTGAGGCGATATGGTGCACAGTATTTTGCTTGGAGAATTCTGTTAAAGATAAATAGGGGTTCTGCAATTAAACCATGTGAAGACAAAGTTAATATTTTGGCTTTATCTGCCCATAGATTTAGAAGTGACCTTAAAATTTTAGCTGAAACAGGCAGATTCAATATTATTACGATGCCTGTAGACGAGCAATTAGCAATTCCATCATATTATGAGGGTGGAAGCGCTTTAAAGAGCCGTATGCTAAGAAAAATTTTAAGTATAGTTTGTACTAAAAAGAAAGTTGATTTAGTGCTTGCTACTACGTTTTGGTACCAGTCTGATAGTTCTTGGGGAAAAGCTGCTGAAGAAATAGGCGTCCCCTTTGTAGCTTTTCATAAAGAATGTTATAAAACTGAACCGCAACATCTGCAAATGACAGTAAAGCGGGCTAAATCAATATCAGATAAATTTGTTGGTACCCATATAATTGTGCATAACCAGCATATTAAGAATGTGTTGGTAGATAGCAAATTTATAACTGAAAGTGATATAACTGTTGCCGGATGCATGAGGATGGATGAGTTTGTAGAAAAGATAAACTCCAATGAAAACAACACCAAAAATCAAGTGACTCTTTTTTCTTTTTCGCCAGGAATAGGTTTGGATGGTTTTGTTAACGGCCAATGGCCAACAAATCCTTATTTAGGGTGGGTTGATTTATTTCGTCAAGTGCATGTATCTTTTGCAAGGGCCGCCATTGAGAATCCAGATGTTGAATTTATTATTAAACCAAAGTGGGGTGGTCAATGGATTGATAGAATTCATAATGCCTTGGAAGCTGAAGGTTTATTTCTTGCTAGGATTAAAAACTTGAGCATAACAATTGATGCTAGTGCTCAAGATTTAATTTTAAACTCAAAGGTTGTTTGCGGTTTTCAATCTACAACTACTCTTGAAGCTGCTATAGCTAATAAGGTTGTAATTGTTCCAAATTTTGCTGAGGTGAAGCACCCTCTTTATCAAGAGTATGTTAAATTGTCTAATGATTTTGATATTTATGATGTGGCTAACAGTCCCGATGATTTAGTCAGATTAATTAGTGCTAGTTTGAAAGAGGCAGTTGTTAATGCCTCTGTTATTGCCAAACGTAGAAGATTGTTTGGGGAGTGGATATCAAGTTTGGAAGGTGATTCTACAGATAAATATGTTAGCAAAATATTGGATGTTATAGAGCAAAAACATGTGGTAACATAAATCGCTCAATAAGAGAGGTAGGGAAATGAGAGAAATAAACTTCGATGGAACTGTGGTAAATGACCAAAGTGATTGCTATGTAATAGCAGAAATTGGAAATAACCACCAAGGAGATATGGAAAAGGCAAAAGCTTTAATTAAAGCAGCATATGATGCTGGGGCTGATGCAGTAAAATTTCAAAAGCGTGATAATGAGGCGCTTTTTACAAAGAATCTATACCATGCCCCTTATGACAATCCTAATAGTTACGGGTCCACGTATGGTGAACATAGAAATTTTCTTGAGTTAAATATAGATCAGTTCAAAGATCTTCAAGCTTTTTCAAATCAATTAGGTATTACTTTTTTTGCTACTCCATTTGATTTTCCAAGTTCATCTCAGTTAGCTGAAATGGATTTGCCAGTATATAAAATGGCTTCAGCAGATTTGAGAAATATACCTTTCTTAAAGCATGTTGCAAGTTTTGGTAAGCCAATAATCATAAGCACTGGCGGGGCAACTCTTGAGGATGTTGAGAGGGCTTATGACGCTATTATGCCAATTAATAAACAATTATGTATTTTGCAGTGTACTGCCGCTTACCCGTGTGAATTTGAAGATCTAAATTTACGTGTAATTGAAACTTATCGTGAGCAATTTCCAGATGTTGTAATTGGGCTATCTTCCCACGCTAATGGCATCGCGATGGGCCCTGTGGCATATATGCTAGGGGCGCGCGTCATTGAAAAGCACTTTACTGTTAATCGTGCTTGGAAAGGAACTGATCAATGTTTCTCCCTTGAGAAAACTGGGTTAGAAAAATTAGTGCGTGATTTAAAGCGCACTCGGGTTGCTTTAGGTGATGGCACAAAGCGGATGCTGGAATGTGAAAGTAAACCCATGCATAAAATGAGAAAGAAAATTGTCGTAACGAGGGACTTGCCTGCTGGACATGTCTTATGTCCAGATGATATTTGTTTTAAATGTCCGGGCGATGGTTTGTCTCCCTATGAGATAAATGACGTCCTTGGCAGAAAGCTTTCTAAAAGTTTGCAGATGGATGAAAAAGTTGAGTATGAAATCCTTGTAGATTGAATTAGGGGGAGCTGTATGATTGGAGTTGAACTAAGCCTTTTGGCCTCCCAAATTAAGTTATTACTTTTAGATTTTGATGGTGTATTGACCTCAAATACTGTCTACGTCCTCGAGGATGGGCGCGAATCTGTTAGATGTTGGCGTGGGGATGGAATAGGTATATTTAACTTGAAGAAACTAGGCATCAAGGTTTGTGTGGTTTCAAAAGAAACGAACCTAGTAGTTGCAGCTAGGTGTAAGAAGCTACAAATAGATTGTATTCAATCATGTGACGATAAAGAATCAGCAGTAAAGAAGCTTGCTATGGATGAAGGTGTTCCTCTTTCACAGATTTCTTTTGTTGGAAATGATATAAACGATATTCCAGCCCTTAAAATTATCGGTTTGCCCATTATTGTTGCAGATGCTCACAAGGAGGTTTTTGGGTTTCAAAAGTATGTAACCAAAGTTCCTGGCGGACACGGTGCTGTCAGAGAGGTTTGTGATTTAATTTGTTCAGCTGTTATGGCCCATAGAGAAATGGTGCATGAGTAATTCTTTGTTTTCGGTTCAAGATAAAACGGTTGTTGTAACAGGTGCTTTGGGTCAGCTTGGACGCCAGTTTTCTCTTTCTTTGTTGAAGGGGGGGGCGAAGGTAGCATTAATTGATATAGCGGATGATTGTAAGAGTTTGCCTGCTAAGTTTTCAGATTACTTCGATAAGTCTAGAGCAATTTATGTTAAATCAGATGTCACTAGTGAAGCTTCTTTGCAATCAGCTTTGTTAGATATTGAGGATAAACTTGGGCTGCCATTTGGTTTAATAAATAACGCAGCTCTTGATTCTCCCCCTAACGCAAATTCCGAAGATAATGGACCATTTGAAACTTTTCCACTAGATTCACTAGAAAAAACAATGGGCGTTAATATTATTGGTGTTGCTAAAGCATGCCAGATTTTTGGATCTAGGATGGCTGAAATAGGGGTGGGCTCTATAATAAATATTGGCTCAATCTATGGTATGGTTTCTCCCGATCAGAGTCTTTATGATTATAGGCGAGCTTCTGGGGAGAAATTTTACAAGCCGGTTTCATATTCAATAAGTAAGTCAGCAATTTATAACCTAACTCGGTATTTAGCTACATATTGGTCAAAAAATGGGGTTAGAGTTAATACATTAACTTTTGGTGGAGTTTTTAATAACCAAGACAATCAATTTTTAACAAACTATCAAGCTAAGGTTCCGCTTGGCAGAATGGCCAATGAAGATGAGTACAATGGAGCGGTAATATTTTTACTGTCACAAGCTTCTTCGTATATGACGGGGTCAAACATGGTTATTGATGGTGGTTGGACTGCGTGGTAAAAAAATGAGAGATGTAATTGTATCTACGGTGATTCCTAATAGAATTAATTCTGAAGAGCAGAGAACTGCTAAGTTTTTCAAAAAAATAAACCCAGCTACCGAAGAGGTATTATTTCAGGTAGCTAGATCTGGTGAAAATGATGTGCAATTAGCAGTTAAGTCCGCAAAAGCGGCACAGTCTGGATGGGCTGACTTGTCCTCTGTTGCAAGAGGTAAACTCCTTCTTAACATAGCTCGTTTAATGGAAGAGAAGAAAAGCTTAATTGCCGAAGTTGTTGCTCAAGAAACCGGTAAATCTGTGAAAGATGCGCTTGGTGAAACTGGCGGTGCTATACAGCTTGCAGAATTTTTTGCTGGAGAGGGTATGCGGCTTTATGGTAGATCATTAAACTCAGGTATTGCTGATAAAATCACCATGACAGTGCGCGAGCCTCATGGGGTGGCAGCGCTTATTATTGCAGCAAATACTCCTATTGCTAATGTGGCTTGGAAGGTTTTCCCAGCTTTAATTTGTGGAAATACTGTTGTTTTAAAAGCAGCTGAGGATACACCAGCTACAGCGGATATTTTTGCAAGCATTGCTTTTGAGGCTGGGCTACCAACTGGTGTTTTAAATGTAATTCAAGGGTATGGTCATGAGTGCGGTGAGTTCTTGGTTAGGCATCCTGAGGTTGATGTAATTAGCTTTACTGGGTCTACACGGGTTGGCAAGGTTGTCGCATCAATTGCGGCCGAAAACCTTAAGCGAGTCTCACTCGAGCTGGGAGGGAAAAATCCCATAGTCATTTGTTGTGATGCTGATATAGAAAAAGCAGTTAATTGGACTGTTTTATCTGCATTTTCTAATGCGGGCCAACGCTGTGCTGCAGCAAGCCGTATTTTAGTTTTTAATGATATATATGAAGAGTTTAAAGAAAAATTATTGGCTAAAACCAAAGAATTAACCTTGGGTACAAAAGATGATAACGATTTAGGCCCGGTTATTAATAAGCGACAACTTGATAATATGTTAGCTGCTATTGAAGACGTGACATCTCGTGGGGCAACAATTTTGTGTGGCGGATCAAGGTTAAAAAGTTCAGGATATTTTATGCGACCAACAATTTTAGAAAACGTTAGCGAAAAGGATCAGCTGAATAGTCAAGAGTTGTTTGGCCCTATTGCTTCTCTTCATAGAGTAATTGATTTGCAGCATGCAATTGACCTTTCAAACAACACGGTTTATGGTTTAACTGCCGCAATTCATACACAAAATATTAATACTGCCCTTAAGTACACTCGTGCTGCGAGAGTAGGTGCTGTTAATGTAAATGCAGGCACATATGGTAGTGAGCCGCACTATCCATTTGGTGGTTTTGGTGCATCAGGAAATGGTACTAGAGAGCCTGGCGTTGAGGCTTTAGACGTTTACTCTGAAACAAAAACCATATCAACAATTATCTTTTGAAAACATTTTATGGAGGATTAAAGATGCGAAGACCCGAGCTAGCAAAATGGATTTACAAATTTAATTTCTTAATGGTTAATGCTGCATTAAAACTGCTTTCTAAAAGATCAAAATTATACTCTAAGGTCTTGCTTGCTGAAAACTTAGACCTCAATTGGGAGGCTGAAACTAGAAGGGGGAAACTAAAAACCTATTGCCCGGGAGTGCGAGCATATTCAAGGAGTGACTTTTTAAAGGAGAGTAAAACTTATGATTGGTTAGAAACAATGGAAGACGGAGATACTCTTTGGGATGTTGGTGCATGTGTTGGTGTGTATAGTTTGTATGCAGCTAAAAAGGGGCACTGTGTTTTTGCTTTTGAACCAGCTTCTTTTAACTACTTTGTATTATGTGAGAATATAAGATTAAACGATTTAGGCGATAAAATCACAACATTTAATCTAGCGTTGAATAACAAAACTGAGTTAGGTGAGTTATCTATGGAGGATACCTCTATCGGATCTGCGTATAATAGCTTTATTTCAAGCGAGAGTCACAAAAGTAAGTTCTCTGAATCAATGATTGGTTATTCAATTGACGATATTTTTCGTGTGTTTAAACTACCTATACCAAATTACATTAAAATAGATGTTGATGGAAATGAGGTAAAAATACTTGAAGGCGCGGAGAAATTATTATCTTCTCATAAAGTTAAATCTATACAAATTGAAGTTGATGATACGAATGTAAGAAGCACCAGGAAAGCAGTATCTGAAATTTTGGAATCCTATGGTTTTCACTTTAGTGAGAAAGAGTCAGCTACATTAAACAAAGTCTATAGAAAGAAATAATTTAAAGTTATGAGTGAAAAGTTGATTGCCTTGATTCCTGCTAGATCTGGGTCAAAGCGCGTTAAAAATAAAAATATTCGCAAACTAAACGGATATCCATTAATTGCATATACCATATCAAGTTGTTTACAAGCTGGTATTTTCAATCGTGTTATCGTATCCACTGACTCAAAAGAAATAGCATCGATTGCACTGTCCTATGGCGCGGAGGTTCCTTTTTTAAGGCCTGAGAGTCTATCAGGAACTTATTCTCCAGATATAAGCTGGATTAAACATGCGCTAGATTTTTTAGAAGAAGACCCTCATGCATTTGCTATTATGCGCCCAACTAGCCCGTTTAGAAAACCTAAATTACTTCGTGAGGCATGGAAGAATTTCCAAGCAAATAAAGGTATTGACTCGTTCAGAGCTGTAGAATTATGTAAGCAGCACCCAGGAAAAATGTGGACTATTAATAATGGACTTATAACCCCCTTACTTTCTCAAGAACAGCTCGAAATACCTTATCACTCAAGGCAGTACCAAGACTTGCCTGAAGTATATGTTCAGAATAGCTCTTTAGAAATTGTAAGAACAAAAGCAGTTCGTGAAACTAATCTTCATGCTGGTAAGAAGATAGCGCCTATTTTTACTGACAAAATTTTTGGATTTTCTATAGATTATGAAGAGGACTTCTTATTGGCTGAAATTATGATATCTAACGGGTTGGCTGAATTGCCTAGTGTGGAGAAGTTTATTATAAATTCAGCAACTTAAACTAAATAGGAAGACAAGATGTTGCAATATATTTCTAACGAAACAATTGAGAAATTATTAGATAAAAAAAATGAGAGTCCAATTGAAGTAAGCCAAGCTTTAGCGGATATTTTGCGACTAAATACTCTATTCATGATAAAGAAAGCTGGGTCTGGTCATATAGGGTCAAGTTTTTCATCTTTAGACATAGTTCTGTGGTTGCACATCTTTGAGCTAAATGGTAACGAAATTTACTTCTCTTCGAAGGGGCATGATGTGCCTGCTTTGTATTCTGTGCTAATTGGACTTGGTAAGTTGCCAGCTAAAAATCTTCATCAATTACGTCGTTTAGGTGGGTTACCGGGGCACCCAGATGTTCACACCCCTAATATTATTACCAATACTGGATCGTTAGGTATGGGGGTCTCAAAAGCTAAAGGATTCGCTTTGGCAAATAGACTTAAAGGCGAAAAGAACTATATCTATGTTTTGACGGGTGATGGTGAGCTTCAGGAAGGACAGTTTTGGGAGTCTTTAGTTTCGGCGGCTAACAACAAATTGGATGAAATCACAGTTATTGTAGACCACAATAAGGTCCAATCTGACACTTGGGTCTCAGATGTTTGTGATTTAGGTGATCTCGAGAGTAAGTTTGCAAGTTTTGGTTGGTACGTTCAGCGTTGTGATGGGCATGATTTTAATCAGTTAAAATCTGCTTTAGCCAATGCAAAAGCATCAGATAAGCCTTCAGCTATTATAGCCGATACAATCAAGGGTTGTGGTGTTAGCTTCATGCAAGCAACTGATCAAAGTTCATTTGATGGTGAACTATATCAATATCATAGTGGTGCACCAAGCAATGAGGACTATGATAAGGCGGTTAATGAATTAGTCGACAAGATTAATTCAGGGTTGTTTGAGTTGAATATTTCTCAAGTCTCTTTTGAATCAGAGGAAAAACCTCAAAATTCTACTAATCCTCGAAAGCTAGAGAAGTTGGTCAGCGCTTATGGTGAAGCCCTAGTTGAAGCTGCAGAAGAAAATAAAAACATGGTTGCTTTAGATGCTGATTTGGTCTTAGATTGCGGGTTAATTCCATTTAAAGAAAAGTATCCTGAAAGGTTCGTAGAGTGTGGAATAGCAGAGCAGGACATGGTTTCTCAAGCGGGGGCAATGGCACTTTCAGGTTTATTGCCCGTAGTTCATTCATTTGCTTGCTTTTTAACTACACGTGCAACCGAGCAAATGTATAATAATGCTTCTGAGAAATCTAAGGTGTTATATGTTGGATCGCTTGCAGGACTTATACCATCGGGACCTGGTCATTCTCACCAGTCCGTCAGAGATATTGCACTTATGGGTTCTTTGCCCGGAGTTGCAGTGTTTCAGCCTAGTTGTGAAAGGGAGGTTAATATGGCTGTTAAGTATTTTATTAACTGTCCTGAGAGTGGCTACCTTAGGCTTGTATCTGTACCATATGCGGTAAACTATGATTTGCCCAATGAATACTACCTTGAGAAGGGAAAAGGCGTGTTGCTTCTTGATGGTAAAGATGTAGCTATTATAAGTTATGGCCCTGTAATGTTGACCGAGGCTATTAAGGCAGCTAAATATCTCAGATCTTCACATGGAATTGAGTCGGCTGTGTTTAATATGCCTTGGCTGAATGTAGTTGATCAATCTTGGTTTCTCTCTATTTTAAGTAATTATAGTAAAGTGATTGTTGTAGATGACCATTATAAAATAGGTGGGCTAGGTGAGCGATTACAAGCTCTTTCATGTGAGCTATCTTCCTATAAAGAAGTGTTTTCCTTAGGATTAACATCTATACCTGCGTGCGGCCAAATAGATGAGGTTCTCAGGCATCACAAACTTGATGGTTTATCAATTGCTAATTTTATTAAAAAGGTTTTTTCTACGGTTAAGCCAGGATTGGGAAAGCATTTGCAACATTGATTTTACGAATAATGCTCAGAGCGCAGTCCTCTCTTGGATTGCCCTTTGTGTAATCTCCGGTATGTTCTAGAACTAGCTTTTTGACTAAATGCATTGTTGGCATCCAGGTAAAGTACTCATCAAATCTACTTTTATATGAGAATACTCCTTCTGTGTGGTGATATTTTTGGCGTTGAGGAGCGCTATCAAAGTCGAAAATAAATATATAACCTCCAGTATTAAGACTGTTAATTGCACCGGCGACAATTTCAGGTATTTGTGCAGGAGGTATTAGGTATAGACAATGTCCAAAGTTAATAACATCAAAAGATTCATTAGTTTCTTTAAAGAATTGAGACGCATCAGTGCATAGAATTTCATTTTCATTAAGTGCAAATTTTTCCTTTGCATCTTCTACTGCTTTGCTACTAGGCTCAATACCAACAACTTTCCCGCTATTCTCTTTAATCCAAGAGAGTCTATATCCATTTGAGCATCCAACTTCAATGAATGATTTTCCTTTGAAATCGGGAATGAATTTTTTCATTTCTTGAAAAGTTACATCCTCATCAGATAGCTTACTTGATATGTACTCTTTATTACGATAAAACCAATTATCGGCTTCAAAATCTTTGAAAATTTCATTTTGTATCATTGTTATTCCTTAGTGATAACCAAGTTTCTTTAAGTTGTATGATATTATTTTATCAATAGCTTCGTTAGAATCTTTATGATTTTCCATTATAGTTTTTCTTGATAAATCATCCATGACTTTGGGTTTTATAAAATATATAAAATCAATGATATAGGTAGATTTAAACAAAAACTGTGTTATTAAAAAGCGGATCAGTTTAAAAGGTAAGGAGGCTTTATTTTTAACATATAGCTTGTTGTATACGAGCTTGGACTTTAATTTTGGAGAAGATAGTCCGCCTAAGACTCTCTCTTTTGAAACCTCTATATTTTTAGGCTGGCCAACACCAATAAGCTTACAAATATTTGCAACAAAATCTAGAGGGTCTTGTAATAATAGTTCGTAGGGGATGCATTTTACATTATCATTTCCAAATTTTTCTTTACAAGCCGTCATTATTTTAAAGTAGTCAAATAACTTATAGTTATCTATGTTTTCTACAAAGTGCGCCATACTTCCTGAGTAGATTTCTTTTCGTATAACATGCTTGTACAGTGACTCGAATATTTTGTCTTGTCTCCTGATTACCAGAAGTATGCTTGCCTTTGGAAATAGTTCTTTAAGGCAGGAAAGTCTTCTATGGAACTCTTCATTTGTACAACCCTGTGGGAGTATGAAAGTTTCGTTACTCAAAAGAATCTTCTTGCTATCTATTGAGTTAATTGTGTTATTAATTTCTATTTTAATGCCATTAAAAACTTCGTCGTTTTTGTCAAATTCTTTGAAAGCTTGCTTTATCAATCGGTTGATTGGCTCTTCAAAAGCTATATCTTTTAAAAATGGAAAAATTTTATCTTGTAGGTAAGTTGATCCAGTTTTCCGTAACCCAACATGTAGAATTATTTCTTTCATTACATGGCTTCCTAAGAGGTAATTAAGTTGTAAAATCTATTGCAAAACATTTCGGCAGCATCGTCTCCAGTTAAATATTTTGCATAGTTGTTTTGTCCTTTGCTAGCAATTTCAAGGCATTTGGTCTTATCATTTTTATATTCTTCAATAACTTCTCGTGCATCTGAAATGTCCCACTTAAATGGTATGTAAGTCTCATTAGGTATGTATAAATTTGGCCAAGTTTCAAGGTGCGACATATCAGGTTTAACTAGGGTGCTACCTGCTAAAAAAACTTCATAGTCGCGGTAGCATATTTCCCCCCATCCGAATGGGGATACAACTATTTGTGAGCTAGCAAGCTCTTGGTAATACTGCTTACGAGCAACTCTATTAGTATTTAACTCGCTGGCCAAAGCTTTACTGAGCTGTTCTCTCTGGTAAGTAATGGTATTTCTGGTATATTTTGTAGATATTCTGCAGGAAAGTGCGTTAGATCGATGATTTGCTGGTTTTGCATAGGGTTTTGGAAATTTCAAGAAAAATGGCAATTTCGTAATTCGATATAGCTTTGATCGGTAGGGGCCGAGGAAAGTGTAGTTAGCTAGTGAGGAGTTCCAACCTAGACGAAGTTTGCCTAAATCATTTTCATTGGCGATAGGTTCCGAATATATATCATCGGTATCAGTGACTCCAAAGTTATTGAAATAATAATCAGTGAAAACTCTGTGGCCATGAAAGCTTTTAAGATAGATGCTCTGGTTCTTTAGTAATTGCTTTTTAACATATAAATCGACGTATGGAAGCATTTTGGTGTGAGGCATGCCGCTATGGCTTTGTAGGTCAAAATGAATAACCTTTTTAACTTTGTCTTTAAATTTTGCGTAATGTCCAATCACAATATTAGTATTATCTTTCCACTGAGCTCTAAAAAAATTATTTTCGACAATTAGAATATCGCACTCATAAAGCTTTGCAGAAATTTCCTCAAATGCTTTCCAAGTAATGCCTATATTTTTTAGTTTTCTTCTATATTTTATTAGTGGGTAAAAGAAGGCCTGAGCATTTTCAACTTTAAATCCATTGGTTAAAATATTAAGCTTTATTTGATTCATTTTATCTGGCCATCCCTGAGTAATGGGTGGATAAGGTTTTTCCACTGACTTTTGATTTTATCAATATTATAATTTTTAAGAATTTTATTTCTAGCGTTATCACCCATGATTTTTGCTGATTTAGGAGAAATTATCAGCTTTTCAATGCTGTTGGCTAAGTCTAGAGGGTCTTCTGCTTTTGCCAGAAGGCCATCAGTTTCATGTGAGATTAATTCTCTAGGCCCAAAGTTACAGTCGAAAGCCACGCATGGTAATCCAGCTGACATTGCTTCCATTAGTACTGTAGGCTGCCCTTCAAATCTGGATGAAAGAACAAAACCATCATAATTAGATAGCTGGCAGCTAATATTTTTTTTAACACCGGGTAGTTTGACAATATCTTGCAATCCAAGTTTATGTAATTTCTTTTCAAGTTTTTCTCTTTCTGGCCCTTCACCATAAATTGTTAAAGTTAATGATGAAAATTTTTTTATGAGCAAATCGAAGGATTCAATTAATATATCGAATCCTTTTTGGGGGGTTAGTGATCCAACAGCTACAAAGTTTGATATTGTAGCTTTCTCTGCAGATTGTTTTGTAGTAGTGTTTTCATCCAACGGATTTGCAATTATCTTAGTATTTGCATTTAGTTTAATATCTTTGCACCTATTTGCAATATCATTATTTTGAGCAACTAGAGCGGATGCTCTTGGGTAGATAAGTTTTCTTAATAATTTCCATTCTTTCCCAAGGTTGTCACGATTGGGATTATTTCTTTCTGAGATTATTACAGGAATTTTCATAAATCTAGTTGCTAAAACAGTTAGAATGTTGGTTTGATCCATATAGCTAACTATTAAGTCAGGGTTGCAGTTTTTTATGGATTTTCTTAGTTTTAATATTCTTTTTAAGTTATTGGATATGGCTTTAAGAGAAGTTGCTGATTTATCACTTAAATTTATTATGTGTCTATCTACAAATGGGGATACTTCATAAAAATCTTCAACTTCTACGTTTGTGGTAAGAATAGTAACATTATATGTGCCATCTTTTGCTAAGGCATTTGCAAGTTTAACTAAATTATTTTCAGCCCCGCCACAACCAAGAGAGCTTATGACGAATAAGAGCTTTTTTTTGTTAGATTTTGCATATAGTGATTTGTTATACAAATTCGTAATATTCTCGGCATAATTAGAGGGTGAATATTTGCTCGCATTTTTTTTAGCTGTATTTAGGATCTTTTTAACCATTTCAGGGTTAGAGTATATGTTGAGAGCTTGTCTTGTGAAGTCTTCAATGGAATAGATTTCTGCTAAAAAACCATTTTTATTGTGTTGTATAATCTCCTTATATCCACCGCTGTTAGCTGCTAACACAGGAGTTTGTAGAAGCATCGCCTCAACTAGGATCATCCCAAATGACTCATTAATACCAGGAGCAATTAGTAGATCTAGTGATGCTATCCATTGATGAATATTCTGCTGGAACTTCAAAACCTGAATATGGTTTTGTATATTCTGCCTTGTAATATAGCTATTTAGTTCTTCTGCTGAAATATCTTTAGGGTTGCCAATCAAAACAAAGAAAATGTTTTTCTGGTTTGAGTCAGCTAAGATTTTTTTAGCAATCTCTACAAAAAACTTAGGTCTTTTACTTGCTTGAAAGCTTCCAATAAAGCCGATAACGAAAGGATTTTTGTGCTTAAATAAATCGTTATAGATTTGTTTTGTTTTTTGTATTTTTTCAGATGATGAGAAAGCTGTGACTGGGTTTCCAACAACATATATTGGTTTGGCTGTTTTGATGCTTTCTCTACAACACTCAGAAGGAGTTAGAACCGTGTTGCTGAGTCTTGAAAAAATTTTTATTCTTCGTGATGGATTCAGTGTCATTTGGTGCCAGAAATGCTTTTTATTAGCTAACTTTGAGGGTAGTCCCCAAAGATAGTGCATTCGTAAATCGCTTGTGTGAACAATATCAATTTTATTTTTCTTTAAAAATTTGGCTAATTTTGGAGAGTTCTTAATGGTTTCCCATGTCTGTCCAATTAGAGAATGAGACTCGGAGATACGTGTGAACTTAAGGTTTATATAGTTAAGTTTTTTTTCTTCTAGATATTTTGTAAGCAATCCAGGAGTAAAAACTACAATTAGAGGCTGATATTCTTCTGGTAAGTTCTTAATTAGATTTAGTGTTGAGATGTGGCTGCCACCAACACTATCTCCAACAAAAGGGTAGCAAACTCTTATTTTTTCCATGTCACCACTCGATTGAACTAAGATCGCCATAGATTTTGCTGAACTCATTAGAGTGTACAGAAAGTTCGTCAAATGTACCTTCATCAACAATTTGCCCATTTCTCATGACAAATATTTTTTCGCAGAATCTAACAGATGATAATCTATGAGCAATGATGATTATTGTTTTTTGGCCTAAAAGAGTTTTTAGGGCTTGGTTAAACTCTTTTTCAGTTTTTGAGTCAAGGGCATTGGTCGCCTCATCCATAATTAAGATTTCTGGATTTCGGTATAGCGCACGCGCTATACCAATTCGTTGTCGTTGTCCTCCGGATAGTCTAATTCCTCTGTCACCAATTGTGGTATCTAGCTTTTCTGGTTGAGTATTAACGAACTCACTAAGCTGTGCGATTTTTAGACATTTCCAAACTTGTTCGTCAATTATTTCAGATTCAGGAATGCCAAATGCAATATTACTACGGATGCTATCGTCTAACATCACAGTTTGCTGGGGAACGTAGCCAACAAGACCTCTTAATGACTCATTACTCTTTTTTTTCTGGTTGTTAATTAATATTTTGCCTTTTTGCGGTGGAAGAAATCCGAGTAAAAGGTCTATCAGTGTGCTTTTACCAGCTCCTGATTCGCCAACGAATCCATAAATTCCTTTCTGTTCAATATCTATATTAATATTCTTTAGTGCTGGAATGCTTGTGTTTGGGTAAGTGAATTCAATAAATTCAAGTTTTAGATTTTTGAAATTTTTAATTTGTGATGATGGATTGTTTTGTGTTTCTGTGTTTTCAGCAAAAACTATGTTCATTAGCTCGCTAAGTGCATTGATGATAGGTAAGCTTTGTCGTACGTTTCCTAGCGACGTGTTAATTCTTATGGCCGATGGCATTAATCTTTGAATTGCTAAGGCGACTATAGCGAGAGTTGGAAGTGTCTCTAAGATGCTACCTTTTATTATTAAAAGGGTTAAAATTATTGCAAGTATAGCTCCAAACCCTATGATATTGAAAATAATTCCAGGTAAGTTTGCCATAATACCTAATTTAACTTTATAGAAAAAATACTCTGTACGTTTGGATGAAAATTTTTCAGTAAATATATCTTCTGCTTGATATACCTTGATGTCTTTTATGCCAGTTAAGGTCTCGTTGCTTATTTTAAAAAGCTCTATGGTTCGCTCTTCTTTAAGTTGACTATATGTCTTAAATTTGTTTTTTGTTATCAGAATGCTGGTTGTAGCCATGCCGATGATTAATAGTAATACTAACCATATTCCTGGAGGTGATGTATATAAAATCAGTGAAATTAAAATTGTTGATTGAATTATATCTGTGCATAGGACAAGCCCAGAGTTGAGTAAAGTCTGCATTTGTTGGAAATCATTTAGTAGATGTTTAGCAAGTTTTGAAGAGTTGAGGATTATTAATCGGTTGTAAGGAGTTCTAAGTAACTTACTTAAAAATTTTCTAGAAAGCTTTACTACGAATTTACCGCCAAATACATTTTGAACATAGTTGTTAATAAATGTCAGGGCGCCTTTTAAAAGTATTACCGTAAAAATGGCTGCGCCTAAAAAAATCATGAAATAAATTTCTTTTGAGAATCCAAAAAAGGTGTAAATTTGATTTATAGTCTGATTTGACTTGATAATGCTAGGGTCTCCAAGGATTTTCATGTATGGAAATATTGCCCCAATCCCTATTAGCTCTAGAGTACCAAGGAGTATAATCAAAAAGGAAATAAAGAAGATGCTTTTCCAGTCTTCCTTGTCGCAAAACTTAAGAATTTCTATGACTGGTGACGCCATTAATACTTCCCTTTATTATAATATAGAGTTTTAAGATCATAACTGCTCGCTACATTCTATTCAACCAGTAGCTTTAGAGGTTTTGGTTGTTGCTAGATAACAATATATTTTCTTGTTATATTTATAATCCACCTAGGTCACCAGCAAATGGAGTTTTGGTATGTCAGAAAGGCAGAAGTTTAGTTTTGTTACCGTAACCTCTAAAAATTACGTAGCTCATACTGCTGGTTTGTATTGCAATATTCGTGATTATTACTCTGACACATATCTAGTGGTTTGCTGCCTTGATCAACACTCTTTTGACGCCCTTAGTTGTATAAAAGATTCTTGCTTGAAGGTTGTCTTAGCTAAGGATGTGTGGGGCGAAGAGTACTGGCATAATATCTGCTGTAGAATGCGTACAGATCAGAAAGCATTTGCGACAAAATCAGCCCTTTCAGCGTGGGCTCTTCAAAATGTGGCTGAGTCGTTAATTTTGTTAGATGCTGATTTGCTGTTTTTAGATCGTATTGATGACATGATTGAAAAAGCAATGCATGGTGAGGTTCTACTTTCTCCTACCTGGCATGAAATGGGAGTTTGGCACAAGTCAAATAATTCAGGAATATTCAGTGCTGGATTTATAGGCTTTTCTGTGAGAGCCCTTAAAGGAGTAAATGCCTGGAAAGCTTATTGTTTTAATGAGTGCTCTATTTCTATTATTAAAGGTTATTACTTTGAGCAGAAGTTTTTACAGTGGTTTTTAGGGGATTTTGATTGCGAAATAATTTCAGATCCAGGTATAAATACAACCAAATTTTTAAAGTCTGAGAGTGACAATTGTCATAAAAAGTGGACTTGTCCTAAAGGAGAAGATATTCGTGTTTTTCACATGAGCAGAACAATATGTAGAGATCTCCCAATATCTAAACTAAAAGAAGAATATAATGCAAAGGGATTACGCCGTTTAAATGAGAAAACTGTTTTAAAGAAAGCAGAGAATACCAATGTTGCTAGCAAAAAGAAAACAATTTTTCAGAAAGTCGCTGATCTAGATAAAATGCTACATGGCCTTGGTAGTTTTTTGCTTTTTGTACAGACAGTTAAGCGCGTTATTGTATCGGATCATGGAACTTTAAAGGATAGAATTGGTGAGACATTTTTCAGAAAAGCTTCATTGGTAGAAAAGCTTAATGCTGAGGATGTTAAAGCTTAGGGAGATTAAGTATGCTTTCTCATGTTAGAGGTGCGCTTTATAATATAAAGCCTGTATTGAATTTTTATCGTTATTCCAGAGAGTTTTTACTTAAGTGCAAGCTTATAGTGAAATATGGGACTGCTTCACCGAATTTTGTTTACCTGAAGAATAGTAAATCCAAGTTATTTGTAAATAACTTGGATTTGAGAGGGCAAGGTCTGGTTATGAATGGTGGAGTTACGAATCAACGTTTAATTGATTGTTTTAATTCAGCTGTAAGACAACTTAACCCAGATTTAGTTATTGATGTTGGTATGAATTATGGAGAATTTGTTTTTTCTTCTACATATTCGGATCAGTGTCGTGTTTATGGAGTTGAAGGCAACCCAGAACTTATTCGTTTTATTGAAAAAAGTAAAGAGACTCACCCTAATAAGTTAAATATCCAGATTTTAAATATTTTAGCAGGTAATGAATCTAAAGAAGTATCTTTTTATATTAATTCAGAGTGGAGCGGTACTTCTTGCATATCTGATACCAATATTAAAGGCAGAGAAAAGCACCAATTAAAGATGG
Source organism: Gammaproteobacteria bacterium (assembly GCA_030425295.1). Lineage (GTDB taxonomy): Bacteria > Pseudomonadota > Gammaproteobacteria > JAUIAT01 > JAUIAT01 > JAUIAT01. The sequence continues at coordinate 38,934 of JAUIAT010000012.1, forward strand.
TTCGCTTACAAGATGAAATTAAACCTGGTCAGAATTTTGTATTTAAAATGGATATCGAAGGTTTCGAATATTTTGCTCTGAAAGGGATGGAAGAGTTAATTAATGCAAGCGATAAGTGCTTAGGTATTCTTGAGTTTAATAGGCCAGCACTTAAGTCTGCTGGTGCTGATTTTGATGAGCTATTTCAGTTCTTAAATAAATATTTTGATATTGCTGCATTTACTCCAGGTAGAGAGTTGAAGAAGCTTTCAAAGTTGGATGATGAAAACTTGAATCAGATTTTTGGATTAGAAGGAAAGCAAATGACTGATTTGGTTTTGTTCAAAAATTGTGGCCCATTAAAACTGTTATAGAGGTAGACTCTGATTTCTTAAGAAAAACTGTTTGTGGTTCTGGGCGGATTCCTACTTTGTATTATTCTGATTTTAAATTTTTAAGAAGTCTCTTTCCTCAACAGATGATTCCATTGCTTAAAACTTCTTGATATAATAATTTATAGTTTTCAACACATCGCTCAAGGCTGAATTTATCTTCAATACGCAGGCGATTTGCCTTGCCCATTTTTGTTCTAAGCTCAGAATTATTAGCGAGCATAAGAATTGCTTCAGCCAGTTTTTCTGGAGATTTAGCTGGAACAACAAAACCATTTTCATTATCAATAACTGCATCAGTATTGCCACCTACATCAGTGACAATCATCGGTAACCCGCATGCCATCGCTTCTAGAATACTGTTTGAAAAGCCTTCCTCATGAGAGCATAGAATTCCAATATCTGTTTGAGCTAATAGAGCAGGGATATTATTTTGTTCACCAACCCACTCAATATTTTTATTTAGATTCAGATTTTCCGCTTTTTGCTTTAAGGATGATAAAATACCTTGATCTCTGCCGACACAAGTCAATTTCCAGTTGGAAGGTAATTGGTTTTTAATGATGCTAAGCGCCTCTAGCAAGTCAGTATGCCCTTTGTAAGGAAATAAATTAGCTACTATTATTAGTCTAAGTTCATTTGAGTTTTTTTGCTTTTCAACTGGTTTAAATTTGTCAGTATCAACACCATTATAAATGAGTTTAGTTTTATGCTTTGGAATACCTTCGTTTTGGAGTTGTTCTCCAACTATTTGAGAATTTCCAATACCTAGTATTAGATATTGATGTAAGTTATGTTCTATTTTAGTAAGTAATCGATGTTTGCTTTGGTAGTTATTTAAGCTTCTTCTGCTCATAATTAGTTTTTTTCTATACAATATTGCTGGGATACTTCCAAGCAAATAGGCGCCAGGTAGAAAGCAATGAACAACTTTTGGATTTCTTCGTATTATAAAATAATTGAGTTTTATAAATGAAATAATATAACTAAATGTTTTGCCAATTTTTCCTAGTTTTTTAAGCCATTGGGCTGGCGGTGAAATAACTTCTACTCCGGAGTTTTCCATTTCGGTAGCAAGTTTGCCGCGATGACTTGTAGCGTATATTTTAAAATTAAACTTCTCATTATTAAGGTTAGGCAATACTTGCAAAAGATGCCTTTCAGCCCCGCCGCTATCTAAATTCCCAATTACTACTAAAATAAGGTTTTTCATGCCCTGTAACTTATATAATCAATCCTAGAAAAGGTTAAACAAACGTTCAGGGTAGTGTATGATGTTTTAAGAAAGAATTGCAATGGATTTTTCGATGCAGTGGGTCTTGTTTACATTGTCATTTATACTTCCTTCGATTGTATTAAGCAAAGAAACTAAGCTTTTAACAGCAATATGGTTTATCGTATTTGTACATCAATTGGCTGCTATTTGTAATGCATTTTATTTCCCCTTGAGTGGTGCAGAGCTAGATGCTCACAGCTTTCATGCTGGGGCAGTTTCTCTTTCTCAACAAGCTAATTGGCACTACAGTTTGGGCATGGGTACAGGAAGTCAATTTTTCCCCCAACTACTTGCTACATTTTACAAAATTAATCAAAGCCATTTTTTTGGAGAGCAGTTAACTATAATTGTTTTTTTATTCTCTATTTTTATTTTTTTAAAGTTATTAGATCTACTTGAGTTAAGGAAATATAAATTATCTTGTTTATTGTTGTATGGGTTTTATCCTCCTCTTATTGTATTAGGCTCAGTGACTCTTAGAGAGCCTTATATTCTACTGTTTATGATGTTAATGGTCTATTTTGGATTGTTATTTGTAAAAACAGGATATTTAAAACATATCGTAGCAGCAGTATTGTTTGGGAGTATTTTTTCGATTTGGCACCCGGCACTTATCGCCATTGCTACATTATTTCTTGTTTTGTGTGTGGTTTGTAAATTTATTGATTTAAGATCAGTAAAAAAGTGGCATGTAATTGCTGCGATTTTAACATCTTTATTGATTTTACTTTTTTCTTTGGCAAAAAATTACAATTACGATTTTCTATCTAGTTTAAATCAAAAATGGCAATATTTATCACACTATCGAGAACGTATACCTGAAGCCAGAACTGATTATGGTGGAGCCATTGATAATTCAAGCTTATTTGGGATTATAAGTTCAACGTCATTTTTATACCTAGATTATCTATTTTCACCGATGCCTTGGGAGGTTCATTCTTATGTTGATTTGATCGCTATGATCTCAAGTTTGGCTAACTTTATTTTAACTGTTGGGGTTGTGTTCCAATTTAAAAAGTTGAATGAACTTGCTCAAAATCAGAGTATTATGAGGATTATCTTGATTTGTACTTTTTTGAGTACGTCTTTCCTTTATAGCATTGCCACCACTAATTATGGTACTTCATTACGTCATGGGGTATTACATTTTTGGGTTCTAATTTTATTGGGTTGGCCGATGGTTAGTTATTGTACGCGCAGGTTCTTCTTGCGAATAAGAAAAACCAATCTGATTATTGGTCAGTAGGGATATGTACAAATCTAAATTTGCTTTAATAATTTGATTGCTTGTGTATTTTTTTAATACAATTTTTCGCCCTTTTAAGCCCATGGGTTGCCGTAAATTATAGTTGGTAATAAGCTTCTTTGTGATTTTTGCTAGCTTGACTGCACTTTGCTTCGGCGCTAATAATCCGTTATCTTCATCTTTAATAACTTCACTACACCCCGGCACATCAGTAGTAACCACAGCTCTTCCGCAAGCACCAGCCTCCAGCAAAACCTTAGGCAAACCTTCTCTATAAGAAGGTAAACAAACAATATTGCACTCAGAAAAAAGCTTACCTAGATCTTCTTGCCAACCAATCCATTTAACCACTCCTTCTTTATTCCACTCTTGCAGCTGCTCTATTGGAATGCTATCGCGATTTTTAGGGTCTGGGTCACCAGCGAGTATAAATTCAGCATTTAGTTTTTGTTTCTTTAGTATTCTTGCTGCTTCAACAAATTCATATACGCCTTTTGTTCTTAGCATTCTGGCTGGAAGGACAATTCTAACAGGTCCTTTATTGTTTTCTGGAACAAAAGGGTATTTATCCACATCGATGCCTGAGCCGGGTATCATTACGCATTGTTCTTTCGGCATTTTGCCCAGAGTAGTGAAAATTTTTCTATCAATGTAATTTTGGAATACTAGATAAGATTTTTGTCTCGCAATTACTGTTCTGAAAACTCTAAAAAATATTCTTTTCAAAATTTTTATTTTTAATGATTTATGAGTAAACAAATAACCAAGACCAGGAAATAGATTTACTGTTTTATCAATGTCAGCAATTCTGGCAGCTATAGATCCATAGAGCACCGCTTTCATTGCAACATGGTGCAAAATATCTGGCTGAACTTTTTTATAGAGTTTTACTAAATCATAGATTGTAAGAATTTCATCTTTGGGGTTTAGGCCACTCCGAGATAGCCTGTAGCGGTGAATATGAAAGCCATGCTGAGTTGCATTTTCATCTGGAGATCCGTCAAAAGGCACAGCTACATGCACCTCATAACCCGCATCTCTTACTCCAAGTAAAAGAGGAAGGCGCTGGAGAGGTATTGTGTAACCGCTATTAAGAACGAATAATATCTTGATTGTGCTGACTCCATCCAGAATGTGTGATTACCATATCAATTGATACTATCATATATCTCGCAAGTCTTATTGGCAATTGGTGTTGCAAGCTGAATTAGGTGAGGGACAAACTTAAAGTTCAAGTTTAAATTTGCTATAGCTGTTCTTTAGATTTGTCCAAAGTCTCAACCTCAAGACTTCGTGAATTTCTAGTCTTGGTATTTTTTGCAAGCATCGCATAAAAAGCTGGGACCATAAACAGTGTAAAGAACGTTGCAAAACTAACGCCAAAGAATATTACAATGCCCATACTAAATCGGCTTTTGGCACCGGCTCCAGTTGCGATAATTAAAGGCACAGCACCAAAAACAGTAGAAATAGCGGTCATAAGTACAGGGCGTAATCTAATCTTTGCACCCTCAATAATAGCTTTAGTGAACTCCATGCCTTCATCACGCAATTGATTAATAAATTCAATAATTAAGATGCCATTTTTGGCAGCTAACCCTACCAACATAATAATTCCAATTTCGCTATATATATTTAAAGTGCCATTTACACACCACAAACCAAGCATCGCACCTGATATTGCCAAAGGTACAGTTACGAAAATAACTAATGGGTGAACAAAGCTGCCAAATTGAGCTGCTAACACCAAATACATTACTACTAGTGCCATAAAAAATGTAAAGTAAACAGCCTGGCTTGATTCAACAAAGTCTCTGGATTGCCCTTTATAATCAATTTTTGCAGTGTTCGGTAGTTTCTCTTCAATGATATTATTTAAATAGTTTATGGCCTCACCTAATGTATATCCTTCAGCCAAGCTTGCATTGATGGTGATAGTTTTAATGCGATTAAAGCGATTTAATGCGTTAGGCGAAGTTGTTTCTTCAACTGTTAAGAGATTCGCAAGGGGGATTAAAGAGTTGGTAGTTTGCGATCTAACATAAATATTATTAAGGTCTTGCTTTGTAGCTTTTTGTTTGAGATTTGCTTCTAAAATGACGTCATATTCTTCATCTTTGTCGATATATGTTGTTATGTTGCGAGCACCAAGCATCGTCTCAAGAGTTTTTCCAATTTGCTCGATGCTAACTCCAAGATCTGCTGCACGATCGCGATTTATATCGACTACTAGTTGAGGCTTGGTGTCCTTATAATCACTATCAAGATTTAAAAGCCCAGGATTTTTGCTGGCCTCTTTTATTATTATATCTCGCCATTTAGAAAGAGTTTTATAATTAGAATTACCAATAACAATTTGTACTGGCTGTCTGACGCCTCCTCCTGTTATAGCTTGCCTTTGAACAGGAATTGCTAATACGCCAGGAAGGCTCATAAGTTTAGGCATTGACATACCAATTGCGGCAACCGTTGGTAACCATCGGTCACGCCAATTTTTCATAACTACAATACCTATACCTGAATTTACAGGGTCTGCCTTTCCAAAACCAAGGGGGAAAATAGATAAAGCTCGGGTTGCATAGCCTTTATCTACCAAATTCATCATTACGTCTTCTACTTTACGCATGTAACCTTGCATATAATCGAAACTTGCACCTTCTGGTCCATTTACAATAACAAAAAATGCACCACGATCTTCTTGAGGTACTAATTCTTCAGGAATTGCTTTGTAAAAAATGCCGATTGAACCAATTATCGTGATAAAAATTATTAGCATTAATTTCTTTTTGGTTAAAAACTTTTTAAGTTTTAATGTGTAGTTTTCAGTAATTCTTATAACAAATTTTTCAATTTTTAAGGGTAGCCCTTTACTTTTTTTGACTGGTTTAATAATTGCTGCACCCATTACTGGAGCTAAAGTGAGGGCAATAAGGCTTGAAAAGGCAACAGCAGCTGAAATTGTAAATGCAAATTCAGTAAATAATCTACCAACTTTTCCTTCTAGAAGTGAAATTGGCATAAAAACAGCAAGTAACACTAATGTGGTTGCAATTACAGCAAACCCCACTTGGCGTGTTCCTCTGTAGCTAGCGAGAAGTGGGTTTTCTCCTAAGTTTACACGCCGTACAATATTTTCAATCACTACAATTGCATCATCAACTACTAATCCAATTGCTAAAACTAATGCCAATAAAGTTATTAGATTTAATGAATAATCCATTATGTATAAAATTATAAAGCTTGAAATTAAGGCAATTGGGACGGTAATCGTTGGTATAATAACCGTTCTTAAGCGTCCTAAAAATAAGAAAATAACCGTAATTACCAAAATTAAAGCAATAAGAAAAGTTTTAAATACTTCGAATATAGCAGCATCTATAAAAACTGAGGTGTCATAGCTATCAACAATTTTCATTCCTTTAGGGAGGCTAGACTGCATTTCCCTAACTTTTTCTTTAACAGCGTTTGCTACAGCTAAAGTATTAGCGCGAGACTGCTTGATAATGCCAAGGCCAACCATATTTATTCGGTTGCCCCTTAGTTCTGATCTTCTATTTTCTGGGCCAATTTCAACTTTAGAGACTTCTTTTAATCTGATTAAATGGCCATCCTCAGCTTTCCTTATCACTAATTTTTCAAAGTCTTCAGGAGTTGTATATTTTCGCTTAATCCAAACTGATAATTCTCTTTTCTTGGATTCAATACGCCCACCTGGCAATTCAATATTATTAGCTTTGAGTGCATTCTCAATGTCAGTTAAAGTAACTTTTTTCGCGACCATTGCTTTTCGGTCAAGCCAAATTCGCATAGCATAGCGTTGAGCTCCACCAATTCTGACTCTTGCGACACCAGGAACAATTGATAACTGATCAACTAAGTATCTATCGGCGTAATCAGTAATTTGCATGGTATTTAATTTGGGGCTGGTTAAATTTAGCCACATAATTACATCATTATTGGAATCTACTTGAAAAATTTCTGGAGGATCAGATCCTTCGGGTAAATCATCTGCAACTCGACTTATTCTTTCTCGAATATCATTAGCAGCAGCATCAATATTGCGGTTAATATTAAACTCAATGGTAATAGTTGATAGGCCATCTATGCTTTTTGATTCAATAAATCTTATGCCTTCAATGCCACTAATTCTTTCTTCCAAAATTTTAGTAATGCGGTTTTCAACTGTAATTGATGATGCGCCCGGGTAACTCGTTTCAATATTAACGACAGGCGGGTCAATATCTGGAAACTCTCGAAGAGCAAGACGCTCCATAGTGAGTAATCCGAAAACAATAAGCAAAAGGCTAATAACAATTGCTAAAACAGGGCGTTTGACAGCGGTATCAGATAGCCACATTAGGTTCTACCTTCTGTCCATCTTGTAATTTAAATCCGCCATCAACAACTATTTTGTCACCTTCTTTTAATCCTGAACTGATGACTGCTTTACCATTTTTGCGCCCGTTGATCTCAACAGTTTTACGCTTAACGGTATTATTACTTTGAATAACAAATACAGTTTGTTTGCCAGAAATTGGAGTTAATGCTTCTTCGGGAATCATGATGCTATTTTGGTTGGGTAAATTAATATGGATTTGCATATGCATTCCAGGTTTTAGTTCATGTTTTTTATTTTCAATTATTCCTCTTACCATAATTGATCTAGATTGACTGTTGATGCGAGAGTCTATGGCTTTAATGTAGCCAATAAATTTTTGGTTGGGATATGCAACTGACGTTGCAATGATTTTTTGTTGTGGTTTGATGGATTTTAAATATTTTTCAGATAAATTAAAATCAACTTTTATTGGATCAATAGCATCTAAGGTTACTATCTCTGTGCCTTTTTGCACCAAAGCGCCTTGGCTAATTTTGCGAAACCCTAAAATTCCGTCAAATGGTGCAATAATGACTCGATCTCTTATTTGTGCCTCAATTTCACTAAGCTCAGCTTTAGCAGTTTTTAGATTAGCTTCCTTGGTGTCAAATTCAGCTTTTGATGTGTATTTTTTCTTTGATAGCTCTAATGTTCTATTAAATTGATTTTCGGCATCAATCAGACGTGCTTTAGCTTGATCTAGTTGAGCTATTTCTGCTTCGCTATCAAGCTCGACAAGTTTGTCTCCTTTTTTAACGTGATGTCCGTCATCAAAAAATATTTTTTCGACATGCTCATCAACATTTGCAGTAATGACTACAGATTCAGATGCAAGAGTAGTTCCAGGTGCTTCAATTTGTTGGTTATATTCTTCGGCCTGTACAATAGTAGTAGAGACTTTAGGTGGGGGGTAATTGCCTGATCGATATCCAGAATATTTGTATGCAAAATATTTATTTAGACTAATTAGAGAGATAAATATTAGTGCCGCAATTATTGCAATTGTATAAACAAGCCTTTTTCTTCTTGTCACTTTGCAGATCCCTTTGCAAATTGTTTAGTTAAGCAGAGTGTAACATGAAAACTTTAGAGACGTTGCCTAACCATCTTGGATTATCTGAGCCATCTCTTCACAAGAAATTAATTGATCATTACTAAACTCAAAATAGGCTATAACTTTGGCCTTAACTCGGTTTCCATTTTCTCTAGTTCCTTCAGAGTAGTGTACAGTGCATACAGCATTACCCTCAGCAATTATATGTGAGAAAGTTAGCTTTACATCTGAAAGGGTGCTTTTTAGATCATGTATATGTTTGGCAAATTTTTGGTAGTCATAGGTTATGCCATTTACAATTTGACGGTAATTTTGGTGGTAGTATTTTGCAATTAGAGCTGCATCAAACTTCTCGCTCTCTACAACCTCAGTTAAGATTTTTCTAATTAATTTTTTGTAATCCTTCATCTATTTTTTCCCTTTCCTAAGAATTTTTGACGGTTTCAAAAGATAACTAATTTTAGTTTAGCATTAAAAGGAATGGTTAATAAATTTATGTGAGATTGAATGAAAGCATATGCTAGATTTTATGGTGAGGTTTGATATCTATCATTCTGGGTATTAATTTTAGTGCGGGCAAACTTGGGCGTAACAGGAAAAAATAGGTCATGAAGTTTATGGTAATGCCGCATTATTCTAAGCATTTTATAGTTGTTGTTAGCTGCTTCAAAAGCATTTGATTGCTGGCATTTTTCACCGTAGGGGGATGATGTTATTTTATTGCTCTTGTTATTTTCTTCATATGAGGACTTGAAATTATTGCAAGAGAAATTTATCGAGTCTGTAAATTTATTACTTATAAATGAAAAATTTTCTTTCAATTGCTCTGTATCTTTCTCAGCTTCATGTAATGAATTGTTATATTTTGATGCTTTATCAGAGATTATTACTAATGCCAAAAACCCTACAGCTAGCCCAATAAAACTAAAGGCAGTCCATGGGTTAGCAATAGCAGCAGCTATTAACCCAAATGCAGCAAAAGTCATTGCTAATGAGCCAACGCACTGGAACAACCTAACAGAATAATCACTAGTTATAGATTTCATAAAATTAAAAACTTTAGGGTGTGACAATTTAAGTTCAACATATCTGTTTATGGAGGCTATATCTTTAACAATAGGGTTGATTTTATTATTAAGCTCGTTTGTTTTTGTTGTGCGAAAAGTTTCTATTTCTTGTTTAGGTAGATTATTTGTGTAGCTAGCAAAAACCTGTTTAATGAAATTATCAATTCCCAATATCTCCGCTTCTAGTTTTTTATTATATCCATAATCCTTAGCTACTTTTTTAATCTCCTTTGATAGAGAAATTAAATCTTCAGATAGTTTATCTATGGGGCTAGATTTTTTTGCCTTTTTATTGCTACTAGCCGTAGTTGTTGAGGATGCTTCCCCGTTTGCTGAATGATTAAAATTGGTCACAACTTGTTCTCTTAGTTTGAGGTTGACTACATTGTAGCCTTTTAATATTAAAAAAATATTAAGAAATAGTGGTGTTATTGAGTATAAGTTACACTGATTTGCTTGCATTCGATTTAACTATTGGAGCTCGAGTTTCGAATTTTATTTGTAGAAAATCAATTGCTTATGGATAATGTGTGCTAAGATTTGGTTATCCAGCAACCCGAATCTGTCATCCCGCGGCTTGACCGCGGGATCCATGAAGATAGATTCCGCGATCAAGTCGCACAATGAAATTGTTTTCATCTATTTACAACTGTTAAAGCATATAAGTTGATTATTTAAAGCTCATAGCTTAGGTTACTGCATAACGACAACTGATGGTCTATTATTTATTCATATGATGAAAATTAAGAGGTGAAAAATGCCTGCAAGCTGGGAATGGCATACTTTCGATTCGCTCTCCAATAAACAGGTTTATGATATTCTTCGTCTTAGAGAAGCGATTTTTCAGGTGGAGCAAAATTGTGCTTATCATGATATTGATGGTGTAGATTTAGATGCAGAGCATTTGCTTGGTTATAAAGATTCCGAGCTAGTAGCTTACGCGCGCTGTTATTTATATGACAAAAAAATTCGAATTGGTAGGGTTGTTGTCTCCAAGGCTTATAGAGGTAAGGGCTTAGCTCGAGAAATGATGAACTTGGTCATCAAAAAACTAAAAGACTCTCCCCATGAAATTGCACTCAGTGGTCAATCATATCTGCAAAAATTTTATGAAAGCTTAGACTTTGAGGCAATTGGTGAAACTTATCTAGAAGATGGTATCCCTCATATTTTTATGGTTTATAGGGATAATTAGCAATGAGTATTTCATTTTCTCCGTTTCAAGAAGAACATATTCCGCTATGGCTTTCTTGGGTTGAAAGGCCCCATATTAAAAATATTTGGTTTCTAGAAGATCACGAGGCGGCAGATATTATTGATGAAAAGGTAACGGGTAATGGTTATGACTATCCACATTTAATTTATATAGACCAAATACCCATTGGTTATATTGTCTGTCGTGATTTATTTGCTTATAAAAACTTTTGTATTGCTCCACAAGGTGTATTTGCTAATGAAGCTCAAGGCACTTTTAGTCTTGATCTGTTTATTGGCGAAGAATCATTAACCGGACAAGGGTTTGGTGTCGAAATAGTTAAGCAATTTATTGATTTTGTTATTCATAGCTTTAATGCCAAAAAAATTCTAATATCCCCCGATATCGCAAACAAACGTGCTATTCGTTGTTATGAAAAGGCTGGATTTCAATATCAGGGAATTGTGAATGATGGCGTGGTTGACTGTTATATTATGGAGTATAAGCGCCGAGATGTATGAAGGAGTTTTGGGGTGTTTTTTTGTAAGTCGTGACAACACCTGCAACTTCAGATAATTTGTGAAAATTTATTAAGTAGCGAGACTATTCGCCGCGTTAAAAAACAAGTTTTTACTAAATTCTTAGCATTTTCGCCCTACAACATGAATTGTCAATAGACCCTAACTTCTCTTTATCGAATGAATATCTTTACCTGAACAAACTTGTGTATACCCTTGAAACCAGATAGTTAACTCTATATTATGATTTTGGCGTTTTCGAAATGGGGATATATTGATTAGTGAACGATGCCTCAACAAAACCAAAAACAAATTTAAGTTTGTTTAAATATTATTTTTCTAGAATATTAGTATTTTTTAAAAAAGACCGACCAATCTGTAATATTTTTGAAATTGATGAGGTAAGTGGTGTCGCAATAATTTCATTATCTAGCATTGAAACTAGTATAAAAATAACTCTTAAAGATTTATGCATTAATGCCGCAATCATAAAAAATCTATCTAAATCTCAGGCTGCATGGGCAGGATATAGCTACCAACGATTTTTGCAAAATTCGCCTTTTGCTTTCCCAGAAGAAGATTTGTTTGATTACTGTCATCTAAATGACCTGAGTAGAAGCAACTATACGATATCAAGCATAGATAGGTCTGGTAATCTCAACTATTTTGATAATCAAAATAACGCTTATAAAAAATCACCTCTTAGAGTGCTATTTAATAAAGAAGAGCTTAATATGTTCTCTCCTGAACAAGCTTTTTTCTTAGGGTGTCTTGCTGCAAAAAACTCTAATAAATGTTTTAAGTGTAGTAATGAGAGACCGAAGCTAGAGCTAATTAAAGGTTTTGCTCATGCCTAAATTCAAATATTTCCCTTTAATATTAATACTTCTCGGCGGGGTGCTTTTAACTTCCAATGTCGCTGCCATGAAGCTTGTATCAGTTTGTGGTATGACCTTAACTGGAGGGTTCTTAATTTTCCCTTTCACATATACTTTAAATTGCATTGCTGTGGAGGTGTATGGCTATAAAAATGCTAGGTTGGCAATTTGGGGAGGATTTTTACTTTGTTTCATTTTTGTGTTCTTTATAAACCTTGTGGCACTTATGCCGCCATCTCCTTATTGGCACTTGAATGCTGAATTTAAAGAAATACTTGTTCCAGAAACCAGAATTATTTTTGCCTCATTGATTAGTTTCTTAATTTCAGATTTTATAAATAGCTACATTATGGCAAAGCTTAAGCTTAAATATGTGGGGGAGTCATTATTTTCAAGAATTATTAGTGCTTCATTTTTCTCTATTTTGATTGGTGTGGTTATCTTTATTGGTTTAGCCTTCTACGGCAAGATTCCTGATTATGTTCTGTTGAAGCTTATGATTTTTGCATTTGTTAAAAAAATGGTCTGTCAAATACTTTTTTTCCCTTTGACAGCATTTCTTGTTAAGCAGCTCCGTCAAGCTGAAGGTGTTGATATTTATGATGACAAAACTAACTTTACGCCATTTAGCTTAGACAACATATATAACCTCGAAGATTATAGATATAAAGAGAGCAGAGAGCATGCCTTTATCAGTTAGATGTGATGAAGATCAAACTATAATTCAATTGTCTGATCTTCATTTTTCGGTAGGCTGTCAACAATTGCCTGACGTGCTTAAACACATAGAAATGAAATTTATCGGCGATAAAAAAATTATTCTGTCGGGAGATCTCGTTGCAAATGCGACTTCTACGCAATACAGGCAGCTAGAAATTATTCTACAAAAAACGAATTACGAGATTTATGCAATTCCCGGAAATCACGATAACCTCCAATTAATGAAACAACATTTACTTAAAGATAGAATTCAATTTACAAAAGATCTAGTTTGTAAAAATTGGGTTTTATTATTCCTGGACACGAGCAATCCTGGGATTAATTTAGGATCTGGCAGATTAATAAAATCTGACTTAATAGGGTTGGATTGTGCATTGAAAAAACATATTGGTAAAAATGTTATTATCATCATGCATCACCCACCTATAACCTTTGGGGCAGATTGGTTTAAAAAAATATGCCTTGAAAATCTGGATGATTTTAAAGCTGTAGTGAAGAGTCACACAAATATAAGGGCAGTTTTATTTGGGCATGCACATACAAGTTATCAAACCACAGTTGATGGCGTTAAGTATATTTGTTCGCCATCTTCTTGGGTGCAATTTGATCATTCAATTAATGACAAACTTGCCTACAAGAATATAGGTCCTGGTTACAATTGGTACAAATTAAAACAAAATGGTAGTTTTAAATTTGGCACAGTTTTTCTTTGTAGTGGGGAGAATTAGATGGTTGGCTCTATTATCTTGCCTTAAATAAAGTTAAAACAATAACTCCTAATATTTCGTGGCACCCCTTATCAAATAACAATACAGGGGAGTTGCCGCATATGGAATGAAGTTGCCATACTGGGGGGTCGATAAGTAGCTCTCTTACTGCGACGTCATTTGTCTCTTTAATTTTTATAAGAACATAGTCTTTATCTCTAGGGTGTTCATCAGGATCCGCAATCAAGATGCTTCCATTAGGAAATCTTGGAGAAAGCGAAGGCCTACTTTCTATGGCAAAACTATGAAGTCCAAGCTCATTTGCATATTCAGCTCCGACAGAATGCCACATTCTATAATTTTTTTGAGTGCTTTTAGCATCAAAATTAGCATTAGAAATGTAGTCCCAATTCAAAAGAGGTATTGATCTTTGTTTATTTTGCTTATTAGGTGTATCAATTAATTGATTAGAAATTAAATCATCAAGGCTTATGCTGAAATAATTTGCAATAGACTTTAATGTTGAAATTCTGGGGTCAGTTGTAGATCCATTTATAAGTCTGTGAATCGTATTGTAAGGCAAATTTAAAACTCTAGCTAAGTCACTTTCCGACATGTTCCTTTTTTCAAGCAAATTGGAAATATTCTTAGAAACTCCATTTAAGCTATTGCATTTATAGCTTATAGCTGTATTTGAGAAACCCATTCTAGCGTCCGCCTAATTAATATTTATACATTCATTTTGACAAAAAAATAAAAATTTGCAATAGATGGTCGGCTTTTTGAGTTTAAAAAAACATGCGCCCTTTTAGATAAGGAAAATTTAATATTGACATTAAAGTAAATAAGTTACATATTTGTAAATCAAATGTAGTTAGGCATGTTAGGGTAACAAATATAAGGAGATTAATTATGTTTAATATAAACTTGGAAAGCTCAATAAGCATGGACATTTTTATGAAACCAAGCAAAGAACTTTCAGATAATGAATATAACTGTTTAAGATTATGGATAGAAAATCCTAATTTACTGGTGATCGCCTCTGAATTGCAAATTTCTCCCAAAAATATCCAAATTTTCTTAGTTAATGCTTGCAATAAAATACTAAATCAAGTGAAAGTTTCGACTAACTAGAAATATTTTCATATGATTTTCATATAGGATGTAAGCGCGAATTTGTCGATCCGCTTGCAACTGTGTTGCTCGTTAATAAATATAAAGAATTGGCACTAATTTGCTGAGCAGAAGAGATATAAAAGTATTATTTTTATTCTTTTTTATTGAATAAATAAAGATAATCACTATAGCTTTCTTCTTCAAGCTTATCTGCCGGAATAAATCTAAGTGATGCTGAGTTAATGCAGTATCTTAAGCCAGTTGGCGCGGGGCCATCTTCAAAAACATGACCAAGATGTGAATCAGCATATTTTGACCTAACTTCAGTTCTGATGCCTAAAAATAAAGACTTATCTTCTTTAGTCTTAATAAACTCTTTATCAATTGGCTTGGTAAAACTTGGCCATCCAGTTTTTGAATCGTATTTATCAGTTGAAGCAAAAAGTGGCTCTCCTGAGAGTATATCAACATAAATACCAGGCTCTTTATTGTCCCAATATTTATTATCAAATGGTCGTTCAGTGCCTTCTTCTTGCGTCACTTCATATTGCAATTCACTTAATTTTTTTAGGCGTGCTTGCTTGTCAAAATTTGAATATTTTTTATGTTCCACTTTTATTTCCTTGATTTTTTTACCTTTCCAAACATCATCAAGTCTAGAGTCTCTTCTGCAGCCAAATCTATAGATATTGTAGCTAACTGGGTTTTTCTTATAATAATCTTGATGATAATCTTCTGCTGGATAAAAATGAGTTGAAGGTGAAATTTCAGTAAAGACTTTTTCAAATTGCTGTTTTACAGCAGATTTTGATTTTTCAGCAATTTTTTTCTGCTCATTATTTAAATAAAAAATGACACTTCTGTACTGGGAGCCAACATCGCAGAATTGGGCGTTATTAACGGTTGGATCAATGTTTCGCCAGAAGTGATTTAGCAGTTCCTGGTAGCTTATTTTTTTAGAATTGAATTCAACTTTAACAACTTCAGCGTAACCAGTTTGTCCTGATGACACCATTTCATAAGTGGGGTTTTCAATTTTGCCACCATCATATCCTGAAGTTGTGCTTATCACGCCGTCTAATTTGTCAAAGTCTGCCTCAACGCACCAGAAACAACCGCCGCCAAAAATTGCAGTTTCTGTTTCCTTGTTAGCAGCATTTGCAGTTCCCATTATAAAAATCACTATAAATATCAAATATTGTATTAAACTATTCATTTCATAATTATAGTTCACTCCGACAGAAGCAGTCCTCAGTATGATCATTAACCATGCCAACAGCCTGCATAAATGCGTAGCAAATAGTACTGCCAACAAATTTAAATCCACGTTTTTTTAGCACTTTTGACATTCTGTCAGATATTTCAGTTGTGGCGGGTACATCTTTTATTGATTGAAAATTATTAATCACTGGCTTATGGCCAACAAATTGCCAAAGATAGTCTGAAAACTTGGTGCCTTCCTTTTTTAGCTCTAAAAATAATTTTGCATTGGTGATTGCGGCTTGGATTTTTAATTTATTTCTAATAATGCCTGCGTTATTCACAAGTTCATTAAATTTTTTTTGGTCGTATTTGGCAATTTTTTCAGGATTAAAATTATCAAATGCTTTTCTGAAATTTTCGCGTTTTTTCAAAACTGTGATCCAACTAAGACCTGCTTGCATGCCCTCAAGAATTAGAAATTCGAATAATAGTTGGTCATTATAAATGGGTTTTCCCCATTCGTTGTCGTGATACTCAATATAAAATGGGTCACTACCCGCCCATGCGCATCTGGTTTTTGCCATGTTAGTTTCCTTTAAATTGTATTAAAATATATCTATGGTCTGTTGATAATTTATGTTGTGGAGCGAAAATGCTAAAAATTTAGTGAAAATTTGTTCTTTAATGCAGAGAATAGTCTAGCTGTTTAACAAATTAAAGGGCAAGTTTTCACAAATTATCTGTATTTGCAGATGTAAAATGAATTGTCAGTAGACCCTATTAACTTAGTCGTTTTATAAGGATATAAGATGGATATCATAATTTTTGGTGCCAGTGGTCTTATTGGTAAAGCATTAGTAAATCACCTTAGATCTAAACACGCAATTACCGTAGTTGGCAGAAATAAAGAGAAGCTTGAGAGCATTTTTACTGACAAAGTGAAGTGTCTTACTTGGGGCGATGTTAATTCAGAATTGCTTGCAGAATTTGATGTTGCTATAAATCTTGTCGGAGAAAATATCGGTGAAAAACGTTGGTCTTCGGCCCAAATGCAAGAAATTATAGATAGTCGTGTAGATTCAACCTTCAGAATTGCTTCTGCTTGTGCTGAACTTGGTGAAAAGTCTCCTCGAATTATTAATGCTAGTGCTATTGGTATTTATGGGTTGCAACAATCTATTCGCGAGCAATCTGCTGTTATATATGATGATGAAAGTGAGCTGCCAGCACCTCCCACTGATTTTTTATCAAAGGTTGGCTCCCATTGGGAGGCAGCCTTAACCCCAGCTATCGATATAGGTGTTTCAGTCGTCAAAACAAGATTTTCGGTTGTGCTTTCTGGTGATGGTGGGGCTCTTAGAAAAATGTATCCTGTATTTAAATTTGGTTTGGGGTCTGTTATAGGTTCCGGCAAGCAGCCATTTTCTTGGGTTGCAATCGATGATGTGGTTGCAGCAATTGCATTTCTAATTGAAGAAAAGCCTGATGCATCTGGTTCATTTAATATTGTGGCTGAGGAAGTAGTTTCCCAAAAAACTTTTGCTAAAAAATTGGCCAAAGTTTTGCGTCGCCCCTGTTTTTTATGGTTGCCATCTATTGTTGTGAGAGTTATGTTTGGCCAAATGGGGCGTGAATTGCTTTTGAATGGTCAAGCTGTAAAGGGGCAGAAGCTTCGAGATCTTGGGTTTAAGTATAAGTTTGATAAGCTTGATTCCGCACTTCGGCACGTTTTAAAGGTGTAGTCATTGGGGTCTTTTGACTAGTAAAGGATGAAATCTTTTGATCATAGTTTGGTTTCGACAGGATTTACGTATTACTGATAATGCGGCTTTATCTGCTGCTATCGCGTTATCTGATGATATTCTCCCGCTATATGTTCTGGATGATGATGTAGCAAGGCCAATTGGTGGAGCTCAGCGTTGGTGGTTGCATCATAGTCTGTTAGCTTTGGGTAATGATCTTTTAAGGCTTGGTGCAAATTTGGTTTTAAAACATGGTAAATCAGAGAAAATTATTTCTGAGCTGCTAGAAAAATATCCAGTTGAGGCCGTGTATTCACACAAAGTTTATGAGCCTAACGCCATTAAAACGGATTGTGAAATTCAAGATATTTGCCAAGAAAAACATATTGAGTTTAAACAATTTTCTGGTTCTTTGTTAGTCGAACCAAATAAAATTAATAACAAAGCAGGGACTGCATTTAAGGTTTATACACCATTTTATAAGACAGTTTATCCATTGATTGGCGTCCCAGAAATAATTCCTGCTCCAAGACGAATTTCGCAGAAAACTAAATTTAAATCCGAAAATTTAGAAGACTGGGGGCTTTTACCAAAAAATCCCAATTGGGCAGTAAATTTTGCATGGAAACCTGGAGAGAAGTCAGCTCTTAATAAATTAGATAAATATGTGGCTGAAGGCATTGGTCGTTATCAGGATGATCGGGATCGTCCTGATTTTGCAGCAACTTCTCAATTGTCAGCCCATTTGCATTTTGGTGAGGTTAGCCCTCGTTATATTTGGTCTTATATCAAGCAAGCTGAAATTCAAAAGAAATCGATTACAAGGGGTGCTGAAGGTTACTTACGCCAACTTGTTTGGCGGGAATTTTCTTATTATTTATTAAATAGATTTCCAGGGATTGAAGTCGAAAATTTTAATAAAAAATTTGATAAATTTCCTTGGGAAGAGAATAAAGATCAGCTAGTTGCTTGGCAAAAAGGCCAAACTGGCTATCCAATTGTTGATGCCGGCATGCGCCAGCTTTGGCAAACGGGTTATATGCATAATCGGGTGAGAATGATTGTTGCTTCATTTTTAACTAAAGATTTATTTATCGACTGGAGATTAGGTGAGGCCTGGTTTTGGGATACTTTAGTGGATGCTGATCTGGCTAATAATGTTACAGGTTGGCAGTGGGTAGCTGGTAGCGGGGCTGACGCGGCGCCTTATTTTCGTATTTTTAATCCAACTTTGCAGGGTAAAAAATTTGATCCAAATGGAGACTATGTGCGCCGCTGGGTGCCTGAAATTGCTAGCCTTCCTGACAAATATATTCATGATCCTAGCTTTGCTCCTAGAGAAATTCTTTCAGAAGTAGGGGTTAAGCTTGGAGTAACTTATCCTTATCTGATTGTTGATCATGCGTGGGCTCGAGATAAGGCCTTAAAAATCTATAAGGAGATAAAGTGACTACTTCAATGATTATTGGCTGTGGTGGAATTGGTTTAGCTGTTGCTAAAAAAATGCAAAGTCTTGGCCAAGAAGTAGTGATTGTGTCTAAGCAAGAAGAATTAGAAATTGAAAATGTAGATCGAGTCAAATTTTCTGATCTTGAAACATATTTTTCCAGAAAACTACCAGAGAATATCATTAATACCATTGGTATGTTGCATGATAATACCCATATGCCAGAAAAAAATATCCAGCAATTTTCAGGCGAGTGGTTGCAAAAAAGTATTAATGTTAATGTGATGCCAACGGCGCAAATCGCTCAAGCACTTGCTGAGCATATAACACCTGAAACTAAGCTGAAAATGTTAACTATTTCGGCCAGGCTTTCTAGTATTTCAGATAATAGGTTAGGGGGTTGGTATAGTTACCGGATGAGCAAGGCTGCTCTTAATATGTTAATCAAAAATATTGCTATCGAGTGGGGGCGTTTATATCCAAGCGTGGTGGTTTGTGGTTATCACCCAGGAACTGTGGATACTGATCTGACTAGACCGTTTAGGGAAGGTATCAATAAGGATCAATTATTTTCACCTGATAAGTCTGCTGAACATTTACTTAAAATTTTGAAACAAATTACGCCAAAAGATAGCGGTAATCTTTTTGATTGGGGCGGAAATGTGATTACCTTTTAAAGGGTTCTTTATCATCGATCTGCAAAGGTTATATAGTTACATCTGACAGACCCTAATGCGGTGAAAATTCTTGCGTGGATTAAGAAACTTGCTTGTTAGGGTTTGTAGTCGAAGGTGTAGGGCGGGAGGGTGTTCAGATCCCTCGACTGCGCTCGGGATTGTAGATGTTAACTAATTCGCTGACAGAATGTATAAATTATTTAATACAATTCTGGAGGCAAAATGAGAAGAAATACCGAAGATAAAACATTAGAAA
>JAUIAT010000013.1 GCA_030425295.1 Gammaproteobacteria bacterium
TCCATTTTTGTATATAGTTTTTTTCTAATGTTTTATCTTCGGTATTTCTTCTCATTTTGCCTCCAGAATTGTATTAAATAATTTATACATTCTGTCAGCGAATTAGTTAACATCTACAATTCCAGCCTATGCAGTAATCACGCTTTTAAGAGCTTTCTCTCTCTGCTTCCAATCAGGTAAAAACTCTGTCATCAGTCGCTTAAACCTAGCATTATGAGAAGCTTCTAACAAATGCGCTAACTCATGCACCACCACGTATTCAATACATTCAAGTGGATGCTTTGCCAATTCTAGGTTAAACCTGAGCTTTCCAGTTTGAGTGGAGCAACTTCCCCAGCGGGTTTTCATTTTACGAATTGTATACTCTGAGACTGAAACACAAATTTTCTTTTCCCACACAGGAACTAAATCATCTAAAATACCTAATAATTCAACCCTATAAAACCAATCGAGAGCGGCCTGTATATCTTTAATATTAGCGCCACTTACCGTAGAGACAATTATTTCAGAATCAGTCAAAACAACCTTTGGATTTGAAATAACTTTTTCAAGCTTAAGAATATACTTCTGACCTAAAAAGTAGTGATTTTCACCATCTATATACTCATTAGGCTTACGAGATATCTTCCTTTGCAAGCTCTTACGCTTTTTCTCTATCCAGCCAGCTTTCTTATTTACAAAATCCTGTATGGTTTCAATCGGCATTGCAATAGGTGCTGAAATTTTAACATTTGCAGAATCACGACAAATGCTTAAATATAAGTTCTTTATCTTTTTACGAAAAACTTTGATTTCCATACCATTGATATAAATACTCAAAGCAATATCAACTATCTATTAATAATGTCTTTTTTCATATATGGCACCAATACCTCAGGGACTATAATTGAACCATCTTGCTGCTGATAATTTTCCAGCACTGCAATTAGAGTACGCCCCGCAGCCAAGCCTGATCCATTTAATGTATGCACTAATTCAGGTTTTTTGGTTTCAGGATTACGCCAACGAGCTTTCATGCGACGAGCTTGAAAGTCTTTAAAGTTACTACAAGAAGAAATCTCACGATATTTATTTTGGCCAGGCAACCAAACTTCTAAATCATAGGTTTTACTAGATCCGAACCCTAAATCACCACCACATAGAACCGTAACGCGATACGGAAGTTTAAGCATTTGAAGAATTTTTTCAGCATGCCCAGTTAATTCCTCATGAGCTGATTCAGATTCATTGGGTCGAACTATCTGAACTAATTCAACTTTTTCAAACTGATGTTGACGAATCATACCTCGAGTATCTTTACCGTAAGAACCTGCTTCACTTCTAAAACAAGGAGTATGAGCTACAAACTTCATAGGTAAATTTTCATCTTCTATTATTTCGTCACGAACAATATTCGTTAAAGGAACCTCAGCCGTTGGAATTAAGCTATATTTGTGTTCACAATCTATATTAAATTGATCATCTTTAAATTTAGGTAGCTGGCACGTACCAAACAAACTAGCTTCATTCACAATATATGGTACGTAAGTTTCTTCATATCCATGCTTTTCAGTTTGCACATCCAGCATAAACTGGATTATAGCGCGGTGTAATCTTGCAAAATCTTTATTTAAAATAACAAAGCGGCTACCAGTAATTTTAGATGCAGACTCAAAATCCATTTTTTGATGTAGCTCACCGATCTCAATATGATCACGCGGTTTGTATCCAAACTCAGGGATTTCACCCCATTTTCGAATTTCAACATTATCATCTTCATTGTTACCAAAAGGAACATCATCTGCTGGGATATTAGGGATGACAGCATAAAAGTCATCTAATCTAGTCATGCATTCATGTAATTTTTCGCTATTAATTTTTAATTTATCGCCAATATCAGTTAGTTCTTGCTTTAAACCATCAACTGATTCACCTTTAGATTTAAGTTGGCCAAATTCACGAGACTTTGCATTACGCTGGCTTTGTAGCTCTTGAGTCTCCGATTGCAAGGAATGACGATCCGCTTCAAGTTTTTTGAAGAGCTCGATATCAAGGTCGAAACCTTTCTTTTTTAGTTTCTCTGCGACATCATTTATATCATGTCTTAATAATTTCGGATCTAACATTCAAAACCCCGTTTCATCATTTGTTTATCATTCCAGTTGTCGATGGAATGACGTTAAGACTTTTTATCAAGCTGACGCAAATACGACAACTTCTCTGCGATCTTAATTTCTAGCCCGCGCCCGACAGGCTTATAATAAGGACCTTCTGGCACCCCTTCTGGCAAATAAGCTTCGCCGGCGGCATAGGCGTTTTTCTCATCATGTGCATAGCGATAATTCTTGCCGTAATCCAACTCTTTCATGAGTTTCGTTGGTGCATTACGCAGATGCATAGGTACTTCATGAGAACCATGCTTATGTACAACTTTTTGCATCTCTTTAAACGCTAAATATACTGCATTACTTTTTGGTGCAACAGATAAATACAAAACTGCTTGCGCCAGGGCTAATTCTCCTTCAGGAGAGCCTAATCGTTCATAAGTTTGACAGGCATCTAGTGCTAATCTTAACGCTTTTGGGTCTGCATTGCCAATATCTTCATTTGCCATGCGGATTATTCTTCGAGCTAGATACTTTGGATCACACCCACCATCTAGCATTCTAACTAGCCAATAAAGAGCGGCATCAGGGTTTGACCCACGAACCGACTTGTGAAGAGCTGATATCTGATCATAGAAAGCCTCCCCTTTTTTATCGAAACGTCTAACACCCTCACCTACAGCTTGCAAAATTATTTTAGCATCTATCTCTTGTTTGCTTTCAACTTCAGCAAGCTGAGAGGCAATTTCAAGATAATTAAGAAGCTGGCGAGCATCACCATCTGCTAATTCCAAAATCTGAGATCTGGCCTCATCTGAAATGGCCTGCTTTAATTCTCCCAATCCTCGTTCCTGATGAGTCAAGGCGGTAAATAAGATTTGTTCTAACTCATCTAAAGACAAACTCTTTAAAACATAAACTCGAGCCCTAGATAATAAGGCATTATTTAGTTCAAAAGATGGATTCTCAGTAGTGGCGCCAATTAAAGTTAAAATACCCTCTTCTACTAAGGGAAGGAAAGCATCTTGTTGCGATTTATTAAAACGATGCACCTCATCAACAAATAAAACTGTACGTCTACCAACAGATTCTTGAGCTTCGCGCGCACGCTCAGCAACAGCACGAATGTCTTTAACCCCTGCGGTCACGGCAGATAGAGTCTCAATTCTAGCATCAGCCTTATCAGCAATTAATTTTGCTAACGTTGTTTTACCAACACCCGGAGGCCCCCAAAACACCATGGAGTGCAGACGACCCTTTTCCAAGGCCTGGCGTAAAGGCTTACCCTCGCCTAATAAATGAGATTGACCAAAATATTCATCCAGTGATTGAGGTCTGAGTCGTGCAGCAAGAGGTTGGAATTTAAGATTTGGATTGCTCATCTCGATTATCAATTACATCAACATTTTTTGGAAACTTTAAATTAAACAAATAATTGTCAAGCTTTGAATCTATTTTAATATTCGAGAATTCTATCATACTTTGCTGCCCAAATTGATCAGTTAATCGCATTTTAACTAACTTCTCACCATTAAAATACATAGTAAGCCATTTCAACATAGCATCATCATTTTTGGGCGTTAATTTAAAGACTTCTATTTTATTCTCGATAAATGCATCAATTTTATAACGATTTATTAGCTGTTTGGCATGCCCTGTAAGAAGTGAAGCTGGGCTATCAATAGTTTGTTGCATTGATCGAATACTTACTTGATCAAGATCACGATCGTAAACCCATAGTGCTTTACCATTTGAAACCATAACTTGGTTGAATGGCCTTTGTATCTCCCAACGGAACTCACTCGGACGTTTTATATACATTTTACCGATAGATTTCTGAGAATTACGGGCATTAACGCTTGCTAGAGTTTGTTTGAAATCAGCCTTTAGGGTATTGAAGCCTTGTAAGTGTTGCAAAAGTTTTTGTTGTGCAGGTGTATCAGCTATTGCTGAAATGGATATAAAAAAAAGAGTTATTATTAGCAGTAGTTTTTTCAACGTTTTTTACCTTGTACTTTTTTATGAACGTCATGCCAGAAAAAGCTGGAATCTATAATTGAGCATTTACTCGATGGACCCCATCCTGCGCTGAGATGACGCTTAGAGTCTATTGGCAATGAATTAGCATTCATTATGCTACTGAGGAGGAACCAAAATTTCTCTTGCACCATTGCTTCCCATTGGACCAACCAACCCTGCCGCTTCCATAGCATCAACAATTCTTGCGGCACGATTATAACCAATTTTCAGTCTGCGTTGAATATTTGAAACAGAAGCCTTACGTGACTCTAGCACAATCTGCACCGCCTCATCGTACAAAGGGTCCTGCTCTGGATCATCACTATCACTTCCTGTTCCAGGAGAATCAATACCAGGAATAGCGCTGATATTGGCATCTAAAATATCTTCAGAATAATCAGGATCACCACGTTCCTTCCAATCAGCTACAACACGATGCACCTCATCATCAGAAACAAACGCACCATGCACACGAACAGGAACTCCACTACCGGGGGGCAAGTATAACATATCACCATTACCTAGAAGCTGCTCTGCACCTTGCTGATCTAAAATAGTCCGCGAATCAATACGGGAAGAAACTTGAAAGGCAATACGCGTTGGAATATTAGCTTTAATTAAACCTGTAATTACATCAACTGATGGCCTTTGGGTTGCTAAAATCAAATGAATACCTGCGGCACGAGCTTTTTGAGCAAGGCGGGCAATCAACTCTTCCACCTTTTTACCTACAACCATCATCATATCAGCGAACTCGTCTGCCAACACCATAATATTAGGTAAAGTATCTAAAGGCACCGGCTCATCACCCATTTCAGTAAATGGATTATTTATTGGCTCACCTTTCTCGCGTGCTTGTTTAATTTTAGTGTTAAAGCCGGCAATATTTCTAACACCAAGGGCTGCCATCAATTGATAACGACGCTCCATTTCAACAACGCACCAACGCAAAGCATTAGCCGCATCCTTCATATCAGTTACAACAGGAGTTAAAAGGTGTGGAATGCCATCATAAACAGAAAGCTCTAGCATTTTAGGATCAATCAGAATTAAACGCATTTCTTCTGGAGAAGATTTATATAGTAGGCTCAATAAGATGGCGTTCAAACTTACAGATTTACCAGAACCTGTAGTACCTGCAACTAGTAAGTGAGGCATTTTACAAAGATCAACAACAATTGGCGTACCTGCAATGTCTTTACCAAGAGCAAGAGCCAACGGTGTAGTAGCCTGACGATAAACATCCGTATCAATAATTTCTTTTAGACGAACCATCTCACGTTCACGATTTGGCAACTCCAAACCAATTACTGATTTACCAGGAATTACTTCAACAATACGAACACTCACAACTGAAAGTGCGCGGGCCAAATCTTTTGCTAGATTGGTAATTCTACTCACCTTGGTACCAGGTGCTAAATCCAACTCAAATCTAGTCACAACAGGACCTGGATAAACTGCCATGACTTTGGCAGAGATTGAAAAATCAGCCAGTCTTGCTTCAACTTCTGAAGACATATCTTCAAGCTGTTGCTTAGTGTAAGAGTTCATACTTGCCTTACACGGCTCATCTAGAAGATTAACCTCAGGCATACCATCCTGACTAACTTTAACTTTTTTACTTCTTCCAAGAAGACCGCGCTTTTCTTTTTTCGGTTTTACTTTTACTGGTTCAACCTTTGGAGAAGATTTAGGCGGATCAAATGGGCGAGGAGTTGAAACTTTTGGCTTAGTTTCAGCAGTTGGGGTAAAAGCACTTATAGGCGCTCCTGCAACTGCAACTTTGGGTTCTCGTTTAAATTTAATTTTCTTCAAGCCAGCAATTAATGATAACCAGCTAATTTTTATACCTTTAATTACACTCACCCCAAGAAACTCAAAAACAGAGAACCAAGAAACACCGCTAACCAAGGTTAGACCTGATAAACCTATTGCAGCAGCAAGAATAGTTGCCCCAGATTTATTTAACCATTCAACTAAAACTCCAGAAGTTATTTCACCTAAAACACCACCTGAAACAAAAGGCACTCCAGACTGAACTGGTACATATAGGGAGGCAAGAGCACAAGCCATAGAGAGTGACAACAATAAGCCTACTAATCTAGCAACCCGCCAAGACCATTTTTTTGGCTTAACTTCTTCATCGTCAAAAATGTTTTCAGTACGCCATAACCTCCACCCCCAAACGCCAATCCCAAGCGGCAATAAAAAAGAAGCATAACCGAAACTATAAAGGAGAATGTCAGAAAGCCAAGCACCAACTAGCCCACCAATATTTTGAATTTTGGTGGCTGCAGAAAACCCAGTATAAGACAGAGAAGGATCGTAAGGATTATAACTAATGAGCGATAGCAAGAAAAATACCGCTAAAGCTTCTAGAAGAATAAAGCCACCTTCTTTTAATCTAGTTTTCAGAAAGGGATGATAATTTGTTTTTTTTGGCTTTTTAATGCGAGCTTGACTCACGTTTTCATTCCTTGATTAAAGCATACAATCTTGAGCCCATTATACTTGAATAAGATGACACTATAAATAGCCTATGCTAGAGTAGCCAAATAATTTTTATTTCTAAGATAAGGTTAAAATCATGGCAGAAATCAAACATCACCAATTAATCATTCTTGGGTCAGGCCCAGCAGGCTATACTGCAGCTATTTATGCCGCTCGTGCAAATCTAAACCCTGTAGTTATCACGGGTATGCAGCAAGGTGGGCAGCTTACAACTACAACTGACGTTGATAATTGGCCTGGAGATGTTGAAGGTCTGCAAGGGCCAGTATTAATGGATCGCATGCTAAAACACGCTGAACGCTTTGATACCAAAGTTATTTTTGATCATATTAATCAAGTTAACTTAAAAGAAAAACCCTTTCAGCTTAAAGGTGATCTAGCTGAATATACTTGTGATGGGTTAATTATTGCAACTGGCGCATCAGCAATGTACTTAGGACTTACTTCTGAAGAAAAATACATGGGCAAAGGCGTATCAGCCTGTGCCACTTGTGACGGATTTTTCTATAAAAATAAAGAAGTAATGGTTATTGGTGGCGGTAACACAGCGGTTGAAGAAGCCTTATATCTATCTAATATTGCTTCAAAGGTTACCCTAGTTCACCGTCGCGACCAATTAAGATCTGAAAAAATACTCGCTAACCGTATAATCGAAAAATCGAAAACTGGAAATATTGACATTGAATGGGACCACGTTCTTGAAGAAATTCTTGGTGATGATGGTGGAGTTACAGGAGTCAGACTTAAAAATGTCAAAACTGAGGAAACTAAAGAAATTTCTGTAGAAGGTGTATTTATTGCAATAGGTCATAAACCAAATACCGATATTTTTGCAGAACAACTAGAAATGACTAACGGTTATATTAATGTTAATAGTGGCACTAAAGGCAATGCTACTAGCACAAGTATTGAAGGAGTATTTGCTGCTGGTGACGTTAGTGACTCCATATATAGGCAAGCGGTCACCTCAGCTGGCATGGGATGTATGGCAGCACTTGATGTTGAGCGCTATTTTACTGAAAACGAACAAGCTATTACTCAAAAAGCTGAGTCAAATAATTAAAAAATAAATACACCAGGGTCTGTTGACAATTCATGTTGCAGAGCGAAAATACTAAGAATTTAGTGGAAATTTGTTCTTTAATGCGGAGAGTAGTTTAGCTATTTAACAAATTAAAGGGCAAATTTTCACAAATCATCTGGATTTGCAGCTGTAATTTGCAGCTGTAAGATGAATTTTCAACAGACCCTATTTACTCATATTACCCCGCAAAAAATGCAGGGACACTAAACATAAAGCATGTTTCCAGAAGAACCCAACAATTTCTCAGAAGATACTAGACAAATGAAGCTTTTTTTTGCAAAATACGCTATATTAATTTTATACATAACTTAAGAGGCGTTTAAACCTATGGATATCCGCAAAGTAAAAAAGCTTATTGAGCTACTACAAGAATCTGATGTTGGTGAAATAGAAATTAAAGAAGGCGAAGAGTCTGTAAGAATTAGTAGATCCTCATCTTCAGCACATGCGGTTACTCAATATGTTGCCCCGCCAGCTGCGCAGCAAGCAATTCAAGCACCAGCAGCTTCCGCACCAATTAGCTCTCCCGCCTCATCTCAAGAACCTATAGAAGAAAAACCTGAAGAAAAAGGGCACACAGTAAGATCACCAATGGTAGGAACTGCCTACATCGCCCCTACCCCAGGAGCCAAGCCATATGTTGAAGTAGGGCAACGAATCTCTGAGGGCGATACTTTATGCTTAGTAGAGGCGATGAAAATGTTCAACCCTATTGAAGCTGATCGCAGCGGCGTAGTTAGTGCAATGTTAATTGAAAACTCAAGCCCTGTTGAATACGATCAACCATTGTTTATCATTTCTGAGGACTAAACTCCATGTTAAAAAAAGTACTAATCGCTAATCGCGGCGAAATTGCTTTGCGCATTCTTCGCGCATGCCGTGAGCTTGGCATTAAAACTGTGGCAGTTTACTCATCTGCTGACAGTAACCTTATGCATGTACGCCTTGCCGACGAAGCTGTCTGCATAGGTGCGGCCAACGTTGCTCAAAGCTATCTCAATATACCAGCTGTTATTAGTGCAGCCGAAATAACTCAGGCAGATGCAATTCACCCTGGTTATGGCTTCTTGGCAGAAAATGCAGAATTTGCCGAACAAGTTGAGAAAAGTGGATTTACATTCATCGGCCCATCCCCTGAAACTATTCGCATGATGGGCAATAAAGTAAGTGCTATACAATCTATGCAGAAAGCTGGAATACCTTGTATTCCTGGCTCAAATGGTGCTATCAACCACAATACTGATAAACAAAACTTAGAAATAGCTAAGAAAATTGGTTATCCAGTTATTATTAAAGCTGCTGGAGGCGGTGGTGGCCGTGGAATGCGTGTTGTACGCCAAGAAAGAGACCTTCTAGAGTTCATTGCTATGACTTGCACAGAGGCGCAATCAGCTTTTGGGGACGATCGTGTATACATGGAGAAATTCCTTGAAAATCCTCGCCATATTGAAATTCAAGTACTCGGAGATGGTAAAGGAAAAGCAATTCACTTAGGTGAACGTGATTGCTCTACACAACGTCGACACCAAAAAGTAATTGAAGAAGCTCCTGCGCCAGGCATTACCGACAAACAACGCAAGAAAATTGGTCAGCTTTGTGTAAAAGCTTGTGAAAGAATTAAATATTCTGGCGCTGGTACTTTTGAATTCCTATATGAAAACGGTGAATTTTTCTTTATTGAAATGAATACACGTATTCAGGTTGAGCATGGTGTAACTGAAATGATTACTGGTATTGACCTTGTTCGCGAACAGCTAATGGTTGCAGGTGGCGCACCTCTTCGCTACAAGCAAGATCAGGTTAAATATACAGGTCATGCTCTAGAGTGCCGTATCAATGCAGAAGACCCAAAAACTCTTATGCCTAGCCCCGGAAAAATAGACCTATTCCATCCACCAGGAGGACCTGGAATTCGTTTAGACACTCACATCTATAGCAGCTACTCAGTCCCGCCTTATTATGACTCAATGATTGGTAAAATTATGGCTCATGGCGAAACAAGAGACTGCGCAATTGCTAGAATGAATCAAGCACTTGAAGAGACTATTATTGACGGTATTAATACCAATATAGTTCTGCATAAAGAAATTCTTGCTGATGAAAAATTCAAAAAAGGTGGAATCAATATCCACTTCCTAGAGAAGAAATTAGCAGGCGAATAGTAAATCACCTTATGCAGGCAAATATTTTTGCGATGAAATAAAAAGCGTGCATAAAGTGTGTCGTAATTATTATTTTAGGGCCTATAAAACGTCACAGTTAGGCCCTAAATATATTAGAGACAGCAATGACCAACATTTGGATTAAAGTAAAACTAAAATGCCAAAAAAAATGGGCGGAACCAATATCTGATCTTCTTTCAGACCTTGGGGCTTTATCAGTAACCTTTGAAAACGATGATTCTGCACCGATAATTGAGCCAAAAATTGGAAATACATCAATCTGGGAACAAAATAAAATATCTGCTTTTTTCACCCCAGATGCTGATTTCAAACATATTTTTAATTCATTAAAAGACTCCCTACCAAAAAATACTTTCTCAAATTGGGAGATAGAGGAAGTTGAAGAGCAAGACTGGCAAAGACTAGCCCTAGACTTATTTAAACCCATAGAGTGTGGGCACAACCTTTGGATATGTCCTAGCTGGCACACTCCGCCAAGGCCAGATTCCACAAACTTAATGATTGACCCAGGGTTAGCGTTTGGAACAGGATTACATCCCACTACCTTTATGTGCTTACAATGGATCGATCAACATGCTCCCCTGCAAAAGGTTAACACTGTAATTGATTTTGGTTGTGGCTCAGGGATTGTAGGGCTTAGCGCCTTATTATTGGGAGCACAAAATAATGTTGCTGTAGATATTGACCCACAGGCGATTGATGCAACTCTAAGCAATGCTAAACTCAACAACTTAAATTCCAAAGTAGCAACTTATTTACCTGAACAACTCCCAAGCGATGAAAAGTGTGACTTATTAATTGCTAATATTATTACTGAGATTTTAGTTGAACTTAAAACTACACTTATCAACCACCTCAAGCCAGGTGCAACCCTTGTGCTTTCTGGAATTTTAAATACACAAGAAGATAGAATAAAAGACACATTTGGCAAACATTGTGAATATGTCACCACTTGGCAGCGCGAAGAATGGTTATGCATGGAATTTAAAAAAGTCTAAGATCTGCTATGCTGTCCTCACAAGCCTTCTAGGCGCTACCCTACCATCTGATAAAACTTCACCAACACCAATGAAATTGCCTGTTTCTTCAGCCAATAGAACCACCCAACCATAATGAGTAATTTCAGAAATATTAACAGTCTGGCCACGAAACAAATAAAAGGCCTCACTCATTGAAATTTTTAGCTCTGGCCAGCCTTTCATCATTAATGGAATTGGTTTTAGTGAGCGATCAATCAGCTCTAAACCGCCTTCATCAAATTCATCTTTAAAACTATCAAGACTTTTCATCTCGCTTCCTTTAAGAGGACCAACTTCAAGTCTATGCAGGTAAGTTACATAAGCTATGTTATCAAGTTTTTTGGCAATATCTTCAACTAAAGACCTTATATACGTACCCTTACTACACTTAACATGCAGCTTAAATTTATTTTCTCCTAGATCTAATAGATCAATCTCGTAAATATATATATCGCGCGGATCTCTTTCGATTTCTATTCCTGCCCTAGCATATTCATACAAAGGCTTACCTTTATGCTTTATTGCTGAGTACATAGAAGGAATTTGCTTACTTTGACCCAAAAAGCTATCAAGAACTTTTTCTAAATCTTTTCTAGAGAAAGGTACGATCTCTTGCTCTTTTATAAAATCACCTTCAGCATCACCAGTAGCAGTTTGTTTGCCTAAAGTCGCCACGACTTCGTATGTTTTATCAGCTTCTAATAAGTACCTTGTAAACTTAGTAGCTTCGCCCAAACAGATTGGCAAAAGCCCACTAGCTAAAGGATCAAGACTTCCGGTATGACCAGCTTTTGAGGCATTAAAAAGACGTTTTATTTCTTGCACAGCCTTACTTGAAGTTATGCCGGTAGGTTTATCTAGCAGAACTATGCCGCTGATATCTCTATATTTATTTTTTTGTTTTTCACTCATATAAACTGCCTGAAAAAACATAGGAATGATATACCGCTATAGTTAATAACGCTATAATTAACAGTTGCTATCGTCGTCTTTGCTAATCGCATCATCAATTAGACCTTTTAGCCTAATCTCTTTCTGCGTCACATGATCGTAGATAAATTTTAGTTTAGGCGTTTGTCTTAACTCAATTGTTGAACCAATTTGTTTTTGCACAAACCCCGAAGCTTTATTTAAAGCTATAGCAACCTCTTCGGCTTTTGACTCATCTTGACATGTAAAGAAAACTTTAGCGCGTCTAAAATCTTTTGCTACAACAACCTTAGTAATTGAAACATCTTTTAATCTAGGGTCCTGAGCATGCTGACTAAGAAGCTGTGCAATCTCTTGCAACAATAACTGTTCAACACGCTCACTTCGTGAGTAAGGTATATTCTTATTAAAGCTCACGTTTTACTTCAACCACTTCGAATACTTCTATTTGGTCGCCAACTTTTACGTCATTGTAGTTCTTAACGCCAATACCACATTCCTTACCTTGTTGTACTTCGTTTACGTCATCTGTATAACGACGCAATGACTCAAGCTCTCCTTCATAAATAACCACGTCATCTCGTAGTACACGAATAGGATTGCTTCTCTTAACGTTACCTTCAATGACCATACAGCCAGCAATAGCACCGATTTTAGATGATCTAAATACATCACGAACCTGAGCAATACCAACAATTTTTTCTTCTTTAACAGGAGCAAGAAGACCAGAAAGTGCTGATTTAACCTGATCAATTAGTTCATAAATGATACTGTAATAGCGCAAATCAATACCTTCAGCTTCAGCTAATTTACGAGCACCCGCAGTGGCACGAACATTAAAACCAATAACGATGGCTTTTGATGCAATTGCAAGATTAATATCAGACTCATTAAGACCACCAACACCAGAAGCTACGATATTAACTTTCACTTCGTTAGTTGCTAATTTTCTTAATGATTCACATATAGCTTCTTTAGAACCTTGAACATCAGCTTTAAGAACGATATTAAGAGAGCTAATTTCTCCTTCGCTCATTTGGTTAAATACATTTTCAAGCTGAGCAGACTGCTGTTTTGCAATCTTCAATTCGCGCGATTTACTTTGACGGAACATAGCAAGCTCACGCGCTTTACGCTCAGTAGCCACGACTGCAAATTGCTCACCAGCCTCTGGTGTACCTGAAAGACCAATAATTTCAACAGGAGTAGACGGGCCAGCATCTTTAAGA
Source organism: Gammaproteobacteria bacterium (assembly GCA_030425295.1). Taxonomy (GTDB): domain Bacteria; phylum Pseudomonadota; class Gammaproteobacteria; order JAUIAT01; family JAUIAT01; genus JAUIAT01. Next base: position 13,060 of record JAUIAT010000013.1, read on the forward strand.
TCTTTTCTACTATCAGAAAGCATTGCTCTTACACGCCCATACTCGGATCCGGCGATTAAAACATCACCTTTCTTCAAATTACCGCCACGAATCAACATAGTAGATACAGGGCCTCTACCCTTTTCTACCCTTGACTCAACAACTACACCACTAGCTGGGCCAGTTGCTGGGGCAGTTAGTTCTAACATTTCAGCTTGAATTGATAGGGCATCAAGAAGCTCATCTACACCCTGACCAGTTTTTGCTGAAATAGGCATAAACATAACATCTCCACCCCAATCTTCAGGGATAACATCACGCTGAGCCAATTCATTTTTAACTCTATCAACATCTATATCAGGTTTGTCAATCTTATTAACAGCAACAACCATAGGAACTCCAGCTGCTTTAGCATGCTGAACAGCCTCTATGGTTTGAGGTTTTACACCATCATCTGCAGCAACTACTAAAATAACGATATCGGTAACTTCAGCACCTCGAGCTCGCATTGCAGTGAATGCTTCGTGCCCTGGAGTATCAAGAAATGTTAAAGTTCCACGATCGGTATTAACCTGATATGCACCAATATGCTGAGTAATACCGCCTGCTTCAGAAGATGTAACTTTGGTTCGACGAATATAATCCAACAAAGAAGTCTTACCGTGATCAACGTGCCCCATAATTGTGATAACTGGAGCTCTAGACTGCTTCTCACCCTGTTGGGTTTCAACTTCTTCAAGAAACTCAGATTCTAGAGCATCAGACTTAAGTAGCTTAGCCTTATGCCCCATTTCTTCAACTACTAAAGATGCAGTTTCTTGATCTAATACTTGGTTAATAGTCGCTGGAGCACCCATTTCCATCATAACTTTAATTAACTCACCAGCTTTAACAGCAAGCTTTTGCGCTAAATCAGACACAATAATAGTTTCAGGAATGGCTACTTCTCTAATTTTAGGGGCTGCTGGTTTAGTAAAACCATGTTCAAGAGATGTTTCTTTTTTAGCATGTTTGCTAAACGCTGCCCAAGCACGACGTTCTTCTTCAGCCTTCTTGTTGTCTTTCCAAGATTTTTTCTTGCCAGCAGGCTTTTTGGAATCTAAAACTTCTTCTTTGGTTTCTTTTTTAACTGCTTCTTTTGGAGCTTCATCCTTTTTAGGCGGAACCTCAACATCCTCAGGCTCTTCCGCCTTAACTTTTGGACTTTCAACCATTGCTTCAGCCTCAGGCTCAACCGCAATAGGATCATGAACGTCAGCAACCTCTGATTGATCTTGTTCTTTCTCAGATGCAGCTTCTGCTGCTTTCTTCGCTTCTTCAGCTTTTCGTTCAGCATCCTCTTCTGCCTGCTTAATGGCAGCCTGCTTCATTTCAGCTTGCTTTCTTAGCTTTTCAAGATGTTGCTTAGAAGGCCTTATTCGAGTAACGCTAATTTTCTTGCTACCTTGTCGAACATCCCCAGCCGAACCTTCACTATCAGATGATTTCGCTGAGCTAGTACTAATTGTAGTCTTTTTGCTACGTGAGCTCTGCAAATGTGCTAACAGCGCACTTTTTTGATCGTTAGTGATCTCCTGATCAGCATCAGCAATAGGAATACCAGCGTTTTTGAGTTGTTCCAGCAAACGCTCGACTGAAATACCTACCACTTTGGCAAGATCTTTGACTGTTGTGTTAGCCATTAAAATCAACCTCTATCTTCTATAAAGCAAATTATAAATCATCACTATGGTGCCGCTATAAAAAGCTAACACCATCTCATATATTAATCTTCGTCAGTGAACCAGTGTGCACGAGCTTTCATAATTAAATCAGCTGCTTGATCGGCATCAAGACCTTCGATATCAGTAAGATCGTCAACAGACTGCTCAGCAAGCTCTTCTCGATTACTAATACCTTTAAGCATAAGTTTTTGAGAAAGGGCTTCCGTCATACCTTCAACAGCAAATAAATCTGCTTCATCCTCTGATTCATCTGCACCAGCGCCAGAAATAGCACGAGCTAAAAGAACATCATTAGCTCTATTACGAAGCTCCTCAACAATATCCGCATCAAAACCGTCAATTTTTAGAAGCTCAGTCTCAGGCACATAAGCAATTTCTTCTAAAGTTGTAAAACCTGCTTCGATAAAGATATCAGCAACTGTTTCATCCACATCAAGATCTTTAACAAACATATCACGGATTTGAGTTACTTCACTTTCGCCCTTAAGCTCAGCTTCTTCTTCAGTCATGATATTAAGAGTCCAACCTGTAAGTTCACTTGCAAGATGCACATTTTGTCCGTTACGTCCAATTGCTTGTGACAATTGATCTTGGCGAACAGCTATATCCATTGATTTTTTATCGTCGTCTACAACAATAGAAACAACCTCAGCTGGAGCCATTGCATTAATTACAAATTGAGCAGGATTATCATCATAAAGTACAACATCAATCCTTTCACCGTTTAACTCACCTGTAATCATTTGCACTCGTGATCCACGCATACCAACACATGCACCAACAGGATCAATACGTCCATCATTTGTTTTTACTGCAATCTTAGCGCGTGAACCAGGATCACGAGCAATTGCTTTGATTTCAATCACTTCTTCTGAAATTTCGGGAACTTCTATTTCAAATAAAGCTTTTAACATTCCTGGGCGAGACCTAGTTAGCATAACTCTTGGCCCTCTGCGCTCATCCTCTACATCATATAGGTATGCACGAATTCTATCACCTAAGTGAACGTTTTCACGAGGAATCATTTCTTCACGTAACATAGTGCCTTCAACATTATCACCAAGGTCAACTATAACTAACTCTCGCATAACCCTTTTAACAGTACCGTTAACTAGATCGCCAATGTGCCTACGAAAACGATCCATGATTTTTTGACGTTCAGCCTCACGAACATTTTTGAATATCACCTGCCTAGCGTGCTGGGCCTCGATACGACCAAACTCAGGGGTATCAATTGGCTCTTCAATAATATCACCTGCTTTAAGATCAGGGTCAGCTTCTTGAGCTTCTGACAAAAGAATTTGAAACTCTGGGTCTTCGAGTTCCTCAGGGCTTTCAACAACCGTCCAGCAACGAAAAGATTCATAGTGTCCTGTGTCTTTATCAATATTGACATTGATTACCGCCGTTTCAGGATAATTACGAGCCGTTACTGCCGCAATTGCTTTCTCTATTGATTCGAAAACAACATCCTCGCCAACCCCTTTCTCATTTGATAAAGAGCTCACCATCAGTAAAATTTGCTTATGATCAATACTCATTTCTTTATTCCTCAAAATTCAGGCGATAAATTAGCTTTATCCATATCAGCGACAGAAATTGTCACATCTTCACCATCTACTTCTAATACAACATTACCATCAACGACAGATTTTATGACACCTGTAAAGTTTCTACGTTCGTTAATAGGTCTTTTTATACGAACCTTAGCTCGCTTTCCAATAAACTGTTTAAAATGATTCTCTTTAAATAGAGGTCTTTCTAACCCTGGAGATGAAACTTCAAGCTCTGCCTCAAATAGATTAGGAGCCTCTACAGCGAAAAGTGCCGTAACTTGGCGACTTACTTCAGCACAATCCTCTACATCTATACCTTTGGGGCTATCAATAAATATTCTGAAACGAGCATTCTTGCCACTAGCAAGTTGCTCACACCCCAGAAGCTCCAAACCTAAAGCTGAGACAGCAGGCTCTATTAATTTATTGATTTCATCGATTCTCATTAATCAGTAACCCCATACAAAAAATGGGCACATCAGCCCACTTCTATAATTCTAATAACAATTTTAAATTTTTCAACTCAACTGAGATTTAGATACGCAACTACATACACAAATCACAACAGAGTAATTGGTAGCGGGGGCAGGATTCGAACCTACGACCTTCGGGTTATGAGCCCGACGAGCTACCAGACTGCTCCACCCCGCATCGACGATTTATGTATTCTAGCAGACTAATTAAACTTTTCAAGCATTAATAGCTAAATAATTAGCATTTTAATAAATTCAACCCTGAAAATGATACTTTCAATATCTTTTTCGAATATAAAAATAGCAAAAAAAAATTAAGCAATGCTAAAATGAACAGATGAGCAAAATCATCCAAGACAAAATTAACATTCTTACGTGGCCTGACAAAGTTATACTTTCTGGCATGCTTCTTACAATATCCTCCAGCATTATATTCATGGGTATAAACCAATTAACCACAAAGTACACGGGAATTAACTATATATTCCCGATGCTCTTAATTAACTTCCCCTTTTTCATCCTGCTTTTTTATATGTCATCAATAGCAAGAAACTCTAACCCAAGGCTTGCAAACTTCGGCAGAGCTTTCTTTTTGGTTTACATGTTTTCCTTAACCACTTTAATATCCTGTACCGGAATTCAATACACACCTTTTCACTACATTGACCCAAACCTTGTCAAACTGGATAAAATTTTGTTTTTTGATCAAATGGCCTGGCTGAACTGGACCTACGCAAACCCAATAATAAAAATAACTTCTAAAGTAGCTTACAACAGCCTAGTATTTGAGCTGCTTATCATCCCACTTATAGTTGGCATTTATAACGACAATAAGACATTAAATATATTTGCTACTGCAATGGTTATTTCATTTATAATTGGCACAACATTTTATTATTTCTACCCCACAATTGGTCCTGCAGGTATTTTTCTAAATGAGCACTTCACAAATGTCCAACTCCATACCTCAGAAAAATTTAGAAATATACACAATTATTTACCTATTCAAGGTGGGCAAGGAGGAATGATTGCAATGCCATCATTTCATATCGTGTGGATCACACTTATAACTTATGCATGCAAAAATATTAGATGGCTTTTGCCACCAATTTTACTACTAAACCTACTGGTATTAATATCAACAATTACACTAGGCTGGCACTATTTGGTAGACGTTATTGCAGGCTTAGCTTTGGCAAGCTTTAGCATCTATATTGGAAGGTTAATTTTGGACATGAAATCCATAGATAAAACCCTTATCAAGGGCTAGCTGAATACTTGCCTGAAAATCAAACTCGTTAAACTCATTAAGAACCGAAGATAAAGCCTCACTCAACGTAAGTCCCTTGCACATTTCACCAAGAAATAAATATAATTCAGCAGATAAACTTTCGATCCTAACTTCATTACCAAAGCGGTGCACAGCTAAAAAATCAGCTCCTTCATCAAGCGATACAATTTCATCATCTGCACCATCCTGACTGACCTCCCATATATGCTTTATTGGAAACTCAGAACTTACCAGACCAAATGAAGGGGTCAAATCAAAAACAACTTTGCTTTGTTTGCTAGGAGTCAGTTGATTGAAACGAAATAAGTCAATGTCACTACCAGAAGATGCATAATACGCGTTGTGCACTAAAAGCTCTAAAGCTGCCACATCCGGAAAATAAGGAAGAGCTACCCCCATCTGAGGAATTGAGTTTAAAAAAGCAGAGAATTTTTGGCCATAATTTATAAGGCTGGGACTTGAGGAAGGGTAATTTTCAGAATACCTATAAGCTAACAAACTAAACGATTCCAAGCCAATTAGTTTTACGCAAACTGGATAAATCTCTGTTAAAGATCTAGCCAACCCCGCAATTATGCTTTCTCTGTATATTTCTAAGCCTTGGATAGCATCAAGCCCAATAAATTTTGGCGCCGGACTACAGGATGACATCTCCTCACACCCTCCACCGCCAATATATTTCAAAAACTCACTACTATTTGATGAGAAATCATCTGCGAAAACTTGTTGAATCTCTTTTAACATCCTAAGTTATTTCCAGATAATTTTACTGGCTTTATTTGCCTCGGTTAACAAATCACTCAAAGAAGGGATATCATCATCCCACTCTATCAGGGTTGGAATGCTGCCAAACTTGGTGACGGCAAATTCATATAAATCCCAAACAGGAGGCTTCACCTTTTCGCTATGACTATCAAATAAATACAAACCCTTATCCTGGTAACCTGCCAAATGAAACTGCTTAACCCTATTAACTGGAATCTCATTAAGATAAAGGAACGGATCAAACTTATGGTTATAACTACTTACATAAACATTGTTAATATCTAATAAAATATTACAGTCAGCAGCTTCAGCAACATTAGATAAAAATTCCCACTCAGTCATTTCATTTGCTTTGTAAGTCATATAATTGGAGACATTTTCTAAGAGAATTCTTTCACCTAAAACATTCTGAACCCGCTGCACTCTTTTGGCAACATGATCAATGGACTCTTGTGTATACGGCAAAGGCAGAAGGTCGTGAAAATATCTTTTGTCGGCGGAAACCCAGCATAGATGATCTGAAATCCATGCCGGCTCAAACCGTTCTTTCAGAGATCTAAGCTTTCCAAGATAGTCCATATTCAAATCATCAACAGAACCTACAGACATCCCTACGCCATGCATAACTATAGGATAATCATTTCGAATAGACTCCAAGTAATTAAGTTCAGGGCCGCCTTCAATCATATAATTATCTGAAATAACTTCAAACCAAGGAATGCGTGGCTTATGCTGTATGATTGATTGATAATGGCAAGAACGAAGACCTATTCCAACCCCTTGAATTTTACTTTTTTTGAATGAGCTCTTCCCTGAAATACTCACCAAAAGCTTATCTGCCTTTTTTCTTATACCCTGACGTCAAAGAGCCGCCAATTATCTTTTCGCAACTTCCCTTTTTTAAATACAACCAGTCATTTGGGTCGCCATCAGTTTTGGATTGACCTTGACAAGAATGTCCAGTTCCTTTTCCGCCGCAGTCATTCATTCCTGCCTTAGCAACACCATAGCATTTTTCCATATCATTAGGCGAAGCTGCTTTCGTAGCTCCAGCAGACAAAACTAATCCCGCTGACAAGGCACCAACGACAGCTGCTTTTACCAAATTTTTTTTAGACATAATTACCCCCTAAGAAATGTTTACGACCCTTACACATGCAAGTATTTAGTAGGCCAAAGCTAGGCATCAAACATTATGTTTTATATCTCCACTTGTTCCCCATTTTTTCATAATAAGATAATCCAGGGATATCTTGCCTGGACCATGAAACATCAGCATAGCTAGCAGAAGCCCCCAGTTAAGATGATCGCCAAGTCCTGCAGAAAAACCTGAGCACCATAATTCAGGATATGAAATTACTGCAATTGCGTTATACGCAAAAAATACAGCTATCATAATTCGACTTCCAAGACCTAAAACCAATAAAACAGGAAGAATCAGCTCTGCAGTCGTTCCTATAACTGCTGCTACATAGGGAGAAAGAAAAGGAACTTGGAATTCATGAGCAAAAAGCATGATCGTTGAATTCCAACTCATTAGTTTCAATACACCAGCCCGAAAGAATATTTCAGAAATCCAAATTCTTGCTGCTAGATCACCCAAAGGTTTAAACCAATCTAGCATACGAAGTATAAAAGAGAAAAACATGCAAAGATAATGAGATAATTTATGAAAAGCGTCTTTCACTAATTTAATCCTCCCTGATTAGGGCCTGTTGACAATTGGTCTTACAGCTGCAAATTTCTATAATTTGTGAAAATTTACCCTTTAATTCGTTAAATATAGAGACTATTCGCCTAATTAAAGAAGAAATTTTCAATGCATTCTAGATATTTTCGCCTTGCAACACCAATTATTAACAGTCCCTAAATAGTTGCCCAAAATAAATAAACAGGCCCTAATATAATTAAATATAAACTTAAGAGTAGTTGCAAGCCCCGAAATATGCTAACCAGAGCAAACCTAGCTAACAGACCATAAGACATTTAAAATGGAAGCTCCAAACTAGCATCTACAGATAACAGCTCTGCTCTGAATTCATTTTTTATTTCATTAAGTGAGTCTTCATCAGACGCCTCAAAGCGCAAAGTTAGGCAAGGAGTTGTATTAGAAGGACGAACCAAACCCCAGCCTTTACTGAAAACCACACGCAAACCATCGGTAGAGTTTATTGACTCGGCATTCTCAAATTTGGCTTTTTCAGCAATTTCACTCATTAAAACGAATTTTCTATCCTCGTCTACATATAATTTGAGTTCTGGAGTGCTTACATCTTCAGGCAACTCGTCAAAAATTTCGCTAGCTGACCTACCATCTTCAGACAACATTTCAAGCAGTCTGGCACCAACATACAGGCCATCATCAAAACCATACCATTTATCATTAAAGAAAATATGCCCACTCAACTCACCTGCTAAAGGAGCTTTAGTTTCTTGAAGCTTTTTCTTCAACAAAGAATGTCCTGTTTTTGACATAACAGGCTCGCCACCGGCTTCCTTAATAATCGTTGCTAAATGCCTGCTACATTTAACGTCAAAGATAATTTTCTCACCAGGATAATCTTTTAAAACTTCACGAGACAAAAACATCATTAACCTATCAGGCCATATAATTTTCGCATCTGAACTAACAACACCCAGCCTATCGCAATCACCATCAAGAGCTAATCCAATATCAGCTTTGTTTTCAATAACTGCATTCTGCAAATCAACAAGATTTTCAGCTACACTTGGATCAGGATGATGATTAGGGAAATTACCATCAATTTCGCAATGTAATTTTACAACGTCACAACCCAATTCTTCGATTAAACGAGGAAAAATATCACCGCCGATACCGTTTCCACAGTCAACTACGACCTTCATTTTACGTTTTAAATTTAGCTTGGAAGTAATATCTTTGATGTAAGCTTCACGAACATCTTTTTCATCAAAGTGACCTTCGCCTGAAGAGAGATTTCCAGACTTAATATTTTCTTTTAAGTCTTGAATTTCATCGCTTGTTAAAGATTTGTTATTAATAACCATCTTTAAGCCATTGTAATCTTTAGGATTATGGCTACCTGTGAGCATGATACCAGCATAAGTCTTTAGGTGCTGAGTTGCGTAATACAAAACTGAGGTTGGCACTGCACCAATACTAATAACGTTACAACCACTATCTTGAATACCTTTACATAGAGCTGGAAATAAAACTGGCGCAGATAATCGACCATCTTTACCAGCAGCTACGGTATTAAAACCAGCAGCACTAGCTTTAGCACCAAAAGCACGGCCAACTGCATAGACAACATCTGGGGTTAACACATCTTTCACAACGCCTCGAATATCGTAGGCGCGAAAAATTACATCTTGAATATTTGAAGGTATCTGATACATAAACTTAAACTACCCCTGTGCTGCCAAATCCACCCATACCTCGAGCAGACTCAGTATCAAAAGATTCTACAATTTCAAACTTAGCCTTAATTACCGGAAGAATAACTAATTGAGCTATCCTTTCTCCAGGATTCACCTCATATGGCTCATTACTTCTATTCCAAACTGAAACCATTAGCGGCCCTTGATAGTCAGAATCAATAAGACCAACTAGATTCCCCAAAACAATACCGTGTTTATGACCCAAACCTGAACGAGGAAGAATAGTTGCAGCCAAATTTGGATCCTCTAAATGAATTGCAATGCCAGTTTGAATCATTTTAACTTCACCAGGATGTATCGTTAGCGGAACATCAACACAAGCACGCAAATCTATACCAGCAGATCCTTCAGTTGCATAAGCTGGAATAGGAAACTCAGAACCAATTCTAGAATCTAGAATCTTCACACTAACTTGTCTATTCATTAAGCATTCCTTATTAATTTTTTCATTTCACTTACGGCATTTTTAAAACCTACCATAACTGCTTTAGCAACAATGCTATGGCCTATGTTAAGGGTGTGCAAGTGTTCTAGCTGAGCTATAGGCTCAACATTATAATAGTGAAGTCCGTGACCTGCATCTACACGCAAACCAACTTCATGAGCATATTCGACGGCATCAGCAATCTTATCAAATTCCACTAATGTTTCATCTTCAGTTTCAGCGTCTGCATACCGCCCTGTATGAATTTCTACTGCATCAGCACCTGTTCTTTTTGCTGCATCAATTTGATCTTTATCAGGCTCAATAAATAAAGATACTGATATTCCTGCATTTACGAGCTTTTTAGTTGCAGATTTTACTTTTGCTTCAAGCCCAACAACATCAAGACCTCCCTCTGTCGTAAGCTCCTCTCTTTTTTCAGGCACTATACAGCACATTTCAGGTTTAATCTCTATTGCAAAATCAATAATTTCATCGCTTAAAGCCATTTCAAAATTAAGAGGAACATTAATTATTTGCTGGATTAAAGTAACATCTCTTTCTTTGATATGACGACGATCTTCGCGCAAATGCAAGGTAATATTATCCGCTCCAGACTCTATTGCCAACAATGCAGCATCCGCAGGGCTTGGATATCGCACCCCCCTCGCCTCTCTAATGGTAGCTACATGATCAATATTAACGCCAAGTAAAATATCTTTTGACATGGAATCTCCAAATGCAGTATTACAAATGTTGCAATACTAACATTTTGCTATAATCATTTCATTATGATTATTATCAAGAAGTCCATATATAATGCTACATAAATCATGAAATAAATATTAAATCATAGGAATAAGCTACAATGTAGACTCTGTAGGGTACGAAAATTTTAACTCTAACAGGTTGTGTTAAAAAATATTTTTAAAATTAACTAATATCATCATGCTACTTTAGCTAATACCATGTCACCCTGAACTTGTTGCGGGGCCTGGGAGAATATCTCACCGGATCCCGGAACAAGTGCGGGATGATAGTCTTCTAGCAAAAACTAAAGCTCATAAAATTAAAAAATCGCACCCTACAAAGCAATGTAGATTGCAGTGACAATTTGTCAGTGTAGTATCTGGTTATGGCACAATTAATTAGCTTTTTAACCAACTATCGAGTTTCTTTAAGTCACGATAAGAAATAAGACCAACATTTTGTTTTAGCCTAAGCCAATTTAATACATAACTATATCTATCTTGAGCTTGAGTACCCTTAACGGTATAAAGATTTTGCAAAGTGCTCAAAACATTAATCATTGATTCTTTGCCCAATTCAAAAGAACGTTGGGTAATTCTGTATGAATCTTCGGCGGCTTTAACCACAGCCCTATCTAAAATAACTTTTTGAATATCAGTAAGTAGTGAAGAGTATGTGGTCTTAACATTTTTCCAAACATCTCTTTTGTTAGCATAAAGCGTATCTTGCGCTTTATAATAATTGTGCTTTGCTTCTCTAACCTGAGAGTTAACCAAACCACCTTCAAAGATAGGAATACTTAAATTTAAAGAGGCACCCTTAGCCCAAGATTCAGAAAACCTTGAGTCAGTACTTGATAGATCATTCTGGTAAGTATAGTCATAGCTAGCATTTGCAGTTAAGGTTGGCAGATGTCCACTAACATTTATACCTAAAGTTTTTTCAGCTACTTTAACATCATAATAACTGCTCAAAATACTAGGATTATTTATCATCGCTTCCTTTAACCAGTGACTTTTGGCTCTAGGGTAAGGTTTCAGGAGTGGAATTCGTTTATTGAGATCAGCAATGCTATCGTAATATCTACCTGTAGTTTCACGTAGCAATTCTTTAGCAGCAACAAGTGCATTTCTTGCAACAGTTACAGACAGACTAGAGTTCTCATAAAATGATCTCGCATTAGTAACTGGTAAAGCAGGTGCAATACCTAATATTTTACGTTTTGAAACCAAATCCAATTGCTTTTTAGCAGCATCTTTTTGAGCAATTGCATATTTTAAAGTTGCCTGAGCCTTTAAAACACCAATATAACGCTCGGCAACACGAAACATAAGTTCTTGCTCAGCATTTAGATAAGTCATCCAACTAGATTTAACTGAGTTTTCAGCCCTACTTACTTTTATAAACTGAGAAAAATCAATAACTTTCTGCGACAAACTAAGACCATAACCTCTGGTTCTAAATCTAAATCTAGTTCTAGGGTCACCTTGAGTCTTGCTCATGCTTTCATTTGTTTTTACGAAGCTTGTTGCAGAAAGGCTCGGGTATAGTGGAGCCAAATTTTGTGGCAAGGTTTCGCGGCTAGCAAGCCAAGTTTCTCTGGCTGAATCTATCACAGGATCATTTTTTAGTGCTTGCATATAAACTGAAATCAAGCCAGTACGAGCAAAAGAAATAGAGCTATAGAAAGAGCATAAGACAAATAATACTCCAATCGACCCGTTAATAATTTTACCATTAAATTTTCTTTGCATTTATTTTCCTAAGCAATCTGTCTTTTAGCTAATTCAGCAAATAATCCAGGCTGATTAATCAAATCATCATAACTACCTTGCTGCACTAACTCACCTTTATCAATAACATAAATTTTATCTGCATTCACTATAGTACTAAGCCTATGAGCAATAACAATCCTAGTTATCTGCAACTCTTCAATGTGCTTATTAACAATGTTTTGTGTGTGATTATCTAATGCACTGGTTGCTTCATCAAATAGTAAAAATTCAGGCTTTCTTACCAATGCGCGAGCAATCATCAATCTTTGTTGTTGACCTCCTGATAAAGTACCTCCACCTTCAGAAAGCAAAGTCTGCATTCCCATCGGTAATTTATCTATATCCTCAGCCAAGCCTGCCATATCTGCAGCATACCACGCATCATCCATAGTTAAAGTTGTAGATGAACCTATTATATTTTTATAAATAGTATCTGACATCAAAGAGCTGTTTTGAAACACAACACCAATTTGCTGCCTTACCTTTCTTTTGTTTAAACTATCTAAATCTTTACTATCGTAGTAAATAGATCCCTTAGTTGGTGTCTCAAAACCCAAAACAAGCCTAGCTAAAGTTGATTTACCAGAACCAGAGTGCCCGACAATAGCCGCGAATTCACCAGGATTTATCGTTAAATTTATATCCTTTAATATTTCTGGTCCATCTTCATCATATTTAAATGAAACATTGCTTACTTCGATACTTCCATTTAATTTTCCTGGGTCAGTTTTCTCTGTTGAAGATTCAAGTGGAGCATCTAAAATAACTTTCCCACGCTTGAATGTAGGAATAATGGATAAAGAAGTATTTACCACTCCAGCTAGTGCAAGCATAGCCCCCATAAATTGACCCAATGCCGCATTAAATGCCATGAAAGTTCCCAAAGGAAAATCCTTAATTAAATAGCTAATAACAGCATATATAGAAATTAACATCAAAGGCATAACTGCGGCATTAAAAGCCCCTTCTATACAATGCAAAAACATAGCTGCATAGTATGTGCGCTTTTGCTTAGCAAAGTATTTAGTCCACCACTTAAAAGCTTTAACTTCAGCGCTTGCGCCCTGAATTTTTGCTATACCATTAATTATTTGAAAAATAACACCACTAGTCTGACCATGTACTTCCTGGTATGTTGTTTCATATCTTAATTGAATCAAACTAAAAGATATATTTGCTACCAAAAGGCCTACAATAAAAACTAATGAAATTGCGGCCAAAACAGGAGAGTAATAAATAAGCAAAAAGAAACTTGGTAGAGCAACAATCATACCAAAAACAGAGGGCATTAATTGAGTCAAGGAATGGTGAATTGAGTTTATTGCCATAACTCTTGTTGCCATGTCACCAACGCTATATTTTTTAAAGAATTGAACTTTCAGCCTACTCAGCCTATCAAAAATCGCAGATTCTACTTTTATATCAGCTTTTATGCCAAGCCTAATCATTGCAAATGCTTCAACCAATCCAAAGCTTGCCAACCCTAAGGATCCCGCGAATAAAGCTAAAATCACCATACCAAACTGGCCTAGATCAACTTCAGGTATCACTGTAGAAAATAGATACCCAGTTAATATAGGGGTTAAAAGTCCTAGAGCACCTGAAGCAATTGCAACAATAATTAAACGCAATATATCTGCGTGCATACCTGTTAATGCAAATTTCAATAAATCTGTCTTCTTAGATAAATCTTCAGGCAAAGGAGGATAAAGCATGTAACCATCCTCTCCAATTAATGCGGCAACTTCTTTATTAACTGGTACTGCAGTTTTACCTGGCTCTACAAGATCATAACTTGAAGAAGATGTAGGAATTAGGGCGCAAGGCATATTAGTATCTGACTTAAATGCTAATAACGCACCACCATCTCTTTTCCACCATTTTCCAGTAATATGTACTGCACGAGTCTGAAAGTTAGATTCCAAAGCAATTTCTTCAATGGTCAAAGGGTGATCTTCACTTTTTTTGGGTAAGACAGCTTTTATGTTTAAATGTTTAGCGACAACTTCACATGCTGCAAAAAGAGGCTCCGAATCAATAGAGCTCCACGAAAACTTTTTTTCGTCAGGATTTAAGACGTGTAAAAACTCTTTTAATGAGGCGTCTAGAACTTCAGAATCGTGCTGTAACCTTTCTTCAACTCTGCTCTCTATTTGCTTATCTTCAATCTTAATTTTTTCTTTAAAACAAGAGATTATTAAATGATGGAATTCATCTAAATGATCAATAAAATCTTTTTTCTTGACAACCTCTATAGTATTAAGAACTTTATATCGAGCTGAGTCTTCAAACCTAACCAAAACCCCTCTCGTGACAGGGAGAAAACAATTCTTAGGTATAGATTTTTTCAAGCCTAAAAGATGCGATTTTTTATCTTTTAGTTCAATCCACTTAACATGGCTGCCAAAGGTAATTTCTTGCCCTTTCTCTACAGTAATATCGCTTAAATTATCTGTGGGGCAAGCTTCAACGTGCTGGTCAGAATCTTTAACAATATTACTGTAAAGCCCTATAACCCAGGAATCTATTGTTTTAATTAAGGACTTTGGATCTTTTTTAATTAAATAATTTAGGATTTTATCTGCCGAGAGCTCAATAATTTCTGTTTTTGGTTCCCCAACATCTACTAACGCAAATTTTTCTTGCTTATCTTTACCTTTATACTCAACAGGAAAAATAAGATTACCAGCTTCTACTCTAGTTACATGAGTTCTTCTACCTTCAGGCTTACCCTTGATCTTTGACATAACAAAAATATCAACGTAGCCACTCTTAACCATGTATAGTTTTGAAATATCATCTAGCAATAATGGATGGTTTGCTGGAGACTTAAGAACTTTACCATTTTCAACACAATACTGAAGGGTCTGTTTATTCATTAAGCACCCTCCTTAATCATTAGGGCATACGTTCCATTTTTGTCTTTTATTAATTCGTCGTGTGTACCACGTTGCACAACGTTCCCAGCATCAAGAACAATAATTTCATCCGCATCGCGTATCGTACTTAACCTGTGAGCAATTATAATACAAGTACATCCACGCCTTCTTAGGTTATCATCAATTTTCTTTTCAGTTGACGCATCAAGCGACGCTGTAGCTTCATCAAGAACCAGTATACTAGGTTTATTCACTAAGGCTCTAGCAATCTCTAAACGCTGCCTTTGACCGCCACTAAAGTTATAACCGCCCTCATCAAGCTCGCTTAAATATCCATCTTTACGGTCTGTTATAACGTTGTGAATTTCAGCATCTTTAGCAGCTTCTATAATATCTTTTTCAGGCACAGATTCATCCCACATAGTTAAGTTATCTTTAACTGTTCCCTGGAATAAAGTTATCTTTTGATCAACAGTTGCAAATGAAATACTTAACACTTCTGGAGGGATTTCATTAATATTAATTCCATCAAACTTAATAACCCCTTCTTTTGGCTGATAATGATTAGCAATTAGCTTTGCCAAAGTTGACTTACCACTACCTGACCTCCCCACCAAAGCAACTCGCCCCCCTGGCTTAACATTTAAACTAAAGTCTTTCAGTAAAGGTTCTCCGTACTGACTATACCCAAAAGTTATATTTTTTAATTCTACCGCTCCATCTAGACGAGGTTTTTTGTTAGTCTTAGCTTTCTCACGATTTACTGTATATCTAGGGGATTGAGGATAATTAAATACATCATCCAAACGCTGGAGATCACCACTAATCTGCTGAATAGCTCCGCCAACACCAAGCAAACCAGATAAAGGAGCATTAAAACTCCCCATTAAAGCTTGAAAAGCAACCAAACCACCAACAGTTAGACTTCCCTGCATTATTTGCAAACCGCCAACCCCTAATATAGCCATAACGGTCAAAGCATTTAAAAAAGTAGGCACGACATTAACAACTGCATTGATAGTCTCAGATTGACTTTGAGCATTTATATATTTAGCTTGCAATCCAGATAAACTTTGAAAAAAGTCTCCTTCCCCGCCCATGGCTTTGAAGGTTTCCATCATATTGAGATTACTCATCAAGCCACCAGATAGTTTGCTACTTGCCTTGATGAGCTTGCGACTATTATCTATTCGAATGCGCGCAACCCAAAACATTACAGCAACATTAACTAAAGATAAAACCACACAAATTAGTGTCAAAGGTACACTATACAAAAACATAACTATTAAATAGAAAATTAAGCTTATGAGGTTAGAAGCATTTGTACCTAACTGACCAGACAATAATTGGGCAACATTATCATTACTGCTTATTCGCTCTGAAATATCTCCAGCAAAACGCTGCGTAAAGAAATTCATAGGTAAACGCATAGTATACCAAGTAAACTTAGCCGATTCTTTCAGCGAAAGCTTCTGTTGCAACCTGACCAAATAAAGCTGCTGCAAGAAAGTGAACATCATTTGTAAAAATGCTGTTATTGCTATTCCAATAAGTAAAGTTTTAATAATTCCACCGGTTTTATGGATCAAAACTTGATCTATAAATATTTTGGAAAACCCTGGAATTGCAATACCCGGCAGAACCAAACCAAAACTAGCTACTGCTATAAAACCTAATGACAACCAAGAACCTTTTAGCCTCTTAATAAGATTAGGTATGATATTCGGTTTTATGCCGCCTTTCTCGAATTCATCAGTTAAAGTAAATTCTAGAACTATACCGGTAAATGAGCCACTAAATTCTTCATGCGTAATTTTTTTAGGGCCCGATGCTGGATCAACTAGATAAACCGCCTCATCAGTAATACGCTCTAAAACAACATAATGAACAAAATTCCAATGAATAATTGCTGGAAGAACAACTTCGTCAAGCTCCTCAGGCTCAACTCTATACGCAGATGGCTCAAGCCCATAATGTTGAGCAGCTTTCAATATATTAGCTGCGTTACTGCCATCTCTTGTGACATCACACTTCAAACGCAACTCTTCTAGTGAAACCCATCGACCATAGTAGGCCAAAATCATAGAAAGAGATGCGGCTCCACACTCAAGAGCTTCCATTTGCAAAACCGTTGGAACACTTCTTCTTGCAAATCTCTCTTTAACTTTAGTTAAAAATGACTTTACCATATCAACTAAAAACCTTTTCTAAAGATGGCAATATTGAATAAATAGGCGGTTTAGAGCGAACTTTAATGCTTCCAGTGGCAATTGTTCCTGTAGCAATTTTTATCTTAGGCCCTTTTTTATTAGTCCATTTCAATCCAGATACAGTATTTGGATCGTTATACAAATCCAGCCTAACTACCACCACGGGACCATCTTTAACAAATGAAGAAATAAGCTGATCATTTCCTATTACTGAAAACATACTATCTTTAGTTGCAGGGTAAAACCCAACAGATTTAACTACACCCTCAATTGCACCAAATTCTTCTTTCGGTATACCTGAGGGTGAAACCGTTGCCTTCATACCTTTCCTAAGGCGAGTCGCATCATCTGCTTTGACATATACAACAGCATCAATATGACGAGCCTCAGGCTCAATACTTGCTATCATGTGGTCAGCCTTAACCATATCTCCTTGCTTCGTCATCAGATCAACTAAAATTCCAGCAACAGGACTCTTAACTTCTGTTGCAAGATTTAATTTCGCAGTAATTGATTCAACTTCATTCTGAAGATTTAAAATCTTTTCTTTTAGATTATTAAGCTTTTCAGAGTTTTGATTGAGCAATCTATCTTCTTCAAGCTGACTAGAAAGAATTTTTTGCGAATAATCTTTAATTTGGTTTTGAGCCTGATAAAGATCATTTTGTGCTTTAGCAAATTCCATTTCTGTGACGATATCTTCTTTATAAGCTTGTTTATGCGCATCAACTGAACGTCCTAGATATTCAAGATAAATTTCAGTGTTTTTCTTTAATTGTTCGAGATTGGTGCGAATTTGCTTTTGCTTTTCCCTTGCTAACTGATTATCTTTCGCCACAAATTTTTGCATGACTTTAAACTGATCACGAGCTGTATTCAAACTATCAAGTTTAGCTTCCAATTCTATCTTTAAAGGTCTGGCTTCAATAGTTGCAAGCATTTCACCCTTTTCGACACGATCACCAATATTTTTATATAGCTTAAGTACACGACCAGTTTGATGAACAGAAACCTCATATACAGCCTCATTTTCAGCGATAAGAACCCCTTTACCTGTAACATGCATAGAGACAGATCCAAATACAGACCAAAAAATACCTATTACAAGCAGAACAATAAGACTTATTAATAAAATCCAAGCGCGAGGAGAGGTGACAGCAAACAACTCATCTAATTCCTCGGGATCTGATAAACGAGAAAGAGCTTCCTTTCTAAACAAATCTGACATAAAAACCTGCAAATCCTATGCAACATTATTAAATTTTAACAGAACAAATAAATCTTGAAAAGCACAATACTAACTTAGAGCCTGTGGACAATTCTTGTTGCAGGACAACAATGTTAAGAGTTTAATGAAAATTTAGTCATTAATTTTAATAAGGCGAATAGTTTAGCTATTTAACAAATTAAAAAAAGGGGGCACAAATTATTTGCACTTGCATCCGTAAAAAGAATTGCCAACAGGCCCTAGACTAACTCTCGACTATAGATCGGTTTATGATGCAACAGACTAACAATCATTGGCTGAAAAAGTCTTCTTGCCGCATGACATACAGACTTTTTAGAAAAATCCTCATTGGAGATTGCTATTAAGTGCTCACCAAAAAAAACGTTAGTTGGTTCTTGCTGATCACTTGGCACCAAACCTCTTTCTGGATCAAAGCAATACCAACACTTTGGATTAATTTCATCTACAAAAACATCATGCTTTAAATTAATCCCATAACCAAGCTCAATTAACAAACGCTGCTCAAACCACCTCAGCAATCCTGAAATCAGAGACTCATCACTTTCATCTAGCTTCTCTATAACATAAGAATAATTGTGAAAAACACTTTTATAACAGTCATGCGAAGGCAAAACTTTAACTAAAATTTCATTTAGATAAAAGGCTGCAGCAAGATTAGTACCCATAAGATGGAAAGCTATACCATCTGGCTCAGCTGCAGACAAATTAAGTAGACTACCATTTCCTTTCCAACTTACTTGGATAGGAACAAATGGATGCATCAAGGCACGCCATCTTGATTTTGGGCGTCGAGCCCCACGAGCAATAACTTGAACTCTACCCTCTTTTTCTGTAAATAAGTCAAGAAGCAAACTGGTATCTCGATACAAACGACGATGCAAAACAAATGCCTTTTCTAGCTCAGCCATAAAAAACCTTTTTATTAAAAAAACCGAATTCTACCGTCAACCTATACTTACGAAAAACACAACATAGACTTAAATCTTTCACTGCACGCTAACAAACCACCCTCAAAATAAAGAGCGGGACCGTAGCTGCCTTGATCATGAGTTATATATAAAAATATTAGGGTCTGTTGACAATTACTGGTCAATCAAGATGACTTATAACCGAAGCGCTGAAGCGCCCTCTCATCATCAGACCAACCACGCTTCACCTTAACCCAAAGCTGAAGATTAACATGCTCCCCAAAAAGAGACTCCATTGACCTTCTAGCTGAAATGCCAACTTTTTTCAGCATCTCACCTTTCTTACCAATGACAATTCTTTTCTGCCCATCACGCTCAACCCAAATCAAGGCATTGACTTGCAACTTTTTGTTTTTAACTTCAAAAACTTCAATCTCAACAGTCAGAGCATATGGAACTTCTTGCCCTAAAAGACGCATCAATTTTTCGCGAACTAGCTCAGCCGCCAAAAATTCATCGCTAGAAGCTGTTGAAACATCTGGAGGAAAATAAAAATCATCCTCAGGAATATATTTTTCAATTTCTTTCTGCAAAATATCTATATTTTGTGAATTTAATGCTGACATTGGTACGGTTGCTGCAAACTCTGCTTTTTGACTTAACTCATGCATATACGGCAACAACTCTTCTTTTTCCTTAACTCTATCAACTTTATTAATAGCCAAAATAATAGGTAGTTTTTTTTCAACTAAGGACCTCAAAATAGCCTCGTCGTTTTCCGTAAACTTTAAGGCTTCTACCATGAAAACAGCAACGTTTACCTCTTCTAAAGACTGAACAGTAACCTCAGTCATATATTTATGCAAAGCATGCTTTGGTGCTAAAACTTTATTTAGACCAGGGGTATCTAAGAAAATCATTTGTGTATTATGCACAGTTTTAACACCCATTATTCTATGACGAGTGGTCTGTGGTTTATCCGCCGTAATACTTATTTTCTGACCTAACATAGCATTGAACAGAGTTGACTTACCAACGTTTGGTCTACCAACTAATACTACAAAACCGCAATGTTGCTTATCTTGTTTTTTTTGCTTCATTTTTCAATATCTCTAAAAATTTTTCTGCTGCTATTTGCTCAGCCTTACGTCTTGACCTAGCTTCACCTTCGGTGCAAGCATCAACCCCTTTGACCTTACATTTAACTGTAAAAACCTGATCGTGAGACTCTCCCTCAACTGAAACAACCTCATACTCAGGAAGAGGGATTTTATTCGCCTGCAAAAATTCTTGTAGGCTTGTTTTAGGATCTTTTTGCGAAAGAGTTTTACCTAAACATTCAATTTGATCGCCATACCAAGTCAGAACAACTTTACGACAAGACTCAATATCGCTATCCAAATAAATAGCGCCTACTATGGCCTCTAAGGAATCAGCCAAGATCGAATGACGCCTAAAACCTCCGCTTTTTAATTCACCCTGACCCAATCTCAAGTAATCCCCAATACTCATAGATTTGGCAATTGAGGCGAGGTGTTCGCCATTAACGAGTGCTGCTCGAGTACGACTCAAGCGTCCTTCTTTATAATTTGGATAAGTCTGAAACAATGCCTCACCAACAAAGAAATTGACTAAAGCATCTCCTAGAAACTCCAAGCGCTCATTATTGGTTTTACCAAGGCTTCTGTGGCTTAATGCCACCTCTAATAATTCTTCTTCCTTAAAAGTGTAGCCAATGCTCCGCATTAACTTACTTAAATCATTTTTCATTAACTAACTTACAACTTTGTACCTAAACGATTCCAACGTATCCATTGTAAAGGTTTAGACCATGAAGCGGTCTTATTCCAATTCATCCAAATATAATGCGCCTTCCCTATTAAATTATGCTCAGGAACAAACCCCCACATACGGGAATCATCGCTATCGTCCCGATTATCGCCCATCATAAAATAAAAACCATTGGGAACAGTAATATCCAAGGGCCTCATGGGTGAATCATCTGGATCAATATAAATTTCATGTTTAATTCCGTTTAAATTTTCAATACGTTTCTCAACAGCTTTACCTTTATACTCGTCAAAACCCACACCATCCGCTGTTTGTTTTGCCTCGACTCCGTTTATATAAAGTATTTTATTCTTATAAACAATGTGATCACCTGGTATACCAATTACTCTTTTCACAAAGATAACCGGAAAATTAACTGGCCAGTGAAAAAGAGCTATATCACCTGTTTTTGGCTCGCCAACTGAGAAGATTTTAGATCTAGTTATCGGTAATCGAACGCCATATGAGAACTGATCTACTGCTATTAAATCTCCAGGGACTACAGTTGGCTCAAGAGATCCTGTTGGTACGCGATATGGCTGAAATATAAAAGATCTAACAACCCAAACTAAAAGAATTACAGGAAAAAAGGCGCGGGCATATTCGACGACTTTAGGCTCGTCTTTAAAGTCAGTCAGACGCCTTTTGCGCAAAAACAGCTTATCAAATAGCGTAATTATGCCCGTAACAAATAGACATGACGTTAAAAATAAAGGAAAACTTAAACTTAAATCCATATTTTTCTCTTATATTATTCTACCGGACCCCGCAACAGGTGAGGGGTGACAAAACCTCCCAACCACGGAGTAGCAAAATACCCTAACTACGGGGCAACAAAATATACTAACCACAGAATAGTAACTAAATTATTAGCTGCGAAGCCTAAAAATACCCAGTCATCCCGCGGCTTGACCGCAGGATCCAGCTTACATTATTCTTTTTTGCCACCATCAGTCTTCAGTACCGCCAAAAATGCCTCCTGCGGAATCTCAACCCTTCCAACCTGCTTCATGCGCTTTTTACCTTTCTTCTGCTTTTCTAAAAGCTTACGCTTACGAGAAACGTCACCACCATAACACTTTGCTGTCACATTCTTACGTAAAGCTTTAACTGTCTCGCGCGCAATTACGTGCGAACCAATAGCAGCCTGCAACGCCACATCATACATCTGACGCGGAATTAACTCCCTTAATTTCTGCACCAGGTCACGGCCACGCTGATATGCATTATCACGGTGCACAATAATTGATAAAGCATCAACACACTCACCATTTACCAGCACATCAAGCTTAACTAAATCAGCTGCTTCAAACTTTAAGAAATGATAATCCATCGAAGCATAACCACGAGTTGAAGATTTCAAACGATCAAAAAAATCTAAAACAACTTCGTTCAATGGCAAATGATAAACAATTGAAACTTGACGCCCAACATAGTTCATAGATTTCTGCACACCACGCTTTTCAACACAAAGCTGAATAATTTGACCAACAAATTCTTGAGGAGTCAATAGGCTTACTTCAACAATTGGTTCGCGAATTTCATTAATTGAACCAGGGTCAGGCAGATCAGCTGGATTATCAATTTGACTAACATTTCCCTTTGAATCTTCAACTTCATAAACAACGGTTGGCGCAGTAGTAATAAGGTCAAGGTCATACTCACGTGACAAACGCTCCTGGATGATTTCCATATGCAACATACCAAGAAAGCCACAACGAAAACCAAAACCAAGTGCGGATGAATTTTCAGGCTCATAAAATAATGAGGCATCATTTAGCCTTAGTTTTGCAAGTGCTTCACGAAAATCTTCGAAATCACTAGCATCAATTGGGAACAAACCACAAAATACGTGCGGCTTAACTTTTTCAAAACCAGCTAAAGGTTCAACTGCTCCTTTAGAGGCATGAGTTAAAGTATCACCTACTGGTGCCCCATCGATATCTTTGATGCCAGAAATTACATAACCAACATCTCCGGCATAAAGATGGCTTTTCGATACACGCTTAGGAGTAAACACACCAACATCTGTAACTAAATGCTCGCCATTGGTAGACATTACACGAATTTTTTCATTAGCGGCTAGCGTGCCTTGCATAACTCTAACCAAAGACACCACGCCCAAATAAGAATCAAACCAAGAATCAATAATTAAAGCTTGAAGTGGCGCAGACGGATCACCAGTTGGTTCAGGAATTTTATGAACTATTGCTTCGAGAACTTTTTCAACATTAAGGCCAGTTTTAGCACTAACACCAACAGCATCACTTGCATCAATACCGACAACTTCCTCGATTTCATCAGCAACAGCATCAGGATTTGCTTGTGCTAAATCAATTTTATTCAAAACAGGAACAATCTCGAGATCCTGCTCAACAGCCATATAACAAACTGCAGCAGTTTGCGCCTCAACACCTTGCGCTGCATCAACAACTAGTAAAGCGCCCTCACAAGCTGCAAGCGAGCGAGACACCTCATAAGAGAAGTCAACATGGCCTGGCGTATCAATAAAGTTTAACTGGTATGTTTTACCGTCTTCAGCTTTATAGTCAAGAGTCACGCTTTGCGCTTTGATTGTAATGCCACGCTCACGCTCAATATCCATTGAGTCAAGAACCTGAGCTTCCATTTCACGCTCAGACAACCCACCACACATTTGAATCATGCGATCAGCCAAGGTCGACTTACCATGATCAATATGGGCGATGATTGAAAAATTTCTAATTAAATTTCTGTTTCGCATTTAATATTTTTACTCTTGTAGGAATGTTTATTCTAACATCTATAGTTGCTGCACGAACGCTTATCTCGTAATCCTAGGAACTAACTTTGTCATCCCGAGCGCAGCCGAGGGATCTGAACTTATAACCAACATCAGATTTCTCCACTTCACTCACTTTTTGAGTTACGGTCGAGATGACACATTACCGTTTCGAGCCTATTTTCAATGCAGTTTAGCAAAAAAATGCTTGAAATAATATCAAATTTTTTGTACAATAAAAAGTCGATACAAATCAGGAAGTTGGCATCACGCCCCCGCCCTTTTGTGAGAGATGGATTGATCTCACAGTCATGGAATGAATCAGGGTCTGTAAAACTAATTGTCTACAAACCCTATATCTCTAACCGGATTTAGAAAAGGTCATATTTCTTATTTTTAGAAATGGGTTGGCTTGGCCATTTATCCATTTTTATAAGGTAAGAGTATGAACTCGAGCGCATCCGAAGAAAATTTTATACCGTCTGTTAGTAGCGATTCTGACATAGAACAACAAACTACTCCCTCCGAAAGCAACCAAGACGCCCAAACACTACTTGGCAAAAGCTACACAAAAAAAGAGAAAGCGCGCCAAAATACCTTAAAAGCAATGAATAATGGTGGAGTAGCCAATCACTTAAAACTGAAACTTGCCGCTATCTCATCTAACTATGATAGTGATACTTACAATTTAATTCGCGCATACAACACTATTAAAACCAGAGCAAACAACAAGCTAAATGGTCAAGCCATAGTTCCAAACCTTAACAATAATGATGTCTTAGATATCAAAGCCTTGCAAGAGGCCGTAGATCGCGCAAGACGCCTTAACACAATAGCTTATTTCAAAAAAGAAAAGACCAATAAAAAAGGTATTGCAAAGCTAAAAAACAAATGGAAGCGAAGTGATGGCACTGAAGGTAGAATAATTCAAGCTTCAAGTTTTTTTAAAAATCTTAGACTCAACATCAAATTAAGTTACCTAGGATTTAGAGCAGACGTACTATGGGCTAGATATTACAATCACTCTCCTTTTATTTTACCAAGGCTATTAAACTCTCTATTGCTAAGACCTTCACTTGGGGCGCTTAAGTTAATCGGAGATTTAATCT
This sequence comes from Gammaproteobacteria bacterium, assembly GCA_030425295.1. Classification (GTDB taxonomy): domain Bacteria; phylum Pseudomonadota; class Gammaproteobacteria; order JAUIAT01; family JAUIAT01; genus JAUIAT01. The sequence continues at coordinate 38,163 of JAUIAT010000013.1, forward strand.
ACCAAGCAATTTTAAGACCTGCCTGGAAATTATTGAAAATGATGCATCCGCATTACATTCAACATAGCACCATAGATAAGAATCTTTATAACACCCTGTCTAAAATGCATAAAATAATTAACATAACAGGTGATGAAAAACTCACAAAACTTAAAACTGAGCTAGAAAACTTCAATGCCAATGATGCAGATGAAAGAGCAAAAGAAATAAAATCTGAAATCAACAAAATTCAAACTGATATTACGGTTAAGTATATCTTAAACGATATCAACTTACGTAAAGACTCAAAGCTAATCGGTCTTGTAGACAATAAACTATATAAGAAAATCAAACACAGCATCAATAACTACGGGCTTAAAAAAGGAGAGCTGAAAAAAGTTATTTCGGGTGAAAACACTTTAGACGAGGTATTAGGAAAACACAATCTTAATCATACTCTAGATAAATTCATCAAAAACAAATTCTCATACGCTATTGAGCATGCAATAACAGAGCGCGTATCAGCTGAAAAAGTTGACCCTGAAATATTTGAGTTATTACACACTTTAAGCTTTATCACAAAGGGCAATTCTAAATCTGGTATAAAAGATAAATTTTCTAGAGGTTTAAGAATGTTTATACCTCTTAAAAATAACTATCCTTTTGCACCTGAGGTCAATAATGAGGAACTTCACAAGTTAATACTTGAACTACAAAGTGATAACTGCCGTGAAGACATCAAAGTTTTTATTGATAAAACCTATGAAATATTTGGCAAATGCCTTGAGGTTTATAGCGAGAAGAATGGTGATGATAACGTCGCATTCCTTGCTAAACTGATGAATAACATCCACAGTGTTGCTGAAAAATACGGACAAGAAAGAAGAATATTTAGCCTTGATCATATTGATGTGACCCCACTTAGTGAAGAAGATACAGAAACCTTCAAGACCGCTGCTAAAGCGTTAGGATTTAATAGTCACTTCTACCTAAATGGTCAAAAAAACGAAGTGAAAACAAGCGAAGATATTCTTGCTGAAGAACACGAAGAAGAACAAGATACAAATATTGTTGAAACAGCAAACTCCTCTCTAAATAGTGTAGTAAACATGCTAAATACTAGAGCTAAGTATCTTAACGGCCTAGTAGACATGAACGATTTAATCAGTGCACGAATTAGAAAACTTTGGGAGCAAGCGCAATTAAAATCTAACAGTAACGATCAAGATTTAACCTTAGTGAACCCTGAAATTTCTGAAAGCAAAAAAACCACATTGAGAAACAATGCTAAAGAATCTGGCTTCGGCAGAACAATTCAGCTCATTGATATGCTTGAACAGCGAAAAAAACAAATCCAAGCTAAGATAGATGACACTAATACTAAACATGTTATTGATAAACTTAAAACTAAACTTGAAAATATCAAGCTAATAGAAGAAAGAATCAAACAAGCTGATAAACGGCGTGAACACCACAAAAAAACTAAGAATAAGATTTCTCGAGTAGTAAATTTACTTAGCTTAGTTGTTGGTGTAGGTGAAGGTGCCGTGGCAACTTTCTTAATTTACTCAGCACTTACTGTGGGCATTCCAGCTCTGTTTGGATTCCCAGCTACAGCAATACCAACAGCAGCAGTTCTAGCGGCGTGCTCTTTGGTATTCATAGGCGGGTTCATTTCAAATTTCTTCTTAATCCAGAAAAGTGGAACTGGCACCTTGAGCTTCTTCCTTTTAGACAAAGGATATAACAAAGACTCCAATGGGCGCATGAGACCTTTAGGATTGAGGATATTTGGTTATGCAACCACGCTAACCACAATGGCTGGTGCAGTTGGCTTATCTTGCTTATCTTTTGGTGCGATGACTAAACTATTAACCACTATTTTTGTGAGCTTAGGCGTACTTTCGATATCTGCAGGCGTGGTAGTCGGGCCTCATTCTCTAATACTTGCAATATCTGGTGTGGCTTTATTCACCGGAACTCTAACTGGAGTTGCTATTGCCATGATATTCTTCAAGGGATACATAGGGATCATTAACGGTAACTATATTGGCAGACTGAAAAATAGAATAAGCAATAGATTTGCCTTCCAGAAAAACAAATATGGACTTAGCAAAGAGTATGCTACTGACAAGCAAATCAAAAAGCACTACGCCATGGCAATTGCTAAATTTGCTCTTTTAGATATATGCCCGCTACTTACTATTGGGGCACTATCTGTAACTGGTGGTATTGTGCAATCTGTTTTACTACAAGGCAGTATGCATAACTTCTTTCATAATACATTGCAAATTCATGCGCATCTATCGCAGGTTGTGAGCTGGACTCTTGGCCCAATAGCTGGCCTAATGGGCATGATGATATTCTATTTTGACGGTGTACTAGAGCTCTTTGGCAGACTTCTAACTCACCCGGCTGAAACACTTGGCATGCTAGTTGGATCTGCTGGAATTGCTGCATTCACACCTTTACTTCTTGCAGTAGCTGGCACATTTGTAGGAGTTAACTCCCTTCTGATTCAGCCAATTGTTAAATCTCTGAAGTCTACAAAATCTGGTATTGACACCTTCAATAGAGTTGCTATTGGCGGTAAATATCAAGATGGAGATTACAATTGTGATAAAACGCATCATGAAGATATCTTTGAAGAAAATAACAGACAAGATCAGTTTGCTTCAGCTATGAGTGACTATGCAACAGCCCACTCAGTGCATGATTTCGTAAGAAAAACTGTATTGTTATCAACTGTTGTACTTAATTCCACAGGCCAGGGCTTAGCAGGAATGGGCAAAGGGTCTTACACAACAATTTCTGAGTTCTTTGGTGGCATCAATATGAAGCTTACTGGGTTCATTAACTTCATCGGCATGGGATCTGGATCTTTTGCTGGTAATGGTGATGCAATGATGGGACTTGGTAATAGCCAAACTGCTAAAATTAATGTGTCTAGCCGTGGTTTATTTAAGAGGGTAGATGAAGCTGCAAGAACTGCATCAAATGAAAACATAGCAACAAATAACATGGAACTTGCAGATGAGGAAGATATAGATAAAGACACAGTACAAGTACTTAAAGACTGTGACAGTCTTCTCGAACTATACAGTGAAAGCAACAAAATTAAGGTAGCACAGTAGTTCCTGCTAGGAATTTTACCACTTAAGGAAAACCTCAGATTTGAGTGCAATTTTTTCATCAAAAGTGCGCCAAATCTGGGGGGTATTCCACAATAGAGAGGTAACCTCTAAAGGTAGCAAGCTAACCTCGAAATAACTAATAAATTGGGTTATCATATTTCCATAGATACTTATATCAAAGGAAAGATATGATAACCCGTTTTATTTTTAGCTTAATTATTTCGCTGCTTACCTTTTTCAGTACGGCTCAAGCATTCCCTCAATTAAATCCTTTTGCAGGCAACCATGTGACTGCTCTACCCCATGATGAAATGGAGCAGCTTGAATCTGTGTATTCTCACATCAACCGTTTCTACATAAGAGATGTAACTGATAAGAAGTTATTTGAAAACGCTATGGAAGGAATGCTTGCCAACCTTGACCCTCACTCTTCTTACTTAAACAAAGAGGAAATGGAGAAACTAAAATCTACTGCAGATGGTAAATTCGGCGGCATTGGTATCGAAATTATCCCTGACAAAATAGGGGCTTTACGTGTAATTTCTCCAATTGATGATACACCTGCAAAAAAAGCTGGCATAAAGCCAGGTGATCTAATTATCAGAATTAATGGTGATGCAGTTCAAGATATGACTCTGCAAGAAGCAGTAACTGCGATTCGTGGAGAGCCAGGAACCAAAGTTAAACTCTTGATAATCCGCGAAGGCACCCCTAAACCGATTAATCTTGAAGTGGAGCGCGCAATAATTCACGTTCAAAGCGTAAAAAGCCGAATGCTACCCGATAGCTATGGTTATGTAAGAATTTCATTTTTCCAAGAACCAGTTAAAGAAAGTATTATTGCTGCTATTAAAAAACTAAAGCACGAAAGTAATGGCAAACTTAAAGGAATAGTGCTTGATTTGCGCGGAAACCCAGGAGGACTTCTAGGGCCTGCCATTGATACTGCAGATTTATTCTTAGATTCTAAAAAACTCAAAAAAAACAAACTTATTGTTTACACTAAAGGACGCCTAAAACAGCTTCAGGTAAGAGCCGAAGCTGAGCCTGGTGACATCGCTAGCGGGCTACCAATGGTTGTCTTAATTAATGTGGGATCGGCATCCGGTTCTGAGATCGTCGCAGGTGCTTTGCAAGATCATCACCGGGCGTTAATACTTGGTAAAAAAAGCTTCGGCAAAGGCTCGGTGCAAACAGTGTTTCCTATAACCAAGGACAGTGCTATCAAGCTAACAACTGCGCTATATTACACACCTAATGGTCGATCAATACAGGCTGAGGGTATTGTTCCTGATATCACAGTTCCAGACTTAGAAGTTAAATACCCCGAGTCAAATGACTTCGATTTCTTAACAGAATCAAGTTTGGGAAACCATTTGATGAATGGTAATATCAAAAAATTCAAAGCAAAAATGAAAGCACGCAAAAAGACACTCAAAGAGATGCAAAAGCTCTCTAAAGAAGACTACCAGCTTTACGAAGCAGTTAATGCGTTAAGGGCTCAAGGGGTCAGGTAATGCAAGAAGCTTTAATTGAAAGAACTCAAGATAAATCCAGAGTTTATCTCACATCTTTTCTATTTTTATCATATATTACAGGGTCATTAATTTTAGCATACTTTCACCGCTACACATATGTAACCAAAACCCTAATCTTTACTACCTTCTTTTTGCTAGCATTTTTGATGCGTGACAGCAAAGAATTCATAAAGGATTGGGCACCACTGATGGCAGCCACCTTTCTATTAGATGCTTGTCGAGGCTTTATATATGGTGCAACTTTATTCTTTAAACTACCTATCCATAGCGAATATGTAATTAAATTAGAGCAAATGCTAACTCAAAGCCAGGTGATGCCAATTATATTACAACACGCTGTCCTTCACTCTCCTTTTGAAGTATTTTTTAGAAGCATGTTTGCTATTGTGTATGGTTTTCATTTTCTTTATTTTCTGCTTGTTGGGCTATTGATTTGGAATACAAGGCGGCCTGAGTTTTGGCGATATAAGACGGCATTTCTGACCATCATGAGTTTGGGAATGTTTTTTTACGCGATCATCCCAACCACACCACCATGGCTAGCTGCACAAAATAATTTATTACCACCCATTGAACCAACTGTTTTCAGTATGTTTAACAGCTACTCTCCCACTCTATTTGAAACATTCAATATAAACCCTGTTGGCGCTATGCCATCACTGCATGTGGCTTTTGCAACTCTTTGTTTACTTATAGGTTTTCATCATTACAGATGGCGAGCTTGGCCAATGATAGTTTATTCGATTCTATTAGATTTCACTTGCGTTGCTTCAGGAATGCACTACATGGTTGATGTAATTGCTGGAACAATTTTTGCGCTCCTGCCATTTTACTTATCGTACAAAACAAAAATATTTGCCAGATTTGAAAGAGGCTCAAGCTCAATCTACTCATCACTGTTTGTTGCGGTTTTAATTCTTATAATTATGCAACTAACCAGCATGACTAATCTTTATTTTTTACTTCAAACTAAGACTGTCTCATGATCAAAGAAAAATCTGAACTATGGAAAAAATGCTCCCATTTTCTAGGAAGAATGACCTCTAAACTCCCATTTGGTCCCAACTTATATTCTTGGATTACACTTCCTTTGGCCATTTTTGGCTTTCTTGCAATTAAAGAAAAAATTGTTATTTACGGCGTGTTTTTATTCTTAGCTTCCGGTTTTTTTGATTTATGTGATGGAGCCTGCGCAAGATTTACAGGAAGGGAATCGCATTACGGAGCATTTTTAGACGGCACACTTGATAGGTTCGTGGATTTTTTACTAATATCCAGCTATGTGTATCTTCCTTTACTTATGCCAGGACCAGACTTAACAATGTGGGTACTAATTGCCAACTTCGTAGTTATTTTACCTTCATTTATTGTGGCTTATGCCAATCATCGCAAAGCACTTTATGACCCTGATGAAACAATTAATTGGCGGTTTTTAAATCGTGGCGAAATGTTCGTTCTTATGCTTTTAATTCCAATTACATCTGTTTTTAGCCCAATTATTGCAAGTTACACTCTTGTCGGATTAGTTGGGCTATGTATTTTGACAATTGTGCAGACAATGGTTAGGACTAGCAGGCTTTCTAACTCTTAGATACAATGTTACGACTTGGCAGATGGATCCAATAAAATGTTCAGATCCATTCGACTTCGCCCTCTTCGAAGGCTACGCTCAGGATGACAAAATTCATATCCCACCATGAGCTATCGACCTAAATCACTAAACTAACCATAATAAGCATGAACTATCCACCTAAACCACTGAACTAGTCATCTTGAGAACTAAACTAGTCATCCCGAGCACTAAACTAGTCATCTTGAGCACTGAACTAGTCATCTTGAGCACTGAACTAGTCATCCCGAGCACTAAACTAGTCATCCCGAGCACTAAACTAGTCATCCCGAGCACTGAACTAGTCATCCCGAGCGAAGTCGAGGGATCCGAATAAACGCCTACGCTTGATCAAAATTAATATCGAACATCACCATTAACATAAAACCACTTGCCATCAATTTTCTCAAAATGGCTTTTCTCATGTATTTCACGGTGAATTGCTTCGTCAGAAAATTTGGCTCTAAACTCAACGAACCCAACTTTATCAATTGATTTAACCTTGGGTGCAGAAATAATCTCTAACCCCAACCAAACTGCATTCTCAGCCCATGTTTTGGCTGATATAGGATCGTAATCTTTTGCCGCTTTGCCAGTCATAGTCGCCATAATATAGGCAATATTAGCCTGAGCATAAGCTGTATAACGCGACCTCATAAGAGCCTCAGGATTCGGAGCATATTGGCCTTTATCCAAGTAAAGGCCGCAACAATCAACGTAAGACTTACCCGAACAACAAGGACAAATTAAGCTGCTATTCATACCTTATACTGCAATTGGAGCTTTAATAGCAGGATGATGCTGATAATTTTCAATAGTAATATCTTCATATTTAAAATCAAAAATATTACTAATATCAGGATTTAACTTAAGCGTTGGCAAACCTAAGCACTCTCGCCCTAACTGTTCATCAACCTGCTCTAAGTGGTTTAAATAAATATGACAATCACCGCCAGACCAAATAAATTCACCTAACCCAAGGTCACAAACTTGAGCAATCATTGCAGTCAATAATGAATAGCTAGCTATATTAAATGGAACACCAAGAAAGGCATCAGCTGAGCGTTGTGTTAGCTTGCAAGAAAGCTTGTTATCGGCAACGTAAAACTGGAACATCATATGACAAGGAGGCAGCGCCATTTTATCTAACTCACCAACATTCCATGCATTAACTATTAAACGTCTAGAATGAGGATTCTCTTTAATCATTTTAATAACGTCCGAAATTTGGTCTATGGTTCGACCATCAGCAGCAGACCATGAACGCCACTGATGCCCATAAACCGGGCCTAAATCGCCATTATCATCAGCCCACGCATTCCAAATACGCACACCGTTTTCTTGCAGATATTTTACATTGGTATTACCGCTTAAAAACCAAAGTAGCTCGTGAATCATGCTTGGCAAATGAATTTTCTTTGTTGTAACTAAAGGATAGGCTCTAGAAATATCAAAACGCATGTCATAGCCAAACACGCTAATGGTCCCAACTCCTGTTCTGTCTTTTTTGACCGTTCCTTCAGCTCTAATAAATTTAAGAAAATCTAAATACTGCTGCATAAAAAAACCTTATCTTATGGTTTGATAATCATTGTAATTAAAAATACCAACCAACTTCCCCACATAATAGCTGGCAAATTAACTGGTAAAACTTTATTTAAGCCACGCTCCAAGACAGTTGCAATAGCCATAACAATGGCTGTCATAAATAAAATAGTAAACCCTGAGTGCAGCCAGTCTCCTAGCTGCGTTGATGCAAAGATATCACCTAACAGGTCACTAATCATATGCATTATCTTATACAAAAACTCTAGTATTAACGAAACCCAATGTTGAGCAACGACAAACACCATAGTAAGAGCAATTAAAATTAAAGACTGTTTACCCACTTAACTCTCCTTGTCAAATTAATAACACCCATATTTGGCATAGTTTTAACGAAAATAACTCTCTCCGCCACTCATGTATCATAACAATACATTCCGTTGCTATCTCATTGCTTTCCTCAAAACAGCGCTTAAATCTGTGTGTTCTTTTAAATCCATAAAAAAAATAGATTTAAATTGCTTGAACAAACAACTTCTAGTTTCTCGACCTAAAGATCAAAAACAATCCAAAAACTATCATTGGCACTGACAGCAACTGCCCCATCGTTAACCAATTCCATGCAAGATAACCTAGCTGAGGATCTGGCTGACGAAAAAATTCTATAAAAATTCGAAAGCTGCCATAACACAATAAAAACAAGCCACTAACACTTCCCCTAGGACGTGAACGTGAACTATAGACCCATAATATAATAAATAAGAGCACACCTTCTAGTAGAAATTCGTACAACTGTGATGGATGCCGCGGCAAAGGCCCTGCTATTGGGAAAACCATTCCCCAGGCCACATCTGTAACTCTACCCCACAACTCTCCATTAATAAAATTACCAATTCTACCAAGACCTAATCCAATTGGAACTAATGGGGCAACAAAATCACCAACTGACCAAAATGCTCTCTGCTGCTGCCTAGACAAAACAATTAGTGCGACTATAACGCCCAGCAATCCACCATGGAATGACATTCCGCCCTCCCAAACTTTAAACAAATAAAGCGGATTTTGTATAAATGATGGAAAATTATAAAACAGAACATAACCTAATCTGCCACCAACAATCACACCAAATGCCGCATAAAAAATCAGATCGCTAACTTGGTCTTGAGTCCATTCACCAGTTTTTTTACCACGATGAACTGCCAAGAGCCATGCTGCAGCAAATCCTAGCAAATACATAATTCCGTACCAATGAACTGCTAATGGACCAATATTAAAAGCCACTGGATCTATATTCGGATGTACAAGCATATTTGTTTCTCTTTTTAACTCACCTTACGCAGACTTCTTATTTTAGCGAATTTCTTCGTTATAATTATTTTTCCGCTACCCATTTATCAACAATAAACTCCGTTGCTCAAAACAATCATGCCTTGATCTTCATAAAAATACTCGCCTGCGTAAAGTGAGTTTTTAATTCGTATTCTCGTCATACCGTGGCTTGACCACGGGTTCCATAAATAGATTCTGCGGTCAAGCCGCGCAATGACGAATCTAGGAAAAAACTTCACCAAGTAAAATATCAATTATAACGTAGATATTCGCAAAACTACGACGCCTCCTCCAAGAGACATCTCCTCACCTATTTCCCAGCGCGAACCAAGCCACCAAGCCCCTCTTCTTCTAATACCGATTCCATATATCTTCTTATTTCTTGAGCATCATCAAGCGCCCAAATTTCCTCAAGTAGCTCTTCAGATCGCTGCTTTGTGAAATTACGAATCACCCACTTAACCTGTAGCAAACGACTAGCACTCATGCTCAAAGAATCATACCCTAGTGCTAATAAAATAATAGTCGCAATGGGATCACCAGCAATCTCACCACAGATACTTACAGAACATCTCTCTGCTTTACCATTGTCTACGATCTGTTTTAAGGCTCGAAGAACAGCCGGATGCAAACTTTCATATAAATTAGCAACTCGGCTATTATTTCTATCTACTGCCAAAATATATTGAGTTAAATCATTACTACCAACTGATAAAAAATCAACGCGCCTTGCAATATCTTCAGCCATAGTTACTGCCGCAGGAACCTCAATCATCACGCCCAACTCTGGCTTTTCTAAGTCAGGATAATCCTCACGGACCTCATCATAGGCCTGCCTATACAATCTCATTGCCTCTTCAAGCTCTCCAATTGAGCTAATAAATGGCAGTAATATGCGCAAATTACCAAGACCAGCATTAGCCCTAAGCATAGCTTTCATCTGCACCAAAAAAATATCGGGATGATCTAGTGTTACCCTAATTCCGCGCCAACCTAAAAATGGATTTTGCTCATTAATTTCGAAATATGGTAGTGATTTATCACCGCCAATATCCAAGGTTCGCATCGTAACGGGTCTTGGAGAAAATGCTTTCAATAACTGACGATAAATAATAGTTTGCTCATTCTCTGTTGGAAAACGATCTCTTGCCATGAAAGGAATTTCGGTTCGATATAAGCCAACCCCCTCAGCTCCTACTTGCAAAGACTGACTAATATCGGCAGCTAACCCTGTATTAACCTCAAGCTTAACCCTGTGACCATCAATAGTTTCTGCTGGCAAATCACGCAATTCAGAAAGCTCGGCCTGCAAATCATCTTCTTCTTTTTTAAGACGAATAAATTCACGCCTAACAGCCCGATCAGGATTAATATAAATCTGACCGTAGTAACCATCGACAATAACTTCTTTATTATCTAGCTCTTTAAGGCACGCTCCCTCTAGGCCTACTACAGTTGGGATACCCAAGGCACGAGCAAGAATAGATAAATGTGAGTTGCTTGAACCTTCAAGGGATACAACACCAGCTAACTTACCCTCTGGAACCTCTGCAATAGAAGCCGCGGTCAGCTGCTCACCAATTAAAATTGTATTATCTGGGTAATTAGGAGTAAGGCGCTTTTGAGACTGAAGCTGAGACAAAACACGACGACCCAATTCGCGAAAATCATCTTTACGTTCTAGCATATATTCATTATTAGTCTTTTCAAGCTCTGCAATGTAGCCATCAATGACTTTTCTTAAAGCCCAGGGCGCCCAAAATCCCTTTAATATTTCAGCTTTGACATCACTGTACAGAGAGTCACTTTCCAGAATTTGGATATATACATCAAAAACAGCCCGATTTTCTTCATTTAAAAAATTAGTTAGGCCATCACGCAAATTTGTAATCTCGCCCTTTACTATTTCAACTGCTTCTGTATAACGCTTAAATTCCGAGTCGATATCTTCAGTTTTTCTTTCAGGAACTAAATCCAACCTTGCTGAAGGATAAATAACTATTGATTGGCCAAAAGCAACACCTGAACAGGCAGGAATACCATTGTAATTTAAGCTTTGCTTCTTGCGCCTTTTCCAAATACTTTTTTGCAGAAACTCAGTCCCAACCACCTGAGCATGAGCAATAACCCCAACCAACTGTGCGGCTAATGTTACTAGAAATGACTGCTCATCCTCGGCAAATAGTCTTTGCTCGCTCTGATAGATTGTTATAATTCCCATTACGCGGCGCTGATGAATCATTGGCACACCAAGAAAACCATGGAAATTCTCCTCCCCCAAACCTGGAGAAGCAAAAAAATTCGGATGAGACAACATGTTTTCAACATTAATTGGTTCTTCACGATCACCAACTAAACCAATCAAACCCTGCCCCAACTTAAGCCTAACTTTACCTACTTTTGTATTCAATCCCTCTGTGGCTGCGAGGACATATTCTTTTGTGTGAGGATCTATCAGATAAACACTACAGGCATCACTTTCAAGAGCTCTGCTTACTTGACGCACTACAATGTCAAGAGCCTCAGCTAAGTCTTCTGTGCTATTAACTTCTTGAACTATTTGACGTAGTGTATCTAGCATTTATTTGACAGGCCTCACTATTCATGAAAATAATTTTAATTCGAGGAATGCTCCCTGCTTAAGGGCTATTAACAATTGGTATTAAAGCCCATAAAAAAAGGAATGCAATTTAAACTACGAATTAGCGTCTTCAGCGTTAAACTCATCTTTAAATATTTGGGTTCCAAACTCATCTAAAACTGTGCGATAAACTCTTCGCTTGAACGAAACAACCTTTTCAATTGGTTCCCAAAATGGAACCCAGTTCCATTCATCAAATTCGGGTTCACCAGAAGCATGCAGGTTAATTGCTTCATCTTTAGATTTCAGTTTTAACAAAAACCATCTTTGTCTTTGCCCTATACAAAGAGGTTTAATGTGATAACGCCGAAATCGTTTTGGCAAGTGATAAATTTGCCAGTTACGGGTTCTCCTCAACACTTCAACATCATCTGGCTTCAAGCCAACCTCTTCTTCAAGCTCGCGATACATAGCCTCATCTAAGGTTTCATGAGGTTTAATCCCGCCTTGAGGGAATTGCCAAGCATCGTGCTGACCGCGACGTTTACCTAAAAAAACTTCGTTGCGGTCGTTAATAAGTACAATTCCTACATTTAGGCGAAAGCCTTTTTTATCTATCATGAGTAAATTTCAACGAGCTGTTAGTTGCTGACAGTATATCAAATTACATACAAAAAAATAAGCAGAAACACTAGGGCTATTGACAATTGATGTTGCACAGCGAAAACATCTAGAATACCAAATAATCTGATCTTTAATTAGTAGAGCAGACTCTCTATTTAATAAATTTTCACAAATTATAGAAACTTGTAGATGTAACATCAATTGTCAATAGATCCCAGGCAACGTCCCCAAAGTTTTAACAGGAACTAAAAAGCGATAAATTTAGATTGAAATTGTGCTTGCTTGAGGCGAATAATTCCTCTATTTAACGAAAGAAAGTGCAGTTTATAGCTTATTTAGCACTTTTGGATCCTGATAATAGCTTTAGGGGCGCCGCCTAACCTTTTTAGATGAGAAAAATACTGGTTGCAATGAAAGCAAATATGCCTTATAAATCACACCCAGCTCATGATTTGAGCTGTATAAAAACTTTTCTTGTTATTTAGCAAAAAACACATTATATTGTAGTTATGAGCGCAAAATAATCCCATATATAGGGGTTACTTCAAAACTACATCTCTGATTTTTAAGGTAAAAGGAGCCAAAACAATGCTGGAAAGTGAAACTGTTGCAGCCGACCAAATTACATCACCAACAATTGAGCAAGGAGAGTTGAGTGTTATTAAACGTAATGGACAACTTTCTGAATTTAATCCCGACAAAATTAAAGTAGCAATAGGAAAAGCATTTTTGGCAACTGAAGGTGCACATGCAGCTGACTCTGATCGTGTACATGACCTAGCTAGACAGTTCACTGAATCAATTATTGGAACCTTTCATGCAAGAATGCCTGAGGGTGGAGCAATAAACATCGAACATATTCAAGACCAAGTTGAATTGACTCTAATGCGTGCTGGCGAATACCAAGTTGCCCGCGCTTATATTTTATATCGTGAAAATCGCCAACAAGAGCGTAAAGCAGCTGCCGCTCAAAAAGCTGATGATGAAAAATATCAATTCCTAATTACCCATGATGACGGCACGCAAAAGATGCTTGATAACAAATGGTTGAGAGGAGTTATAAAAGAAGCATGTGAAGATCTTACCGATACCGACGCAAACTTCATTTTTGAAGAAACTATGCGCAACCTTTACAATGGCGCATCAATGCAAGACGTCTATAAAGCCCTTGTAATGAGTGCTCGCTCCAAAATTGAAGACGAACCACAATACAGTTACCTTGCTGCAAGACTCCTTCTAACTCAACTTCGCCAAGAAGCTGTTAGATTTTTAGGATGCGAACTTCCAGACACTAAAGATCAATTTAACTCCAACTACAGCGAGTACTTAAAATCTTACATAGACAAAGGCATTAAGCTTGATGTACTGGACAAGCAGCTTAAGAAGTTCGATCTAAAGAAACTTGGTGCAGCAATTGACGGAACAAGAGACTTTAAGTTCACATATTTAGGCTTGCAGACTCTTTACGATCGTTACTTCCTACACAAAGACTATGTTCGTTATGAACTACCGCAGCTATTTTTCATGCGTGTTGCAATGGGTCTTGCTCTAGCTGAGAAAGAAAAAGAGAGAACTACTCGCGCAATTGAATTCTATAATCTTTTGTCATCACTTGATTATATGACTTCTACTCCTACCCTATTTAACGCTGGCACAAAAAGACCTCAGCTATCAAGCTGTTTCTTAACAACCATCCCAGATGACTTAAGCGAAATTTACGGCGCAATTCGTGACAACGCATTGCTCTCAAAGTTTGCAGGCGGACTTGGTAACGACTGGACACCTGTTCGCGCAATGGGGGCTCATATTAAAGGCACCAACGGCAAATCACAAGGCGTTGTTCCTTTCATGAACGTAGCTGATGCAACGGCTGTTGCAGTTAACCAGGGTGGTAAACGTAAAGGTGCGGTTTGTGGTTACCTCGAAACTTGGCATATGGATGTTGAGGAGTTCTTAGAACTACGCAAAAACACCGGAGATGAGCGTCGTCGTACTCACGACATGAATACTGCTAACTGGGTTCCTGATCTTTTCATGAAGCGTGTGTTTGAAGAGAAAGAATGGTCTTTATTCTCTCCAGATGAAGCTCCTGATCTTCATGATTTATATGGTGAAGAGTTTGAAAAAGCTTACATTGAATATGAAAAGAAAGCAGACGCCGGCGAAATCCGCAGCAAAAAAATTAGCGCTGTTGGCTTATGGCGTAAAATGCTTGGCCTTTTGTTTGAAACAGGTCATCCATGGGTAACTTTCAAAGACCCTTGCAACTTACGCTCTCCTCAGCAGCATATTGGTGTTGTTCATAGCTCTAACTTATGTACTGAGATCACACTAAACACCTCTAAAGATGAAGTTGCTGTTTGTAACCTTGGTAGTATCAACCTCGTTCATCACATGAAAGATGGGAAGTTAGATATTGAAAAATTACGCCAAACTGTAAAAACAGCAGTCCGCATGCTAGATAACGTAGTTGATATTAACTACTATACTATCCCGCAAGCACGTAATTCTAACTTGAAACATCGTCCAGTTGGTTTAGGCTTGATGGGCTTCCAAGATGCCTTATACGAGCAACGCGTTGCTTATTCTTCTAAAGCTGCCGTTGAGTTTGCAGATAAATGCATGGAAGAAATCAGCTATCAAGCTATTCTTGCATCAAGCGAACTAGCGAAAGAGCGTGGATCATACGAAAGCTTTGATGGATCTCTATGGAGCCAAGGCATTCTACCAATTGATTCCATCAATAAACTGAGTGAATCTCGTGGTGAATACCTAGAACAAGATACTAGCACTTCACTTGACTGGGATGCTTTACGAGAAAAAGTTAAGAAAGATGGAATGCGCAACTCTAACGTTATGGCAATTGCACCCACAGCTACCATCTCTAACATTTGTGGCGTTTCTCAATCAATTGAGCCTACTTACGAAAACTTATTTGTTAAATCAAATATGTCAGGTGAGTTCACAATTGTTAATCCATATCTAGTGAAAGATCTTAAAGCAATCGGTCAATGGGACAACGTAATGGTTAATGATCTTAAGTACTACAACGGTAGCGTACAAATGATCGAACGCATTCCTGAAGATCTTAAGCAACTCTACTCTACTGCATTTGAGATTCAACCTAAGTGGCTAGTTGAATGTGCATCACGACGTCAAAAATGGATTGACCAGGCACAATCACTAAACCTATATATGGCTGAACCTTCAGGGCGTAAGCTAGATGTACTTTATAGAATGGCTTGGTTACGCGGCCTCAAGACTACTTATTATTTACGTAGCATGGGTGCTAGTCACACTGAAAAGTCTACTATTGCCGATGGGGCACTGAATGCTGTGGCACAAGCTCCGAAAGCTTGCTCCATTACTGACCCTGACTGCGAAGCTTGTCAGTAGAGGGTAAACCCTGATAAGGGGAACGCCCAGAGGTCTCGTATCTTTGGGCGGAAAAACGCTTCAACAATGCTCACGTATACTAGAGTATACTAGAATACGCTCCGCTTGTTTCAGCAACTTTCCGCCCAAATTTACTTCACCTCTGAAAGTTCGAGTAGAATTAGGTTTTACGACTTTGTTTAAATGAAATCGTCATTCCAGCGAAAGCTGGAATCTAGTAAAAATGGATCCCATGATCAAGTCACGGGATGACAAAAAGAAATTAGATTTAAGTTAATAATTATTAAGAAGTGTCATCCCGAGCGAAGTGCGAAGCATTAAACCGAGGGATCCAAAGAGAAGACAAACTAGAATTTTAAAAAAGTGGAAGGAAAATAAAAATGAGCAAATTAGATTGGGATGATTTTGATTCCGATGTCCAAACAATGGAAAAACCAGAATCAGCTGCAGCTGATCAAACTAAAGTTAGAGCACAAGAAGCTGCTGATATGGCAGCTACAGGTGTAGATGCCAGTTCGACTTCAGTAGCAACAGAGATTACACAAGCTGACATCAAGTCAGCTGCAGAAAAGGCTGCTGCCGCTGATGCAAATGCGGGTGCAACTGGACTTGAAGAAATCGAAATGGGCGCTGCCCGTATCCGCGTGGATGACAAACAAATGATTAACTGTCACGCTGATCTTAATCAATTAGTTCCTTTCAAATATGGTTGGGCATGGGATAAATACCTTACTGGTTGCGCTAATCACTGGATGCCTAATGAAATTAGCATGGCTGCAGATATCGCACAATGGAAAGATCCAAATGCACTTTCTGAAGAAGAGCGCACAATCATCAAGCGCAGCATGGGCTTCTTTGCCACAGCTGACTCCTTGGTAGCAAACAACTTAGTATTAGCTCTATATCGTCATATTACTAATCCTGAATGCCGCCAATACCTGCTTCGCCAAGCATTTGAAGAAGCTCTTCATACTCATTCATATCAGCACATTATTGAAAGCTTAGGAATGGATGAAGCTGAAGTATTTAACATGTATCGCGAATTACCATCTGTTGCTCGCAAGGCACAGTGGGCATTGCCATACACTAAAAGCTTAAGTGACCCAACTTTCCAAACTGGCACTCCAGAAAATGATCGTCGTTTATTACGCGATTTAATTGCATTTTACGTAATCTTCGAAGGTATTTTCTTCTATGTTGGCTTCACACAAATCTTTGCAATGGGTCGCCAAGGTAAAATGGTTGGAACTTCTGAACAGCTTCAATACATCATGCGTGATGAATCAATGCATATGAACTTTGGTATCGATGTTATCAATACTATTAAGCTTGAAAACCCTCACCTTTGGGATGAGAGCATGCAAATGGAAGCCGTCAAGATGATTCGTGAAGGTGTTGAATTTGAACACCAATACGCAAAAGACACTATGCCTAATGGCATCCTTGGTCTTAATGCTGATCTATTTAGAGCTTACCTTGAGTTCATTGCCAACCGTCGTTGCCGCCAAATAGGCTTACCTGAGCAATACGAAGGTGCAACTAATCCATTCCCATGGATGAGTGAAATGATGGATCTTAAAAAAGAGAAAAACTTCTTTGAAACTCGTGTTACTGAGTACCAAACTGGTGGTGCTTTGAAATGGGATGACGAAGACTAATTTCTACTTAGGCAACGTCTCTAAAGTTTTAACAGAAGCAAAAAAGTGAAAAATTGAGATAGAAATTGTGATTAATTGAGGAGAATAGACGTTCTATTCAACGAAAAAGCGCAATTTATAGATAACTTTTTATTTTTATAGACTGATAATAACTTTAGGCACGTTGCCTATAAATTCACTGAAAACGCTGTTGCATCGAGCGACTTGCGTTATTAGGTTCTACATACTCTAACCTTGTCGCAGGATTACTATCAAATAAACTTAACCTACTACTTGGCATTCTAGCACTATGCCTGGATTTAATTTCATTTAAATTAATCTCTGCATTTTCAGGAAATAGTGATATTTTTTTATGGTAATCAGATCCGTCTGTATTAAATATATTGGTGTCGCCTGAGTATTGCCTGCTTTCGTACATACCATCTATAATTGTTTGTTGCTGATCTTTGAAGTCATCATTGACATACCACCTTCTTGATTGCAAAAGCATCTCCGTTGATAGCACAATAGATCCATCCTCATGATCTATAAGTTTTTTATTGTCCAAGGTTACAGTTTTATACGATTTATTGTTTAACAAGTCTGTTAATAATGTTTTATAGCGCGCTAAAGTATCTTCTGAACCTAAAGGGTTCAGAAGCATAAGATTAAAGCTCCTATAACAATTTACCATTCCAAATAATGCATGGTTGCCTGATTTAAGAATAAAGAATCCATGTTTATGCCCACGACTTCTCATGTCACTTCTAAATGTGTGAAGTGATTGAGACAAATCATCTCTAGTAGCATCAAATAGCTTTTGCGATATATTTTTGTAAGCTGAATTAGAGTTTAATAACTTATTTATATATTGGTTAGAATAACTTGGGTTAGGCCTAAACCTTTGGTTAGCTCTAGTTGCCTCGTATATCTCCTGCTCTTCAGAGTCATTACTTGCCCGAGTCCGTACTCTACTCGCTCTTGTTCTTGTTCTTCCTACTGGCTCTTCATCTACCATTAAGATTTCATTGTTAGGTTGAACTTCAATGACATCTTCATCATCCGCCATACGTTGCTGATCTTCTTGTACAGGAGCTGGAGTAACTTCTAGATACCAGCCATGCCTTGCATGATCAAAAGAAACTCCCCTATTATTTAGAACAATTCTTATATAAGAGGCGCTGATGGTATGTCCAAATGTCCTTAAAAAACTTGCTGACATTTCTCTTAAACTTAAATATGGATTATCTTTAACAATATTTTCCAAATAAGCAAACTGCAGCTCTCCAAGCCTTTCATGGTTAGCATTTTCTCCTCTATAGTGCCTATATATAAAATTAAATATGCGACTCACACCAATACGATAGCGCTCATTAATTGCATCTACAGAAGCTCCTTGAGCAAACATATTTATTATATTTTCAGACATATCATTATCTATATTTAAAATAGACCTATTAAGATAAATATTTGAAATTGTGAGCATCTCGCGCTCCACATTACCCATCTCTTCCGTAAGAACGTGATCATGCGAGGCTTTATTATTGACATAGTTCTTATATGCATTAATTCCCTGCTCTATTGCTTCTATTTTAGATAAATTTGGGTTTGACTCCCACAGCCCTACGACATAAAACAAGGATGCCGTATGCGCATACTGTTCTACAGAAGTTGCCCTATAAGTGAGAATGTAGCTTTCTGTATATGCTTGTATGTATTCTTGCTGCAAATTGTTAGCATGATCTATATTATCTAATAAATCTTGGGAATAACTAATCGCAAAACTACGCAATATAGATATACTATCGTCATATTTCTTTGCAGCCTCCTCCCTGATAGCTTCATTATTGGTATCACTTAATAATACAAAGAATATGTCAGATTTGGCTTGATATTTAGCCATGGCCCGAACTATAGAATACCCATCTGTATTATTTATAAACTTATTAAAACTAGAAGTATAAAGCTGATGAGAAAAATTTTGTTTTTCGCCATTCGACAATAAATTAAGGTTACTATTATGATTAAATAAATGTGCGGCTTTTCTCGCAATAAAAACTTCTGGATTTTTTAAATATTTTTTTAGACCAATACCTTTTGCAAGGTTATTGACTATATAACTTGATGATTGATCTATAATTTGTTCCAAATTATAGTTGCGCCTGTCTTTAAGTTGATTGTAAAAACTAACATAATCCTTATACTTATTTTTAAATACATCAGACTGCGCATAAGGGGGATAATTAATTAAGCCAAAAGACGATAAAAGCTTCTCTTGAGAACAGATTGGTAGAATATTTTTAGTTTGTCGCCTAGCTCTTGATCTTAATTTTTCCCTAGTCATAAAGTAATTTAATATATTATCTACCTTATTTTGCCAGTTATGTATTTGCGTATATTCTCTAGTAGTATTTATAGTCGCCTTGTAACTCCATATAGAATCTTCTTCGTTTTCATCTGCCATGTGATGATTTTGACTTACAGCAAACTCTGACCCTGCGTCATTACTATCGATAAAGTCATAATAACTAACTTCGTCAAAATCCTCTTCCGGAGAAACTTGATCTTCAATTCCCATAAGAGAATTCGCAACAATAATCATGGATCTTTCAATATAATTAAATTTATGAGTTTCTTCTGCAATTTGCTTCTGCCAAGAATTAAACCAGGTGTAGACTTGAAGGTCGTTTATTTTGTAACCTAGATTAGCTAAAGACCAGAGGCTATTGGCAATAGCTTGAGAATTAAAAGAATCAGCTTTTGCTTGAGCTCTTTCTAATAGTCTTGCAACAGAGTTTTGCAGGGTATTAGCAGCAATATAAACTCCATGCTCTTTAAGCTTAGCTAAAGCCCAGAGACTATTGGCAATAGCTTGAGAATTAAAAGAATCAGCTTTTGCTTGAGCTCTTGCTAATAGTCTTGAAACAGAGTTTTGCAGAGTATTAGCAGCAATATAAACTCCATGCTCTTTAAGCTTAGCCAAAGCCCAGAGGCTATTGGCAATATCTTGAGAATTAAAAGAATCAGCTTTTGCTTGAGCTCTTGCTAATAGTCTTGAAAC
>JAUIAT010000014.1 GCA_030425295.1 Gammaproteobacteria bacterium
GTGTTGCAAAGCGAAAATGTTAAGAATTTAGTGAAAATTTGTTCTTTAATAAGGCGAATAGTTTTGCTATTTAACGAATTAAAGGGCAAATTTGCATAAATTCCCAGCATTTGCAGCTGTAAGACCAATTGTCAACGGACCCTAGTATTTTATGCCTTGATCTTCACAAAAATACTCACCTGCGCAAGGTGAGTGAGTAAGCAGCGTGCTAGCCAAATCTATTATCAATATAATTTTCGACGATACCTTTAAATTCTGAAGCTATGTTTTCGCCGCGCAAAGTGGTAATTTTTTTGCCATCAATAAATACAGGGGCTGAAGGCGCCTCCCCCTTGCCAGGCAAGCTGATTCCAATATCGGCATGCTTGCTTTCACCAGGACCATTAACTACGCACCCCATAACTGCTAGCTTAAGATTTTCTACACCTGGGTATCTTGCCTTCCATTCAGGCATTTTTTCTTGGATTTGGGATTGCACTTCAGAAGCAAGCTCCCTAAAGAATGTACTAGTAGTGCGTCCGCAGCCAGGGCAAGAGGTGACCGAAGGTTTAAAATTTCTAAGACCTAATTCTTGAAGAATATTTTGGCAAACTTCAACTTCTTTTGTCCTGGCTTGACCAGGCTCTGGAGTAATTGAAACTCTAATTGTATCGCCAATCCCCCTTTTTAATAAAATACCTAAGGCCATAGACGAAGAAACTATGCCTTTCAACCCCATACCAGCTTCAGTTAACCCTAGGTGAAGAGCATAATTACATTTAGATGCCAGATCCTCATAAACTCGTACCAATGCACTCACCTCACTGACTTTACAAGAAATAAGAATTTTATTTGGTGCCAAACCTAACCTTTCAGCATATTGTGCACTTTGAAGAGCCGACATAACCAAAGCTTTCTCAGTAACAGACTCAGGTGTTTTTGGGTTTTCTAGATTTGCATTTTCATCCATAAGCTTTGCAGATAACGCCTTATCCAAACTACCCCAATTAACTCCAATTCGCACGGGCTTATTATATTTAATAGCAATCTTAATTATCTCAGCAAACTGAGTATCTTTCTTATCGCCAAAACCAACGTTACCAGGGTTAATACGATACTTAGCCAGGGCTTTAGCACATTCTGGATGATCACGTAATAACCTATGACCATTATAATGGAAATCACCAACTATCGGGACATCACACCCAAATAGTTTTAATTGCTCACAAATTTTTGGTATGGCTTGTGCTGCAGCCTCATCATTCACAGTAACCCTTACGACTTCAGAGCCAGCTCTCACTAAATCCTGAATTTGGCTAACAGTCTTAATAATATCTGACGTATCAGTGTCAGTCATGGATTGAACCACAATAGGATTACCACCACCAACAAAAAGATTTCCAACTTTTACCACATGAGTTTTACTAGCAATCATAAATGATCTCTCAAATAAATTTTGTAAATATTACCCCAAGCGCCAATAGATAACAACAAAACAGCCAATCTCATGCTCAAATTAAAAACAAAAAAACTTATACACAATAACTGTGGATAACTTTGTGGAAAAATAGCTATATTCTTATTAAGAAAAGAGAAATTTCTCTAGCACAATTTTAGACCAAAAACCTAGCCTCCCACCAATTTAATCTTTTAAATCAATAAGTTACAAAGAACAGATAAAGCACTAAAAAAGTTTAAAACTATGATTAAAAATTTTATTTGATGCAAAATTAAAAGCTGGGGAAAACTACAAATATCCATACTAAAAATTTTAATAATATACAAATACTACAAGCATAATGTTTATATAGGGGATACTAACCCCAAACTAACTCAACTTTTCCGTACAGGCTTTCCAAAGCGTCCATAAGCCCCCCACTAGGGTTTACGCGCCAGCTTGAACCAAGCTCTATAATTGACTCAACCTCAGGATGAGAATATCTTATCCTGACAGCGCAATTACCACCTTTGTAAGGGACAATAATAGACTGCAAAGTATTAACAAAACCATCGTCTTCATTATTAAATGACACAATAATGGCCTTAAGAGCTCTCTCCCTAACTTCAGATAAAAGCTTAATATCATTAGCCACAACTTTAATGCCTCCGCTAAAATCATCGGTGCTGACCTCACCGGTCATTATAATTACTTCATCACCAGACAATAGCGGGCGTTGCTCATCAAAAATTTCTGAGAACACCACAACCTCAATTTGATCAGCACCATCATCAATCCTAACAATTGCCATACGCTTCCCGCGCTTGGTCATAACAACGCGCATAGATGTAACAATTCCAGCAAACTGCGCTGATTTTCCTACGTATTGAGAAAGAGCTGCAACTGGTTTAATTTTCAGTTTTTTCAGCTCATCAACATATTGCAGAACAGGATGGCCTGACATATAAAAACCCAAAGTTGCCTTTTCAAAACCTAATTTAGTGGTTTCATTCCATTCAGCAACAACTTCGTATTCACCATCAGAATTAGACTCTGAGGCATCCGCATCAAGAGAAAACATATCAGCCTGCCCTGCAGCCTGATTTTTCTTGTTTTGTTCTGCTTGCTTTAATGCTTTTTCCAAACTAGCTAACAAAGCTGCACGACCAACTCCAAAGCAATCTAGAACACCAGCCTTTATTACAACTTCTAGAGCGCGACGGTTTACTTTTCGAAGATCTACACGATTACAAAGGTCAAATAAAGTTTTATAGGCACCACCTTTTTCGCGCTCTTCTATAATAATCTCAATCGCAGACAAGCCAAGACCTTTTATGGCACCTAGACCATATACTATTTCGCCACTTTTGACTCCAAATTTATGACTACTTGTATTTATATCCGGCGCGTGAATTTTAAGACCCATATTTTTACATTCGTTATACAGAATAACTACTTTATCGGTGTTCTCCATATCAGCAGAAAGTACAGCAGCCATAAACTCAGCTGGATAATGAGCTTTTAACCAAGCCGTTTGATACGACAATAAAGCATAGGCCGCAGAGTGAGACTTGTTAAAGCCATAACCAGCGAATTTCTCAATAAGGTCAAATATTGCAGCTGCATCATTACCAGGAATACCATTTTTCTCAGCGCCATCAACGAAAATTGAGCGCTGCTTGGCCATTTCCTCAGGCTTTTTCTTACCCATTGCACGACGTAAAATATCTGCTCCGCCCAGAGTATAGCCTGACATAGTCTGAGCAATCTGCATAACTTGCTCCTGATAGAGAATAACGCCGTAAGTTGGTTTTAAAACTTCTTCTAGCATTGGGTGCAAATATGTAACTTGAGAACGACCATGCTTACGATCAATAAAGTCATCTACCATCCCTGATTGCAGTGGACCTGGACGGAACAGCGCTACAAGCGCAGTAATATCATCAAAGCAGTCAGGCTGCAGACGACGAATTAAGTCCTTCATCCCTCGAGACTCAAGCTGAAACACTGCAGTTGTTTCACAGCGCTTTAGAAGATCAAATGTTGACTCGTCTGTAACAGGGATATTATCAATATTAAGAAGCTGCTCACCATTTTCAGAACGTTTTTTATTAATATGCTGAATAGCCCAGTTAATAATGGTTAGAGTTCTTAAACCTAAGAAGTCGAATTTAACCAAACCTATAGTTTCAACATCATCTTTATCGAACTGAGTAACCACCCCCTCGCCACTTGATTCACAATAAATGGGTGCAAACTCCGTAAGAGGCTTAGGCGCAATTACAACACCCCCAGCATGCTTACCTGCGTTTCGTGAAACACCTTCTAATTTCAAAGCCAAATCAAATAAAGTTGTTACTTCCTCTTCAGTTTTGACAAGGCGAGCCAACTCTTCTTCTTGCTCTAAAGCCTTTTCAAGAGTCATGCCTATTTCAAAAGGGATGAGCTTAGCAAGCCTATCAACAAACCCATATGGATGTCCTAAAACTCTACCAACGTCACGAATTACCGCTTTAGCAGCCATGGTACCGTAAGTTATAATTTGTGATACATTTTCACGACCATACTTTCGAGCCACATATTCAATAACGCGATCACGATTCTCCATGCAAAAGTCGACGTCAAAGTCAGGCATAGATACACGCTCTGGATTAAGAAAACGCTCAAAAAGTAGGTCCAATTCAATGGGGTCAAGGTTAGTAATCTCAAGAACATAAGCAACGAGAGAGCCAGCACCAGACCCACGACCGGGGCCCACAGGAATGTCATTAGCTTTAGCCCACCGAATAAAGTCAGCAACAATTAAAAAGTAGCCAGGAAATCCCATAGTTATAATAACATCAAGTTCGTGCTCTAACCTCTTGAAATATATCTTTTTTTTCTCTTCAAACCCTGGAGAATCTTGATCGTGAGTTTGCTTCAATCTCATCTCAAGACCATTACGAGCCTCATGCCGCAAAAAGTCTTCTTCGGTATCAATACCTTCAGGAGTAGGGAACCTCGGAAGATAGTAATCGCCCAACTCAAGCCTAAAATTACACCTCTTGGCAATTTCAACTGTATTCTCTAATGCTTCTGGTATATCAGAGAATAGTTCATTCATTTCTTCAATAGAGCGAAAATACTGTTTTTCACTATAATTTTTAGGCCGCTTGGGATCCTCTAGAACTCGCCCACTATTAATACAAATTCTTGCTTCATGAGCCTCAAAATCATCTTCGTCAATAAATCTAACATCATTAGTCGCAACAAGTGGAATATTATGTTTACTGGCCATCTCTACAGCTGCTTGATTATATAGAGACTCATTAGGACGGCCTGTTCTTTGTATTTCTAAATAAAATCTATCAGGAAAAACCGAAGACCAATGCCTCAACCTGTCATTTGCCTGATTAAGGTTATCTGCAAAAACAGCCTGAGCAATATCGCTATGCAAACCAGAAGAAATCGCAATTAACCCCTCTGCACTATCGTTAGTTATCCATGACTTACTCAAGCGTGGCTCACCAGATTGCTGACCTTCCAGAAACCCCTTAGATATAAGTCTGCATAAATTATTATATCCAACAGAATTTTGGCAAAGAAAGACAATCCTTGATGGCGCCCCAGCTTCATCTTCACTTTCAATAAGACACTCAGCACCGATGATTGGCTTAATTCCAGCATTTGTTGCCTTTTTAAAAAACTTAACCAATCCAAATAAGTTCATTTGGTCGGTAACAGCTACAGCAGGCATACCATATTCACAAGCCTTATCAATAAGTTTGTTAATACGTGTTATACCATCAACTATCGAGTATTCAGTATGTAAATGTAGGTGTATAAATTTATTATTGCTCATGAAGTAAGAATCCGTGTGACATCATTTATTGTTGCATGCACAAACAATACGATTATTGCAATCATACCAAGCCTGTATAGTAACAGTTGCCATCTTATAGGTACAGGACGACAAATTATTGCCTCAATAACAAACATTAAAAGGTGACCTCCATCAAGCCCTGGAACCGGTAAAGTATTAACAACTGCCAACATAATACTTAAAAAACCAAGATAGCTAAGAAAAACAGCAACTCCTTGCCTAAAAGCCATTGAAGAGGTTTGGAAAATAGAAATTGGACCACCCAAACTATGAAATGAAAGCTTACCTGTTATAAGTTTACCGATCAATAAATAGTTAAAATTGGTAATTCTGAAAGTATAATCAACAGCTTTTACTAAGCTGTAGGGCGGCCAGGCTTGTAACTTAACTTTGTATTCATCCGGCAAATCAATCTGCTTAACCTTAATTCCAATGTAACCATAAGGGGAAGTGAATAAATCTTTTCTAGTATCTACGACCACATCAAGTGATTTCACTTGACCGTCTCGCAACACATCCAAGCTTATATGATTACCAAAACTTTTTTGAATATATACATGAAGATCAAGCCAATTAACAACTTGCCTGCCGTCTACCCTTATTATTTTATCTCCAGCTTTAAGGCCATATTTGCTTCCAGGGCCGTCCGCAACAACTTCATCAATTACAGGTTCAACTATAGGCTGATAAGGGTAAAGCCCCAATGCATGAATTGGAGTTGGCTTAAATTCATCTAATGCCCAATTAGATAAATCAAGATAATACTTAGTTGGGGAATTATTAGTGTTGAATGCTTTGGCCCTTATCGTCATTTGATTTTTTTCGCCAATTCTACTTACAACATTAAACAAAACATCTTGCCAACTATTAGTTTTCTTATCATCAATAGTAACTATCTCAAACCCTGGCCTTATTCCTGCTTTTGCAACTATGGACTCAGGAACAACATGACCAGTTATAGGCTTCAGCACCTCCAGGCCAACTGTATACATCATAAAAAAAGCTATAACAGCTAGCAAAATATTGAGAACTGGCCCTGCAATAACTACTAAAAATCGCTTCCAAAGCAATGCGCTATCAAAAGCCAAATGCTTCTCTAACTCTTTTACCTCACCTTCCCGACTATCTAATAATTTTACGTAACCACCTAGAGGAATCCAGCCAACAGCTACCTCGACGCCTGACTTACTAATTCGCTTCCAAATTGGACGACCAAAACCAATTGAAAATTTCAAAACTTTAATTCCACACCAACGCGCGACTATATAGTGACCCCACTCATGTACTGTCACGATCAAAAATACAGTCAAAATAAAGGCTAAAATATTGGTAAGGATGGAAAACATAACAACACCCAGCTTATAATATACATCCAATGTAACGTAGTGTTAGGAAGCTTGTAAATATGCCAAAAAATGATAAGTCAAAGAAAGGAAGGTGTCACTTTTCTCTTCTCGGAAAAAACCAACCAGAAATAGAAATTCCTGACGCCCCTCCTCCCCCCAAAAAAATGAAAAAAAGACCCAGAGTAGCAATTGTTTTGGGTGGAGGAGGAGCGCGTGGCTTTGCCCACATAGGCATTCTAAAAGTTCTGCAAGAGAATAATATACCGATTGATCTTGTAGTGGGAACCAGTGTTGGATCAATTATGGGGGCATTGTTTTGTGATGATATAAAGTCGCATCAAATGGAACAAGAAATTAAAAACATCAAGCACCACGATATTTTAGACTTAGCGTTACTTAAAATTCGTAACGGTTTATTTACTGGGAAAGCTATTCAAAATTATTTGCACCGCGTCCTTAAAACCCAAAATTTCGAAGACCTTAAAACTAAGCTAGTTGTCACAACTGTTAATATTGAAACTGGCGAACTCTTCCCAATTGAAACTGGACCCATTGCTCCTGCCGTTAATGCAAGCTGCGCTCTGCCACCTTTTTTCCACTCTGTAAGACTATATGGAATGGAGTTGGTGGATGGAGGAGTAACTGACCCCGTGCCTGTGGAGCTTGCAAGGTCTTACAACCCACAGCTGGTAATATCTGTAAGTGTTTGCCCAGATAAAATCCCCGGAGGCAAAGCTACAAACTTATTTTCAAGATTTATGAGATCATATAATGTCACTATGAATAGGCTTGCTAAAATACACGCAGAACAAGCAGATATAGTAATGAAACCGGAAGTTGAAGATGTTTCATTATTTGACTTCTCTAGTAAATATAAGTTATACCAGGCAGGCATAAAATGCGCAGAAGTAAAGCTTCCTGAAATCATGGAGGCGATCAATAGAATTGGTATAGAGGTTTAAATAAAGTTTAATGTCGACATATACTGTAGAATTAGAAAAATTCAGCCACGAAGGTAGGGCAATAACTCATATTGATGGCAAAATTGTTTTTGTAGATGGAGCCCTTCCTGGCGAAACTGCAAAAATAAAAATATTTAGAAAGAAAAAAGATTATCGCGAAGCCTATACACTTGAAGTATTAAAGGCAGCAGATGAAAGAGTTGAACCTGAATGCCCTCACTTTGGTGTTTGCGGAGGATGTCAGTTACAGCACATGAATCGTGATACGCAAATTCAAGTTAAGCAAAACACTATGCTCGAGCTTCTTACTAGATCAATCGGCAAAGAACCAGAATCAGTTCTACCCCCTCTTTGCGCAGGAGGCTGGGGTTATCGTCGCAAAGCGCGCATTGGTATGAAATACGTACCTAAAAAAGAAAAACTGCTTATCGGTTTTCGTGAGAAGTATGGTCCTGGAAAAATTAATGATAGCCATGTGTGCAAAATATTAGATCCAGACTTAGGCGAGAAAATTGAATGGTTGAGATCTAAGCTTGAAAACATATCAATTAGGGATCAAATCCCACAAATTGAGATAGCTCAAGGCGACAATTGCATCGGCTTAGTGTTCAGACATCTTCAACCTTTCAACTCCGATGATATTAAACTGCTAAAAGACATAGGCAATGAAACTGGATGGCACATTTACTTGCAACCTGGTAAAAATGACTCAGTACATAAGATATTTCCTGAAGATGGTGAAATGTTGATTGAATACCGGATACCACAATATGACATTAGATTAAAATTCCACCCCCTTGACTTCACTCAAGTAAACGCTGATATAAATAAGCAGTTAATAGAACTTGCCATCAATCTTCTAGACCCTCAACCTGAAGATGTGATTCTTGATCTATTTTGCGGCCTAGGAAACTTTTCTCTACCAATAGCAAAACACTGCAAAAAGGTTATAGGTATTGAGGGTGAATTAGCTATGGTTGAGAGAGCAAAGCAAAATGCTATTCTCAACAATATCAAAAATACTGAGTTCATAGCCGTTGACCTGCAGCAATCCAATCCAATAGCCTCAGCTAAGGCAGATAAGGTGTTACTAGACCCACCCCGTACTGGAGCAGAAGACGTATGTAGACAATTAGTAGAAGCAAAACCGGCTCGCATTGTTTATATATCATGCAACCCTGCAACTATGGCTAGAGATGCTATGATATTAACCAATAATGGTTATACCGTTACTCATGTGGGAATAATGGATATGTTCCCACACACAAAACATGTAGAGTCGATAGCAGTATTTAATAGAAATTAATAGAGATTAGCGGATGGTCCAACTAAGAAATATTTTTTCACGAAGACATGGCCATATATGGCGCTTAGAGCAATGGATGAGCCATGTTGCTGAGCGCCGACCCAATTGCGACAACGAGCTTATTCGCCAAGCAACAATATTAGCAAAAATAGCTGGAGAGCATACTGCAGCTGCTAATGGTGAGTCATGTTTTCATATGGGCTTAACCCAGGCTGACCTACTAATTGAACTTGAAATGGATCGAGAAGTAATAAGTGCAGCCTTGTTATATAGCTGTCTAAATCAAGACGCCATAACTCTTGAAGATATAGCAGAAGAAATAAGCCCGTCAGTCGCGAACCTTCTGTCTTCAACCATTAAAATGGAAGCGGTTCATGAACTTTATAGTGCGGTAAAAGCTAATGAATCTAGTAGCAAGGTTGATAATATTCGTAAAATGCTATTAGCAATAGCCGAAGACCTTAGGGTTGTATTTATCAAACTGGCCGAACAAGTTAGTCTTCTAACACACCCAGGGTTACTCAAAGAAGATTTTAAAACAAAGATTGCTCATGAAGCTCTAGCAATTTATGCACCTCTAGCTAATCGCCTAGGTATCTATCAACTTAAATGGCTACTTGAGGATATGGCTTTAGCAGTGCTCGAAAGTGATACCTATAAATACATTTCTAAATCCCTAAATGAAAAACGCATTGATAGGGAAAATTATGTTCACTTCATGATTGAGTACCTACAAAAACTAACCAAAAAATCTAAAATCAAAAAGACAGAAATATCAGGACGCGCCAAGCATATCTACGGCATATACAAAAAGATGCAAAAGAAACACATTGGTTTTGAAGAAGTTTACGATACTTACGCACTGAGAATTTTGGTTAGCACGATTGAAGATTGCTACTCAATCCTAAGCGTAATACATGAGGAATGGAAACCAATTCAAGAAGAATTCGATGATTATATATCAAACCCAAAGCCAAATGGATACAAATCCATCCATACAGCCATAATAGGACCTGAAGATAAAGCAGTAGAAATTCAAATTAGGACATTTCAAATGCATCGAGAAGCTGAAATGGGGGTAGCAGCACACTGGGCTTATAAAGAATCTCACAAACCAGAAGATGATTATCAAAATAAAATTGACTGGTTGCGCCAAATTATGGCTTGGCAGAAGGAAGTTACTGAAAGTGAATCTGTGCATAGCGAACTTTATTCGCAAATGTTTGACGACCAAGTCTATGTTTTCACCCCTAAAGGTGATATTCATGATTTACCACAAGAATCAACCCCTCTTGACCTTGCGTACAGGCTACACACTGACTTAGGGCATAAATGCAAAGGAGCTAAAGTTAATGGTAAATTAGTTCCTCTAAATACTTCTTTGAAAACTGGAGATAGAGTTGAGATTCAAACAAGCGAGTCTGGGCAACCAAGTAGAGATTGGCTGAATCCAGAGGATGGTTACCTAGCAACCGCAAGAGCTAGAACTAAAGTTTATCACTGGTTTAGAAAACAAGATGAAAACCGAAATATCGAAGAAGGGGAAGCAATCCTTGGCAAACTACTAAAAAAAGAAGGTTTAGAAAATACCGACATTTCAAATGCAATAAAATCATTACAATTCTCTGACAAAAACCAACTTCATGCAGCTATAGGGCGTGGTGACGCAACTGCACAAAGCGTTATAAGAGAATTAAAATCTCAAGCTCAAAACGCCGAAGACCTCCCCTTAATTAAAAAAGCTCCAGCAAAAAGTGACAAATCTTCGGATATTGAAGCTGGTGGGATGACCCAGCTTTTGTCTTCAGTCGCCAACTGTTGCAAGCCTCTTCCTGGTGAAGAAATTCTGGGTTATGTAACTCAAGGAAAGGGAATATCAATTCACAAAGAAAGCTGCCCCAACTTAATTCATATGCGAGAATTAAGACCCCAAAGAGTTATACAAGTAGACTGGACACAAAAAGTTAGCCGAGATTATCCTGTTGATATTTTAATTGAAGGAACTGAAAGCTCAACCTTAATTCATGAAGTAAACTCTATATTAAATCAGGGTAGATATGCAATTCATGACTTTGTATGGTCAAGCGATTCATCTGAAAACAAAACTAAAATAAAACTAACTGTATCTATAGCTAATACAGAAGCTCTTAACACTTTAATAAACAAGCTACAAAATGCATCTGGCGTGATTAAAGTTTTACGATAAATAATTACAAATATTCTTATTCTCAAGTTCATCTGAATATTTTAAGAGTTTATTTTTCAATTTATCATCATTGCCCCAAGAAGATCTATTAAGAAAAGCCCTTAGTAGATACTCACGGTTAAAATACACAAGCCCTGTGTCGTTATTAATAACTGACAACATATCCCCAGCAAGCTCAAGCAAAAATCCTTCAACATCATATTTGCTTAAGGGCAAGATAAATTCGCCTAAGGATAATTGCTGACTAAAAATACAGTAAGATACAGAATACTGAATCACAACAGAAGTAACAAAAATTAAGGAGCTACAAACCATTTCTCTTGCAATAGAACCGAAAGAAATATCAGATCCAGAAACAAATATATTAGCTATCTGGCTAACTAAGTAACCAAGAACAATACAAAAGCTATTAAAAAAAATCCCAGAAAAAGACTTGACCACCTCTCCTGTATAAGATCGTTTTCCAGATAGAAGCCAATCTCTCTGACGAGAGTCATTGGCAGACAACGACCACAGACTTCTACTAACCCTGGGCGGGGATTTTAATTCAAAAAAAGAATTAATTTTTTTTAATAATAAATTAGGTTTATATTTTGAACAACTAGGGAATACTAATAATGAACTACAGAGTGAATTAAGAGAATTTAAATCAAGACTTTCAGGATAATATTTACTTGCATATAAAGACAAAAATCTTAAAAAGATCAACTTAAACGAATTACCCTTTTCCAAATCATAACCATAGACTAAACTTTTTAACGCATAACGCCTAAAAGTCTTATTAATTCTACCAAAAACATCAAAACAATCTTCAAATGGTAAAAATGAAATGATATTATTTACGATTAAATCTATATCAAACCAGTTAGCTGAAATAGCCTCTTCATCTCTGACTTTATCATTACATCCTGCACTAATTGTCGCATTTATAAAATTTTTTCCACTTGATTTTTTCAACTTAGAAGCCTTACTTGAATGAATGCAAAAGTATACCTTCACACCCATATACATTTATGGAATAATTAGGGTCTGTTGATAATTGGTGTTGCAAAGCGAAAATGTTAAGAATTTAGTGAAAATTTGTTCTTTAATAAGGCGAATAGTTTTGCTATTTAACGAATTAAAGGGCAAATTTGCATAAATTCTCAGCATTTGCAGCTGTAAGACTAATTGTCAACAGACCCTAATAAACAGCAAATCTAACCCATTTCCTAGCGGGCGTCAAAATGATTTTTGAAAAAAATAATACTCAATTTTTAACAATAACTCTGGTTGGTATAATTTGCGGTTCGATACTAACATTATTAAACACTGCATCCATTGACGCCCCCAAAATATATGCATTCATAATTTCATCTTGCTTTATTTTTTGTTTTAGCTTTAACGGCAACAAGACTTATAGATTACTGGGAACAAGCTTGCTATCAGGATTAATTATTTCCATGGCAACCCCTTTTATATCAGACGAACTAAATTGCGTCCCACTAGGGTTTGGGGCTTTATGCAATTTTACTATAGTCGCCTATATAACCCAATGTTTCCACTGGTCATACCATCAAGATAACAGCATTCGATGCAACTATAAGACCCTATTCTTAAGTGTATGGAACACATTGGGTCTATTAATGACCATGTCATTTTTCTTTATTGCAACATGGTCCTTATTTTTACTAACCTCAGTAATATTTAAAAATATCGGCATAAATCAAGTTCAAGAATTTATAACATCCTCTAACTTTATTCACTTCATCACTCCCACTTTATTATCTATTGGTCTTGCCATTGGGAGAAAGAATAATCAAATTATTGAAAACGTTCGCAATATATTATTGTTAATGAGTCGCATTCTTTTACCATTCCTTGCTTTTGTAACAATTAGCTACCTTATTGTAGCCGGTACCCTTGCATTGCTTGACTGGCAATTTCTTGATGGCATCTATGATAAGGATACCTACATCTCATTAGCTATTTTAGGGATAATTCTACTTAATGGAGTTTATCAGGATGGGAATGAAGACTGGAAATATAATAAATTTATAAAGTGGTTAGTACTAATTTTTATTACTATTCTCCCCATTTTTTCAGTTACTACATTCTTAAAGACTATGGCAGACCAAGCACTTGAAATGTCACTTCCGGTATATCTTTCACCGTACTTCATTAACATTTACATAATTTGTTTATACTCTATTGGCTATGCAATTACAGTTGTTATAGATAGGGAAAAACTACATTTAATTCCAATTTTCAATATAACCATTGCGGTTATATATATAGCTATAAATCTTGTAGCCATCAGATCATACCCTTTTGTATGCACTCCATACACAGGAATTTTACCAGGCATAGCCATCCCCCAAGATAACAACACTGTAAAAGACCAAATGAAAACTATAAACAACAGAATAAAAAAACAATCCAAAGAAACAAGCCTTAAATGGGCACCTGTGAATAACAACAAAGATACTTCAAATTGGTTTATTGCGGGGTTTAGGCGCAACAATCCGATCTATATTTGTAAGGCCCCATTTAAGGACGGTATTCACCCTGGTGAAATATACAAAGGTAAATGCAAAATAACTTACGGTGGAGAATCACACCTTCAAAAAGTGTATCAAGTCCTAACTGGTACTAGTGATTATGTAAAATGGGAATATGAATACTTTGGCACAGGAAATGATAAAAACTTCATAGCCGGGTTTGAGCCTATTAACAGCACTAATTTTAATGGGAGATTAAGACCTCTAAGCCTTTGCAGAACTATCTATAAAAATAGAATACATGTAGGTAAGCAGTTTACTGGATACTGTGAAATCAATGATGGTAATAAAGAAATTACACAGACGTTTTATCAGATTTTAAAGATAGCTGAGTAAGGATATTAGTTAGGCATGATAACTAAATACGTCTGCTCTGGCTCTGACGCACCTTCAAAATGCTTAATTAACACTTAATATTTTATTGCTATACTTCACATAATTTAATATCAGAGCAATAAGCATGTTTTTTAACAAACCAAATAAAATAAGACTAAGACGATCCTTAGATCCTTTCGATATAATAATTTCTGACCTGCAAAAATATTTAACAGAAGAAGAACATATCATTTCAAAAGAAACATTACAGTCTATGGTAACGCATTATCAAGATAAAATGATACATACAACTACACCTTTTAATTGCGTTATTGTAGATCTCGAAAAGATAGATGAGTTTATTTGGATTGAGATTGATAATGCTAGAACTAACAAAATGTCATTTAGGAAACAGTGTATTGTCAGGATTTTTACAGAGATAGAAGGTGGGGAAGATTTTGTTCATTACAGTGCTGCAGACTTTCAGTTTAATCCAGATAATAAATATAATTGCTTTTTAGCAGATGCTTTTTTTTCAAGTAACATGACTGAATGCAAAGAAGTTCTTGAGAAATTAACTAACAACATATTTTCTGAGAATGTGTATTTCGTGTCAGATTACGCCATTCAAAATGATTGGTACAGCTGTCCATTTTTCTCACTATCACATGCTATTGCAATGTCTGAGGCCCAAAACCTTTACCAGAAGTTAAAGAGTATAGCCGATCATACTGGCTGTGTGACATGGAACAAGCTCCCAGCTAAATTTTCCTGGAATGCACAATCATGGAAGTACATCACTAATTTTGTTGATGACAATTACAGCGATCATATGCAAGACGACGAACCAGAGAAAGGTGATTTTGGTAATCATATTGCTAACAGCATTAAAGTTAACCAAGATTGTAAAGTCCAAAATCATGGTATTACTAAATTTGGTAGAGAATTAGCAGAAGAATTGATACATTCATTGAGATCAGCTCGTAGACAATGTATGGGGTTAAGGAATAATATCTACCCCCGTTGACAATTCGTCAGGGTAAACGCATCTAAATTTGCACAATTGACTAAAACCAACGCTACAAAATAACTTCGTAACAAGTTTCACCGTCTAGAGGCTATCACTATCTCCTAATTTACGACTTCAAGAACTATAGCTGTTATCTCGAGCGTAAAACATAGTTGTCATCTCGAGCGTAAACTACAATTGTCATCTCGAGCGTAGTCGAGAGATATGAAAATATAATTCAGTTAGATCTCTCCATTACGCACCCTTGGTGCTTCAGTCGAGATGACGCAGGTACGCGCCTATTGTGCTTCAGTCGAGATGACGCCATACATAGTCATCCTGAGCGTAGCTCTCGAAGAGAGCGAAGTCGAATGGATCCGAATTTGCATTGCAGTTAGATCTCTCCATTACGCACCCTTGGTGCTTCAGTCGAGATGACGTAGGAGCGCACCTTCGGTGCTTCAGTCTAGATGACGCTTTTGGGGCCTCCATATAATTATATTTTTAAGCCTCCGTATTAACAATTGTATAAATTTAGATGCGTTTGCCCTGACAATTCGTCAAGGATCCTTGACATAAGCAGGATTAAAACCTATCATTTTCACTGCAAATCAGCTTTTAAAAACGGGGCTATAGCTCAGCTGGGAGAGCGCTTGCATGGCATGCAAGAGGTCGGCGGTTCGATCCCGCCTAGCTCCACCAATTTTTTTTAAATTTATCGCTAAAAGCTGTTGCAATTAGAAATTAATATGATAGAATTTCTAACTCTTGAAGGAGTATCGTATATAACGAAGCTCAGAGAGTGTCCCCATCGTCTAGTGGCCTAGGACATCGCCCTTTCACGGCGAAAACAGGGGTTCGAGTCCCCTTGGGGACGCCATTTTTTCCATGGCGTTACTGCGACTCATTTGAACAAGAAGCCATCATCAATGGATAATCAGAATTTTATTCCAAATACTCATATCCTTTCCGTCTCAGAACTCAATGAACAAGCCAAACTAATACTTGAAGATGTTTTTCCAAGCATATGGGTTGAGGGAGAAATTTCTAATTTATCAACTCCTGCATCTGGTCATATATATTTTTCACTCAAAGACTCTAAGGCTCAGATTAGTTGCGCCATGTTTAGAGGTGCAACGCACTCCCTACCCTTCAAGCCTGAAAACGGCATGCACGTACTAATACAAGCAAGAGCCACAATCTATGAGCAGCGCGGAAATTTTCAACTTATAGCCCAGCAGATGATTGAAAGCGGCATTGGAAACTTGACTCAACAATTCGAAAAATTAAAAAAAGAATTACAGCAACAAGGATTATTTGCCTCAGAATACAAAAAACCAATCCCAGACACCCCCAAAAGAATAGGCATAATAACCTCGCCTACAGGAGCAGCCATCAGAGATGCCATTAGCGTACTAAGACGACGCTGCCCACAGATACCTATTATGATATATCCAACACAAGTGCAAGGAGATGAAGCGGCAAAACAAATAGCAAAAGCTATAGAAAAAGCAAATAGTAGAGCCGAATGTGACGTACTAATCTTAACTAGAGGCGGCGGTTCTATTGAAGATTTATGGTCATTTAACGAAGAAATAGTTGCTCATGCAATATATAAAAGCTCAATACCTATAGTCTCTGGCGTTGGCCATGAAGTTGATTTCACCATTGCGGATTTTGTAGCAGACATGAGAGCCCCTACTCCTTCAGCAAGCGCTGAAATTGTAGCCCCAAACAGCCAGTTTTGGATAGACCAACTAAAACACCTAAACCAACAAGCCAAGCACTTCATCCATAACTTAATTTCTGAATCAAAATTAAAACTATCAAATATTAATCGCAAAATTCAGCACCCGGGGCAAAAAGTACAAATTCAAATGCAGATGATTGATCACCTTGAATCACAACTAAATTCAATTATTAAGTTGACAATTAATGAGAAAAAAAGCAAAATTGACAAAATTTTGAGCAGAATCTCGCAAATGAAGCATATAATTTTAGGCAATAAGCAACAAAAAATGTCTCTACTATCTCAAGAATTAGAAACTATAAACCCTAAAAATATAATAAAACGCGGCTATTCAATTACGCTAAACGAAGAAACCGGTGAAGTTATTAAGTCAATTAAGCAAATAAAGGCTGGCGACAAAATCATAAATAAACTAGCTGATGGCGAAATAATTAGCATAATATCAAAGATCTCCATGATCACATAAAATGAGAGAAACAACACATGAACATATACCAAAAATCTATTTTCGATCAAAAACAAAAACTTAATCAAGAACTTAATAATTTCAAGGAAAGGCTAGAGAAAAAACTATCAAATGTAAATGAAATATCAAATAAGAACCTCAGATACCAAATAAGTCCAAAAGAATTAGAAAAAGTTTTAATACATGCCCTAGTATTAACCGACAACAACCCAACGATCATAAATCTAAAACCCAATAGTGCCGAACTTATTAAACAAGGCCATAGCATCTCTATCAACTACAGAATACAAAAAACACCCAGAAGCTTTGAAATAATCAGAACAGAAGATGGTGAGTACCAGTTAATTTTAGAGCCTAAATGTAAGCTTGCCAATCATTCACCCACAGATGAAAAAAAAGATAACAGCCTGATGGTTAGAGGTGCACAAAAATACGGAAAACCAGCATTCAGAATTGATTTAGAACAACCTAAAGAATTAATGACCTTCAAAAATTTAAGCGAATACGATAAGCCAGAAATGCGTAACGAGTTAGAAATTTCTAGAAAACTAAATGGAAAACTAGGACGCTCACCATTTTTTTGCGTATGGACATTCACAGGTAAAACCTATAAGGGCAAATTACAAATCACTACTGAAAGAGGAGAATCTGACTTACATACCTTTATTATAAATGACTTTTTTGAAAGCAAAAAAAATAAGATAAATATTATTTTAAATTTATTAAATGCCGTTAAGCATATGCATAGTAAAAAGATAATTCACCAAGACTTAAAACCTAAAAACATTATAATGTTTAAAACCTCATATGGATCACACATACCCAAAATATCCGACTTTGGAACTTCATTTATAATTAATAATCATAAAGACAAAGGGTTAAGCCAAGCAAGTGCAGGATATGCCTCCCCTCAAATAATACTTTCAGGACACCTTGCATATTACTTTGATGATTATGAGCATAAAAACTATGACCTTTTATCAAAATCATATGCAAAGGAAATATCAGCTGATGCTAACGAGGAACAACCAGAAACTAATAAATATCCTGCAAAAGAAAATGATATATGGGCACTAGGTATAATTATTGCAGAGATAATTACATCTAAAATAAATTTAAACATCGAGGAACTAACTGAGGTAATGGAAGAACACTCTTTTTTAAAAGGAATGCTAGAAAAAAAAGCATCAGATAGATCACCCATCGATAAAGCTATGATAGAATTTCTCGGCTCTTATTACTACAAAGAAAAAAACTCATACTCAGACAAAGATACCCCACAACGGAGCCAACCACACACGTATCTATGAATACGGGTTGTCATCCGTTTTAAATACCAATTTAATTGGCGTGCCGACAAGATTTAAAGCCTTACGATAACATTTATTTAAATATCTTTTATACGACCCAGGAACGCTCTCTGTCTGCTTACCATTAATAACAATTGTAGGCGGCTTATTGCCGCCAGGATGAGCGAATCTAAGCTTAATCCTTCTACCTTTAACCAGAGGCGGCTGATGAGCAGCTACAGCCTTTTCCAGAATTCTAGTAAGCATTGCAGTGTTATATTCTTTCTCAAAACAAGCATATGCAGCATTTATTGATTTAAACAGATTACCAATCCCAGTGCCATGCAGAGCTGAAACAAAATGAATGTCAGCAAAATCTACAAATGCTAAGCGCCTGTCAATTTCATTCTTAACTTTTGAGCGCTCATAATCATCCATTCCATCCCATTTATTAATAGCTAAAACTAAGCCTCGACCCGAGTTAACAACAAAGTCTAATAGGCGCAAATCCTCATGGCTTAAATTTTCACGAGCATCTACTACAAATACAACAATATCAGCTTCTTCAACCGCCTGTAATGCTTTAATTACAGAGAACTTCTCAACCACATCTTTAACTTTATTACGCCTTCTGATACCAGCTGTATCTATCAAAACGTAGTCTGTATTATCTCTCTCAAATGGAATAGCAATACTGTCACGCGTTGTTCCCGACTTATCAAATGCGATAACGCGCTCCTCTCCTAGAATTCGATTAACCATTGTTGATTTGCCAACGTTAGGGCGACCAACAATTGCGACTCTTATACCAGGATCTTGCTCCTCTTCTTCAATTTCAGCATCCCAGTCAATGGGCAGAGAATCCATCAATTCATCAGTATTTCTACCGTGAGCTGCTGATATAGAAATAAGGTGCTCAAATCCTAGCTCATAAAAGGCAAACTTCGCTTCCTCATAATCTAGATTTTCTGCTTTATTAATAGCTAAAATAATTGGTTTTGAAATTCTTCTTAATTTTTCAGCAATCGATTGATCAGCAGAAGTAATGCCAGCTTTTGCATCAACCACAAAAACCACGCTATCAGCTTCCTCAATCGCCAACCAAGCCTGCTGTGTAGTCATATCATCAATACTGTTTTCTTCATATTCGAGACCACCAGTATCAATTAAAATATATCTTTGGTTCCTATGCTTACCTTCACCATATTGGCGATCACGAGTAACCCCTGGCATATCATGAACCAGAGCATCTCTAGTTCTTGTTAACCTATTGAATAAAGTAGACTTTCCGACGTTGGGTCTACCAACAATCGCGATCACTGGAAGCATTTTCGCCACCCTTTAAGATAATTATTTAAGACTGCGGCAATTGTATATTATTTGCCACCCCGCAACAAGTGCGGGACAGGCACCATGCTGGGTTAATTCAGTAAAGCATTATATAAAACAACACTTAACTAATTTTTAAGCTGCTTACCCTGCCATCCTGGCTATAAACAACCAGGTCATTACCAACCCTAACAGGGGAAGCAAACACAGGACTTGAACCCACACGATATCTTGCAACAATACGACCGTTGCCTGCATTTAAAATATGAACATACCCTTGCTGATCTGCAACAGCAAGCAAATTGCCATTAAATAACTTAGGACCAGTTAACTCACGAGTAGTTAACCTTCCTTGCACCCATAGCTTACTACCACTATTACGAGAAAATGCCAAAACTTTACCAGATTCATCAGTTAAAAATACTGCACGACGATTTAAAGCAATTCCACTATATGAGGAAATTTTTTGGCGCCATAACAATCTTCCAGATGATGCATTAACCGCAACCAAATACCCCTGGTACGAAGCTACATAAACAGTACCACGAGATACTATAGGCTGATCATCAAGATCTACTAATTTACTAATTGGAGAAGCAGAATTACCCGAAGCCACTTGATAACGCCAAAGTAGTCGACCAGTCTTCTCAGACAAAGCAACCAACCGGCCATTAGCAAAACCAACATACACAATAGAACCACTTGTTTGCGGCTCACTACTTCCACGCAAAATCAAACTAGGTAATTTTTCACTGTGAGACCATAAAATCTTACCAGTATGTGAATTTAATGCATATACAGTTCCATCTTGAGACTTAACAAATACTTTACCATTAGAATAATGAGGGCGAGCTAAAATTTCATTGCTTAACTGTGTTTTCCATAAAATTTTCCCACTAGTTGCACCCAGTGCAAAAATCACCCCTTCCTCACTACCTACAAAAACACCACCTCGACCAGAGCCAACACCGCTAGTTAAGTGCTGCTTAAACTTAACACTCCATTGCTCGCTTCCAGTTTTAGGGTTTATGGACTTCAATTCACCATTGTACGAAGGAACGTACAAAGAACCCATATATGAAGCTGGGTTCAAAGTCATAAAATAACCACCTGTTCCATCACCCACTGATGTATGCCACACAGAAGAAATCTGCTTAGTAGATTTGATATTTGGCAGAGGATTTACCTTTTTGGTGTGACTCGCACACCCAAACAATCCTGCAACCACTAATAAAACAATTAAAAATCTGTAGAATTTCAAGTCCATAACTCCAGTTTTATACCAGAGGCATAGTAACCTATCTACAGTTATTGCTCAAGAGAGATTACATACAAATCTTTTAACACGACGTTAAAATGCCCACAGACTCGAGTCATTCCCAGACACAAAACTTCGTCATCCATGGTTTGACCAGGGATCCAGCTCATATAAATATTCCCCAAGGGGGAATTCAACTAGTTCGTATTAAATTATATTAATGCATCGTTAGGTAATTTTTAACGTGTTAA
Organism: Gammaproteobacteria bacterium; assembly: GCA_030425295.1. Lineage (GTDB taxonomy): Bacteria > Pseudomonadota > Gammaproteobacteria > JAUIAT01 > JAUIAT01 > JAUIAT01. The sequence goes on from JAUIAT010000014.1 coordinate 21,307, forward strand.
GAGCATGCAAATATCTAACTTATTGCCTCAACAACTTGCTTAATTGGCATTTTATCTGACAAATGCTCCTTTGAATAGCCATAGAGCTCAGCAGCCTTTTTATTATCACCAAGACCTTCATAGGCTCTAGCCTTCTCAAAGTAAGCCCACCCTTCCAATGATTTATCTCTTATAGAATCTAGAGTATCAATCGACTGCTTGAATTTGTTTTGAGATATCTGCAAACGAGCTAAGCTAAGAATTGCCATTTGCCTGAAAAATTTAGCGTGACCACTGCTTGATACATTTTGCAGCTCTTTACTCGCATCTCCAAGGTTTCCTGATTCGACATCATATCTAGCAAGCATCAGACCTGCCAAGTCTGAGTATACCGTTTGAGAATAATCTTTTTGCAATTTATTACAAAGAAACTTAGCTTTATCTAAATCACCTTTTTCATTCATCTTAACCATTTCAGTGTATACAACGGAAGCATGTTGAGCGGTAATCATCTTCTGCCCCTGCCACATTTTCCACCCCAAAACCACAGCAAATGCAACCGACAGAACAATCACCAACTGACGACCATTTTTTCTAAGCCAAGCCTTAACCATTTCCCACTGTGGATCTTGAGCTGCATTGAAATCCATTACCTAACCCCTTCTTATTTTAGTAATCGCCTCATCTAAAGAACACTTAATTTGGTCTGATTTTTCAACCATATTCTTTAAACTTATAACACCATCAGATACTTCTTGTTCACCAAGTATTAAAGACCATCTAGCACCGCTACGGTCAGCCTTTTTAAATTGGCTTTTAAAACTACCACCACCCTGATTTACAACCAACTTCAAATCAGGCTCCTGATCGCGCAATTCTTCACTTAATTTGATAGCTGCAAGCTCACAACCCTTATCAACTATCATATAAACATCAGCATTGTCATTAAGGTCCATAGTTTCTTGCAATAACATGATCAAACGCTCAAGCCCCATAGCAAAACCTACTCCAGGCGTTGATTTTCCACCAAGTTGATCAACCAACCCATCATAGCGACCACCAGCACAAACTGTGCCTTGCTGAGGCCCTAACTCATTGGAAACCCACTCAAATACCGTGTGGCAATAATAATCCAAGCCTCTAACAATCAGAGGATTAATAGTATATTTAATACCCGCGGCATCCAGGCCTTTGCATACTTCTTCAAAGTGTAATTTAGAATCTTCAGAAAGCTCGTCAATTAGCTTAGGTGCACCTGCTATTATCTCTTGCATTGCTGGATTTTTACTATCAAGAATTCTTAGAGGATTTGCAGAAAACCTTCTTTTAGAATCCTCATCTAACTCTTCAAACTTAGGCTCTAAATACTTTATTAAAAGATCTTTATACCTAGATCTATCCTCTAAGGAACCAATAGAATTCAGTTGTAACTCAACTCTATCTAAAATTTTTATTTTCTTCCAGATTCTTGCACTTAAGAGAATAATCTCCACATCCATTTCAGGATTAGGATAACCAAATGCCTCTATACCAAACTGATGAAACTGACGACAACGACCTTTTTGTGGCCTTTCATACCTAAACTGAGGCCCTAAATACCAAAATTTTTGTGGTGTTTGCAACATAGAGTGCTGAATAACAGCCCTAACAGTTCCAGCTGTCCCCTCAGGGCGTAGAGATAATGACTCGTCTTTACGATCCGGAAATGTATACATTTCCTTTTCCACAACGTCAGTAACCTCACCAATAGAGCGTTTAAATAGTGCCGTTTTCTCAACTATTGGCGTTCTTATTTCATAAAAACCATAGTTGATAGCCTCTGATGATAATATATTTTCAAGGTAACGCCAGTACACACTTTCTTCAGGAAGAATATCATGCATACCTCTAATTGACTGAATTTTTTGCTGGGACATTATTCTCTACTTCAAATATGTTTAGGCTTAGAAAGCTCGTACACAGATTGCAATTTAGAATTAGTAACGGCTCTGCCTGATTTAATTTTGTTAATGGTATAAATTCCTCCAATAAGAATCAAACTCATCACAAAATATATCCCAAGCTTACTAATTTTAGGTGAGCTTCCCGCACTTGGAGTACCACTAACACCCTGCAAAGGATTAGAAACTGCAGCGGAAACACTATCAGGGAATAAATTTTGTTTTTTCACAATCACATCAAATGCGCTTAGAATTGGCTTTTCAGAAATACCTACCAACTTTGCATAAGCCTGCAAATAACCATGAGCATAAACCAAACCCGGAAGCTTTTTAAAATTACTTTCTTCAATATCAATCACAACCTGCGGACCTAATCTTAAAGCATCTGCCACCTGCTGAACAGTCATATGCTTACTTTCACGCAAAATTTTCAACTGCTCTCCCGGCGATTGAAAAGATTGCTTTTTAGCTCTTGGCTCTGATGCCTTTTGCAATATTTGCTCGTGATTCTGAGCATCTATATTTTGTCCTGGCTCTTCCTTTATAGCCTCAGGGTGCTTGGTTTCCATTTTCACCTCTAATTGATTGTTCGATTTGTTTATTCCAATAGCTAACTAGACCATCATCCTTTGGCATAAGGCTTTGATATTCAGCTAAATATTGCAATGCCTCTTGATATCGTTCTTCATTATAACTGAGAGTTACCAATTCCAGAAGCACTGTGGGCTGATTTGGTTTATTTTCAAGAGACAACCCAAAAAAATGACGCGCTTTATCGCCCTGACCTTCTCTAACCGCACACTTACCCATATTTTCATAAGCTTCTGCTACATGAATATAATTTGGTGCTTGGGCAGCTTGTCGTAATAATGGATAAGCTTTTATAAATTTGTTAATTCGACAAAGATATGCTCCGTAGTTATTTTTAGCTTCTGCGCTATAGGGAGCGCTTTTAACGGCTCTTTCATAATATCTACCAGCCAACTTCTTTCTACCAGTTTCTTCAAGAAAATACGCCATTGAATCTAAAACAAGAGGATCATTTGGGGCTTGGGTGTAGGCCAATTGCAATTTCTTTTTGGCAAGATTAACTTTTTTATCTTTTAGAAAAGTTAACCCAAGAATAACATTGTAATGAGCAGCTTGCTGTTTGCGAGTAAAGTCATACCTAACATCAGCACAACCTGCTACAAGCAAAACAACTACGATAGATAGTATTTTATACGTTAGAAGTCTCTGTCTCTTTAACAATAGGTATAACAACATTATGCTTAGCCTTCCATTTTGCACTGCGCTGAGTTCTATCTTTAACTTGGCCTGCCAACTGTCCGCAAGCAGCATCGATATCTTCACCTCGAGTCCTTCTTACAATCGTATTAAAACCAGCTTTCATTAATTGGCGTTGAAATTTAGATATACTCACTTCTGTTGAGCGTTTATAAGGAGCATGGGGAAATGGATTAAAAGGAATTAAATTTATCTTGCTTGGAATACCCTGAAGAATTTCAATTAATTGGCGAGCATGCTCTGGCTTATCGTTAACCCCATCAAGCATCACGTATTCAAAGGTTATGGATCTTTTAGGCTCATCTTTAAAATAAGCTCTACAGACATCCATTAACTGACTAATTGGATATTTTTTATTAATTGGTACCAATATATTTCTAAGCTCATCATTTGGAGCATGCAGAGATACTGCAAGCGACACATCACTCTTTTCAGCTAGCTCTCTCATTTTAGGGAGAACACCAGATGTACTTAATGTTACACGGTATTTTGAAAGATTAAATGCAAAATCATCTAACATTAAGTTCATTGCTGGAAGCACATTATCCATATTAAGTAAAGGCTCACCCATCCCCATCATTACAACATTAGTAACTGGGTGATCGAGCCCTGTTTCTTCTTTTAGAGAATGGTGCGCAAACCAAAGTTGGGCAATAATTTCACCAGTTGATAGGTTTCGGTTGTAACCTTGTTTGCCAGTGGAGCAGAAACTGCAGTTTAACGCACAGCCAACTTGAGAAGAAACACAAACCGTACCGTGAGTTTTAGTTGGAATAAATACAGTCTCGATGCAATTTCCATCTTCAAGCTTAAGAAGCCACTTTCTGGTTCCGTCTAATGAATGCTGAGATTGCACTACTTCAGGCAACTTAATAACAGAAATTTCTTTAAGTTTTGACCGTAAGCTTTTGGAAAGATCAGTCATCTGATCAATATCGGTAACACCGCGACCATGTAACCACTTAATAATCTGATCAGCACGAAAAGCACGTTCGCCCATTTCTTCGAATAAGGCTCGAAGACTTTGGCGGTCGTAATCAAAAAGGTTTATTTGCTGATCTGTCATACTGTTACCATTCTTTTTCCATACTGTTACTATTCTTTTGCCATACTGTTACTATTCTTTTGCCATACTGTTACCATTCTTTTGTCATCCCGCGGCTTGACCGCGGGATCCAGCATCAATTAACCAAAAATTTCTTCTGGCTTAAAGAAAAATTCAATTTCAGCTTCAGCAGTTTCAGGAGCATCTGAGCCATGAACTGCATTGGCATCAATTGAATCCGCAAAATCAGCACGGATAGTACCGGCAGCGGCTTCAGCAGGATTTGTAGCACCCATAATTTCACGATTCTTAATAATTGCATTTTCACCTTTAAGAACTTGAACGAAAACAGGACCTGAAATCATGAATTCAACTAGATCTTTAAAGAATGGACGCTCCGCGTGAACAGCATAGAAGCCTTCAGCTTGTTCTTGAGAAAGATGCATCATACGAGCTGCAACAACTTCAAGACCAGCTTCTTGAAAACGATTTACAATTTTACCGATAAGGTTTTTCTTAACCGCATCAGGCTTAATGATAGACAAAGTATACTCAACTGCCATTTTCTTACCCTTTTAAAAAATTAAATTTTAATCCAATTCTGGAGTTTGCAAAGTGTAGCACATTTATTTTCAGGAAAAAAATAATTATACTTTTCTGCAATCATTTCCTCTTCTACCATTTCTTTGCTCATCAGTTTTTTCTTGTGCTTTTTTTCTACTACCTTTACTTAAAGGGGTATTGTGATGCCAAAGAGATCCAGAATTTGAAGTACTCCCATAAAAACTCAGCCACTTCGCGCTTGTCCACTCAGAAATTTGCAATGGCTTTTTATCCAAGTCGATATAAACATACTGAATTAGATTGCTATCTTTTGGTACAGTCACTCTGTGCTTAATAATGACTACCGAAGTCTCTTCATTGTTATTATATTTTTTAATTTCATCTGCTATTTTTATATTTTCCTGATTTGCATTCTCAGACAATGGAGCAAAATAACTATCCTTACCTTTATTCACAAATTCCATTTTTTCAGGAACAACAATTAATACATCTTTAGCCACAATTTCCTCCACAGCATTTAACTTCAGGTTAAAACGATGGATTATTGTACACTAATTGATCTAAAATATCTATGATTTAAAGAGCAAAGATAAAATTAAAAATCACGAAGATGCTATACAATCAAGAAGAAAAGCAACTTCGTGTTTTTTTATGTCAGGAATAGATAAAATATCACAGAAAGATTTTGACGATATAAATTGAACCTTTAGCACCTCTTTTCCCTCGACATATTGGCAAAAAGCCTCACAGGAAGCTATCAAAGCAACAGAACCAGTACATCTAAAACAAGCTTTTTCTATTATTCCAGCCTTAACTAAAAACTGCAGCTGCAGCCTGTCGCCAGTAGTATGACTTGAATTTTGAAAGGTTAGAACATCAGAAGATTGATCCAGCTCACCGGCATGGGCTGGATTATAAAATAAGTTTAGAATCTCTTCTGAATAATTAATCATTTAAGAAATAGCATCTTTTAATGCAGCCGCTACCTTATCTTGATCATCATGAGTTAAATAAGGATGCATTGGCAAGCTCATTACCCTGCTCGCAGCACGATCAGACATTGGGTAATCCTCATTATAAAATGACTTATCCTTAAATAAAGGCTGCTTGTTCAGAGAGGCTGGGTAATGCACAGCAGTAGGAACACCAGCTGCTCGCATTACCTCTTGAACAGCATCACGATTATCTACTTCAACTGTGTACTGAGCAAAAACACTTTTGCCTCGAGGATCAATTGATGGAACCTTAATAAAATCTCCAAGAATCTTATCGTAATATACTGCAGCTTTCTGACGAGATTTAATTTCATCAGGGAAGACTTTCATTTTAGATAAAAGCACAGCCGCCTGAATTGTATCAAAACGCGCATTAAGACCAAGACGAACATGCTCGTAACGATTATGCTGCCCATGCACGCGAATTTGGCGCATCTTTTCAGCTAACTCGTCATCATTTGTAAAGCAAGCCCCACCATCACCATAGCAACCTAATGGCTTAGATGGAAAAAAACTGGTAGCAGTAATAGTTGCCATTGAACCAACCTTCTTGCCATCAAATGTTGCACCATAACTTTGAGCCGAATCACCAATTACAGGTATGTTGTGGCGACTTGCTATATCGTTTAGAGCTGTGTAATCAGCAGACTGACCATATAAATCAACGGGTATTATTGCTCTAGTTTTATCAGTAATTTTCGCTTCAACTTGCGTCATATCCATATTATAAGTAACAGGATCAATATCAACAAAGACTGGAGTTGCTCCAAGAAGCAAGACAACTTCCGCTGTAGCAAAAAAGCTAAATGCCGGTAGAATAACCTCATCACCATGACTAACACCAAGCGCCATTAGAGCAACCTGTAATGCATCAGTACCGCTAGAAACAGCTATACAATGCTTAGCGTCACAAAACTTAGCCAGCACACCCTCAAGCTCCATCACCTCATCACCCATGATAAACCTGCCATGATCAAGCACTGCATTTATTCTGGATTGTATATCTTTTTGTAAGATCTCATATTGACGACCTAAATCTACAAATTTCATTATTTTCCTACCTTAGCCTTTCGGCAGACCGATCTCTTGTAACCATTTGACGGTATTCTGTATATATTGAGCACAATAGTCAACCTCTTCCTCGGTTGTAAAACGCCCAATAGAGATTCTGATGGCGGTATCCGCCAACAAATCAGGAACTCCCATCGCCCTTAAAACATATGATGGCTCAACCGTTGATGAGGTGCAGGCCGAACCAGAGGAAACCGCTATATCTTTTAGCGCAAAGATCAAAGACTCGCCATTCAAACCCTCAAAACAAACATTCAAATTATTACCAATTCTATTTTCTAAATCCCCATTTAGTCTGATGCCCTCAATATTTTTAAGCTGAAGCCAAAGTTTGTTTCTAAGTTTAACTAATCTATCTTGCTCTTCACCCATTTCATTTAATGCAAGCTTACAAGCCTCACCAAAGCCAACTATCTGATGCGTAGGAAGAGTACCAGGACGAACACCTTGCTCCTGGCCACCTCCAAAAATTACAGGCTGAATACGCACTTTGGGCTTTTGCTTTATATACAAAGCACCAACGCCTTTGGGACCATAGATTTTATGCGCGGTTAAAGACAACAAATCAATTGGTATTTTTTTCAAATCAATTGGTAACTTTCCTGCTGCCTGAGAAGCATCAACATGCAACAAAACTCCGCTTGCGGAAGTTATTGCAGCATAACCCTCAACATCTTGAATTGTGCCTATTTCATTATTTACATACATTAGTGATACTAAAATAGTATCATCACGAATCGCTTCACTAAGTGAACTAGCCGACACCAAACCATTCTCATCAGGTTTAAGATAAGTGACCTCAAATCCTTCTCTTTCTAGCTGCCTAAAAACGTCCAGAACAGCCTTATGCTCAATCTCTGATGTTATTAAATGCTTACCTCGACGCTGGTGAAAAAGCGCAGCGCCCCTGATTGCTAAATTATCTGACTCAGTGGCACCAGAAGTAAAAAAAACTTCGAAGGGCTCTGCATTTATAAGTTTCGCAACATTTTTCCTTGCTTTTTCAACTGCAGCACTTGCCTGGATGCCAAACCTATGTGTCGAAGATGAAGGATTACCAAAGCAACCATCAACATCCATATATTTAACCACCTCATTAACAACTCTCTTATCCATAGGCGTCGTCGACATATAATCGAGGTATATAGGCGTATTCATTTCATTTTCCTTTCCATGGCAGTTAAGATTCCACGCAAAATATTAACTTCATTTTGATCGATTCTAGACCTATTAAAGATCCTCTTGATACGCTGCATAATCATTCTTGGGTTACTACGATCAATAAACTCCAAATCGGTTAAAACCTTTTCAAGATGCACATAAAATTTATTCAAATCAGACTGCGGAGCCCACGGCACATGTTCCTCATGATATTCAGGCTGCTTATATTTTCCTAAATTTTGATATAACTCATAAGTTACAACTTGAACTGCCTGAGCCAGGTTTAAAGATGGATGTTCAGGATTTGCCGGGATCCATAACTGATGTTGCCCAAGCATTAATTCTTCATTTGTTAACCCAGTGCGCTCATTACCAAAAACAAATGCTATTTTGGCAGTTGATGGCTCATCTTTAATTAAGTCAATACACTCTTTTGGCGTCACCAAAGTCCATGGCAAGCGTCTATTACGACTACTAACTGAAAATACCCATTCACAATCAGCCACGGCTTCTTCTAATGTTGAAACCACAGCTGCATTTTCGAGAATATCTTCAGAGCCTGACGCCCTAATAGTAGCCTCTTCATTTGGGAAAGAAGCGGGATCAACAAGCACCAGCTGACTTAATCCCATATTCTTAACGGCACGTGCTGCAGCACCTATATTACCTGGGTGCGAGGTACGAACCATAACGATCTTAATATCTTTATTTAATGACATAGAAACTTCTTTAGGATAACTCTGTATTCACATATTTTTTAAGATAATTTTTAAACCTTTCCCCAAGCTCTGGATGCTTTATACCATGCTCAACGGTAGCCTTTAAATAACCTAGCTTGCTTCCACAATCGTGTCTTTTTTCTTCAAGCTTATAAGCATACAGACCTTCCTCTGGGATCAACTTAACCAAAGCATCTGTAAGCTGAATTTCACCACCAGCCCCAGGCTTAATGTCCTTTAACCAATCAAATACTTTAGGTGAAAGAACATAACGACCCACTGCAGCCAGAGTCGATGGAGCCTGACTCATAGAGGGCTTTTCGATCATCGTGCTGACCTTTGCACTAGATAAAAAATCACCTTCAACACCCAGTATTCCGTATTTGCTGACCTCTTCCTTAGCGACATCAAGGCAGGCCAAAACTGAAGCATTATGTTTATTATAAAGCTTAATCATTTCTGACAACGGATTACAACTTACCCGCTCAACTAACTCGTCAGCAAGCAACACCACAAAAGGCTCGTAGTTAACAACACTAGATGCACATAATACCGCATGCCCCAAACCTAAAGCCTCAGGCTGCCTCACATAGACACAACTCACTCCCTTAGGAATAATATCCCTAACCATTGCAAGAACTTCATCCTTACCACGCTCAGCAAGTTTAGCCTCTAACTCGTAATTTTTATCAAAATGATCCTCTATTGGGCGCTTGCTCATACTGGTTACAAAAATAAGTTCAGTTATACCGGCATCGATCGCCTCTTCAACTGCATATTGAATAAGCGGCTTATCAACCACTGGCAACATTTCTTTAGGGTTAGCTTTAGTAGCTGGCAAAAATCTTGTACCCATACCCGCAACAGGAAATACTGCTTTTTTAATTTTATTCTGATTCAATTCCACTCTCCTACAAGTCCATGCACAGCCTTTATCGTATTCCAATGCTTACAACTAGGGCAGTGCCAATACAATGATTGGTAAGCAAAGCCGCATTGCTGACAACGATAATTAGGCCTATGCATTAAAAGCTGATCAGTCAGCTCACGAAGGATAACAAGCTTATCACGAGAATCATCTTTCGCGTAAATAATATACAAATCAATAAGTTGATTCAATCCCTCAAGTGATGGGTACTGCCTAATCATTCTTCCTAAGTATTCAAGAGCATCCTTTTCACCACTGTAACGAGAAATATACTCAGTAATAGTCAAAAGAACTGACGCACTTGGATGTCTCTCAAAATAATCCTGAAGAGCTTTAATCAATCCTGGCAAATCTTTTAATTGCTCATAGGTAGCACACAACAAAGGCAGAACTTCACTAATGTAAGCAGGGTCCTGATCTTTAACCTTCTCTAACAATTTGATAGCCTGCTTTGGATAGCCTCGATCAAGCTCAAGCTGAGCAAGTAATAGATTAGCTCTGACGCAATACTTATCAACAGCCAAAGCTTTTTTTAAAAATCTACGAGCTTGTTCCCAGTGAGATTCAGAATGAGCCTCTTCCGCAAGAGCACAGTAATAATGTGCCATAGCTGGATAAATTTCATTATCACCAGATGCAGCTATTTTCTCAGCAATCTCGGAAGCCTTACGCCATTGTTTTTGCTGCGTATAAATATCTAATAAAGATTGCAGGCTCGTCCAACCCTGAGCGCTATCATTAACCAGCTTACGGAATATTTGCTCCGCCCTATCTAGAACCCCTGCACTATAATAGTCTTTAGCAAGCTCAGAAAGAGCAGCCATTCTTTGCCTCTCGTCTAACTGAGGCCGAGCAATTAAATTTTGATGGATTCTGGTTGCACGAGACACCTCACCCTGACGCCTAAACAAACTTCCTAAAGCTAAGTGCGTTTCAACCGTATCACTATCTACTTCTAAAAGTTTTATAAATACATCTACCGCCTTATCTGACTGCTCATTAATCAAATAATTAAGGCCTACCAAATAATCTTTGGGAAGTCTGCGCAAACTATCATCTGGATTTTTTTGGCGCGTCTTATACCCCATTATCCAGCCCGTAGCAGCAGATATAGGCAATAAGAGGAATAATAAATCTAGAACCATAGACTAATGCTCGTCTTTTATTGGGATATTACGAAGATTCTCCACTTCATTCTCAGCTTGAGTTGCCCGAGCATTTATTTTCTTATTTTCTCGCTTTAATCGAAAAATAGAACGAAGTGAAACCAGCCATCCAAGCATAATACCAATTATGACACTAATTAAGACGATAACCGACAGAGGAATATCTTTGACACCAATGTAATATTTAAGGTGAACAGGATGTGCGTTCAATGTTGCAAACACAAGACCAAGAAAACCAATTACTGATAAAAGAATATAATTGACTAGGCGCACAACCAAACCTCACTAAAAAAGAATAAAAAATCCCCTACCTTTATAGAGAAAACTTAGGGCACTTGTCAAACTGTGTCTTCAATAAATTAGTTAGGGCTTACTGCCAATTGCGTAAAGACTATTAAACCAATAAACTAACCTCATATCTATTTACATAAAAGCAATAAACAAATGAGCTTTATTCCAAAAGACAATCCGCAACGCGAAGAGGCACTGGACCCTACCAGATCCTTTATCGTCCAGGCTCCAGCAGGATCAGGAAAAACTGAACTGCTAACCAGACGCTTTCTAAAACTCCTAGGATGCGCGTGCAATGAGCCAGAAGAAATAATAGCTATCACTTTTACACGTAAAGCCGCATCTGAAATGCGTGAAAGGATTATTAAATCACTTGAAAAAGGTATGCTACCACCTCCCTCACCAGATCAACCATCATATGTTAGCTGGCAATTAGCCCAATCTGTCCTCAAACAAAATAAAATTAAAAACTGGCAACTACTTAATACTCCTAGTCGATTGCGCATAATGACAATTGATTCACTATGCGCAAACTTAACCAGACAAATGCCAATTACCTCACAATTCGGCTGCCAACCAATGATTACCGATGACTCCAGATCTCTATATTCAGAGGCTGCAAGAAATCTATTTAACTCTCTAACATCTGAGGAAGACCCCGCCAACAATCCACTAAAAGATTTGCTTCTACACCTAGACAACCAAGCAACAAGATTAGAAGTTTTATTTATCAATATGTTAAGCCATCGCGACCAGTGGCTAGGCTTAATTCATTCAGGGCACCAAAGAGAAGCCTTAGAAAACTGTCTATATAACTGTCAGATAACTTCAGCACAAAACTGTCTAGATGAATGCCCGAAAGAATTATTACCCGAAATTTGCAAGCTAGCTGAATTTTCCTCCAACCAACTCATGATAGCTACCCCTTTGATCGATGAAAATAATTTAACCTTTGAAAACTGGCAACAAATTTCTACCTTACTACTTGGTAGTAATAATACGTGGCGTAAAAGCGTCAACCAACGCCAGGGTTTTCCTGCAGCAAGCAGCACAAGCGATCCAGAACTTAAAAATATTCTAAAAGTTATGAAGGCTCGAGTTTCGTCACTTCTAGAACAACTTCACACCGAAGATAAATTTCGCCAAGCGCTTGAGGATATAAAATTTGTCCCACCAAGTGAATACACAGAGCAACAGTGGGATCTGCTAACCAATTTATTTAAACTAATGCCAAGACTCGTTGCTGAACTTATGTTAGTTTTCAAACAGCAAAGATCTGTAGATTTTATCGAAGTGGCAATGAGAGCTCAGCAAGCCTTGGGCAGTTCCGACAACCCAACTGACTTAGCGCTACGTTTAGATTACAAAATACAACATCTTTTGGTTGACGAATTCCAAGATACATCAGTAACTCAGTTCCGCTTATTTCATCATTTAACTGAAAACTGGCACCCAGATGATCATCGAACCATATTTTTAGTTGGTGACCCGATGCAATCTATATATAGATTCCGCCAAGCTGAAGTAGGACTTTTCCTTAACGTCTGGGAAAACGGTTTTGGGAACATCCCCATTAATAGCTTAAGATTAAATACCAACTTTAGATCTCATCCAGATGTTATTCACTGGCTTAATAAGAAATTCGACATTCTCTTCCCTGAAAAACCAGATATCAAACTTGGTGCTGTACCATTTTCTTTTGCAACTCCAGGTGTTAAAGAAGAAAAAAGGATTAGCGATATAAGAGTTATCGCAATAAAAAATGGAACTCCTGAAACTGAAGCAGAAAAAATTTGTCACCTTATAAAAGAGAAACACGAGACCAAACCCGGATCATCAATTGCAATTTTAGTTAGATCAAGAACACATCTACCACCTATTATTAATGCTTTACAACGGGCAAATATTAACTACCAAGGCACTGAAATTGAGACGTTATCAGATCGTGCAATCATTCAGGACTTATATTCACTAACCCGTGCAATGCTCCATCCAGCTGACCGCGTAGCATGGCTTTCCCTCCTCCGCGCTCCCTGGTGCGGGCTCTCCATGAAAGATATTTATCAAATTTCAACTTTAGATAGTGAGGCCCCAATTTGGCAGAACATCAATAATCTGAATACTAACCTGTTATCTGAAGGAGCACCAGCAAGACTAAATAGACTTAAAGAAATACTAAATATCAGTATAAATCAGCGTGGACGCTACCCTTTGCGACAATGGATTAAATGGACATGGGAGACACTAGGGGGCCCGGCTTGTATCAACAATTCAAACGACCTAAACAATGCTAATAGATTTTTTGAGTTATTGGAGCAACTTGAGAAGTCTGGAGATATATCTGATTTCAGTAATTTCGAAACAAAATTGCATCAATTATACGCAGCAACTGATCCTAAAGCTGATAGCAGCCTACAAATCATGACCATTCACAAATCTAAAGGTTTAGAATTCGATACCGTAATATTACCGGCGTTGGATAGATCACCGCGCCCAGAGTCAGCAAAACTTTTGAGGTGGCTGGAAATCACTCGTGAAGATAACGAGGCAGATATAATTATCGCACCAATTCAAGCTCGCAATGAATCTGACCCTATCTATAAATACTTGATGAGAGAGGAACGCAAGTGCTCACGTAACGAATTACTTCGACTTTGCTACGTTGCAGCAACTCGCGCCAAAGACAACATATATTTAACAGCTTGCACAACCGACAAAAACCCTGCAGCTAACAGCTTACTAGAGCTAATGTATCCAGCATTAGAAAAAGAAGTTCAAAACAGTCAAATTAATGAAGAAACAATTCAAGATAAAGAAGAAAAAATTAAAACATCTGATCAATTAATAATAGAGAGATTAAGCGATAGCTGGACCCCTCCTATTGATTCAACTCCAATCTACCAAATAACAACACCAACCAAGTTTGAGCAAGATGAAGAAGAAAACCAGGAAAATAAGAGCCAAAGAATTGTAGGCACTATAGTCCATAACTATTTGCAAAAAATTGCAGAGCAAGGCCTTGAGTCTTGGTCTGCGTCTAGGATTGATAAGTGTAAAAATAAATGGCGCAACGATTTAATTGAAGCTGGGTTTTATAGCGATATAGAGAATCAAATCCTTGTAATTCGCAATGCATTAGTTTCGGCTATAACGGATGACACTGGAAGATGGATTTTAGATAAGCATCAAGAATCACAGGCCGAATATGCTATTACTGTAGCTATTGGTGACTCATGGCAAAATTATATTATTGATAGAACTTTTATTGATAATGATGAACGCTGGATTATTGACTACAAAACTACGGCACCCAAGCCTGGGGTGAAATTAGAAACTTTTCTAGCAGAGCAAAAACAAAACTACCAATTACAATTACAAAACTATGCTGAAACACTAAGAAAAATAGATAGCAGAAAAATTAGAGTAGGGCTTTATTTTCCTCTCATAGCACATTGTTTAAAATGGGATTTTGAAGAACATACAAACGACATAGCCCAATAACATATAAGCCCTATTTCAATTAGTTTCACAAATCCAAAATCAACCAAAAGATTCAACACCTACAAAATACTTAAGGATATTAAAGACTTATATTTCACAACCAAAACATTTGACAAAAACATACACAATACCTACAATTCGATCATCATTTCAAATAAAACTCAAACGAGACAAAAATGTCTGAATACGCTATCAGTGAAAATGCTATAAAATTAAAAGAATTTTATAAAGGGAAATTCAAGAAGCTCAAAAATATAAATTCTAAACAACTTATAAATCTTATACTTGAGCTTAATAGAGACTTTAACAATTATAAATATCTTGAATCTGTTGAAGAAGCATTAGTAGCAGCAGACTTCTTATTACGCGCATACAATCATACCCTTTATAAAATAAACGATAGTGAGCTTGATAATTTTAAACCTATTGATATTTACAACGCTCAAACAAAAAAAAATAATACAATTACAGTTAGAAAATTAATACATGAAATTGTTGAATCCACAATTTTGGGATGCAATATGATACTCTCAGGGAGCACAAAAGCTGCAGATAAGCCAGCTAAAATATATGGCAAAATTAAGCAAAAAGAGATGATTGAAAATTTTACAAACTTAAGTCATGGTTTATTCAAAAAGCAGATTGATAAGCCAGAGCAGCATACACATACTCAACCAACTACTATTAATCCTTGATAAGAGATATCTTTAAGTTCTACACTTAACACCACTAAAATATTTACCTGTTTGATACCTAGCATAAGAAGTATATATTTATCTACTCATCAAAAGCCCCTATAAAAGACGATAAAACAAATCTACTATTTATTACTATTTATACCCAAGATTAAATTATAAAAAAGCCGCATGACTTTTTACAGTCATGCGGCTCTTATCAACAAAAAAGTATAAACTAAGGGAATAGCGCTCAAATTCTAGAGTGGATCTCACCCAGAGC
This sequence comes from Gammaproteobacteria bacterium, assembly GCA_030425295.1. Lineage (GTDB taxonomy): Bacteria > Pseudomonadota > Gammaproteobacteria > JAUIAT01 > JAUIAT01 > JAUIAT01. The sequence goes on from JAUIAT010000014.1 coordinate 36,911, forward strand.
TCTAACGCTACCTCAAAACCTCAAGTTATTTATCTTCTTCTTTTTTGTCTTCGATCTGCTCTTTAAGTAAATCACCAAGAGTAGCACCCCCTAGATCACCACTTGAAGAGGAAGCAGATACTGCATCTTTAGTAGACAAGTACACAATACGGTTCTTACGATCCAAATTGTGAACTGTAGCAGTAATAGTTTCGCCTTCAGCCAAGTAATCACGAGCGTCTTGAATGCGGCCTTTGCTGATTTCAGAAGCTTTCAAATAACCTTCTACACCACCTTCAAGCAGGATAGAACCACCTTTAGCGTCAACAGCAGTAACTTTACCTTCTACTTCAGCACCTTTAGGGTGACCCATCTCAAAGTTAGAGAAAGGATCTTCATCCATCTGCTTCACGCCAAGAGAAATTCTTTCGCGCTCTGGATCAATCGCAAGAATTACTGCATCAACATGATCGCCTTTCTTGTAATTACGGATCGCTGTTTCACCAGGCTCTTTCCAAGAAATGTCAGAAAGATGGATAAGACCGTCAATTCCGCCATTAAGACCAATGAATACACCAAAGTCAGTGATAGAACGAATTTCACCACCAATCTTGTCACCAACTTGGTGAGTCGCAGAGAACTCATCCCATGGATTTTGTTTACATTGCTTGATACCTAGAGAAATACGACGACGGTTTTCATCGATATCTAGAACCATAACTTCAATTTCATCACCAACTGAAACTACTTTTGAAGGATAGATGTTTTTGTTGGTCCAATCCATTTCTGACATGTGAACCAAGCCTTCAATACCAGATTCGATTTCAACGAAGCAACCGTAATCAGTAACGTTGGTAACAACACCTGTCATTTTCAAGTTAACAGGGTAACGTTTAGCGATTTCTAACCATGGATCTTCACCAAGCTGTTTAATACCAAGAGAAACACGCTTCTTATCGCGATCAAACTTTAATACTTTAACTGGCATTTCGTCACCGATGTTTAGCAATTCGCTTGGATGCTTAATACGGCTCCATGACATATCAGTAATATGTAAAAGACCATCAATACCGCCAAGATCGATAAACGCACCATAATCAGTAACGTTCTTTACGATACCGTTAACAACTTGACCTTCCTCAAGGTTTTCAAGGTAAGATTCGCGTTCAGCTTCAGAAGCTTGCTCAACAACAGCTCGACGAGAAACAACAATATTGTTGCGACGACGATCCATTTTGATAATTTTGAAATCTAGTTCTTTATCTTCTAGAGATGATGGGTCGCGCACTGGACGAACATCTACTAGTGAACCTGGCAAGAACGCACGTAATGAGTTAACAAGAACAGTGAAACCACCTTTAACGCGCTCAATGATGCGACCTTGGATAGTTTCTTTAGCCTCGAATGCGATTTCAAGGTGACGCCAAGCTTCAGCACGACGAGCTTTTTCTCGTGATAGCCTAGTTTCACCAAAACCGTTTTCAACGTTTTCAACAACAACTTCAACTACTGAGCCAACTTCAACTTCAAGTTGACCTTCGTCATTCATAAACTCATTAATAGAGATAATTGATTCTGTTTTAAGACCACCGTCAACTATAACGAAGTCATCTTTGATTTTTTCTACTTTTGCTGGAATTAAAGCGCCATGAGTGTAATCAACCTGGGACAAACTTTCTTCTAGCAAATTTGCAAAATTTTCAGTCATTATATTTCCGAAATTTGAATACTTACATAATCATGGAGATCACGTAAGGTTAGTTTTAATTCTCAATTCAGCATAGCGCTAAATCAAGCCCTTTTCTTCTATTAAGGATAAAGCCTCAGCAAAGACTTCATCTATGCTTTTTGTTGACGTATCAATAATAATTGCATCATCAGCTGGTTTAAGTGGAGCAACCTTTCGATTAGCATCCCGCTCATCCCTAGCCTCTAATTCACGTACAACGTCGGCTAGAGTACCATCAAAGCCTTTGATTTGCAACTGTTTATACCTTCTTTCGCCCCTAACTTCGGCTGAAGCAGTTAAATACAACTTTAGTTCAGCTTCAGGGAAAATAACGGTCCCCATGTCACGACCATCTGTAACAAGCCCAGGCAGCTGCTGAAAACCACGCTGAACATCAGTTAATGCATCTCGTACAGCACTATGAGCAGCAACTTTTGAGGCTGATTGACCGCAGGCTTCAGTGCGAATTTCACCTTTAACATCAACACCATCAACTAAAATTGCAGATGTAACACCAGCCTCTAATTTAAACTCAATATTCAATGCACGAGCCATCGAAGCTAAAGCCTTAGCATCATCAAAATCTATACCACGTTTCGATGCCACCAAGCCAACAATTCGATATAAAACACCACTATCTAGAAAGTGCCAACCAAGCTTTGAGGCTAACCGCTCACTTAAAGTTCCCTTTCCTACACCACTGGGGCCATCAATTGTAATTACCGCAGCACTTGAATTTCTTTTTTCCATAGACTCATCTCAAAGATAATAGTTGGCTCAAAAACAACTGACATAATAACGACACTCAACTCTCATAGAAAGCCATCTAACGGTTCTCACGCTCGAAGCGTTTCATAAAACTAATTAAACGGTCAACAGCGTCTTCGTCAATTACATTATATAGACCAGCACGCAAACCACCGACTACCGGATGCCCCTTTAAGCCAATCAAGCCATTTTGACCTGCTTGATCAATAAAATCAGACATAAGATTAGTTTTTTCAATCACAAAAGGAATATTCATGCGTGAACGACAACTTGTCTCAACTTTATTAATATAAAAACTTGAATTATCAATAAAGTCATAAAGTTTTGCAGATTTACGTTGATTTATCTCACCAAATGCATCAGCCCCACCTTTTTCTTTAATCCAGTCTAGCATTAAACCAGTTACATAAAGGGCAAAAGTTGGTGGTGTATTATAATAAGATTTATGTTCTATATAAGTGCGATAATCCGTAAGCATGCTGGTTTTAAAAATTGGTTCCTGAATGATATTAGAATTAATTATTGATACCGAAAGCCCAGCTATACCAATGTTCTTTTGGCATGCAGCATAAACCATATCATAATTTTCTATCTTCATTGGTCGAGATAAGATATTTGATGTCATATCAGAAATTAAAGGCACACCTTGACGATCTGGCGCAGAAGGAAACTCAACACCATGTATAGTTTCATTATCAACTATATGGAGATATGCGGCATCCTGAGACCTATTCCATTCACTCTGATGAGGGATCGAAATAAAGCCATCACCTTCTTTATCAACCACTCTATTTACAGGGGCAAATCTTTCTGCTTCTTTAACTGCAACAGATGACCAATATCCTGTAACGGCATAATCAACTGGCAAAGATTGTTTCATAAAATTCATTGGTATCATGCCATATTGGCCACGACCACCTCCTTGAATAAATAATACATGATAACTATCAGGTATATTCATAAGATCACGGAATTTTTGCTCAACCTCAGTACCTAGTTCTAGAACCGCAGGGTCACGGTGCGATATTTCCATAATGGAAGCACCTTTTCCACGCCAATTCCACATATCTTTTTGGATTTGATCCAAAACTTGAGCCGGCAACGCCGCCGGCCCGCTACTAAAATTATCAGGTCTCTGTTGACTCATCTGTTGAAGCCTCATTTACAGGTTCTGGGCTAGACTCAATTTCTTCGTCTTCACTAACGTCATCTTCTGCAACTCTTTGCAACGAAACCAATCTCTCACCACTTGCTAAATTAATTAAACGTACACCTTGAGTATTACGACCAATTACTGAAATATCACTTGCACGTAACCTAACCAAAGTACCTTGATCGGTGATTAGCATCATCTCATCTTGTTCAGTAACTTGAATAGCACCGACAACCTGACCATTGCGATCACTACATTGAATTGAAATAACACCTTGGCCGCCGCGCCCACGTCGCGGATATTGATCAAGCATAGTACGCTTACCATACCCTTTTTCAGTCGCGGTCAATATAGCTGCATCATCATCGGCAATAATAAGAGATATTACCTTTTGACCATCTTGCATCCTTACACCACGAACACCCCTGGCAGTACGCCCCATAGCACGCACATCGGTTTCTTCAAAGCGAATAACCTTACCCGCATCAGTAAACAGCATTACATCTTTTTCGCCATCAGTTAAACCAACCCCGACTAAATAATCATCATCACGCAGATCAACAGCAATAATGCCGTTGCTGCGAGGTCTAGAAAATTGATTCAATGCAACTTTTTTCACAGTTCCCTTAGATGTAGCAAAAAATACATATTGATCCTCTCTATATTCACGAACTGGAAGTAGTGTCGTAATAGACTCATCAGTTTCAAGAGGCAGCAAGTTAACTATTGGTTTACCTTTTGCAGAGCGACTACCTTGAGGAAGCATGTAAACTTTCAGCCAGTACAGCTTTCCTCTGTCTGAGAAACAAAGCAGCGTATCATGCATCTTGGCCACTACTAACTGGTCGATAAAATCTTCATCTTTCATGGAAGTTGCAGACTTACCGCGACCACCACGTCTTTGTGATTTATAAACATCCAAAGTCTGAACTTTTGCATAACCTTCACTAGAAATTGTTACAACAACCTCTTCATCATCGATCATGTCTTCAATCGTAAGGTCTTCTTGAGCTTCGATAATTTCAGTACGACGCTTATCGCCAAACTGTTCTCTAATATCGCTTAACTCATCACGAATCAACTGCAGAAGCTTTCCAGAATCACTTAAAATTGATAGTAATTCTTTAATTTTATCCAATATCTCTCTGTATTCATTGAATATTTTATCTTGCTCAAGACCAGTCAATCGGTGCAATCTCATGTCAAGAATTGCCTGTGCCTGAGAAGGTGATAACTTGTACCCATCGCCTTGAAAGCCAAATTCTGGCTCAAGATCATCTGGACGTGCAGCATTTTGATCCGTCGACTCAAGAAGCTTCGCAACAGCTCCAGGATTCCAAATTTTTTCTAGTAGAGCAACTTTTGCCTCGGCAGAACTTTTAGCAGCCTTGATCAATTTAATAACATCATCAATATTTGCAAGAGCAACGCCCAGCCCTTCTAAAATATGCGCACGTTCACGAGCCTTACGCAGCTCAAATATAGTCCGGCGAGTAACAACTTCACGGCGGTGCTTCACAAAAGCTTCTAAAATTTCTTTTAGATTCATTGCTCTTGGCTGGCCTGAGTCGAGCGCTACCATATTGATCCCAAACACCGTCTCAAGCTGGGTTTGGCTATAAAGCTTATTTAGTAAAACTTCAGGATTTTCATTTCGCTTAACTTCTATTACGACGCGAATACCATCTTTATCAGATTCATCGCGAAGAGCGGCAATACCCTCAATTGCTTTCTCACGAACTAGTTCGCCAACCTTTTCAATTAATCGAGCCTTATTTACCTGATATGGAAATTCAGTAATTATAATAGCCTGACGATCGTTCTTTAGCGTTTCAATATCAGCTCTTGCACGAATACGAATGCGGCCACGACCTGTCTTGTAAGCTTGACGAATACCTGCCTGACCATTAATTATTGCAGCAGTTGGGAAATCTGGGCCAGGAATATACTCCATCAACTCTGGTATAGTAATTTCAGAGTTATCCATTAAGGCCAAAGTACCATCAATAATTTCATTTAAGTTGTGCGGAGGAATATTTGTTGCCATACCAACAGCAATACCGGAAGAACCATTAACCAAAAGATTTGGTACTCGTGTTGGTAACACATTGGGTATCATCTCAGTACCATCGTAGTTAGGTGAGTAATCTACGGTTTCTTTTTCTATGTCAGCCAAAAGTGAATGGGTAATTTTAGCCATGCGCACTTCGGTATAACGCATAGCTGCTGGGGAGTCACCATCTACGGAGCCAAAGTTACCTTGACCATCTACCAAAGGGTAGCGCAAACTAAATGTTTGTGCCATACGTACAATTGTGTCATACGCAGCAGTATCACTATGAGGATGATATTTACCTACAACATCACCAACTACACGAGCAGACTTTTTATAGGGCTTGTTCCAATCATTATTTAGCTCATGCATGGCAAATAATGCCCTACGATGCACAGGTTTCAAACCATCACGAACATCAGGTAATGCACGCCCAACAATTACCGACATTGCGTAATCCAAATAAGACTGCTTTAATTCGCTTTCTATGGTAACTGGGATGATATTTTCATCTTTCACGGTCATTGTATTCCCTTGCCTCTTCCAGCTGATTTTCAGAAGATTATATTGTACCACATCATTAAGAATATGTAGCGTTTTCAAAATTAAGATTTAATTAGGTCTTTTTTAGAGCACGGGCGATCAACAGACTTCACAATGCTCTACGTTAATATTAATACCACCCTCAGCAACATAATATCCCTCAGCTACAGCAAAACCAGCAACAGCAACCAACTTATCGTTATAATAGACTAATGGAATGGAAGCTCTTTCCCAAGGAGGAATCCCCCACTCCTGAAATAATGATTTAACTCTTTTTGAAACCCCTCGCCCATGGATTTTTATTCTTTCGCCTCCGGCTCTAAATCTAACCTCAACAAGCTCACTCTGCAAAGGCTTACGAAGACCTCCACTTAATGAATTTGTAGCAACAAGCTTACAAGAACCAAAATCAAGAGATTCATTTACGCTCCATCGATAAGACAAATTCTCATGCAAAGGCTTCTCATGGTAATATAATAAAAACAATCTATTACGATAACGACGTAAAATAGCTTTACCAATTTTAAGCTCTGGGGTAGCACCCCAAACACTACCAATAACCTCGTCATAAAGATGCTTCAAAGCAGACCTACTAGGATAAGAAAACCCAGACTGATGCAACCATTGCCTAATAATGAAATTTTGCTCAATTTTAGAAAATTTTTTCAAAGCAGTTACATCTAAAATATTATTTCTAATTAAACACTTACCCAAACTTACTTTAATTTTTGAGGCAATAAACTCAGAAACATCTTCAGCGTTTTCAGCAACTCTAGAAAACGCCTTAGAATTATGTGACCAACGCTGATTAAGCAAAGGGACAACATTATTCCTAAGAAAATTCCTATCGAAATCATCAGCTTTATTGGATGGGTCTTCCACCCACTTTAAATTGTGAGACAAGGCATAAGCCAAAATTTCAGAACGAGAAACTGATAAAAGTGGGCGCGCAATAAAACCACTGGCAAACTTTCTAACCCTTGGAATACCAGAAAGACCCTCAACCCCAGAGCCTCGTAAAATATTAAGAAGCAATGTTTCAACCTGATCATCTTGATGGTGAGCCATAACTAAATAGTCATTTACTGACAAGACTTCTGAAAATTTTTGATAACGCGCAATTCGAGCCCTATCCTCCGGGCCATTACCATCCACATCATCAACCTTAACTCTAAAAGAAATAAATGGAACATCAAGAGATTGCGAAACAGTGGAACAATGATACTCCCACATATCTGAACTTTCTTGCAACTGATGATTGATATGAATGACTTTTAACTTAAAGTCATAATCTTCCCGCGCCCTTGATAAAAGATGCAAAAGAACATGGGAGTCCACCCCTCCACTATAAGCAACTAAAAGAGAGCTCCCACTAGGAATTTTATGTAAAAAAGAGTTTACTACTTGCACTTAAATTTTATACAGAAATTTTTCAAAATTAATTATCTGTGTAAATTTTAACATCCATCTGGTTGATTTGGCTATCATAAAATGCCCTAAAAGCACTCATACCATAATTAGCCCTTAGAGACATCTTAATACCTTTTTTATCTTCCCTGGACAAATTAGCTGAATCACCTTGAGTAATTTTATCTAATCTAACCAAAGCAACATTATCAAAAGTTGTTATAACAACTGGGTATTTAGACCCTTCTTTGATACTGAAAGCTGCCTGTGTAACAGGTGATAACACTACAGTATTATCTCTTCCTACATTTTTTTCTGCTTGCCATTTGAAACCATGTGATCGAAGGAGACTATCAACTGACTTGCCATGCTTAGCCTCTTCTACAATTTTATAGGCAAATTGTTTCGCTTTTTCAGCTGATTTCTTTGCCACCATCAAACTACGAACAGACTTCTCAACCTGAGCAAAAGGCTTAGCCTTCGCAGGAACATGGTCGTTAACCCTAAGAACCACTAAAGTACTATCATCAAGTTGTAATGCTCTACTATTATTACCTTGTTCAAGCGTATCAGGTAAAAACGCCGCCTTAACTACTTCTTTATATTTAGCTAGACCAGAAGAAGAGCCACCATTTCGCGAGATCCAATCGGTTTTTTGTATCTTAATATTCAAAGCCTTTGCCAATGGTTTCAAGCTTGTAGGGTTAGAAAATGCCATATCCTCAAGAATTTCAGCTTTTTCTGAAAATGCCTTTTGCACTTTCTGGGAGATCAATCGATTGTAAATTTGTTTTTTAACTTTGCGCAAAGGTATGAGTGCACCCCCCTTAGTAAAAGAGGGTTTGTTCTGCTTATAGTAATCAACAATTTCTTTATCAGAAATTTTCATGCTTTGCTTGATGTCATTAGCTGACAACTTAATATAAGACACTTTAACCTTTTCTGGGCTCATAAAATCAGCTTTATGATTTTCATAGAATGTTATTAGATCTTTATTGCTAATTTTGACATCATGCTTGAATTTATTACTAGAAAGAACAACATAATCAAAATCGCGCTTTTGGTATAAAACAGATATCCATCGGTTTAATTCATCAGGCAAAACAAATGCACTTTCCTGAATACCTACTGATGGCTGCCCCACCAATAGCTGCTCATTTAGCTCCCCAAGCAGCTGGGACTTATTGCGAGGATTTACTTCAATATATGTTTTGAGCTTATCAGGTGAAAACTTACCATTTACTTGAAATGCAGGAATTTCTTTAACCGCCTCCATAACTTGTTTTTGGCTTACGTTAAAACCTAAGTTATAAGCAGCTTTTTGCATAACAATGCGCTGAGTCATCTGTTGCAAAGTTTTTTCTTTTAGTATTTTTTGCGCCTCTTGATCGGCAACCATCCCCCTGCCAAGCTGTGACTCAACCACCTTCTTCATGCGCTCATAGTTAGCTTGGAAGTCACGCTGCGTAATATTGTAACCATCAATTTTAGCAACAATATTGTGATTAGATCCTTCGCGAATATACTGACTGAATCCTAAACCAACTAAACTGATACCTACAGCACCAACAATTATACCAACAAGCCACTTTCCAGTTTTCTCGTTTAGAGTTTGAAGCATGATAATCCCTTGATTCATTTTGGATAAATTGGAAAAAATGGCGGAGTGGACGGGACTCGAACCCGCGACCTCTGACGTGACAGGCCAGTATTCTAACCAGCTGAACTACCACTCCGCAACGGTCAATGCCTAGGTATATTAGCGCGTCTAGTCTACTTGCGCAAGCATTGTTTTAGGAAAGATGATGGTGGGTGCTGAGGGGATCGAACCCCCGACATTCGCCTTGTAAGGGCGACGCTCTACCAGCTGAGCTAAGCACCCATCAACTGAGCACACACTATATCAAATAAATTTTAAGAAATGAAGAAGAAATTTAAAAAAATTTCCTTTTTTTATCTGTAATTTAAATTTTCTCTTTATGCACAAAAAGTTAGTTAATATTTAAAATTAGCCATACAACTGTGCACCCTGCTAACAATTAGTCTTACGGCTGCAAATTTCTATAATTTGTGAAAGTTTACCCTTCAATTCGTTAAATAGAGAGACTATTCGCCTAATTAAAGAACAAAATTTTGGGCATAAAAAAAGGCAGCAATTAATGCTGCCTTCTTAAACTGGTACCGATAATAAATTATCAGATGTGGCGTTAGTTAGCCCTTTTTAACACGTTCTTTCAAACGGCTACCAACTTTAAACTGAACTACTTTACCACCTGGGATTTCAATAGTTGCGCCAGTTTGAGGATTACGGCCAGTACGAGCTTTACGCATAGCAGTCTTGAAAGAGCCAAAACCGATTAACGATACGTCACCACCTTTAACCAAACAATCAGAAACAACATCAGTGAAAGCGTTAACAAAAGCTTCAGCTTGAGCTTTAGTTGTATTAACTTTGTGAGCAATTTGTTCAACTAGTTGTGCTTTATTCATTTTTCCCACCTTTCTCCTTGGTTTATTAAAACTAGGGGGGCTTATATACCCCATTAACCTAAAGCAAATTTCGCCCTTGGTAAAATCTTTATAGCAAGCCTTTTGGATTCGTGTCAAGCAAATACAAGTTAAAAACAACTATTAAATATAAAAAATTGATAATACAGCAAAATAAGATCTTTTTTTGAACAAAAAATTGGAACACTTTGATTTACATATAAATTCAAATCATATAAAGTGTCAGGTTCCTGAGACAGATTTTCTGACTTAAAATTACCCATAGAGAAAAAATTGCAAGGAAACATATGAACCCCAAAAAGAATCACGCCGCTCTTTCAACTATAACCTTATCACTTCTAATTATTGGCGCTATCGACAATATTAGAAACTTACCTGCAGCGGCACTATTTGGATCAAGTCTCATATTTTTCTTTCTATTTGCGGCAGTGACATTTTTAATCCCTATCTCATTCGTCTCAGCCACTCTTGCAACTAGCTATCCAGACTCTCCCGGTGTATTTGGATGGTTAAAAACTACTTTTGGAGAAAAAGCTGGTGTAATCGGCATCTGGCTTCAATGGATAAGTGCTGTAGTTTGGTTCCCAACTATACTTTCATTTGTAGCAGGAACGGCTGCATTTACCTTTAACCCAGAACTTGCAAATAACAAAATTTATTTAATAACAGTAATTCTAACTTCTTTCTGGGGGTTAACATTAATCAATCTAAGAGGCCTAGAGACCTCAGCAAAATTTGCTTCATTTTGTACAGCATTAGGTATGCTACTACCCCTTTCCAGCGTAATTATACTAGGAGCTATGTGGATATTTACTGGCAAACCTTTGCAAATCGAGATAAACTTAGACTCCATAATTCCGCACATACACAAGGGAGATAGCTGGATCTCTCTAACAGCAATTATAACCTCTTTTCTCGGCATGGAACTTGCAGCAGTTCATGTTAGACAGATAGACAATCCTAAAAAAATGTTTCCTAAAGCTCTATTTATCGCTACTGTAATAATTTTAACGACAATGGTACTTGGGTCACTAGCAATTGCAATTGTTCTACCAGCAAAAGACATTAATTTAGTAGACGGAACTCTGCAAGCTATAGCTGCATTCCTTCAGTCTTATCATCTAGGTTTTTTATTGCCTATATTTGCAGGACTAATTTTTATAGGAACTCTTGGAGGACTAATTAACTGGTTAATATCTCCAGCAAAAGGTTTACTACAAGTTGCTCAAGCTGGCTACCTGCCTGACTTTTTCAGCAAAACAAATAAGCATGGGGTTGCTCATAGAATTTTTATACTACAAGCTACCTTAGTGAGCCTTATATGCGCCTGCTTTCTTTTTATGCCCAGTATTAATGGTAGTTACTGGCTTATGACAGACCTGAGCACCCAACTTTATATGGTTATGTATTTTATAGTATTCCTCGCCGCCATTTATCTCGCGACAAAAGAAACCGAAAAAATAAAGTCATTTGGCATACTCGATAACAAATTTGGACTTACAGCAATGTCTATTGCCGGACTAATAGGCTCCATCACCACAATAGTAGTAGGGTTTTTCCCTCCAGAAAATATTAATGTAGGTGGGGTATGGAGCTATGAATTACTAATAGTTGGCGGAATGGTTGTATTTATTGCACCCTGTTTTTTCTTAAAGAAATAAGCAAATTTTTGAAACTGAGAAAAAGTTAACAGCATCACCAACAAAAGAACTCCAGAAAAAATAAGAATAAATACAGTTACACTAAAATCGTAACTATAAACAAATGCAGACTTCCTCACATGATCCAAAGAATCAATTTTGAATGTCACTTCACCAAGCTTTGATATCATACCAGTAAAGTAACTGGCGCTCGCAATACCAAGAGAAAATATCGCAACCATTATCGCCTCAAAACCCTCTGACGCTAACCTTGTAACCATAGATGTAGCAATAGGCATAATAAATAACTCAGCCACAGGAAATAATGCATAGGCAACTACAACATAAACATAGGAGACCTTTCCAATACCCATAGCTGAGTGAGATGCACCAACAAATACTGCAAAGCCAGCCCCTAGGACTAAAAGACCAATAGCATACTTAACAACTGCTGCTGCATAAAAATTTGGCTTTTTAATCTTTCCAACTAGAACTAAAACCATTGGACTGAGCAGAACCATAAACAAAGGATCAAGCGTATAAAAAACAGAAGTTGGAATTTCAAAGCCTAAAATATTTCTATCCACAACACGATCAATGAACAAATTAAGCGTCGTACCGCCCTGACCTAGCATAGAGCTAAATATAATGGCAACTGCGGTAGCCAGCATAATATATAATAAATTCCTTTTCGCAGACGAATCACCAACCAAAAATAATTTCAGAACAACTGCAAAAGCTAAAACTGCGCCAAGCGCCAAAAAATAACCATCAAATTGAGATCTCAAGATAAAACAGGAAAGCGGCAACAGCACAACAATTGACAAATATGGAAACAACTTCGACAAACCTGAGCTACGCAATGAAGACTCAAATCCTTCTGAGTACATACTATCAATAGCAGAAAACCGCTCACTGCCAACATAAAATACAATAAACCCGGAAAACATACCCAGAGCACTCAGAATAAAAGCGTAGTTATATCCGTAATAATGCCCAACCAAACCACAAAAAATAGGCGCTGTTAAAGCACCAACATTTTTACAAAGATAATAGAAGACAAAAGCTGCATCTCTGCCTTTGTCTCTATCTTTAAACATTCTACCAAGCATAGCGGTCAATGTTGGCGTAAATAAACCACTACCCACAGAAACAACTCCAAGCCCAACATAGAGCATTGTTAAACTGGGAATAACCATAAGAACATTACCAACCATCATAACAGCTGAACCAAGCAAAACCGCTCTTTTATGGCCTAAAAACCTATCGCCTAAATACCCACCAACAAGGGGCGTTACATATGTCATAGCAATGAAAGATGCATACGCATAAAATGCTGTTGAATCAGCAAGATGCAAGGTTTTAGTCATGTAAAGTACTAATAGAGAAGTTATACCAAAACGACCAAACAACTCCCACACCTCTGTATACAATAAAACAACAAGCCCGTCGGGCTGACTTGAAATTTTTTGTTTCATTAGAGATATCAAGCTTTGCATAATTTCTTACTGAAAATTAACTATCTTGTAATGTTACAGCATTACAGAAAATCTGTCAAGAAGGTCTGCTGAGAATTAGCGTTGAAAAGCGAAAATATCTAGAATATAGAGAAAATCTATTCAACAACCTGAGTTATGAGTTTTAAATAGTCAACTTATATGCTTTAACAGCAGTAAAGAGATAAAAACACTATCATTGTGTGACTTGATCGCGGAATCTATCTTCATGGGTCCCGCGGTCAAGCCGCGGGATGACCGATTAGAGTCGCGGGATGACCGATTAGAGCCGCGGGATGACCGATTAGAGCCGCGGGATGACCGAATCTTAGCACACATTATTCATAAGTAATTGATTTTCTAGAAATAAAACTCGAAGATCTGGTTCAACAATATCAAAGATAAACATAATGCGACAATAAAGCGTACAACTTTATCTGAATTTGCCCTACCTAACTGTCTACAATTACAAACGATGCCGACAAATTTTTTCAGCTAAATAACCAACTGTTCCAGCATAATAAGTAGATCGATTCCACTTCATAATCACATTAAAATTATTAAAAATTAAGAAATCTGGACCACCGTACGGCCTAATCAATTGGGCCTCTAACCCTCTATAGTCATGTAATGATCCACCATCCGACGTACGTACCCCCATTGACTCCCACTCATCAACAGTCCTTTTCGGAGCCTTGCGCCCCATTAAAGATTCATCAAAACCATGAGGCACATTTACTTGAATAGCCCAAGGCTGGCCAGGGAGCCATCCGTTCTTAACCAAATAATTTGCAATTGAAGCAAAGACGTCACTCTTAGTTTTCCAAATATCTTTTTTACCATCACCGTTGTGATCAACAGCATAATAATGCCAACTTGAAGGCAAAAATTGTGGCTGCCCACTTGCACCAGCCCACTCACCTTTAAAATCTTTCAAATCAATATGATTACCATTTAGGATATGAAGCGCGTAAAATAATTGTTTTCTAAAAAATGCAGCACGCCTATTATCGTAAGCGAGAGTTGCCAAAGACTGTATTACCGGAAAATTCCCCATATAGTGACCATAGGCAGTCTCCAGACCCCACAAGGAAACTATAAAACAAGGGTTAACCCCGTATTGATTGCTTACCTCATCCAGAAGAGACTGGTTTCGAGCAAACATTTTACGACCAATTTTTATCCTATAAGCATCCGCACGAGTATTGCGATACTTCAAAAAAGTAAGACGTTTTTCAGGTTGAGTACGATCAAGCTTAATAACCTTACGACTGGGAGCCCTAACTTTAGCGAATGCCTCATCAAAAACACTTTCACGAATTCCTTGAGACAAAGCCTCTTCTTTAACTTGAGCCACAAAGCTAGGCCAAGATTGATGAGGTTCGGCTCGAACAAAAGTTGGCATTAAAAAAAGAGAAAAAATAAATAAGGCTGCTACCAGTTTTTTCATGATTCCACGTCCGTGTTTAAGGAAAACCATATATAATAAAAGTAGCAGCGCAATTTTAACTTAGCAAATTTAAATTGACATTTTGCTTTGAGAAGCGTCTTGACTCACCAAATTCGAGGATAATAAATCTATTTTATTACGCAACGAATTATCATGATTAAACAGATCCAACAAATCACGAATGATATCATCTTGATTATCAACATCATCAGCAAACGTCCGCAATATTCCCTGCAAAGACTCATCAAAGCCCTTATCGGAATATCCCTTGCATTCAGAATTATTAGTTAATGCAATAATTGAATTTTTTGCTATATTCAGTGCCGCACTAATACGATCCTTCTCAGCTTGACATGAACCATAATCATTCAGCTCTTTATAAATTGGTTGCTGCACGCCTACATCAGATTTATTGTGTCTCTTGTTTGAACCAAACAAACCATACAAATTGAATGAACATAAACTCATAACTTTCTCTTAAATTTAGTTACATAAATTAGGGCCTATTGACAATTGGTGTTGCAGGGCGAAAATATCTATACTTTGCAACTGTAAGACCAATTGTCAACAGACCTTAGGCAACGCCCCTAAAGTTTTAACAGAAGCGAAAAAGTGAAGAATTGAGATAGAAATGGCGCTTAATTGAGGCGAATAGTCATTCTATTTAACGAAATGAAGCGTAATTTATAGCCAATTCTCTCCTTTTGCAGATTGATAATAACTTTAGGGACGTTGCCTAAATATACGACACAAAAATTAAGTATATATTAAGTACAATTGGTCAAAAGAAATTTTTCTCTGTAGGGTACGATTTTTTAATTTTATGAGCTTTAGTTTTTGCTAGAAACCTATCATCCCGCACTCGTTGCTGGATCCAGTGAAATATTCTTCCAGACCCCCTTACAAGCACAGGGTGACAGCACACGATATAATTGAATACTGACTTATTTATTTTAAAACTAATATTTAAGCGCTAGATTCCAAACCTAAATTTTCGTCATCCACCATCAAATGACCAGTATTATCAACCGCTTCTGCTGAAGATCTATTTGCAAAAATACTCCGCCTATGAACCACTCCACTACTCACTTTAGAAGAGTGCCTTGCCTTAATCTCATCAAAATTAATTATCGAACCTACGGAAAATAAAGATATTCTTTCATGATAACTGGAACCATCCACATTAAAGGCATTCTGATGTAAATAATGCCTTCCTTGATACATTTCATCTATCATTTTTTGCTGATCTACTTTGTAGTTGCGATCGTAACACCAGCGCCTTGCCTTTAAAAACATATCTACTGCTAAAACAATAGATTTGTGATTATTATCATTATCTATAAATTTTGTATTGTCTAAATTAATAGTTTTATAATACTTCTTATCAATTAATTCAGTTAATAATTTCCCATAACGACTTAAAGTATCTTCTGGTCCTAATGGGTTCATCAGCATTAGGTTAAAACTACTATAGCAATTTACCATCCCAAATAACGCGTGATCTCTTGATTTTAAGATAAAAAAGCCATTTCTATAACCCTTAGTTCTTACCTCATTTCTAAATTCATGAAAATATTCGGGCAAGTCACTCTTATCAGCATCGAAGATTTTCTGAGGCATACCATTGTAATTAGAGTTAGAATCTATTAATTTTTGTATATCCTGAATAGAATAATCTAAGTTATGCTTAAATCTCTTACTAGCTTTAGTAAGCTCAAATATAGCTTGCTCTTCAGCATCATCTTGGCGTGGTCGAACTCTACCAACATTTATTCTTCTTAATGGTTCTGATTCTTCATCATTAACTATGCACTGTTGATTTTGCTCGATAGAAAACTGTGAATACCAGCCATGCCTTACATGATCGAAAGAAACATTTCGAGTATTAAGAATGGTTCTAACATAAGATGTACTTATGGTATGACCAAATGTTCTGAGGAACATTGCTGACATTTCTCTTAAACTTAAATATGGATTATCTCGAACAATATTTTCTAAGTAATCAAATTGCAAATCACCAAGTCTTTCATGGTCAGCATTAGCTTCTCTGTAGTACCCATAAATAATATTAAATATACGATTTGCACCAATTTGGTACCTATTATTTATTTCATTTGCAGAAAAACCATATTGCGAAAACATATTAATTATGTTTTCATTCATTTGCTCATCTACATGCACAATAGATCTATTAAGATAAATATTTGAAATTTTTGCCATTTCTAACTCTAGATCATTTATTTTGTGGCGCAAAATATGATCTCCAGAGGCTTTTAAATTGATAATATGCTTATATTTTTTGATTCCTTGTTCTATAGCCTCTAGCTTAGTTAAATCTGGGCTTGACCTCCACAGACCAATAACATAAAACAAAGATGCAGTACTAGCATATTTCTCTAAAGATGTTTTGTTATAAAAAAGGATATAGCTTTCTGTATATCTTTGTATAAATTCTTGCTGTAAATTATCAGCCTGATTTATCTGATCAGATAAATTTTGTGAATAAATATTAGCAAACTCTTGCAGTACAGATATAGTTTCAACATATTTAGTTTCCGCGGCCAACCTTATACCTGCAGCATCATTATCACTTAAAAGCGTAAAAAATATATCAGACTTAGCCTGATATTTAGATACTGCTCTAATAATAGATAGCAAATCAGCCTTATTAACAAACTCATCACAAACTGACGTGTTAAGCTGGCCAACAAAAGCCTGCCTTTCTGTCTTTGACAACCCCTTAAGACTGTCAGTATTTTTAAACAAACATTCAGCTTTTTTAGCAATCACCAAATTAGGAGACTTCATATACTCCTTCAAACTTACGCCAGATAAAAGATTCTCAACTATATAGTGTGATGATTGCTCTATAATTTGATCTAAATTATAGTCTCTGGCATTTTTAAAATAATTATAAGCACCAATATAATCTTTATACTTTTCTTTAAATAAATCAGATTCTGCATAAGGAGGATAGTTTATTAAGCCAAAAGATGATAAAAGTTTTTCTTGAGAATACGCTGGTAAAATATTTTTAGTTTGCCTACTTGCTCTTCTCCTTAATTTTTCAGCCGTCATAAAATGGTTTAAAACCATTTCCACTTTTTGATTTAAGTTTTCTATTTCTATAAAGTTTCTAGTAATATTTATTTCTCTTTTATAATCAAAGATAGTTTCTTCCTCGTGACCTTCTTCCATATAATCACTTTGATCCACAATAGGATAGTCGTCATGATCACCTAAAACCACGTCGTAATTAACTTCATCAGAGGTTGTGCCAATAGTAACTTCGCTATCTACACCCATCATGGAATTAGCAATAATAATCATGGATTTTTGAATATAATTAAACTTATAGGTATCCTCTTGAGCTTTTTTCCGCCATGAACTAAACCAGCTATTACTCTGCAGATCATTAAATTTATAACCCAACTTAGCCAATGCCCAAAGGAGGTTGGCAATAGCTTGCGAATTAAAATTATCAGCTTTTGCTGGAATCACTGCTAACATCTTAGCAATGGAGTTTTGCATTGCATTATCATCAAGACTGACATTATGATCTAAAAGCTTAGCCAATGCCCAAAGGCTGTTGGAAATATTTTGCGAATTAAAATTATCAACTTTTGCTGGAATCACTGCTAGCATCTTAGCAATGGGGTTTTGCATTGCATTATCATCAAGACTGACATTATGATCTAAAAGCTTAGCCAATGCCCAAAG
>JAUIAT010000015.1 GCA_030425295.1 Gammaproteobacteria bacterium
AAATGCTGGGAATTTATGCAAATTTGCCCTTTAATTCGTTAAATAGCAAAACTATTCGCCTTATTAAAGAACAAATTTTCACTAAATTCTTAACATTTTCGCTTTGCAACACCAATTGTCAACAGACTCTATTTATCTTCTTCTTTAAAAGACCATAGCTTTTCAAGCGAATAAAATTCTCTAACTTCAGGTAACATAATATGAATGATTATGTCGCCTAGATCTACTAAAATCCAGTCACTTTGAGCTTCGCCCTCTATTCCTAGAGGCCTTACGTTATTCTCTTTTGCGCACCTAGATGCGTAATTAGCCAGCGCTTTTACTTGTCTTTGTGATTGGCCTGTGCAGAAAATCATAAAGTCAGCAATAGACGTTAATTTTGATACATTAACTACTGAAATATCTTCAGCTTTGCGCTCGTCAAGTTCTGATACAAGTATATTTTTTAATTCTTCACTAGAGATTGCCATAAATTTAGTCTGTTCTTACTAATAATAGAATCGATTGATTCTATATCATTAAAAACAATTGTCAATATATTGGTGGCTGGCTTCAGGCCAGCCTTTTTTGTTATCTCTTGTCAATTGGAGGTACGTCTCTTTCCGTGGCCCCTAAATATCGCTGGCGTGGTCTCGCAAGCTTAAGCGTTGGTTCGTTATGCATTTCCAGCCACTGAGAAATCCAGCCGGCTGTCCTAGCAACAGCAAAAAATACGGTAAACATATTGCGTGGAACTCCAAGAGCACGCAAAGTAATGCCTGAATAGAAGTCTACATTAGGGTAAAGTTTTCGATCTACAAAATATTCATCTTCAAGAGCAATTTTTTCAAGTTTCATCGCAAGTTTGAATAGTGGGTCATCTTTTGCTCCGACGGTCTCTAGGACGTCGTGGCACGTTTTTTGCATGATTTTAGCCCTAGGATCATAATTTTTGTAAACTCTGTGGCCAAACCCCATGAGCCTGAAAGGATCATCTTTGTCTTTTGCTTTTTTTATGTATTTGTCAATTTGCCCTTCGTCACCAATTGTTTCAAGCATATTTAAACAGGCTTCATTAGCTCCGCCGTGAGCAGGCCCCCAAAGAGCACCGATGCCAGCAGCAATGCAAGCAAAAGGGTTGGCGCCTGTTGATCCTGCCATTCTAACCGTTGAAGTTGAAGCGTTTTGCTCGTGGTCTGCATGTAAAATCATTATCTTATCTAGGGCTTTTGCTAGAACAGGGTTTACATTAGTTTCTTCTGTTGGCAAAGAAAACATCATGTGTAGAAAGTTTTCCGCATAATCTAGATTGTTAATGGGGTAGATAAATGGTTGTCCTAGTGAATATTTGTATGTCATAGCTGCAAGAGTTGGCATTTTTGCAATTAATCTGAGTGCGGCAAGCATTAGGTTTTTTTGAGAGCTAAAATCTAAATCAGTATGGTAAAAAGCAGAAAGGGCGCCAACTACCCCAACCATGATAGCCATAGGGTGCGCGTCTCTTCTGAATCCGGAGAAAAACCTAGGTATTTGCTCATGAACTAGAGTGTGATGAGTGATGTCATTATAGAATGAATTTTTTTGATTTTTGTTTGGTAGTTCGCCATGAAGCAAAAGGTGGGCAACTTCTAGAAACTCGCATTTCTCAGCTAGTTGCTCAATTGGATAGCCTCTGTGCAATAGTATTCCATTGCTGCCATCAATAAAAGTAATTTTAGACTCACAAGAAGCTGTTGAGTTGTAACCAGGATCAAAAGTAAAAGTTGCATCTTTAGCAAGTTCACTTACTTTAACAACGTCTGGCCCTAGAGTGCTTTCTAGGATTGGCAGATCATACTCTTTGCCATTCATATTTAATTTTGCTATTTTTTCTGCCATTTTGTGCTCCTGCAATCTTGTCTGATGTTATAGACCCTAATATAGAGGATTTGTTGGGGCAACTCAACACAGGCCCATTATATGTTTTAATAGTTGTTCTTTTATTTTTCATTTGGTTTGCTTATATATAGTTAATTTTGCATAATAAAAAATAAGTTATGGATAATGGAGAGTGCTCAAATGCACGATCATAATGATATATTGAGTTATTGGTTTGGGCGTGTCGAAAAAACTATTGTTCCTTCTCCAAAAAGAACAGAGCTGTGGTTTGGTATGAATAATGATATCGATAATGAGATACGCCAAAAATTTAGCTCCGTTTATGAGTGTGCTCAAAATGGTAGACTTGATGATTGGGCTGGAAACCCTAGATCATCTTTGGCATTAATAATCATTCTTGATCAGTTTTCCAGGCATATTTACCGGGATACTCCGATGATGTTTGATCAAGATGTGAGGGCTTTAACATTTTGTCTTGAGGGAATTGAGCAGGAAATGGATCACGAGTTAAGTCTTATTGAAAGAGTTTTTTATCTTTTCCCGCTCATGCATTCTGAAGACCTTGAAATTCAGGCTACCTCAGTAAGGGGTTTTCAGCTGCTAGTAGAGTTAGCTCTCCCAGAAACTAGGGGGGTTTATGAAGAGTTTCTCGACCATGCTGTTGAGCACTATAAAGTGATTAAGGAGTTTGATCGCTTTCCGCATCGCAATGAAGTCTTGGGGCGCAAGTCAACGCCCGAAGAAACGTCTTTTTTGCGCGAACAATTTGGGCAGTCACTTCACGATTAGTGTTTGCCATTAAAGAGGTCTAAATGAGTAGCGTATTTAATTTCTTAGAAACTCATGCTTGGGTTATTCAGGCATTAATGATTTTTTTTGTTGTAACTATAATCCATTTTTTCTTGAATCGTATTTTTAGTAAGTTAAAAGTTAAATTTGAAGAGAGAAAGTCATTTGGGTCTTTAACTATTACGAAGTCAGTTCAGAGACCGCTTGTTCTTTTAGTTTGGATGCTTGCCGCAACCATTACACTAAAGTTGATGGTAAAGACTTATGCGACAAATTTATTTTTTGATGTTGTTCAAAAGGGTTGCAATCTTTTTATAGTCGTCGTGTTTGCCTGGCTTTTCATGAGGGTAATTCGCGGTGTTGAATATCGATACTTAAAGCTTCCTAAGAAAAAACGTAAAGTTAATGTTACTACTGCGCAAGCAATGAGTCAGATGGCTAGGATTTTGGTTGCGATAGGTGCTGTGTTAATTGCAATGCCAATTATTGGCGCACCAATCTCTGGCGTTTTAGCTTTCAGTGGTTTTTCAACGGTTGCAGTTGCTTTTGCGGCCAAGGATTTATTGGCTAATTTTTTTGGCAGCATGATGATATACTTTGATCGCCCGTTTGAAGTGGGGGAGTGGATTAAGATTCCAGCTCAAGGTATTGAAGGTACGGTAGAATTTATTGATTGGCGCCTTACAAGAATTAGAACATTTGATAAACGTGCTCTTTACGTTCCTAATAGTATTTTTACTACTGCTGTTCTTGAAAACCCATCAAGAATGACAAATAGAAGAATTAATGCAATAATCTCTCTGCGTTATAGTGACGCCGATAAGTTGGCAGTGATTGTAACTGATATTAAAAACATGTTAGTAGAGCATAAAGATATAGATAATGATCAGACTTTGATGGTTAATTTTGTTGAGTTTGGTGATTCTTCTTTGAATATCAATATGTATACATTCACCAAAACTACAGTCTGGGCTGAATTTTATGAAATTCGTCAAGATGTATTTTTAAAGACTTTGGATATTATTAAAAAGCATGGTGCAGAATGCGCGTTCCCAACTCGTACAGTTCATGTGCCAGATCAGGTTAATGTCAAATAAAATATCAAATAAAGAGAATTATGAATGAGTGAAATGCCGAGTAAGATTAGAGAAGTATTTGCCAAGGCTGATTGCCTATACACCAAAGAGCAAGTAGAGTCTGCTCTGGATAAAATGGCTGCAGAAATGACGAAAGTTCTTGAGGATAGTAACCCTATTTTATTATGTGTTGTTATTGGTGGTATTGTGCCGCTTGGTAATCTGTTGCATCGTTTGTCTTTTCCGCTTGAGGTAGATTATGTTCACGCGACTCGTTATCGCGGAGCCACTGCTGGCGGTGAGCTTGGCTGGAAAGTTCTTCCTAGTTCAAATCTTGAAGGCCGTGAGGTTGTAATCTTTGATGACATTCTTGATGGCGGAATTACCCTGCAATCTATAGTTGATTATTGTAAAGAGAAAAATGCAAAGAAAGTTTATACTGCAGTTCTTGTCGATAAAGAAGAGAAGCGCCTTCCTGAAGGCCTACCAACTGCCGATTTTACAGGCCTTGTTGTCGAAGATCGTTATGTGTTTGGCTACGGTATGGATTATAAAGAGTATCTTCGTAATGCCCCTGGGATTTATGCAGTTTCCGATGAATATCTGTAATTATCTATCCCATATTAAATGAATTTGAATCATTAAGGTAGGAGGTAGCTGGTATTGGTAATGCTGATATTACTAGCGACCTCTAAATTTTTTGTTGAAATAAGTGTCTTTGCTAGTTGTTTGAGTTTATTTGCCGTTTTGCCCAAACATATCTACCAGTGTTGAGAGATATTGAGGATCAATACATACTGCTTTTTCAGGAGAGTCCGTTAGCTTAGCTACGGGTAGTCCGTTGCACTTGATCATTTTGATGATAATGTCGGGTGGTTTAACCCCTAAGTCATTAGTCAGGTGAGTTCCAATTCCAAAGGTTACATTTATTCTATCTTTAAAGTAGGATGCTATTTCAAGCATCGAGGTAAAAGTTACGCTATCACTGAAAACGAGCAGTTTATCCATGGGGTCTGCACCAAGTTTTTTTAAGTGTTCAATAATAAAGTCACCCCATATATAGGGGTCACCAGAGTCATGGCGGTAGCCTTTATATTGGCTGCAGAGCTCACTATCAAGGTCGTTTGTAAATGCATACTTGTTGTATACATCTGTTAGTGCAGTGTTGAGTTTACCTTGATATTCTTCATTCCATGTTTTTAGAGCGAAAACTTGGCTTTCTTTAAGGGAGGGAGCTAGTCTTTGGCAAGCTTGGAGGTATTCGTGTGCCATGGTTCCGATTACCGGAAGATTGTATTTCATTGCAAGTAATGTATTGCTTGTTCCAGAAAAATTTTGTGGTAACTTTGTTTTTAAGGTCTCTACGATTTCATCTTGCCATGCTGCGCTATATCTTCGTCTTGTGCCAAAGTCGACAAATTTTACATCTGATTGAGATTTTTTTAATAGCTTGATTTTGTTGTCCAGCCGTAGTTTGCCTTCAATAAAATCTTGATATGGGTATAAATTATTATGATAAATTTCGCTAACTATTGCTAGTATAGGTATCTCATATAATATTGTTTCTAGCCACGGACCTTTGATTTTAATTTTAAGTTTGTTTTCATTGGTTATGTCGATATAGTTAAAGTTAAACTTGAAGTTTTTAAGGTGATCTATAAATTCACTTTTAAATAAATCAAGGCTACTTAAATATTCTAGTTCTTCATCAGTAAAGGATAGTTTTTCTAGATTTTTGATTTCAGTCTCTATTTGATTGCGAATCGGTTTGAAGTCTATATCGGTACGCCGACATAAAAATTCATATTCAACATCTGTAGCTTTAAAGTGATGAAAAACTAACTGCATCATGGTGAACTTGTAGAGATCGGTGTCAAGAAGACTTTTGATTATCATTTGTAAATATTATCCATTCACTAATTCAGAGGATTGGTGAGCAATTATAGCACCATGCACTTCCAAATCAATAATTGCCTGCTTAGTTGTGTGTTCTGCAACACCTCTGCAAGCCGCAAGATTTAATATGACTTTAAACCCAGCATCTAATAGTTGAATTACAGTATTTTTTACGCAGTAATCTGTGGCTAAGCCACCTACTATAACGTATTCAATTTTGTTTGATATTAAAAATTCAATTACACCAGTGCTTTTAGTTGATTTTAGGTCATGATAACAAGCTCCGTAAGGGTGGAGATCTGGTTCTACACCTTTCCAAATGAAAAAATCATAATCTATAGGTGCTGGTAGCCCATCTAATAGCTCAAACCCTTTGGTTCCTGGTACTGCATGAGCTGGCCAAGCCAAATCTGCATTTTGATGTTGTAGTGGAGAGAGTGCTGGCTGAATCTCGTTTGCAACCCATATAGAGTTAACGCAGTGTGCGTCTTTAGACCCGATACGAAACGATGCATATTTTGCTTGTCTGTTGAGTTCATCAACTATCTGATCGCCTTCTGGAACTGGTAACTCATTAGGGCAGATTGGAGTGAAAGTTTTTTGGCAGTCAACGTCAAAACTAGCAACTTTTTCTGATGGTGGTAGGTTGATTTTATTCATTAATTTATATACCTAATTTACGGTCATTTAAGTAATTTTTTGTCATTTTTCTTTAGTAATGTCTGAAAGTCAACATGATGAGAGTAGAAAATGTGTATTTTTAGTGCCATATTTATATTGCGTTGATAGCTTGCGCTAAAAAATATGGAGAAAGCAATGTTAAAAACAAGGTGTATGTCAGTCCTAATTTTATCTTCTGTGTTTCTATGCTCATCTGCGGCTATTGCTGAGGATGCCTCACAAAAGAATTTCAATATTCTGCAGAAAAAGATAACTACTCTAAATGCTCAGCTTCAAAAGCAAATGCAACAAGTTCAGAGGAGCTCTCAAGAACAAGTTGCAATACTTAAGAAGCAAATTGAGGCTAACTTAAAGTATATAGAAAATGATTTGAACAAACAGGTTAAGGTTTTGCAGAACGAAATATCTCAATCAAATAAACAATTAAATAATCAAATCAAACAGCTTGATAAAAACATTAAAGATATGCTGAAACAGAAAAAATAATTTTTTAAAATTAAGCTTGCAAAGTTAAATGAATGGGGGTAGCATAACCTCCATGGCCAGATAGCTCAGTCGGTAGAGCAGAGGACTGAAAATCCTCGTGTCGCTGGTTCGATTCCAGCTCTGGCCACCATCTTCATGCATCTGTAATCAATTTTATTTTAGGCGCTTTTAAGCGCTTTTTCTGTTCTTATAGTTTGATGTTTTTATCTATCTTTCTCTTTGTCTTGAAGAAATGCTAATATACGCAGAATTCCTAAATTCTAAGGTTTTAAATTGTAATGAAAAAAATTCTAACAATTGTTGGGACTCGGCCTGAGTTAATTAAAATGGCTCCAGTATTAAGAGAGCTTGAGATGCGAACTAAAGTAGACTCAAGGCTGTGTGTAACATCTCAGCATCGCCAAATGCTAGATCAGTTTCTGGAGATTTTTGATTTTAAACCAGACTACGACCTTGATGTTATGACGCCTAATCAGACCCTTACTAGCATTACAACTGCAGTAATTGAAGGCATGAAAGGTGTGCTGGAGGATTTTAAGCCAGATTGGGTTTTGGTTCATGGTGATACAACCACAACTTTTGCGTCAGCTCTTGCGGCATTTTATCAACAAATACCTGTTGCCCATGTAGAGGCTGGATTGCGAACTAGATTGTTATACTCTCCATTCCCTGAAGAAATGAATAGGAGTTTAACCAGTAAGTTAGCGTCGCTGCATTTGGCACCAACTAAAAAGTCTTATGATAATCTAATTTCCGAGTCTATTAGCCATGATGCTATTGAAATAACTGGAAACACGGTTGTTGACTCATTTGTTTCTATGCTTGAAAAAGTGGAAAATGATGATAATTTGATTTCCAGGCTAGAGAATAAGTTTGATTTTTTAGACACTGATAAACCAATTGTGCTTGTCACGGGTCATAGAAGAGAAAGCTTTGGTAATGGATTCAATTCAATATGCAAAGCAATCCATAAGTTAGCTTCAGAAGAAAATATTCAATTTGTTTATCCTGTGCATTTAAATCCAAATGTTCAAGGTCCTGTAAATGAGATTCTTGGCGGACTTGATAATGTTTATTTATTAGAGCCAATGGATTACTTGCCGTTCATTTATTTAATGGAGCGTTCGCATATTATTCTTACAGACTCTGGTGGAATTCAGGAAGAGGCTCCTAGTATTTCTAAGCCTGTTCTTGTTATGAGAGAATGTACTGAAAGACCAGAGGCGCTTGAGGCGGGTGCTGCTATTCTTGTTGGTACAGATGAAGAAAAAATCGTTACTACGGTTAAATCACTTCTTCAAGATAAAAAGTTATATGAATCTATGGCTTCAGTTCCAAACCCTTATGGTGATGGTAAGGCTGCGGTAAGAATTGTCGATGCGGTATTAGCTTATGATAAATAAAAAGGTCAATGTTTTTGGATTGGGTTATATAGGTCTTCCAACCGCAATTGTTCTTGCGAATCATGGTTATTCTGTTTGTGGTATTGAGATTGACCAATCAAAAATTGATGCGGTAAATTCAGGCGTGCTGCCAATTGCTGAGCCAAATTTAGACTCCCTGCTTAAAATCTGTGTTAATAATTCTAAGCTTAAGGCTGTAAATGCTCCTGATGTTGCAGATATCCATATAATTGCTGTTCCAACCCCAAGAATAGCGGCTCACACGCCAGATCTTTCGTTTATTGAAAATGCTGCAAAGGCGCTTTCTAAGGTTATCAAAAAAGGGGATTTAGTAATACTTGAGTCTACTTCTCCTGTTGGGACTACAGAAAAGTTAGCGGGCTGGCTTGCCGAGCAAAATAAACAAATAGACTTTAAGTCTGGTGAGGTTAACTTAGCTTATTGTCCAGAAAGAGTATTGCCTGGTAGTATTTTATTTGAGTTAATTAATAACGACAGAATAGTGGGTGGTTTGACCCCTGAGTGCGCTGCAAAGGCTTGTGATTTTTACAATACTTTTGTAAAGGGAGATTGCCACGTAACTAATAGTAGAACGGCAGAAATAGGGAAGCTTACTGAGAATGCTTTCAGAGATATTAATATAGCTTTTGCCAATGAGCTTTCAATTATATGTGATAAATTGGATATAGATGTTTGGGATCTTATTGAATTAGTTAATAAGCACCCTAGGGTTAATTTGTTAAATCCAGGCCCAGGTGTCGGTGGTCATTGCATTGCTGTAGATCCATGGTTTATTGTTAACTCTGCTCCTGATGAATCAAGGCTGGTTAGAATGGCAAGGGATGTAAATGATAGCAAGCCTGACTTTGTTATTAAAAAGGTTCAGCATGTTGCTAAGTCATTTGAAAAACCCAAAATTGCTTGTTTGGGACTGGCTTTTAAGGCCAATGTTGATGATCTGCGTGAGAGTCCATCTCTTGATATAGCACAAAAATTAGCAAAAGAATTTAGTAATGTATTAATTTCTGAGCCTCATATTGATAAGTTACCAGAGAGCTTTGATTCTATGAGTTCAGCTAAGCTCGTAAGCTGTGATAAAGCTATTAAGGAAGCCGATATTGTTGTGCTATTAGTGGATCATAATGAGTTTAAATCAATTACTATTGATGATCTGGATAGTAAGGTTTTAGTTGATACTAGAGGATTTTTTAGGTAAGGAGACTTTTATAGTATGGAAGTTTTAATTCTTGTTTTATTGATAATATTTTTAATTAGTTCTGTCTTATTTGCCCCTGCTTTAGCCTTGTTCCCAAGGATTAGGTTAACTCCTATCAGTGCAAATGCTATACCTTTTGTCAGCATACTAATTTTAACGGCAATAGCTAGACTTCTCATTTCTTTAAATCTTTTTAATTATGATTTTATGCTGCTAATTGCTGGCGGTTTTTTGGTGGTTTCCATATTGCGCCTTAAACGTATGACCACGTTTAGCCAGTGGAGTAGCTTTGATAAGAGAATTTTACTTTTAAATGTTGCAATTATTTCTCCTCTTTTTGTTTCTCAGGCCCTAAGTGCATTTTCAACCGCTGATGGCTTGAGTAGTTGGAATTATTGGGCTTTGCATTACTATGAGCAAAAAATTCCTGAAAGTGGGGTGTTTTATCCGCAAATGTATTCAATTTTCCTTGCTGTTTGTTACAAGCTGCTTGGTTCATTTGATACGCAGGGGCCTGTTAAGGCATTACTTGCATTTTTTCCTTTGGTGCTGTTAAATTCAATAGCTTTTTCTATGAATAAAGACAAGTTTTTGTTGGTCCCGTATTTTCTGATTGCTTTATTTTCTATTTTTCCTTCCATTACAGTTTTGCCAGCTTTTAATTATTACCTTTGGGGTTATGCTGATCCCATGATGGCATCGGCATATGTTTCTGCTATAGCTTTTTTACTTGCTTACCTAAGAAATCGAGATGGGGCATCTTTATGGCTTATGGTAGTGTGCGCGGTTATCGCTTCACTTAGCAAGCAACCAGGTCTTATACTTGCATTATTTACAATACCATTGATTTTATTAATTGATATGAGCCGCAGCAAAAGGTTCGATGCTAAAGTATTTTCTGCTATTTGGCTTGTTATCTTGCCGGCCGTAACATGGATTTTATCTGCTAAAATTGGTTTTTATCATAATACTGCAGTTGTTAATCGCTCAATGTCTGGTGATGTTGGATTGATTGGGCTTTTTACTACTTTCTTTAAATCAGTTTTTAAATATTTTATTTTGCAGCCAGAAATTTTAGTTCTCTTTATTTTATCAATTTTTAGTATAAAAAGAGATAATCACTTAAGGCTTATAATGTGGCTTTCGATTATGCCAGGTCTTATAATTTGGTTCCTATTTGGTTCTTATCACTTTAGATTAGGGTTGCATGTGATTGGGCAAATGGCATTATTAATAGCGGCATCCAATTTCATGGTTTTTAGAGGCCATGATTTCTTTACTAAGTTTAACTCATCTAATTCAATTCGTAACTTGTCGTGGTTTTTTGTTGTAGTGGCAATAGCTGTATTTTTTGTTTTATTGATCAAACCTAGAGTGTTACACAAAAAATGGAATATTGATGGTCATCACCCAGTAATGGACAGTTATGAAATAGTTTTACGAAGCAGCTTTGGTGATGGCGCAGATTATATTAAGAAAAATATATTTGAAAATGATGTTGTGGTTATCGCACCTAACAGAATGATTGCTGGTGCTCTTTTTGGTAAGGCAAATATTTTGTTAGCAGCCTCAACCCCTAAAGAATTATTAACACAAATTTCAAAGACTAAAGCCTCTTATATTTTTGATGCTGGTACAACAGCACAAGAACCCTCAAGGGCTTTGCGCTTAATTGTAAAAAGGAACTTAGATTTGTTTCAAGAAGTTCCTATGCCGAAGGCTTCTCATGGGTACAAATTGTACCTTATAAAACATTAGGATCTTTTTTATGCTTTGTAATTTGCAGCTGTAAGACTAATTGTCAATAGACCCTATTATTGTTATTCTTTCAGCAAGTTTTTGAATTGGATTATTTATTATGGCAACTTCTAGAGTTCTTGTGACAGGTGGGGCTGGTTTTTTAGGCTCCCACCTTTGTGATTTATTAGTAAAAGAAGGTAAGTATGTTATCTGCTTAGATAATTTCTATACCGGCACCAAAAGTAATATTGAGCATCTGGTTGATTTGCCAAATTTTGAGTTTCTAGAGCACGACATAATTAATTCAATAGATATTGAAGTTAACGAGATCTATAATTTGGCTTGCCCAGCGTCCCCAGTTCATTATCAAAAAGATGCGATTTATACTTGGAAAACTAGTGTTTTTGGTATGTACAACATGCTAGAACTTGCAAAGAAAAATAATGCAAGAATACTCCAGGCCTCAACTAGTGAAATATATGGAGACCCCGAGGTTCACCCCCAGGAAGAATCATATTGGGGAAACGTTAATCCCATTGGTATTAGGTCTTGCTACGATGAGGGTAAAAGGGCAGCAGAAACTTTATGTTTTGATTATGCTCGCCAGCACGGTACTGATATTAGGGTTGTTAGAATTTTTAATACTTATGGCCCACGCATGATGATTGATGATGGTAGAGTAGTTTCTAACTTCATTAAGCAAGCATTAGTGAATGAGGATATAACCCTTTACGGTGGAGGTTCTCAAACTAGATCGTTTTGCTACGTAAGCGATTTAATCCAAGGTTTTTTCAGTTTTATGGAATCAGAAAATGCAGGATCTGGCCCTTACAATCTAGGTAATCCTAATGAAATGACTGTAAAAGAGCTTGCTCATGAGGTTCTTAATTTGATAGTTAATTCGAAATCAAAATTAGTTGATTTAGATTTGCCAATGGATGACCCAAAACAGCGTAAGCCAAATATTTCCGCAATAGCTTCTGCTCTTGGTTGGGAGCCAAAAGTTAAGCTTAAAGATGGCTTGAGATTAACTATTGAATCTATCGCTGAGAGATTGCATATAAAGCTATGAAGATATTATTTGTAGGAAGTATTCACGAGGGTAGTGAACCTGTTCAGCAAATTAATGCATTGACTGATTTAGGGCATAAGGTTGATTCGGTAAGTGATACTCCATTCAACTTTGCTCCTGGGATAAACTATGAACCAAGTTTCATGGATCGAGTGCGGCATAAACTACTGATTCCCCTTGATAAAACGAAAATTAATTCTCGTTTAATTGATAAAGTTAAAGGATTTAAACCTGATATTATCTGGGTCGCTAAATCTATGGTTTTGAAGCCCAAGACCATCAAAACAATCAAAAAATTATTCCCTGAAATTAAGTGGATTTGGTTTTCTGGTGATGATATGTATGCAAGGCATAACCAGTCACGTTGGTTCTTGCAGTGTTTGCCACTGTATGATGTTGTATTTACAACGAAAAGCTACAACTGTAATGAGGATGAATTGCCTTCTTTAGGTGCTAAAAAAGTAGTTTTCATACCCAAAAGCTTTGATCCAAATATGCATTTCCCAGTGGATATAGTAGATGAAGATTGCAAAAAACTTGGTGCAGAAGTTGGTTTTATAGGTACATTTGAGCTAGATAGAGCTCAAAAAATGCTTCATCTTGCGAAATGTGGTTATAAGGTGAGAGTTTGGGGTAACGGTTGGGATTCTTGGATAAATGAGCACCCAAATTTAATAATTGAAAACAAACCTCTTTATAATGAAGATTTTCGTAAGTCTGTTTGTGCAACTAAAATTAATCTTTGTTTTTTAAGAAAGTTAAATCGTGATCTTCACACGAATAGAAGTATAGAAATACCAGCCTTTGCTGGCTTTATGTTGGCAGAGAGAAGCTCAGAGCATGAAGAGTTATTTGTTGATGGGGACGAAGCTGTTTTTTTTGATATTAATAATTTAGATGAGCTGGCTAATAAAGTAGATTATTATTTAAAGCACGATGAAGAAAGAAATAAAATTGCATCTAATGGACGTGAACGCTGTTTGAACTCCGATTATTCAATGCAGGCTAGAGTCAAGGAAATGTTGGATAATATAGTATGACTAAGCGTCATGTTTTAATCTTTGCACAGCACTATGTTCCAGGATTTAAGGCTGGTGGTCCAGTTAGATCAATTAAAAACCTGGTTGCAAAATTAAACTCAGAATTCAAGTTTACCATAATAACATCCGATCGAGACTTTGGTGACGATAAGCCCTATTCTAATGTTAAGGTAAATCAGCAGATAGAAACATCAGAGTGTGACATATATTATTTATCTTCTGATAAGCAAAGTATGTCAGAGATGCAAAATTTAATTAATCGCATTAAGCCTGATGTTATATATCTTAATAGTTTGTTTGGTTTTCGTTTTAGTGTTCAGGTGGCTTTTTTAAATAGGGTAGGAAGGATTGATTGCCCCATGATTGTTGCCCCTAGAGGTGAATTAGGTCTAGGCGCCTTGAAAATAAAGTTTTTAAAAAAGAAATTGTTTTTATTTTTTGCAAAAGTATTTGGGTTATATAAAAAAATAGTTTGGCAAGCTACTTCAAATGATGAAGTTTTAGATATAAAGAGACAATTTGGTTCCAATATTAAATTTTTTCAAGCGACAAATATTTCTTCGACTTGCGAAATTAATGATAAATTTCCCGTAAAAGAACAAAACGCACTTAGCTTGGCGTTTGTTTCAAGAATCTCTAGAAAAAAGCAACTTGATTACGCTCTTAAAGTGCTCAGTAAAGTTAGATATCCAATGCAAATGGACATTTATGGGCCCCTTGAAGATAAAGAATATTGGGCTGAATGTTTGAGTCTAATAAATGAGTTGCCAGATTTTGTCACAGTAAACTATATTGGAGTATTGGCGCCCGAAAAGGTGGGGTCCACGCTTATAAAGTACGATGCTTTTTTATTGCCAACTTTAAATGAGAATTTTGGCCATATTATTTTTGAGGCATTACTGAGTGGGTGTGTCCCAATTATTAGTGACCAATGCCCTTGGAAAGACCTAAAAAAACATAATGCTGGTTGGGTTATATCATTAAGTCACCAAGATAAGTATATAGATTCGCTAGAGTTTCTGTATTTAATGGATTCTGATTCTCACCAAAACATACGAATCAATGCTAGGAACTATGCGTTGAAATATTTAAATAAAGAATCTACAGAGATTGATAAATATAGAATTGCATTTTCAGATGTAAGCTGAATTACCAACAGATCTTAATGTTTCTTAAAAATAATATACCTTTGAGCTGTAAAGTTAACTGCTATCATCATGATATCTACCATTATTTTGAGTGCAATTATTGGTAAATTTGTGTGCGCATGGAGTATTCTTAGTGTTAGGTATGCGGTAAGTAATACACCGCACGAAAGAGCTGCATATTGCATTATTTCTTTCTTTATGTTTTTTGTTTCAATTGCTTTATGAACTACAAATTTATTAAAGTAAAAGTTGAAAGCCCCGGATGTTATTCTCGCAAACAGTAAGCTGCCAAATATATTATTGCTTGAGAAAAATAGTATAGTAAAAATTACCCAGTCAATAATTGCGGATGTTCCGCCAATAATTAAAAATTTAAAAAATACAAAGTAAATTCTTGCTGAGTCAACAACAGGGTTAAAGTGAGATGATGCATTGTCATCAATATAAACAGTTTGGATATTAATTTGCTTAATTGGAAATTTTTCAGTCACAAGCTTAATTAAACATTCCATTTCAAATTCATATTTATCATATTGAATTTCTAGTAATTTGGGTATTATTTGTGTTGGGATTCCTCTTAAACCGGTTTGAGTATCTCTTATATCTTTTTTGTATTTGAATTTAAAAAGCTTGCGAGAGATCTCATTGCCAATTTTGCTGCGAAAAGGCGTTGTTTTATCAAACTTTCTCACTCCAAGAACAAAAGTATTTTCGTTTTCTGATAGTTCGTTGGCAATTTTTTTAATATCTGATGGCAAGTGCTGGCCGTCAGAATCAGCTGTAATTACAGATTTAATTGAGGGGCTGTTTTCTTTTATGTATTTTAAGCCAGTTTTTAGGGCATCTCCTTTGCCGTGATTTTGCTCGTGGGTTATAAGCTTTACATTTGTCGATATTTTCGCCGATGAAGCAAATATATCTTTATACTTGTTGCCTGAGCCATCATCAACAATAACTATCTCAGCATATTTGTCGTTATTTAATTCGTCAATAAGGGTTGTTAGTGCTTGTGTTGGTTCGTATGTGGGGATTAAAATAGCAATGTTTTTAAAGGAATTTGTCTTTTTCATTTAGGGGGGGTGACTCCATCTTTACATCAGCATTCTACATGAAAATTAAAACTATAACCAATAAGTTTCTGCTGTATTTTCATACGCTGAGATATATGAAGTTAAAACAAATTGTTTGGCAGCTCTGGTATAGATTTTATTGTCCTAGGTATAGAAAACTTAGCTTTGAGGCATTGCGACCTCAAACATCATCGTGGGTTGCCTCTATTAAAAAGAAGCGGTGCTTAAATCTGAAGGATGAATCTTTCTACTTTGCTGGAGTTTCACAACCTATTCAAGGTGTTTATGATCTGCAAATAGACAAAAAAACAAATAAGCTTTGGCATTATCATCTGCAATATATGGATTATATTGATAGTTCAGATCTTACGGATAGCTTAAAGCAACAATTAATCTTGGGGTGGATAGAAAAAAATCCTCCAACTTCATGTATATCTTGGGATCCATACCCAATTTCAAGAAGGGTAGTCAATTGGATTAAGTGGCTTGTAGAATTTAAAATTGAAAATGAAACTATTTGTAATAGCCTTTGTTCTCAGGTCGATTTTTTATCGAGACGTCTTGAATATCATATTTTAGGTAACCATCTATTTGCTAATGCAAAGGCATTGATTTTTGCAGGGATGTTTTTTGAATTTGATCTTGCTGATAAATGGTTAGCAAAAGGTTTGAAAATATTTAAAAATGAACTAAAAAAGCAGTTTTTAGAAGATGGTGCTCACTTTGAGTTAAGCCCTATGTATCACTCCATAATGCTCGAGGATATCCTAGATATTGTTAATATAATGACCGTATATGGAGTTGATTCTAAGGGTTATATTTCACAAAAATCAATTGCTGCAAAATTATCATGGCTTAAATATATGAGCCATCCCGATGGAGATATTTCATTTTTTAATGACTCTATGTTCAATATGTCTGCGAATTATGAGGGGCTGGCTGACTATGCCTCTAGATTAGGATTTTCTAATAAAGGTTTAGAGGTTAACCATGACACATCTGGGTATATTAAATTAGTAAATAATAAAGTTACTTTAATTGCGGATGTAGCTAAAATTGGTCCAGATTATCTTCCCGGGCATGCCCACGCTGATACTTTGAGTTTTGAGTGTTCGATTAATGGCGATAGAGTTTTGGTTAACTCTGGAGTTTCTACTTACGATATTTCAGAGCAGAGACTTTATGACCGAGGCACGTCTTCGCACAACACTTTGATTGTTAACGGTAGTAATTCATCTCAGGTCTGGTCTAGTTTTCGAGTTGCGAAAAGAGCTGCGGTTAAAAATATTAAGATTTCGAGAAGTGGTCGACAAAGCACTGTATCTGCAGAGCATAATGGTTATTATGCTAATTTTGGAACAATCCATAAAAGAACTTGGCGATTAAGGTCAAGTTGCTTGGGTATATTTGATGAGATTCGTGGCTCTAACACGCACGATATTACAGTTTTTTTTCATTTTCATCCTGAGGTAAATGTAATAAAGATTGTAAATAGTAGTTTTTCATTGGTGAGAAATGAAGTTGAGATTGCCCGTATTTGTATTGATTCTAAACTCAATGTAGAATTAGAGCAGTTTGATTTTCACCCTGAGCTGGGTGTTAACTTAAAGGCTTATAGGCTTGTTTGCTCTGCTAAATTAGCCTTGCCTGATAAATTAGTCCATAAAATTACACTAAAGTGATCAATAATGCATATATTGTTTTTGACAGACAATTTTCCTCCAGAGGTTAACGCCTCAGCCAGTCGTGTATATGAGAGGGCTAGATACTGGATAGAATGGGGTTGCAAAGTTACAGTTTTAACTTGCGTACCAAATTTTCCTGAGGGCGAAATCTTTCAGGGTTACGACAATAAGTGGGTCCAAGAAGAGAATATTGATGGCATAAGAGTAATTCGTGTTAAAACTTATATGGCTCCAAATAAGGGAATTATTCTTAGAACACTGGATTACGTTAGCTATATGTTTATGGCTATTTTCTTCAGTTATAAAGTTAACAAGCCTGATGTTGTTGTTGCGACATCTCCACAGTTTTTTGCCGGCTTTGCCGGCTGGATTGTCTCCCTCTTTAAAAAAAGACCTTTTGTTCTGGAGCTAGGTGATTTGTGGCCGGCATCTATTGCAGCTGTTGGTGCTATGAAATCAAAGTATGTAATGAAGCCTCTTGAGGCTTTGGAGAAGTTTTTATACAGAAGGGCTGATACAATTATTCCCGTCACGCGATCTTTTAAGAAAAATTTAGAGGGTCGCGGGATTGATCCTAATAAAATGACTGTCGTTAGAAATGGGGTTGATCTTAAAATTCATAGACCAAGCGATAAAAAATTTGTTGACTCATTGCGTAATGAATTAAATTTAAAAGGTAAATTTGTTATAGGTTATCTTGGAACACTTGGCATGGCTCATGGCTTAGAAAACGTAGTATTTGCAGCTGAAAAATTAAAATCTAATAAAGATGTTATGTTTTTATTTGTTGGTAATGGTGCTGAGCGAGATAAATTAGTTCAAATGGTAGATGACAAAAAGCTTGCTAATATTATGTTTATTCCTCGCCAACCTAAGAATAAAATTTCTGGCTATTGGGGTATATGTGATGTAGCTCTTGTCCATTTGAAAAATAATAAAGTTTTTTCTGAAGTTATACCTTCCAAGATATTCGAAGCAATGGCTATGAGGAAACCAATTATAATGGTCGGACCAATTGGCGAGGCAACTGAAATAATAAAAAATGAGAAGGTTGGTCTTGTGGTGGAGCCTGATGATCCTGCTAAGCTAGCTAATGCAGTTTTGCAAATGCAAAATAATCCTGCTTTGAATAATTTTGCAACTAACTCTTCCGACTCTGCTCCTAGATACAGTCGGGAAAAGCAAGCTAGGGATGTGCTTAAGGTATTAGAGAGTGTTGAAAGGAATTCTAATTAATGAATGTGATAATTTGTATCTTGATTGCTATGGTTGCGACTTGGGTTTCGATTCACTATGCATCTAGAGTTGCTCTGCGTATTGACTTGGTTGATATTCCTGGCGGCAGGAAAAAACATGCTCATCCTGTGCCTTTAGTCGGTGGGATTTCAGTATTTTTTGGTTTTGTATTATCCACCTCTTTTCTCTCTGACTCCCTAAATGATCTTAGGTCATTCTTTATTGCTTCTGGTTTGCTTATATTTACAGGTGTGCTTGATGACTTTAAGGAGCTTGAAGCCAAGCCTAGACTTTTGATGCAAGTTTTTGTCGCGTTATTACTAACTTTATGGGGCGGCAATGTTATAAC
This sequence comes from Gammaproteobacteria bacterium, assembly GCA_030425295.1. Lineage (GTDB taxonomy): Bacteria > Pseudomonadota > Gammaproteobacteria > JAUIAT01 > JAUIAT01 > JAUIAT01. The sequence continues at coordinate 18,745 of JAUIAT010000015.1, forward strand.
TAGCTTTGGTAATATTTTTGGCTTTGGTGAGATTAGCATGCCCTATTGGGTAGGGCTTTGTTTTTCAGTTTTTGCAATAATTGCAATGATTAATGCATTTAATATGCTTGATGGCTTAGATGGTTTAAGCAGTAGCGTTGGTCTTTCGCAGGTTTTTAGTTGTTCTGTAATTGCTTTTTGTGCAGGATTAACTCGGGACTTTAGTCTTCTAATTATATTTATGTCTTGTTTGTTAGTTTTTCTATATTTCAACTTTCCTTGGGTTAAAAAATCTCATGCTAAAGTTTTTATGGGAGATGCTGGTAGTATGTTTTTAGGCTGCGCTTTGGCTTGGTTTTCTCTCTGGATTCCTAAGTTTAGTAATTATGATGTTCATCCTGTTCTAATGTTGTGGGTTTTATTTCTCCCGATTGTGGATACTATTCAAGTTGTTGTTTACCGAATTTTGAAAGGAAATTCTCCTATGGAGGCTGATAGAGAGCACTTGCATCATCTGCTTTTGTCTGTAGGTTTTCATAAAAGGCATGTAACAATATTTATGTTTATAATTAGCTTATTCATGGGGTCGATGGGTATCTTGGGTTATGTATGCGATATTTCACAGCCTTTAATGTTTTATAGTTTTGTTTTTTTTGTTGCTGCATATCTTGTGGCTACTTTTTATTTGAGAAAGGTAAGAGGAATTTCTGAATGACTGCTATTACAGTTTATGGTGCAGGTTACGTTGGTTCAGTGACGGCTACTTGTTTGGCATCGCTTGGTCATAATGTATTGTGTATGGATGTTGATGAGCACAAAATTATGTCTCTACAAAAAGGCGAGTCGCCAATTTACGAGCCGGGTTTAGATGATATGATATTAGCCAGCCTTAATAAAAATCTTCGTTTTACCATGGATATACGAGAAGCTGCTGAATTTGGAGATGTTCAGTTTATTGCAGTAGGTACACCATCTGATCATGATGGTTCGGCTGATCTGAGATATGTTCTTAAAGTGGCTGAATCTATTGGGCAGCATAGAAATCAACCTGTTGTGATAGTAAATAAATCTACCGTGCCAGTTGGTACCGCCCATAAAGTTGAGTCTGCTGTAGAAAAATCGCTTAATATCAGAGGGTTAAATGTAAATTTTAATGTGGTTTCCAATCCTGAGTTTTTGCGCGAAGGTAGTGCTATTGAAGATTTTATGAATGCAGATAGAGTGGTTGTTGGCAGTGATAGTGAATCTGCAATCAATAAAATGCGAGAAGTTTATCAACCGCTCATTAATAATGGAGTTCCGTTCATACCTATGGATGTTTTATCTTCAGAAATGACTAAGTATGCTGCTAATGCATTTCTTGCAACCAAAATTAGCTTCATTAATGAAATTAGTCAGCTTGCCGAGAAAGAGGGCGCTGATATAGAAATGATTAGAAAGGGCATTGGTATGGACCACAGAATTGGTCCTAATTTTTTAAGAGCTGGCTGTGGTTATGGTGGTTCATGCTTTCCTAAAGATGTTAGAGCTCTAAAAAATACTGCTGAGTCTGCTGGTTGTGATTCATTAATTTTAAAAGCAGTGGAATCTGTTAATGAATTTCAAAAACAATGGTTATTTAAAGCTGTATCCGATCATTTTTTTGGAAATTTGGAAGGCAAGACTGTAGCTTTGTGGGGCTTGGCTTTTAAACCGCATACAGATGATATTCGTGAGGCTCCAAGCATGGTTTTAATGGAAGAACTATGGGCAAACGGTGCTAAAGTTAAGGCTTTTGACCCTGCGGCAAACAAACATATTAAAGATGTTTACCCTCATGAACCTTCCCTTGAATTAGTAAGCTCGCCAGAGTCTGCAGTTAAGGGTGCTGATATTTTAGTGATCGTTACTGAGTGGCCAGAATTTGCAAAGGTTGATATAGATTTTGTTAGGGACGAGCTTTCCCACCCTGTAATTGTTGATGGAAGAAATATGCTTGATATAGCTGCTCTTGCTGAGAAAGGTGTGAAATATTATTCAGTTGGCAGAAATGTTATTGATTTTTCACAAGAAAAAGTTACTGCTTAAATTATTGTTAGGTAACGTCCAATGAAGAAAATTCTTAATATTTGGGGTTTTTGATGAAGAAAAAAGCTATACAAATATCATCCCTTTCTAAAAGCTATTCTGATGGGTTTTTGGCTTTAAATGACGTCAGTCTAGAAATAGAGTCCGGAGATTTTTTTGGCTTACTTGGCCCTAATGGTGCAGGCAAAACTACTTTAATTGGAATATTATCTTCCCTTGTTAATAAGACTTCAGGATCTGTTTCAGTTCTTGGCTTAGATCTTGATAAAAACTCATCTGAAGTTAAACAAAAAATTGGTTTAGTACCTCAGGAATTTAATTTCAATATTTTCGAGCAATGTGAAAATATTTTAATTCAGCAGGCTGGTTATTATGGTGTTGCAAGGGATGATGCAGTAAAAAGAGCTCAGAAAAGGCTTCAGCAGCTTGGTCTGTGGGAGAAGCGTAAAACAGCGGTAAGGCACTTATCCGGTGGGATGAAGCGACGGTTGATGATCGCGCGAGCCCTTATGCATAACCCTGATGTTATTATTTTGGATGAACCAACTGCTGGGGTTGATCTTGAAATTCGTCATTCTTTATGGGATTTGATGCGTCAGATTAATGAGGAAGGAGTTACAGTTATATTAACTACTCATTACCTTGAAGAAGCTGAAAGTATGTGTAAGCGCATTGCCATCATAGATAAGGGTCGAATCATTGAAAATACCGATATTAATAGTTTGCTCAGTAAGCAAAATAAGGATCATTATATCTTTACTTTTGAATCTGCTGTTTCTGACTTATCATTACCTGGATTTAAAACAAAGAAGCTTGATGAATCAATATATGAAATTGAATTAAACTCTGGTCAGAATATGACAAAAATCGTTGAGAAGTTGAGTGCGCAGGGTATTCACGTGAAAAGAGTTGGTCGTACAAGAACTCGCTTAGAAGAGCTATTTCTTGAATTAACTTCGGAGATGCCAAATGAGTAGCCATGTTAAGATGCAGCTGGTAGCCTTTTATGCCTTGCTAAGACGTGAAATCTATAGAGTATTCCGTATTTGGCCTCAATCATTGCTGCCTTCTGTCATAACATCTACTTTATATTTTTTGATTTTTGGCCATGTTATTGGTGAAAGAATTGGTACTATGGAAGGTTTGACTTACATGCAGTTCATAGCTCCTGGGTTAGTGATGCTAGCGTCCTTAACTAATTCTTATAGTAATGTTAGCTTCTCTTTTTACATAACTAAGTTCGACAAAAGTGTTGAAAATCTTTTAGTCGCACCTATTTCAGCATTTAGTATAGTGATGGCTTATGTTTTTGGTGGTGTAATTAGGGGAGTGTTTATAAGCTGCCTGGTTACTTTGATTACATGGTTGTTTACTGGATTATGGCCTAATAATATCTATTTTTGCTTGTTAGTGATTTTACTTGCAACTACACTCGTTGCCACAGGTGGCTTTATAAATGGAATGTTTGCTAACAAGCCAGACGATGCTTCAATTGTACCAATTTTTATTTTGGCACCACTGACTTATCTTGGCGGGGTATTTTACTCAATTACTCTGCTTGCCCCAATCTGGCAACAAGTATCTAAATTTAACCCTATTTTGTACATCGTTAACTTATTAAGATATGGTTTTTATGGTGTGGCGCATATTCCAATTTATGAAAGTCTAATGGTCTTACTGAGTTTGGATGTTGTCTTCATAGCCACTGCTGTTTGGTTGGTAGTTAAAGGAGTCAGGCTTAAGCCGTAGTTCAGTATCTCCTGCTCGATTAATGAGCCCCCGGGTTTTACACACTTTTGACGAAAAAACTCGCTCTACTGCTCATGTATCAACCAATACACTGCGCTACTCGCTAATTTTTTTTCATCAAAATTGCACTCAAATCTGAGTGTTTGCTTAAATTGTACAATTCCTAGCGGGAACTGCTGGCCGTAGTTACAGTTTCAACCAAAGCTGCAACATTTTCAATAGGGGTTTTAGGAAGGATGCCATGCCCTAAATTGAAAATATGCCCGGGTTTATTGCCGTGTTTGCTAATAATATCTTTTGCCAATTTAGAAATTTTTTCTGGACTAGAAAACAGAGCCAAAGGGTCTAAGTTTCCTTGAAGAGCAATATTATCACCAACTTGCTTTCTGGCGTGGTTAATTTCCGTCATCCAGTCTAATCCAATTGCATTACAACCAGAATTTTTTTGGTCAGATAACCATTGTCCGCCACCTTTGGTGAAAATAATAACTGGAATACCCCGTGTTTCTGGATTTTTTTTCAGTGCATCAATAATTCTATTTATGTATGAAAGAGAGAACTCAAGGTAATCTGCATGGGTAAGAATTCCTCCCCAGCTATCAAAAATTTGAATAGCATCAACGCCTGATTTTATTTGTTCTGCCAAATATAAATAAACAGCATCTGCCAGTTTATTTAAAATTTTATGCATTAAGTCTGGGCGTTTGTACATTAATGTTTTTGGGGACTCAAAGTTTTTGCTCCCAGAGCCTTGAATCATATAGCAAGCTAGAGTCCAAGGGCTTCCGCTAAAGCCAAGAAGTGGGGTGTTCTCAGGTAATTCATAATTAATCGCCTTAATTGCATCCATAACATAGGTAAGTTTATTAAGATCAAATTCAGCTAAATTATTAATAGAAGCTTCGTCTTTAACGACAGGTTCAAGAACAGGCCCTATATTAGGCTGAAGAGTAACTTGTTGCCCCAGTGCTTCTGGAATTGTAAGGATATCAGAAAATAAAATTGCAGCATCAAGCTTAAATCTAGTCAATGGTTGCATTGTAACTTCACAGCAAAGATCTGGGTTTTTGCAAAACTCCATGAAGTTAGGGATCTTTTTACGTGAAGCAAGATATTCAGGAAGATATCTACCAGCCTGACGCATTATCCATATAGGAGGCCTGTCAACTGGTTTACAATTAAGAGCTTTTATTAGTCTTGTATTTGCTTTATTCATCAGAATATTTCCTGAATTGATACAATTTTTTTATGACAAAGACAAATAAGAATACTAAAATAGTGTGTGTTGTGGCAAGTTTTTTGAAATGGTTGGAGAGAATTAACGTAGGTCTGTTAATAATTGGTCATACAGCTGCAAATGCTGGGAATTTATGCAAATTTGCCCTTTAATTCGTTAAATAGCAAAACTATTCGCCTTATTAAAGAACAAATTTTCACTAAATTCTTAACATTTTCGCTTTGCAACACCAATTGTCAACAGACCCTAAAGTATCAAGAGATTGATATTTAACTAACTCTAGTGATTGCGTCAAACCCCTATACATATTTATCTGAAAAGTCTTGGAAGGCAGCTGGATTTGACTTTCTTCTCGTCCGCATTATTGTTCACAATGGCTCTTTGCCTAGTTTTTAGTCTTGCAATATTGTCGGTAAGATTTTTGATTATGTCATCTTGCTGATAAATTCTTTCTGTTAGCTTATCAATTTGTGCTGTCAAATTATGAATCATGTTTAAAAGTTTATTGTTAATTCCTTCTGATTCGGTTTGTTTTTTACGGTTTTCCTGGTATGGTTTGTGAAAAATATCATTCCCATTTAGAGTTGTTGTGCCAGGAGAGTCAGAAGTTTTAATTCTGTATTTTCTTACATTTCTTACCTCAGGTGTATCACGGTTTTCCTTTTGTGCCTGTTGAATTTTATTATCTATGGAGTTAGTAATGTGTTGGGCAATTTGTTGAGGGCTATTTTCTCCAGATAGTGCAGCTAATACTTCAGCAAGCTGTTTAACAAGATTTTGCTGTCTTGCCTCTGGGTCATAAGTTCTAATATGCCTGCTTGCGGTATATGGTCTTCTTTGGCCAAGGTCTGCAAGTCCAAGATCAATTGCTTCTTTGTGTGTGCCAGATCTGAATCCGTAAACTGGATCGGTTTGTGGCTTTGCGTAGTAAGTTGGTAGCTTGTCTGCAGAAGTAACAATTCCTGGTTTGGTATAAAGATCCTTTGAGACAACGTTACCAATAGATTTGGTTTTTAACGTTGTTGTTACTAGCGATTTGAATTCTTTGGGAAATAGCTTAGAAACACCTGTGCTTTCTGTAGTGCTTGCGCCCCTTACTAGCTCATCGGTTAGTGGTTGGTATCTTCTGAACTTGCTTGAAAATACATGTTTCATAATAGATGCGGCCCCAGTTTTGGCAAACTTATGTGCATCTTGTGCTGAATATAGATCGTTAATTTGATCCTTGTAACGCATGGTTAATTTTCTGGCAACTCCACCCGCTATAGCATCTATGTCAGAAAGTTTAACTATTTGCTCAGTAGAGTCGCTAATTTGTTTTCTTTCTTTTTGAGAGTAATAGTATTTAACGCTCTCTTTTACAAGAGTAGAAAGGGGGCTTGATGGGTCTGGAATGGGTACCTCTAGCCCGACAGATAAAGCTTTTGTCCCGAGGCTAGTAAGTTTGGCTCCAGCAGAAGTTCCCATATTTAAAATATCTTCTGTCATTTGTGGTTTTCTTTGAATTAGGTTTGAGTCTAAAGCCATAAGGCTTAGTAATAGTTTTGTGGTTTCTCTTTGAATGGTAACAAAGAATCTTCTTAAGTTGTTGTTTGCTTCAATTAATCTTAATTGCTCTTGTTTGGATGCGTATCTTTGACCTCTAGGATGCATTGTCCCTAAAGAATTTCTTCTGTCTTCGTATAGTTTGAATTGATTGTTTATTATAGAGTCATCGTCAATATGACCAATATCACTGAAGTGTTGTGCAATTTGATTTAGTTCCATCATGATAAGAACTCCTTCTCTCTTTCCTTACATTGCTATTTTATTAGAGCACAAAAATTGAACTGAGTCAATATTGAACAGTTTCTTTGATTCTGAAAATAGAGTAGACAAATGGAGTTATAGTGTTGAATTATCTGAATTTTCTCTCTGCAATAAGAACTGTTAACAGGTCCTAATTTATATAGATGCTGTTGTGCGCTAAAACACCCTTAAAATCAACAAATTGAATTTATAGTGTTCTATAGCTCTGTGTTCGTCGCGGAGTTGGGAATATTTTGCCTTATCCCGCAACAAGTGCGGGATGACAGCCTCAATCTCTTGAGCCAAGCTGTTATTTTAATCGCTATTTTTTTTGTTTACTCTTTCTCGTAAAGCTTTACCTGGTTTAAAGTGAGGGGTGTGTTTTCCTACTGTAATAACTTGCTCTCCAGTTTTTGGGTTATGGGCTTTTCTTGGTGGTAAATAATGTAAAGAAAAGCTACCAAATCCGCGGATCTCAATTCTGTCCCCTGTGTATAAAGCTTTGCACATGTCGTCAAGAATATTGTTTACAGCTACACCTATGTCTCGGCTAGTGAATGTTGGAAGTTTTTCAGAAACTAAGTTTATAAGTTCAGACTTGATCATGTAGTTATCTCTCTTCAGGTTTTATTTATGCATGATTTTACGGCAACTTAAATCCATTTCAAGTACTACGTGCATTTTTTTATTATTTTATGGATTGTGCGCTGTCTAAACTGGGTGTGTGTTCAGAAATGGCGCATAATGCAGTGCTTAGACTTTTTATATTCAAAAAAAGTTTGAAAATGATTTCAAACGTGCTATGTTATATTTAACGATCGAAGCTTACCTGGTTGTAAGCTTTTGATAATAAGGATATTCAACGGCTGATGAAAAAGGTTCGCCCCCGACAAGGAATACGGATTACCGTTGGTTAAGGGATTGCCAGGGAGGCAGGGCGGACTCTTTTTCACTTATTATTACTCACCATTATTTTATTTTTACCTGCTTTGTATATGTCTTTTCCAGTGTTAAACTGTTCTTAAATACTTTATTTTTAGCTTATAGGTTGTAAGGCTATGCGCAAAGTTTTAATGATTATATTCGCCATTATTCTTGTAGGTTGTGCAGTTAAACCTGAGTCTATGGGGATAGATTCTCTAAAATGGGGCTCAATGACTGACAAACAAAGGCAAGAGGCAATTGATAATTATAACGAGATTAATTCTTATGCGCATAATTCAAAAATAGATACAACCCAAAATAGAATTCGAGTTAAAGTGAGTGGCGGGGAAGTGATGTTGCCGCCTGATTCTGAATATAATAAATATTTCCCTGTGAGCTTTATTTTGTACGAAGGTGAGTGCAGAAAGGTTTTAATTCATGCAAAAAATTCGAAAAGTAAAAGCTGGTTAATCTCTTGTTACAGGGATAATAAGCTACTGCTTGATCCTGGAGTTAGTAGTTCTATAAAAACTCATGGCTCGATTAATATTCCAGAGTCACCTCTATGGCAATGGGGGCATACTTATCGTCAAGTTACATCGAGCGGTATATCTAAGCTTCTAGCGGTAAGCGTTTATGTCAAGGCGATTGGGGAGCTAAAGGGGCTTGCTGAACCAATCTCTAAGAGTGTTTAACTTGCATAAAGACATTCAGTTCTATTAGGATATGTGGGTTTATTTAATCCATTTATTTTTTGGTGGGAAATTTGCAAATATTATCTTTTGAAACATCGAGCTCGATCTGTTCTGTAGCTCTAGACAATAAGTCAGTGGTAAGTCAATTATCTGAGCAATCAGCGAATCGTCATACTGAAGTTGTTCTTGGTTTTGCCCAAAAGCTACTTGATGAAGCTGGGCTCAGGTTGTCTGATGTAAGTGCTGTTTCCTGGTCTGCTGGTCCTGGTTCTTTTACCGGATTAAGAGTTGGTGCTAGTGTAGTTCAGTCTCTAGGGTTTGCTTTAAAAATACCAGTTATTAATGTTTCAACTCTACAGGCGTTAGCTCAAGAGGCATATATATTACATGGAATAGATGATGTTTTTGTTGCTATGGATGCAAGGATGTCAGAAATATATTGTGGTTATTATAAGTTAGGTTCAAATAATTTAATGCAACCTGAGATTGATGATTATTTAGTTTCTGTGGAAAAGCTCTCTATCCCTAATTGTAAAACTTACATTGCGGGTAATGCCTTGAGTGAGTATGAAGAAAATATCTGTATTCCTAGTAATATAGTTGGAAAATTTGATGATATTTTCCCGACAGCAAGGGCTGTTTCTGCTATAGCCAAATATAAATTTTATAAAAATGAAACTTGTGATCCTATTAAGGCTATTCCTAATTATATTCGAAACAAAGTGGTGTAAATAATTATGCGTATTGCAATGTTGGTTGAATATGATGGCTCGGTCTATCGTGGTTGGCAGGCGCAAAGTGGGCTTTCTACCGTAGAGGGAGACCTTGCCGAGGCTGTTTCTAAGGTGGCAAATCATCCTGTTGATTTAACATGCGCTGGGCGTACCGATACAGGTGTGCATGCTCGCGGTCAAATAATACACTTCGATACCGACTCTATCCGTAGTATGGATGGATGGCTTTTAGGTGTAAATTCAAATCTTCCACGAACAGTTAGGGTTCACTGGGTGGGTGAGGTTCCAGATGACTTTAGCGCAAGGTTTTCAGCTATTGCTAGAGCTTATCGTTATTTATTGATAGATAACAATGTTAGACCTGCCCTGTTGAAAAGTTATACTACTTGCTGGTATCATCCACTTGATCATGAAAAGATGCACGCAGCTGCTAAAGCTATTGTCGGTGAGCATGACTTTACTTCTTTTCGTTCTAGCGCTTGTGAGTCGCGCAGTTCTAAAAGGAATGTGAAGTATGTTAGAGTTAGCCGCTCTGGTAAATTTATTCATATTGAAATTGAGGCAAATGCTTTTTTGCATCACATGGTTAGAAATATAGTTGGAACTTTAATTAGAATAGGCCAGGGCGCTAAGCCAGTTGAATGGATGTCTGATGTTCTGGAAGAAAAAAATCGTTGTGCAGCAGGAATTACTGCTCCGCCACAAGGTTTGTATCTGGAAACCGTAACTTATGATGAAAAATACGGTATTCCGCAAAATATAGTTCCTTCTATTATATAATGTAAATAAGGATCAAATGATCATAAGAGGTTGGCATGAGTTGGTTCAAGAAACTGTTTCCATCGAAAGTTAGTACAGAGCAATCTAGCAAAAAAGGTGTGCCTGAAGGGTTGTGGTCGCAGTGCGACAAATGTAGTGCGATTCTTTATGGGCCTGAATTGCAGCGTAGTTTGTATGTTTGTCCTAAATGTAATCATCATATGCGTATTGGCGCTCGTGAAAGGCTAACTAGATTTCTTGATAAGCATGGTCAGGTTGAGATTGCATCAGATGTTGAGCCTATAGATCATCTTAAATTCAGGGACTCTAAAAAATATAAAGATAGAATTGCAGCAGCACAAAAGAAGACCGGTGAAAAAGAAGGCATGATTGTCTTTCGGGGCAAATTGTGCGGAATTCCTATTGTGGCTTCTAGTTTTGACTTTTCTTTTGTTGGTGGGTCAATGGGTACAGCTGTTGGTGAGAGATTTGTGCGAGGTGTTGAGTCTGCTATGGAGCAAGGGGTTCCATTTGTATCATTTGCCCAAAGTGGTGGAGCGCGTATGCAGGAAGGATTGTTTTCTTTAATGCAAATGTCTAAGACCTCCGGGGCTCTAGCTCGTCTAGCAAAGGCCAATCTTCCATATATTTCTGTTTTAGTTCATCCGACTACTGGTGGTGTGTCTGCAAGTTTGGCAACTCTTGGCGATGTTGTAATTGCAGAGCCTAATGCTCTAATTGGGTTTGCTGGCCCGCGTGTAATTGAGCAAACAGTTCGTGAGACCTTGCCGGAAGGTTTCCAACGTAGTGAATTTCTACTGGAGCATGGAGCAATTGATATGATTGTTGATAGGCGAGATCAAAGAGAAAAAATTGCTAATATTTTATCTCTTCTTACCAATAAGGAAGTTATTCTCTCTGGGGAAGACATAAAGTCAGGTAAAGATGAGTCTGCTGAGTAGTTAGTTTGTCTCAAGAAAAATTTAATTATTGTAAGCAAGTAGCCCAGCAGAGTGGGTTAAATAATCTTTCATCAAAGGTTATTACGGTTGGCGGTACCAATGGCAAGGGTACCGCTGTTGCTGAGCTTGAATCTATTCTTATATCTAATGGTTATTCTGTTGGTTCGTTTACATCACCTCATTTATTTAAAATTAATGAAAGAATAAAGCTTAATGGTGAGCCGATTCCAAATTCTATAATGTTAAAAGGTTTTTCTTGTGCTAAAAAAATAATTGACAAAAAAAGGGTCAGTTATTTTGGCTTTCTAACTTTTGTTGCTCTAGCTATCTTTAAAGAGTTTGATCCTGACTTCATAATTCTTGAAGTAGGCATAGGTGGAAGGCTAGATACAACTAATATTGTTGACAGTGACTATGCAATTATTACTAATGTTGCTTTGGATCATGTTGAAATATTGGGAAAGGATAGGGTTGCTATTGCCTATGAAAAGGTTGGTATTGCTCGCGCTAATGGTGTTTTAGTTTATGGTGAAGATAATGTTCCAAGCTCTATTCTCAATGTTGTTGATGATTTAAATATTGATTTGCATATCGTAAGCAAAGAAAAAGTATCAGTCTATTTGGCTAAATTATTAAATAGTAGATATGGGTATGATTTATCTATACCTTGTTCTAGATATCCTTGTGATTTTTCTCTTCCTGGGCGCTTGCAGTTAGTGCGTGGGGAGATTGATCACTTATTTGACGTTGCTCATAATCCAGCATCTGCTGAGCGCCTATCTTTAATGCTTAGAGAATTAAACTATAAGAGGGTTTTGGCTGTAGTGGGTATAAAGCACCATAAGCTTATAGAGGAAACTATTAGGCCGTTAATTTCCGTGGTTGATCGTTGGTTTGTTGGCGAGCTGGAATTAAATGTTAATACAAAAGATAGGTTTAAACCGCTAGTGGAATCTAATTCTGGGGTAGTAAAGTATTCTAATATGATTTGTAATTCCTATGATATGGCTTTGAGGGAAGCATTGCCTGATGATCTTGTGTTAGTTTTTGGTTCCTTTGTAACTGTCGGAAAAATAATGAAAAAACTCTCCAATGTCTCCAGTTTATAGGGTATAATGAAAGGCATATTTTTCAAGGAGGATTGTTTTGTGGAGTCAAAGGTATTTCAAAGGTTAGTTGGTGCTGGTATTTTATTTGCTGTGCTTATTATTCTTATTGGCACATTGCAGCAACTTGAAGTTGCCGAGGGTAAAAAACCAACCCCAAAAAAACAGAATTTATCTTTGGTTCAACGTTTGAAAAAAGCTGAATCTCAATTTGTTAATGCTACAGGTCAGGCTAACGAAGCCTCTTTTTTTGTTTTAACTTCAAAACAAATTAAGCAAATGGCGGCTTCTAATAGCAACATAAACAGCTCTGCGTCACCTGTTAATGAGTCAGATAAAAAAGTTGTGTCTGACGCCGATAAAACCTCAGAAAAACAAGTCACTGTTCCTGAGAAAATAGATCAAAAGAAAACTCTTAAAGAATCTGCTGGTAATCTTGATATTGTAAAAGAAGAAGATGTGCCTGAAGCTAATCGTCCTTCAAAAGAAGAAGGACCAGTAGAAAAGAAAGACGTCTTAGACGGATTAAAAACTCAAAAAAAACGTAACTCAAATTTTGCTAGCAATATACCAGTTATTGATATTAAGCCAAGATATTCAGTTTCTCCTGAGGCAAAAGTTCAATTGGTAAGAAAGGGTGCCGGCGATTATGCTGACTCTGAGAAAAATCGCCGGCCCAAAAAACTGGAGCGAAAAAAACAATGGATGATTCAAGTTGGAACTTTTTCGCAAAAAACTAATGGCTCGCATCTTTTGGATCATTTAGTTTCTAAAGGTTGGCCAGCATACAAGATTGACACAGGTAGGTTTGTTAAGGTATTTCTAGGTCCTATTGACAACAAGTCGGATGCAAAAAAGTATAAGCGTAAGTTGAAAAAAAATGATCATCTAAATGGTTTTATAAGGGAATTCCAGAATGGGTAGTTTGGGGCTTAGCCTAAATTGGCTAGACTATATATTTTTTATACTTATAGCTGCTTCAGTTATTATAAGTTTTATGCGTGGATTTTTGCGAGAGCTTTGTTCACTAATAACTTGGATTGTGGCATTTTTAGTAACTTTTAATTTATCTGATGATGTCTCTCATTATTTGAAATTTATTAGCTCTTCACCAACTATAAGATTAATTGTTGCATTTATAGGCCTATTTTTTCTTATTTGGGTTATTGGGGCATTTGTGAATATGTTTGTGGTGCGCCTAATTAGATTTACGCCGTTTAGGTCTCTGGATAGGGTTTTAGGTATTGGATTTGGTTTGGCTAGAGGTTTTTTAATCGTATTCATGCTAATTGTGCTAGGTGAGATGACGGTTCTTGATGATGGTAGTAGTTGGACTAATTCAAAACTGGCTAAAACTATTGCTCCTATAGCAAAAAGCGTCGCTAAGTCTTTTCGTAAGACACAAACAGATAACGGTGGAGACAATCCAATTACCTCAGATCTTAAGCAGCGCCTAATAAAATTACATGAAGATTCTATTAGAGATGAAGTCTGAAGTTAAATATATTGAAAATGAAAAAGAAACTTTAACTCTTGGTAAACATATATCTCGGCATTGTAGCGCGCCATTTGTAATTTATTTGTCAGGAGAGTTGGGTATGGGCAAAACTACTCTTGTGCGTGGATTGCTTAGTGGGTTGAATTATGAGGGTAATGTTAAGAGTCCTACTTATACAATTGTTGAGCCTTATGAGTTAAATAATCAAGAGGTTTATCATTTTGATCTTTACAGAATTTCAGACCCGGAAGAGCTCGAATATATTGGCATAAAAGATTATTTTAATGATAATTCTATTTGTATAATTGAATGGCCAGAGAAGGCAAAAGGAACGTTGCCGCAGGCTAATCTTGAGATTGAAATTGAGCAATACCAACATGGACGCAAGATGACTCTAGTATGGAAAGATTAAGATCCAAGAAATATTTATTATTTATTTTTATTTTATTTAATATATTTCCGGTATTAGTATTTGCTGATAACCTTACCCTGCCATTGCCCCGCAAAGTAAAATTTCATGCTTTTAAGCTAAGTCACCCTGACAGGCTAGTTATTGACTTAAAGGGGGTTAAGGTTAGTGAAGTGCAAAATGTATGGCGATCAAGGGTCAAAAGTTTTTGTAAAATTAATAAGCTTACATTTGATGAAATCAATTCAGATACATTGCGGGTAAAGGTTTACTTAACAAAACCGACTCGGATTCTCGCTAGCTTAAAAAATTACACCAGACCATTTTTGTTATTATCTATGTCTGAAGTTAAGCCAAAGGTGTTGCAATCTAAACCGATAATGATTGTAATTGACCCAGGTCATGGAGGGCACGATCCAGGCGCTACTGGCCATCATGGTATTCATGAGAAGGATGTAGTTTTAGCTATAGCTAGAAAGTTAAAGTACTACCTTAATAATCTTGATGGATACCAAGCAAAACTAACAAGAAATACGGATAAATATTTAACTTTGCGTCAGCGCCTTGCTGTAGCTAGAAAAAATAAAGCCGATATGTTTATTTCTATTCATGCTGATGCGTTTAAAACATCAAAGGCTCACGGAGCCTCTATATTTGCTTTGTCTCGTCATGGCGCAACGAGTGAAGCAGCTAGGTGGATTGCTCATCGTGAAAACAAATCTGAGCTTGGCGGCGTTAAGTTGTCTAATAAAAGCAGGTTATTACGCTCAGTTTTACTTGACTTATCTCAGCAGGCAACAATCAGTACTAGTCTGCAAACTGGGCATTCTATGTTAAGTAGGATGAAAAAAGTTACAAGTTTGCACCACTCAGTTGTCGAGCAGGCAGCTTTTGTTGTGTTAAAATCTCCCGATATTCCATCGCTTTTAGTTGAGAGTGGCTTTATCTCAAACTGGGATGACGCAACCAATCTTAACACTCCAGACTTTCAGAGAAAGTTAGCGGAATCAATTGGTAAGGGAATTAAATTTTACTTTAAGCATCATCCAATACGTAGAGCACAATATAGAGTATAAATACAATGAAAATTAAAATATTAGACCAGCAGCTGGCTAACCAGATTGCTGCTGGTGAAGTTGTTGAGCGCCCGGCATCTGTTGTGAAAGAGCTTTTAGAAAATAGTATTGATGCTGGCGCCACCGATCTTTCGATTAAAGTTGAAAAGGGCGGTTTGCAATCAATATTGATTAGAGATAATGGCTGTGGTATTGATAAAAACGAATTAAAACTCGCAGTTAGCCGTCATGCAACAAGTAAAATATATTCTCTGTCTGATCTTGAAGCTGTTGGTACGCTTGGTTTTCGCGGAGAAGCGCTTGCTAGTATATTATCTGTTAGCAGGATGTCGGTTAATTCAAAAATTAAAGATCAAAACTCTGGTTATAAGTTACAAAACAACCTTGATGGAAGCTTGAGCTTGGAGCCTGCGGCGCACTCTGTTGGTACAACTATCGAAGTGGCAGATTTATTTTGGAACACGCCAGCCAGGAGAAAATTCTTAAAAACCGAGAAAACTGAATTTAACCATATATTTGAAGTGGTTAAGCGTATGTCTTTAAGTAATTTCGAGCAAAAATGGCATTTGTCACATAATGGTAAAGATCATCTTAATTTACCCCCAGCCATGAATAAATTGCAAAAAGAAGACAGATTACGCAGATTATTGGGCCAAGGATTTGTGGATCATGCACTAGAAATTAATTGTGAAAAATCTGGATTAAGGCTGCATGGTTGGATTGCAGAGCCAACTTGGTCTAGAAGCCAGGCTGATATGCAATATTTCTTTGTAAATGGTCGCATAATCAGAGATAAATTAATCGCTCACGCCATCAAACAAGCTTATTCCGACGTTCTTTTTAATAAGCGTCATCCAGTATTTGTTCTTTATTTTGAAGTCGACCCTCATCAAGTGGATGTTAATGTGCACCCAACCAAGCATGAGGTTAGATTTCAAGATTCGCGCATGATTCATAGTTTCATTTTTCACAGTATTCATCATGCTATTGGTGAGCATCGACCACAGGAGGTAACTGTTTCTCCTGAAATTAGTCACATGAAAGGTTTAGGGAAAGAACAGCACGTAAAGCAGTTAGATCTTGAATTTAGTTCATCTCGTAGTAGCTATTCAAAAGGGGGAGTTAATAAACTGCAGCCAACAGTTCACTATCATTCCAGTTCAGACTGGAATCCAGGGTTATCAAGTAGTAAATCAGAAGATAGCTCACTGCTACAGCCAGGAGAAACTCTTTCTGCTTATGGTGAGATCATGACAGCTAGGATTGAGCCAGATACAACTTCAAACGAGGAAGTATGCATAGCTGATGATCATAAAGAATCAATGAAAGCCCCTCCGCTTGGTTTTGCTATTGCTCAGATTCACAATATTTATATTTTGGCTGAAAATGAGTTGGGTGCAGTTTTAGTTGATATGCATGCAGCTCATGAAAGAGTAGTTTATGAGCAAATGAAGGATGCTTGGAGTAAAAATCAAATGCCCCGCCAGCAGTTATTGCTACCTATTTCTGTCAGCCTTACAGATCAAGAAATTTTTTGTTTTCAAGATAATGAAGCTGTATTTGAATCTCTTGGTTTAGTTTCAGAGATGGCAGGGCCTAGTTCTGTGATAATTCGTGAGTTTCCTAGTCTTTTGAAGGAGTCAGAAGTTGAGAGATTATTTAGAGATGTCTTGACGGATCTACTGGAATATGGAGAAACCAAGAGAGTTGATGAGAGGATTAATCACATTCTTGCTACTATGGCTTGTCATGGATCAGTAAGGGCAGGTCATAAATTAACTATTCCTGAAATGAATGCTCTTCTTCGAGATATTGAAACAACTAATAGAAGTGGTCAGTGTAATCATGGGCGTCCAACCTGGAAACAGCTAACTTTTGATGCGCTAGATCAGTTGTTTATGCGAGGGAAATAGTATAGTCTGTCTATTATTTAATGGTTTTCTAGGAGATTATAATTTATGGTTAAGCGCATTTCTTTTGTTACTATCGCAGTTTTGTCTCTAGTGCTTGCTGGTTGTGGCGGAATGAAAACAGATGAAAGGGCTCCTTCCGACTATAAAGAAGCTTTAATAAGCCAGCAACATGATCAAATTTCTTCAAACAAGAGCAGTTTATACCCTGTTCACAATGTTACTGCTGAGCAGCTAAATAAAAATGAGTCTCCATCTATTATTCCACCGGGAAGTGTTCTGATGGAAAAACAAAAAGCAACTATTGCTAAACAACACCAAGAACAGCTATCTGCGGCTGAAAAACAAAAAGATGAAAGTTTAAAAATTGCTAATCTTTCGCAACATTTTTCATGGATCAAATCTGAAAAAAATACTTCTGAGCTTTTTGTAAAGGCGTCTTCTGAAGATACAATTGCAAAAATTATTCCGGCCCTTAATAGAAAAAATTATAGAATTTTGCGTAAAGATTTACGTGAAAGTGATGTTTTTGTGTTAGATACTACTAGTAGTAAAGGTAGGATTGATGAGGCAACTCCTCTTTATAAAATTCATGTTTCAAAAGTTGCTGATAAACTATCGAACGTAGTGATTTTCAATGAAAAAAATGTTGCTCTAGATAAGCCGAAAGCTGACAAAATTTTAACGGCTATTAGTGGGGAAATTAATAAATCATAGGGTCTCTTGACAATTAGTATTGCAAAGCGAAAATATCTAGAACTTTGTAAAATATTAATTGTCTTTTGGGTGATGCTAACTAGATTATTTGTGTCTACTCATAGCCGCTACGCATTCTATTTTTAAGAAAATATAACCTAAAATAAAAGATTGTATCTGGGTAGGAATATTTATGCATATTAGACCAAGAAGACTTCGACAAAGCACAGCTATGCGCCAGTTGGTTCGCGAAACTAAATTACAAATGTCAGACTTAATTTTGCCTTTGTTTGTAAAAGCTGGCAGCAATATTAAAAATGAAATTTCTTCAATGCCTGGACATTATCAGCTATCGATAGATAGGCTGGCTGAGGAAGTCAAAGAAATTGAAAAAACTGGTATTCTTGGTGTGATTCTTTTTGGTATTCCAGCAGTTAAAGATAGCGAGGGCTCTGAAGGTGAATCTGCCAATGGTGTTGTGCAAGAGGCAGTCCGCGAAATCAAGAAAATAAGTTCAGATTTATTGGTTATTACTGACGTTTGTATGTGCGAATATACTGATCACGGTCATTGTGGTGTTTTAACCCCAGATAAAGAAGTTGATAATGATAAAACTCTTCCTCACTATATCGCTCAAGCAGTAAGTCATGCTAAAGCAGGCGCGGATATTGTTGCTCCAAGTGGTAATATGGATGGAATGGTAGCTGCTATTAGAAATGGATTAGATGAGAGTGGGTTTCACAACATTCCAATATTAAGTTATGCAGTAAAGTTTGCCTCTGGTTTATATGGGCCTTTCCGAGAAGCCGCAGAAGGAGCGCCTCAGTTTGGTGATCGTAAAACATATCAAATGGACCCAGCTAATCGACATGAAGCTCTAAAAGAAGCTAGTCTTGATGTTGAAGAAGGTACTGACATGTTAATGGTGAAACCTGCCAGTATCTATCTTGATATTATTTCAGATATTAAAGCCAATTTCCCCGAGTACCCATTGGGTGCATATCATGTAAGTGGGGAGTTTGCGATGATTAAGGCAGCTGCTGAAAAAAACTTGGTTAATGAGAAAATAGTGGCCTTGGAGACACTTACTAGTATAAAGCGTGCCGGAGCTGATTTCATCATTACTTATTTTGCTAAAGAAGTATCTGAGTGGTTGCAATCATAGAACAATTGGCAGTAATTTCCGATAGAAATTGTACAATTTAAGGAAACTCTCAGATTTGAGTGCAATTTTGATGAAAAAATGAGCGAGCAGCGCAGTGTATTGATTGATACATGAGTCGCGGAGCGAGTTTTTTCATCAAAAGTGTGCCAAGTCTGGGCGTTCCATAATCGAGCGGGAGCTGCTGAACAATTGGCAACCGGGTTTAAGGGAGATAGTTCATGGTAACACCAACAAAAACAAGGACAGTTTTTGCCTGCCAGCAATGTGGTGCTGAATATTCTCAATGGGGAGGGCAGTGCCGAGACTGTGGAGAATGGAATAGCCTAGTTGAAATGAAGCAGGCAAAGCTTTCATCATCTGCTCGAAAACAAGCCGTAGGTTATGCTGGAGTTGAGCAAACAAAGATTGTAACTCTTGATAAAGTTGATGCATTGCCTTATGAGCGCTGGCAGAGTAGTTTAGTTGAGCTTGATAGGGTTTTAGGTGGTGGTATTGTTCCCGGATCTGTAGTTTTGGTTGGTGGTGATCCTGGTGTTGGTAAGTCTACACTTCTTTTGCAAACTTTATGTCAAATGAGCAGCCAATATAAAACCTTGTACATAACAGGTGAGGAGTCCTTGGGGCAGGTTGCATTGCGTGCTAGACGTTTAGGCCTTCCTGAAAAAGATTTGAATTTATTTGCAGCCACACAAGTTGAGCCAATTCTTGCAACGGCACAAACTCTGAAGCCTGAGATTATGGTTGTTGACTCAATTCAAACTCTTTATTCCGAGCAAATACAATCATCTCCTGGGAGTGTTAGCCAGGTCCGTGAGTCAGCAGCTCAATTAGTTAGATATGCGAAACAAACTGGTACGGCACTATTTTTCATTGGTCATGTGACTAAAGAAGGAGCTCTTGCTGGCCCTCGTATTTTAGAGCATATGGTTGATGCAGTCTTGTATTTTGAAGGATCAAGCGATAGTCGTTATCGAATGATTCGCGCGGTTAAGAATCGCTTTGGTGCGGTTAATGAGCTTGGCGTTTTTGCAATGACAGAGCAAGGTCTTAAGGAAATAAAAAACCCTTCAGCTATGTTTTTATCAGGTTTCCAAAATACACCGGGAAGTGCGGTAATGGTAACTTGGGAGGGGACTCGTCCATTGCTTTTAGAAATTCAGGCTTTAGTTACTGATTCTCAGCTTGGTAATCCTCGTCGTGTGACTGTTGGGCTTGATCAAAGTCGTTTAGCAATGCTTTTAGCTGTTCTTCAAAGACATGCTGGGGTAACAACCTGTAATCAAGATGTTTTTGCAAATGTTGTTAGTGGTGTCAGAATAACCGAGACAGCTGCAGATTTAGCGCTGATAGTTTCTGTATTATCAAGTTATAGGGATCGCCCTCTACCAGAGAAAACTGTTGTATTTGGTGAAATTGGTCTTGCTGGAGAGGTCAGGCCAATTCAATGTGGGGTAGAGAGACTAAAAGAGGCTGAAAAACATGGTTTTATCAGAGCTATAGTGCCTAAAGCCAATGCAATGTCTTTAGGTAAGCTAAAAATGGAAGTTTTACCTGTGAGTTCAGTTCAAGAGGCGATAAATATCATTAGCTAATTTTCGCTCTATAACACTAATTGTCAACAGACTATAATTTTAGAACTCACAACTATGTGTAAAGTGTACTGCATATCTCGAGCATACATCATGTGTCCAGCGTTCATCTTGTAATTTTGTTAGCGCAAAATCAACCTTCTGTCTTAGCTTGCTAAGAGTAGGGATAACATAAGCGAAACTTTCGTGAGATAGTATTAATGATGTCATGTGCACATTTGCAGAAGGCGTATGTTGTATAACATTACTTAAAACTTCATAAGGCCCAACAACTGCGTCATATTCTCCAGCTGCTAAATCATGAACAGCATCTACAGGGCTTTTAACGCTAATAACTTTAGCTCCATATTTTTTAACTAGAACCTCTTCTTCGGATCCTGCTTCAACAGCAACTGTTTTGCCATATAAGTCTCTCGGATTATGAAGAGATGACTGATGTGTAAATAAAGTTAAAGTTAGGGTTGATGTTACAATAGCGGTAAATGCGGTTATGAATACTAATGCACAAATAACCCATAAAGCTGATACTATTCTTCCGCCTAAAGATGGAGGGTCGTGGATAACGTCTCTTAAGAAAAATATTCCTGTATACCACATAGATTGCCATATACCTGGGTTGTATTCTTTGGCAACTTGTTCCGATTTTCCTCGTTCGTAATACCAAAATAAATGTGTAAAGATTACAAATAATATAAAAAAGATAACAACAAGAGCTAATACAGGTTTAGTAAAAAAATTGCCTAATATATTCCAAAAAGATTCTTTTTCGTTGGGGACAGCAATTCCAATTCGAGACAGGAAGAAAGGCCTACTAAAATCAACTTGCTGTAATCTCTGATTAGTTACAGCTATAGGGCCAATAATAACATCATATTTGCTTATTTTTGCATCTTCAACAACATCTAATATTGATCCTTTGATTTTGATAAATTTATAATTTAAATTATTTCTTATCGCGATTTCTTTCCATATATCTACGCCTATCCCTCTGTACTCACCGCTTGGCGTCACATAGGAAACAGGGTCTTCGTCAAACATAACTCCGACTCGTAGAGGTGTTGATTCATCTGCAGCAAATATTTGTTGAGTAAATAGGCAGAGGAAGATAATTATTATAAAATGTAATTTTTTCATTAATAGAGCCTCATTCGTTTTACAAATAAATGGCTGACCACGGTTGCTACAACTGCAGGTGCTGCATAATGCGCTCCGAATAGTTCTATCATGAGAGCCATGGTTGCTAAAGGTACTTCTATAATTGATACTAGAGCAGATGCGATACCTGCAATTATGAATAAATCTATTTCTGGGACAAAGGTGAATGTTGCGGCGTACTCATGTAGCAGTTCATAAATTCCGGCTCCACTTAATCCCCCCATAAAAGTAGCGGGAATTAATAGGCCAGCACTACCACCAGACATTAAGGTAAAGCCAGTAGTCATTAACTTTGCGGCTACTAATAAAAGTAAAATCCACCAAATTTCAAGCATTGGGTCTGTGCCTATAATTAGTTCCTTTAAGGTTTCTTCTCCCATACCAAGAGTGTGCCTTGGCTCAATTGCTAAAAAATGCCAAAGTGATAGTGAAATCAACCCAGCGCACATTGCTCCAAATGCGGCTCTGGCTCCAATTGGAATGAAGCTTAAGAATTTATTTATATGCTCAAATATATATTTCAATCCTAGGCCAGTTGGCATGCTAACCAGGATAGCAATAACAGATGCTGAAACATAACCAGCGAAAGAGTAACCAGGGTAGCCAGCTTGAACTGAAAACATTGGTTCAAAATGCAGAAAATGGTTATTCATATAGTACGCAACAACGGATGCTATTAAAGAGTAAAATAAAGTTCTGTATATAATGCGATCTGTAAATACGATCTCACCAGCAAATACAGCTGCTGCGAAAGGAGTATTGAGAAGAGAGCAGAGTGCCGCTGAAATGCCTGCCATTTGCAAGACTCTAAGGTCATTTGGCTCAAATATTCTTAGTAGCTTGCTAACTCCTGAGCCCAGGTTCTCTCCTACTGGGATAACAGGACCTTCTATGCCGCCACTACCGCCAGTCCCTACGGTTAAAATGGTCATTACAATACGTTTTGCAGCACCTAAAAAGGTTTCTGACTCGTACCTGTCTTTAACAGGATTTGCGCCCTCTAAAGGTTGTTGGTATGTGTCTATAAAGTATTGAATTGACTGTCCGGCGCCATCACCTTCATATTTTGTCCAGCTAGGATGTTTGATTATTGCACCTCTAATAAGTCCACCCAAAACCAAAGTTATCATCAATGTAAATGCTGCGTATTCTGGAGGATTTATCTTGTTTATAATTTCCAGCTCGTGTTTTGATAGAATATTCGCTTCTTCCGGGGATACTATGCCATATTGTACAGCCTTGGTGCTTACTTGAGAATGAAAGGGTTCGAAGAGAAAAGTAGAGCTATATTCTATAGCTGTTCTCATAGTGCTACAAAAGCACCAAACAAGAACGCCAATAATTATAATGGCAGCTATATCTCGACCCATGCGTTTCCATGTTTCTTCAACTAAATGAGAATCATCTTCTATAGCAGCTATTCGTTTAATTGTTTTGCTAGGTCCTGCAGCCATATAACAATTCCTTTTGTTAGTTTTAGGTTCTGCTGGTGGTTAGTCTTGCGGCTGCATAAGCTCGGCAACACGAGTTGCCAGTAGTCCCTATTTTTAATAGTAATTTATTTATTGATAGGTTACAAACCGACTCCGACTGAAATAACCTACTTTAATATTGTTCAAAATTAGGGGATAATAAAGATACAAATAGAAGGGTTTGTTAATATTTGCTGTTATAGGAGCAAGCATCAATATGCCCGGTACATTTTTATTTGATTTTGATCAGGTAATTGCCTAGAATGGGCACCACCAAGCTTACCTTATCGGGTTAGCTATCAAGACAGAGGAGAGGAAGGTGACTGATTCACGACCGCAGTTTTTAAATTTAATGCAAATTAGATTCCCAATTATGGCAATCATTTCAATTTTACATAGAATTTCTGGAGTTTTAATATTTCTAAGCCTGCCTTTTATGATGTGCATGTTTGGTCAATCATTAAAATCAGAAACAGCTTTCATTAATACCCAAGAAATTTTATCTCAGCCACTATATAAACTAATGGTTTGGGCTGTTACTGTTGCAATTTTCTATCACTTAGTTGCAGGTATCAGGCATATTATTATGGACTTTGGTATCGGAGAATCTCTTCGTGGTGCTAGAATCGGCGCTTATATCGTTTTAGTTATTAACATTGTCTTCCTTGTATTAGCGGGGTTATGGATATGGTAAAAAGTATTACTAGTTTTTCATCTAATGGTCTGAGAGACTGGCTACTACAAAGAATCACAGCAGTAATTCTAGGTGTGTTCTTTTTGGTTGTATTAGGTTTTTTTGTTGCTAATCCTAATCCTACGTATCAATGCTGGTATGCTTTGTTTGACTGCAACGCCATGAAATTGCTAACTATATTTGCTCTATTAAGCATGGTTATGCACGGTTGGATTGGTTTATGGATCGTGTTAACTGATTACGTTAAGCCAAAGGGCTTAAGGCTTGTTCTGCAAATAGCTATTATTCTTACTCTTATTGCCTTGCTAGTTTGGGGCATCCAAATACTTTGGGGTTAAACTGATGGATTTAAAAACATTAAAATATGATGCGATTATTGTCGGTGGCGGTGGCGCCGGCTTGCGAGCTGCTTTACAGCTTTCTAAAAGCGGTAAGAAAGTAGCAGTTGTTTCAAAAGTATTTCCAACTCGTTCTCATACTGTTGCTGCTCAAGGTGGTATTAATGCCGCTCTTGGAAACCGCGATGGTGAAGACGATTGGCGTTACCACATGTATGATACAGTTATGGGTGCTGACTTCTTGGGTGACCAAGACGCTATTGAATATATGTGTCAGCATGCACCTGCCACTGTTCTTGAATTAGAGCACATGGGTATGCCGTTTACTCGTGATGAAAACGGTAAAATATATCAGCGAGCTTTTGGTGGTCAGACTCGTGAGTACGGTAAGAAAAACGTCCATAGAACTTGTGCTGCAGCTGATCGTACAGGTCATGCTCTTTTACATACGCTGTATCAGCAAAACGTTAAAGCCAAAAGTCATTTCTTTAGTGAATGGTACGCCCTTGATTTAGTTAAATCTGAAACTGGTGGTGTTTCTGGTGTAATTGTTGAATGTATCGAAACCGGTGAGCTTAACTTCCTTCAATCGAAAGCAGTTATTCTTGCTACAGGTGGCGCAGGTCAGATCTATAAAACGACAACTAATGCTTATACTTGTACTGGTGATGGTCTTGGTATGGTTCTTCGTGCTGGATTCCCAATTCAAGATATGGAAATGTGGCAGATTCACCCAACTGGTATTTATGGTGTAGGTTCTCTTATATCTGAAGGTACTCGAGGTGAGGGTGCTTATTTAATCAATAGTGAAGGTGAGCGTTATATGGAGCGTTATTCACCTAACAAGAAAGATCTGGACTGTCGCGACGTTGTATCTCGTTGCTCAATCCAAGAAATTCAAGAGGGGCGTGGATGTGGTCCTAATAAAGACTACGTATTGTTAAGGCTTGATCACTTGCCTAAGGAAGTTATTGAAAAAAGACTTCCTGGTATAACTGAGCTTGCTCGTACTTTTGCTGGGGTTGATCCTGAGAAAGAACCAATTCCAGTTATCCCAACTGCTCACTACATGATGGGCGGCATTCCAACTAATAAATATGGGCAAGCATTAACCACTGATAAAAATGGTAATGATGTTATTATTGATGGTCTTTATGCTGCTGGAGAATGTGCTTGTGTATCTGTACATGGTGCCAACCGCCTTGGTGCAAACTCACTACTTGATATTGTAGTTTTTGGGCGCGCAAGTGGTATGCATCTTGAGGAAGATCTCAAAGATGGAAAGCCTTTTTCTAAGCCATCAGAAGAAGATATCGGTAGATGTTTATCTCGCTATGAACGATGGATGTCATCTACAGATCAGAGTGGTAGTGAGCCGTTTGCTGAAGTCAGAAGCGACATGCAGCAGATTATGATGGATTACTTTGGTGTGTTCCGTGATGGTAAAGGCATGCAAGAGGCAATGGATAAGCTATTAGCTATCCGCCCAAGAGTTCAGAAAGCTTATCTTGGTGATAAAAGTAAAACTTTTAACACAAGTCTTGTTGAGGCTTTAGAGCTTGACAACATGATTGAGGTTGCAATTGCTACGGCATATAGTGCCTTGTATCGTGAAGAAAGTCGTGGTGCTCACTCAAGAATCGATTTTACTGAGCGCGACGATAAGAAATTCTTACACCATAGTCTATACTTCATTGATGGGCGCCTAGAAAAGCGCGAAATCAACATGAAGCCTGAGTTAGTTGAACCGTTTGAGTTGCGAGAGAGAGAACATTAATGTCTAAGAAAGTTATTTCAGTACAGCGTTTTAATCCAGAAACGGATAAAAAACCTTACATGCAAGAGTATCAAATTGATACTAACGATTTCCATGGAACGATGTTGCTTGATGCTCTTGAGCACATTAAAACTATGGATCAAACTTTAACTTTTCGTCGCTCTTGTGGAGAGGGTGTTTGTGGTTCTGATGGCGTTAATATTAATGGTAAAAATGGGTTAGCTTGTATTACTGATCTTCGCAAGCTGCCAAAAACTATTAAAGTTAGACCGCTACCTGCATTTCCAATAGTTAGAGATTTAGTTGTGGATATGGAGCAATTTTACAGCCATTATGAGTCTGTTGAACCATATCTGCAAAATGATGATGAACCAGCAACTGAAAGGATTCAAAGCATCGACGAGCGAGCTAAGCTCGATGGTTTATATGAGTGTATTTTATGTGCTTGCTGCACTACCTCTTGTCCTTCATTCTGGTGGAATCCAGATAAGTTCTTAGGTCCTGCAGCATTATTGTGGGCCTATCGTTTTGTGGCAGATAGTCGAGACACAGCAACTGAAAAACGTCTTGACCAACTTGAAGATTTATTTAAGTTGTTCCGCTGCAGAACAATTATGAATTGTGCTGATGTTTGCCCGAAAGGTTTAAACCCAACACAAGCAATAGGCCATCTTAGAGATGAAATGATTGATCGAGCAATCTAAGGTTATTTTGAGATGTCTAAAAAAAGTATGCAAGAGCTGCTAGAGAGTTCCTATCTCTCTGGCGGTTCAACCTATCTGGAAAATATGTATGAACAATATATGAATTCTCCAGAGTCTGTTCCTGCTGAGTTAAAACAGTATTTTGAAGGTCTTCCTAAAAAAGGTAATGGCGCACAAGAAATTTCACACCAGCAAATTCAAAAACATTTTGCAGATATAACCCAGAACCCATTTTTACAAACTGGTCCTCAGGTTTCTGGCGATGCAGCTTATGAGTATAAGCAAGCAAAAGTTGAGCAATTAGTTCGTAATTATAGAAGGTTTGGTCATCTTGCAGCAAAAATTGATCCTCTTGGTGCGGAAAGGCCTCATGTCTCTCAGTTAGATCTAAGTCACTATGATTTATCTAAAAATGATTATTCCACTAAGTTTCGCGCTCAAGATCTTATGGGGCAAGAAAAATCATCCTTAAAAGATATTTTAGAAAAATTGAAATCTGTATATTGTAATCATATTGGTTACGAATTTATGGATATGCGTAATGAAGAAGAGGCTAAGTGGATTCAAAACCATATTGAATCCGATTCTGCAATTAATCAAGTTCGTGATGAAGTAAAGAAATTAATTCTTCAGCAACTTATTTCTGCTGATGGATTTGAAAAAACACTTGATACAAAATATGTGGGGCAGAAACGATTCTCTTTAGAAGGCTGCGACAGTTTGGTACCTTTATTATCAGAGATCATTGACAAAGCTGCTGAATCTAAAATGGCTGAAACTGTTCTTGGTATGGCGCACCGTGGTCGTCTTAATGTTATGTTGAACGTGTTAGGTTTACCTTCTGAACAGATTTTTATGACTTTCGAAGGTCGTGATGATTATGGTAAAACCACTGGAGATGTTAAATATCACTTAGGGGTTTCAAGTGATGTTGACACTCGTCACGGACCATTGCATGTAGCTTTAGCTTTTAACCCATCGCATCTTGAGGTGATTGATGCTGTAACTATGGGCTCTGTTCGTGCCCGTGAGGATATGTGGGAAGCTAAAACACGAGGTAAGTTGGTTCTGCCTATTCTTATTCATGGTGATGCTGCATTTGCAGGGCAGGGTATTGTTATGGAGACATTAAACATGTCTCAAACAAAGGCATACTCTGTTGGCGGTACTATTCATATTATTACTAATAACCAAATTGGTTTCACTACAAGTGATCCGCAAGAATCTAGAACAGCTGTTTACTGTACTGATATTTCTAGAATGATTGATGCGCCAGTATTTCATGTGAACGCTGATGATCCTGAAGCTGTTATTAGAATTGCACGTCTTGCCTTTGCTTATCGTATGGAATTCCACAAAGATGTGATCATTGATTTGGTTGGGTACCGTCGTCATGGTCATAATGAAGCTGATGAGCCTCGCGCAACTCAACCATTAATGTATCAAAAGATTGATGCTCATCTGCGTCCTCGTGAAATTTATGCAAATAAACTTATTGCTGAAGGTCTAGTTAGTGAGGCTGAAAATGATCAAATGATTGCCGATTATCGCCAACTTCTTGATGAAGGAAAGCGAGTGATCCCTACGTTGCCTAAAGGTTTAGTTCAGCACTATCTTGCAAATTGGACACCATATTTGCATAAAGAGTGGAATATACCATCTGATACAACAGTAGATATTGGTCTTCTGAAAGATCTTGGTAAGCAGCTTTATACCATGCCTGATGATGTTTCGCTTCAAAAACAAGTTAAGCTTGTGATGAATAATCGTCTGAAAATGGCGAATGGTGAAAAGCCTATTGATTGGGGTTTTGGTGAAAATTTAGCTTATGCAACTTTAATTCATGATGGGTTGCCTATTAGGATTACTGGCCAGGACGTTGGTCGTGGTACTTTTGGGCATCGCCATGCAATTATTCATGATCAAAACACAGATGATCTATATATTCCGTTGCGTCATCTAAAAGGCAAGAACGCAAGATTTGATATTTACAACTCACTTCTTTCAGAAGAAGGTGTGTTAGGTTTTGAATATGGTTATGCGACTGCTTCACCTAAAACTTTAGTTATTTGGGAGGCCCAATTTGGTGACTTCGCTAATGGTGCTCAGGTTATTATTGATCAATTTATTAGTTCTGGTTGGCAAAAATGGCAACGTTTATCTGGTGTCACTATGTTCCTACCTCATGGTATGGAAGGTATGGGGCCAGAGCACTCTTCTGCACGTCTTGAAAGATTCTTGCAGCTTTGTGCTCAACACAACATCCAGGTTTGTGTGCCGTCAACGCCTTCTCAGATCTTCCATTTAATTAGAAGACAATCAGTTAGACCATATCGCAAGCCTCTTATTGTAATGACTCCTAAGAGTTTATTGCGTAACCCACTTGCTACGTCAACTCTTGAAGAACTTGCCGAAGGTAAATATAAACTAGTAATTCCAGAGGCTGAAGAGCAAGAGAAGAGCAAGGTTAAGCGTGTGGTTCTTTGCTGTGGTAAGGTTTATTATGATCTTCTTAAGCGCAGAATGGCAAAAGAACAAGACAATGTTGCTATTGTAAGAATTGAGCAGCTTTATCCTTTCCCTTCATCTGATTTAAAGGAAGTTTTAGCTGGTTATGATCATGTTAAAGATATTGTTTGGTGTCAAGAAGAGCCTCGTAACCAAGGTGCTTGGTATACATGTAAACATCGTTTCGAAGCCTGCTTAGCTGATGGAGTCGAAATTCGCTATATTGGCCGTGATCCATTAGCTGCCCCTGCAGTTGGTTATCATGATTTGCACCAGAAGCAGCAAGATGCTCTTGTTGAAGAGGCCTTAGATATTTAATAAGTGGATCCCGCGGTCAAGACGCGGGATGACAGGATTTGGTTGTTGAGATGACAGGATTTGGTTGTTGAGATGACAGGATTTGGTTGTTGGGATGACAGAGTTTGGTCGACTACGATCCGAGTTTCAATCAACCGTCATTCCGCGGCTTGACCGCGGAATCCATTAATAGTTATTGATTAAAAGTAGTTTGTAAGTATTTGATTTTTGGAGATATTAAAATGACAGTTGAAATTAAAGTGCCAGGTTTGCCAGAGTCAGTTGCCGATGCAACTGTATCTGAATGGTATAAAAAACCTGGTGAAGCAGTTAAGCGCGATGAAAAACTAGTAGATCTTGAAACTGATAAGATTATGCTTGAGGTTCCAGCTCCAGCTGATGGCGTCATGACTGAAATCAAAAAGAATGAGGGTGACGTTGTTACTGCAGACGAAATTTTAGCTATAATTGACACTAAAGCCACTGCATCAGAAGCTCCTGCTGCAGAAAAAACTGAGGCTGCCCAATCTGAAGCAGCACCTGCTAAAAAAGAAGATCTTGATACTGAGGATGGTGCTATTAGCCCATCAGTACGTCGATTAATGGCTGAAAACGATATTAAAGCATCTGATGTTACCGCTACTGGTAAAGGTGGCAGAATCGTTAAAGAAGATGTTGAAAAAGCAATTACTGCAAAAGCATCTAAGCCAGATCAAGAATCTGCTTCTGCGCCTATATCTCCAGCTGGTGCTAGAGAAGAAAAACGTGTTCCTATGAGTCGTATGCGCGCTAAAATTGCAGAGCGTTTACTTGAAGCTAAGCAAAGTACAGCCATGCTAACTACTTTCAATGAAGTTAACATGAAGCCAATTATGGATATTCGTGCTCGCTACAAAGATGAATTCATCAAGTCTCACGATGTGAAGCTTGGTTTCATGTCATTCTTTGTTAAAGCTGCAGTTGAAGCTCTTAAGAAGTACCCGATTCTTAATTCTTCTATTGATGGCAACGATATCGTATATCATGGTTACTTTGACGTTGGTATAGCAGTTTCTACTGAGCGCGGTTTGGTTGTGCCAGTTATCCGTGATGCTGATAAGCTTTCAATGGCTGAAATTGAAAAGCAAATTATCGAATATGGTAAGAAAGCTCGCGACGGCAAGCTAACTCTTGAAGATATGCAAGGTGGTACTTTTACTATCACTAATGGTGGTGTATTTGGTTCTATGCTTTCAACTCCGTTAATTAACCCGCCTCAATGCGCAATTTTAGGTATGCACAATATTGTAGAGCGTGCAGTTGTTGAGAAGGGGCAAGTTGTTGTTCGTCCAATCATGTATCTAGCTATGAGTTATGACCACAGAATTATTGACGGTAAAGACTCTGTGACATTCTTAAAATCAATTAAAGAATCACTTGAAGATCCAGCTCGCCTGATTTTGAGTTTGTAGCTTAATAATTTACTTATTATCTTATAGGCTCTGTTGAAAATTATAATATTCTGTAATCCCGTACTTGTTGCGGGATCCAGTGAAGAGTTCTCCCAGCCCCTGTAACTAGCGCGGGGGAAGGGATTATAGTAAAAATTAAAAAATATTTAATTGTCACATCCTGCTGAGTTTGTCTACATCTGTGATAATGTCAATTCCTTTACCTTTATCATCTATTTCTTCTTTAATTTTATTGATAGCATCTTTCCATCCTTTTGGGTGGTTCCACATATATTCCCATTTAGACCCACCACCTAAAACTTGTTCTAACTCACCTGCTGATATCTTTTTTTTGTCTGCTATTACCACAGCGAATATATGATCACCTAGCTTATCAGCTTCCTTAATTGAACTAACAATTTGAGCCTTAACACCCGGTTTAAATTTTACACCTAAACTCTCAAGGTATTTAGTTGGATTTTTTAAAAATGATTCTATATGGTCAGGTTGTTTTTCTAGATCTTGCCTTATTTTGCTATCTAATAATTGATATTCCTTGTCTGTCATATCGATTAATTTTTTATTTGAATGATGGTTAAGCATATTGGCCTCATAATTTATGATTTTTAATATTCAACTTATATATAAATATAGGCCATAGTATTCTAATTTCTATACTATCTATGTGGAGGATTGTATTTAAGTCTAAACAATTTGGTAAAAAACTGGTAATTATTTGTGAATTCTTTATAATGCCAGTCAACTAACCTTTTTCGAGCTACACAAATGTTTATCGGTAATCTAAGTAGATGCTGACAAACATTTTTTAGTTCGGTTTGCTCGGCCAAAGTAAAAATGCTTTAGCCGAGGCGCAGGTGAATTGAGTAGGGTGAGCATACTCAGGTATGCAACCTATCTGAACAAACTTGTAACAAAGCATGAAGGTCTTTTTGTGAAGATCCTAAAATAAAAATTTGGAGACAAATATGAATTTGCATGAGTACCAGGCCAAGCAACTATTTGCTAAATATGGTCTACCTGTACCAAACGGCGAAGAAGTTTGGAATGCAGAGCAAGCGGTTGAAGCTGCTCAAAAACTAGGAGGTGATAAATGGGTTGTTAAAGCCCAGGTTCACGCTGGTGGTCGCGGTAAAGCTGGCGGTGTTAAAATCGTTAGTAGTATTGATGAAGTAAAAGAAGCTGTTAATGGTATGATTGGCACGCGTCTTGTTACTTATCAAACAGATGAAAATGGTCAGCCTGTTAATCAAGTGCTAATCGAGGAACCAAGTGATATTAAATCTGAATTATACCTTGGTGCAGTAATCGATCGCGCAACTCAATCAGTTGTATTCATGGTTTCTACTGAAGGCGGTGTTGATATTGAGAAAGTTGCTCATGAAACACCTGAAAAAATTATTCAAATCGTAGTTGATCCACTAGTTGGTCTTCAGCCATTCCAATGCCGAGAAGCAGGTTTTGCTTTAGGTTTAGATATGAAGCAAATCAAGCAACTTAGTAAAATTATGTCAGGTCTTGCTAAAATGTTTGTTGAGTGTGATTTAAGCCTTCTTGAGGTTAACCCTCTAATCATTAATGGCGAAGGCAACCTTGTATGTCTTGATGCTAAGATCAATATCGATGCTAACGCACTTTACCGTCAGGCTGATATTCGCGCTCTACGTGATCCTAGCCAGGAAGATGAGCGTGAAAACCAAGCTCAAAATTGGGATCTTAACTACATTGCATTAACTGGTAACATCGGTTGCATGGTTAATGGTGCTGGTCTTGCTATGGCTACTATGGATCTTATTAAGCTTAATGGCGGTGATCCTGCTAACTTCCTGGATGTTGGTGGTGGTGCTACTCAAGAACGAGTACGTGAGGCATTCAAGATTATTTTATCTGATAGCAACGTTAAAGCGGTTCTTGTAAACATCTTTGGTGGTATTGTTCGTTGTGACCTTATAGCTGATGGTATTATTAATGCAGCTTCTGAAGTTGGTATTAATGTTCCTGTTGTTGTTCGCCTTGAAGGTAACAATGCTGAACTTGGTGCTAAAAAATTAGCAGAATGTGAATACAACCTAATTCCTGCGGAAAGCTTTGCTGATGCAGCTAAGCGTGTTGTTGAAGTTGTAAGTACAAACGAATAAATATATGCCTTACCTAGAACGTTCAGATTTGAGTGCAAATTGGATGAAAAAAGTGAGAGAGCAGCGGAGTGTATTTGTACATACATGAGCAGCGAAATGAATTTTTTTCATTCAAAATGTGCCAAATCTGGACGTTTCATAGAGGCGGGAGAATAAGTAAATGAGTATTCTATTAAACAAAGATACTAAAGTAATATGCCAAGGCTTTACTGGTAAACAAGGTAGCTTCCACTCTGAGCAAGCTATTGAGTATGGTACTAACATGGTTGGTGGTGTTACTCCTGGTAAAGGTGGTACAACTCATCTAGGTCTTCCAGTTTTTAACAGTGTTAAAGAAGCTGTTGAGGCTACTGGTGCTGAGGCAAGTGTTATCTACGTTCCAGCTCCATTCTGTAAAGACTCAATTATCGAAGCAGCTGATGCTGGTATTCAGTTAATTATTTGTATTACTGAAGGTATTCCAGTATTAGATATGCTTGAAGTTAAGAAATACGTTGATGCAAGTGGTGCGCGCCTAATAGGCCCCAACTGCCCAGGTATCATTACTCCAGGTGAATCTAAAATTGGTATTATGCCAGGACATATTCACATGAAAGGTAAAGTAGGTATTGTTTCACGTTCTGGAACATTAACTTACGAAGCAGTTAAGCAAACCAGTGACCTTGGTCTTGGCCAAAGTAGCTGTGTTGGTATTGGTGGTGACCCAATTCCAGGTAGCTCTTTCATTGATATCTTAAAATTATTCCAAGATGATCCTCAAACTGAAGCTATAGTAATGGTAGGTGAAATTGGTGGTACGGCTGAAGAAGAAGCTGCTGAATTTATTGCTCAGCATGTAACTAAGCCAGTTGTTTCTTACATTGCAGGTGTTACAGCACCTCCAGGAAAGCGTATGGGGCATGCTGGCGCAATTATTTCTGGTGGTAAAGGTACTGCTGAAGAGAAATTTGCAGCGCTAGAAAAAGCAGGTGTAGTAACTGTTAAATCACCAGCTGAAATTGG
>JAUIAT010000016.1 GCA_030425295.1 Gammaproteobacteria bacterium
AGATTGTAATTTTGTGGATTACCTAAATCTACAGATTCAACGGGCCAAGGGCTACCTGTTTCATCTAAAAACACAAGAGTTGAAACAAACCCGCGAGCTAATCTTACAACAGGCGGGGCTGCGCCAGGAGACAAATCGACCATCAACGAAGAAGAGGTAGGGCGAGGTGGACCAAATGGATTTATTTCGGCTGCAGCTTTGGACTGCTCATAAACCTTTCTAAGCTCAACTATTTGCTTGGGCGTGAGTGGCATCATGTTATTTTTCATTTGGTAAAATGCTCGATTCTGTAACTCACCAACTGTTACCGTTGATTGCTGCTCCGGAGTTAAAGGCTTAGGTAAAACTTTAATCTCTTGAGATTTTGGCTCTTTTTGCCCTGGCGAGGGCAGAGATGTAGAGCTAGAAGTTGTATTTTGCGCAGTATTTGAGGTTGCTTCGGAAGAATTTTCAGCTTGATTTTTATTTAACTCAGCTTCTCTCTGCTGCATATATTTAAGCTGCTCTAGCATTCTTTCCCGATCAGACTTACTAGATACTTGAGCATTACTTAAAGACATGCAAAGCATAAGCCCCAAACTTGTTATAATTGTGATTTTTTTATGTTTTATTTGTCGAATCATCAGCTAATAGCTCCACTAATAATTAAGCTGCCTGCTTGAAGCAACAAACATTGATATCGCAACCTGTCGAGGATGGTTGACAATTGAAACCCGTTGGATCATTACAGTCACAACGAGAGCTTGTCTTTGTTTCTCTGACTGACTCTCATAGGTGACAAGGATTGGAACCTGGAACTGCCAAGAATAACGACCACCGATAACACCTTTCTTAAGAAGTGTTGGAGCTGCTGTAGCAACTGCCGAAGCAACTAGCCTTTTCCTAATAACGAACTCTAACATTCCAGATTTCTGCAATGCTTCTTTAAATCTCTCCCAACCAGTACCAGTAAAATACTGAGATGCAGTTTCAAGGTTTTCTTTATAATTTGAAAAATTGAAAGTATAGGCTTTTAATACACCGCGCACAGCTAACTCAGAGACAGCTTCCTGCGTAAGAACTGGAGAAGATAACGCATATAACCTTATAATTCTGCCATCTCTAGTAGATGCAAAATATCTGGGCTCAGGTCGATGCGTAAGTTGATAATAAACAATTCCCACAAGGACACAGTTCACTAAAGCCATTACTAGAAGTGAAAACATGACTTTTCTGTAGCTATCGCGATAAAAATTATTCCGCGTAACTACTTTCTCTAGAACTTCACTCTCCATCCCGTAGTATCCTTTGTTATTCGATAGCAACCATCAATTTCATCATATCCCATAAACAAAAATAAACTCAAGCACTGAGTGTATTATCTAAACTATAAATAAGACGACTCACTCTACATGTGGCTCTTTAGCTTGATACAAAAACCCATCATATCTAAATGTTATCTCAATTCTGTTGTTTTGAGCTCTGCCCCAAGCAGTATAATTTGAAGAGATAGGCTGCTTTGCTCCAGCGCCGTCGCTATAAAGAAGACTTGCTTTAATATCATGTTTTTGCAAATAAGAAGTAACATTTTCAGCTTGCTTCCTGGTCAGTGCATCTCTAGTTATTTCTGATATATTATCAGCTGAGTGCCCAGCAACTTTAATAGTCGCTTTATTAAAATAATTAAGGTATCTGACTGCCTGATCAAGCATTGCGTAGCCAGCAGGTGTTAAATTAGCACTATCACCATAAAATAACTTATTTGACGGCATGATCATTTTAACTTTGTTGCCGATTCTATAAATATCAATACCCAATGCTGTAGAACATTGCGGTTTGCATTGATATATAGCTGATGGAATATCGTTTACTTTATACGGTAAGAGTACTGGCGGAAAAAAATAACTGCAGCCAGCAAGTGAAAATGCCATTAAGGTTCCAAAAAATAATCTTATCATTTCCCTGATCGACATATTGAATTTATTCCTATAGTATAATAAGTCCATAACTTAAGCAAACTATTTGTACTATACAATATGAAGCAAAAATCTCAAAAACCGTCACTCCCACCACTTAGTAAAAACGAAAGAAAAAAGGCTGGGAGCAACCCAGAATACTTTTTTTTAATTTCAAAGTATGCAGAAATTATTAGAATTCCAGTAATCAGCAAATATTTTCTTGTAAACAATAAAAGCTTAATTGATACGATACTTGAAGATAAAGACAAAAAGTTTTGCGCCCCAACTTCGCTTTATAAAAGGAAAAAAGCAATAACTTCTCCTATGCCATTTTCTAAAAATGATAACGTTAATTTCGACCTTTTAAATAAAATCTATAATGAATTTAATCATTCCAAAAATAAAGAAGAAAAGCTTAAAGAGTGGACTAGGGATCAGTTTGAGATTTTTGAAATTAGCTCTAAAAACCACTTATCAATTAATATAAACAATGAAGCTAGATCTATAGCACTTAAAACCTTAAATGAACTTGCCTTTGGGTTAAATTTAAGTGATGCACACATGGTAGATCAAATATCTCACTATCTCGATGCGTGTCAGTTTTATGCAACTAAAATACCGCTGCCAAACATGCCTTTGCCAACTATATCATATTATACATTTCTGTCCTACAGAATAATTCTTACAACAAAACTTAAAAAGGCATGGAGAAAATCTGACTATAAATCCCCAATATTTAAAAATAGCAAAAAATTTCCAGCGAAATTCCTCAAAAATCAATTAATAAACTCGATAGAAAGAATTTCCTGTGCAATATCTTGGTGCTGTTACCATTTGACACAACACCCTGAATGGCAAGAAAAGCTTCTAGATAACGACAAAAAGCTCTTAGACTGCTTTGTTAAAGAATGTCTGAGGTTAAGTCCACCTAGCTGGTTAATTTGTCGAAAAAATAAAAATGAACTTAAGTTGGGTAAGTTCACAATACCAGGCAATTCAAATGTAGTGATAAGCCCCTATTCAATCCATAGAAGCAAAAAAAACTGGGAAAACCCTCTAAAATTTGACCCAAACAGATTTGGGAACAACCCAAATATAGAGAAAAATACTTATCTACCTTTTGGGTACGAAGAAAAAAATAATACTGATGAGCATTTTGATGAATATTTTGCATGGTCAGTTATTAGTTTTACCATTCAGGAAATAGTTAATAGATTCCGAATAACAGAGGATAAGCTGCATAGCAACAGAATGCATAGCGGCTTCACCTTAAATACTGCCGAAGGAATAAGAGTTATTTTTGATAAAAGAAAAAATTAGGCAACGCTCCCAAAGTTATTATCAGGCTGAAAAAGGAGAGAATTGGCTATAAATTACGCTTCATCTCGTTAAATAGAATAACTATTCGCCTCAATTAAGCGGCATTTCTATCTCAATTCTTCACTTTTTCGCTTCTGTTAAAACTTTAGGGGCGTTACCTAGGTCCTACTGATAATTATTGGTGCAACACTACCCTGCAATCTAGTAGCAATAAAAAACTGGGCCAAATAATATGTTGAAAACACGAGAAAAACTCTAAATTCAATGGGACACCAGACTATATCAAACAAAATTAAAGAATCTGAAATTAAAAAGGACAATGCACCAACCATTAAATAACTATCATTATTTACCTGATTTTGCGCCAAAAAAGTCATAAAGCAAAGTGCAGTAACATAAACAATAAAAATAATCTTTAAATCATGAAGCCCTACAAAAGAAGTGAAGCATAAAAAAATCCAGGCTACAAAAACAAACAAGTTCCTGTATAAACTCGCAGCCTCATACTTAAAATTTTTAATAAGAAGACTAGAATAAAATAATTGAGCAATAAGAAAAAATAACGCCCCACCGGCCAAAGCTGACTTACCAGGGTAACATAATACTGCATCACCTAAACTACCACATAATAAACCTAACCCTATAAAAACAGTTCTAAAAATTGAATTAGAAGCATAGATTAGATACCCCAATAACAACCATATTGGCATACATTTTACAACTGGCGCGAAAACAAAGTCGTGATAATCGCCTAAAAATACCCAAATAGATGACAACGCACTTAAAAAATAAACTAAAACAAAGCTTCTACTAACACTCATAAATTAATCCAGAGTTTGCCTGTAACGAGATATACCAAGAAGAATTGCCACGAATAAGAAAATAAGTATAGGCGCAAACTCCGGAAGCAAATCAACGAAATTATAACCTTTAAGTAAAATTCCTCGAATGATCCTATTAAAGTGAGTCAAGGGTAAAATTTCACCTATCCATTGAGCCCAGACCGGCATACCTTTGAATGGAAACATGAACCCTGAAATAAGCACTGACGGCAAAAAGAAAAAGAACGTCATTTGCATTGCTTGCAGTTGATTTTCTGCCAAACTTGAAAACATCAAACCCACTGACAAGTTTGCCGCCATAAATGGTAATAACCCAACAGCCAATAAACCAAGTTCATAAGCACTATCAATAGGTGTTTCAAATAATAATGACGAGATAATTACAATCATAAACGCTTGCATGTAACCAATAACGATATATGGAGAAATCTTTCCAATCATCACCTCCAGCGGAGATAGGGGTGTCACAAGCAGACGCTCAATATTGCCACGCTCCCTCTCCCTGGTAATGGCCATACTAGTCATTAATACCAAGGTCATAGTCAAAATCAGACCAACTAGCCCAGGGATGGTATTGTACTGGGTGATAGCCTCAGGATTATATCTGACATGCTGGATTACCTTGAACGCGTCTGATTTAGGTTTCAAATAATCTAAAGGCCCCTTAACTAAGGGGCTTAAAGAGTCAGCTATAATTCCTTGTAGTGCTGACAAAGGCCTGCCCACAGCAACTGGATCCGTAGCATCAGCTTCAACTAAAATACTTGGTCGCTCTCCTCTAATAACCCTTCTTGTGAAGTATTCTGGAATAGTTACAATAAACTGAGATCGATTTTGTTTAAGATCAGTTTCTGCTTCAATTCTGTTCTTAGCCACTCTGACAACTTTAAAATAGGCACTATTTTTCATGGATTGTAAAAATGATCGAGTAAAGGGGCTATAATCCTGAAGAACAACAGTTACTGGCAAATTTTTCGGGTTACTATTAATAGCGTAGCCAAATAGAATAAGCTGAATAATCGGAATCATAACTAGCATTGCCAAGGTAAGACGATCGCGCCGCAACTGTATCAATTCTTTTCTCATCACAGCCGAACTTCTGGCCCAAGAAAAACCATACATTATATTTGCCCCATAATATCGTTTTGAACTAAACCAACAAAAACATCTTCAAAAGTCAGATCAGTCCGTTCCCACTTAAGGCCATGCTTTGAAACATCTGGAAGCTTAGTATTTGGCGCAACAACCACATGCAACCCATCACGTTGAGGGGTCATCTGCCAATCAAAAAAATCTTTTTCAAACTCTGCAAATAACTGATGCCATGCCCTGCCCTTTATAAACCAAGCTTCCAAAGGAGATTGATTGATAATGTTTTCGGCTGTTCCAACTGCCATAATCTGCCCAGAAGAAATATAGGCCAAACGATGGCAGCGGTTCACCTCATCCATAAACTGAGTACTTACTAAGGCAGTTACACCTTTAGCTGTAAGCTTTTCAATTTGCGTCCAAAATTCTCTTCTAGCCTGCAGGTCAACAGCTGATGTGGGCTCATCTAGCAACAAAACTTTTGGGTCATGAAGTAAGGTGGCGGCTAAAGTTAAGCGCTGCTTCCAACCTCCTGATAAAGTTCCAGAAATCTGATCAATTCTGTCAGTTAAATGTAATTCTTCAAGAAGATAATCAATTTTTTCTTTTTTATTTTTAATTCGATACAAATCTGCCATGAACTTTAAATTTTCATAGACTGTCATATCTTTATATAACGTATAGTGCTGAGTCATATATCCAATATTACGTTTAATCTTAGATGACTCAGTAAGAATATTATAGCCCATACAACGCCCCTCACCCTCATCAGGAGTGAGCAGCCCGCAAAGCATTCTGATAGTCGTAGTTTTTCCACTACCATTTGGCCCAACAAAGCCAAAGATCTCACCTTTATTGATACTGAGATCAACACCTCTAACTGCCTTTAAATCACCAAAAGTTTTCCTAAGACCTTTAACCTCTATTGCAAGTTGCTTTTCACTCACTTGGCATGACCATCCAAGTAAACATCAACTGGCTGACCTACTGCCAAAAGTCTAGCAACTTCTGGAGACAATCTGGCTTCAATGCGATAAACCAACTCAGATCGTCGCTCCCTACTAAATATTACAGGAGGAGTGTACTCTGCATCTGGAGAAATAAAGGAAACATTAGCTTTATATTTCTGCTTACAGCTATCACAAGTAAAACTTATAAACTCATTTAACTTGATTTTATTTCTAATAGGCTCTGGCACAAAAAAGATAACCTTTTCATCAGTTGGAGCTAAAAGAGAAATAACCGGCTGATTAGCAGCAACAACCTCTCCTTTACGGAAGAAATCATCAAATACTAAACCATCAATAGGTGCAAAAACTTTTTTTTGACTTAGCCTCCATTCAAGCTTTCCTAGATTAGCCAAGGCCTCTTGAACTCTTGCTTTTTGCGCCTTTATTTGATTTACTCTGCGAGCGCTTAATGCTTCAGCCAAATCATTTTTAAGTTGGTCGACACGCTGTTGTGCTTGATCGGAATCTCTAATGGCACGATCTACAGCATCCCGGTCAACAGCTTTTTTTCTAAAAAGATCTTCGTGTCTTGTTAGAGTTTTCTGAGCATAAACTAGCTGTGCTTCAGCCGCTGCAATTTGCGCTTTTTTAGCTTGAATTATTGGATCTCTAGCACCCTTTTCATAGTCAGATAGAAGTTGCTGTTGCACCTTAAGTTGCTGCTTTGCTGCATCTACCTCATCTTTTTCTGGCTGCTGCTTTAAAACAAAAAGTAAATCACCTTTTTTAACTTGACTACCTCTAGACACATCAACTGACTCTATTTCACCGCCAACCTGACTAGACATATAAGTATAACGGCCCTCAACATACCCCTGATAAGAGTCGGAACCATTGTTGCATCCAGAAATCACAAGAATTGAACTTAGCAAAAAGCCTGAAATAAGAACCCTTTTTAAAGCGCGCACGCCGACATCCCTCATCTATTGCTATAATTAGAGTATACCTCAGTTTTCTTGCATCTAGTAGGAGGTTGACATGATTAAGAATGTACAACATCAAAACATAAGCTTCGAGTGGTACTCGTTAATTGAAGAAGCCGAATCCCGCCGCCCCCAATTCAAAATTGATCAAGACTTAAAGGCCTACCTGATGATAGCTCTTCAAAGATTTACTCGCAACCCCGGTTTATTAGATTCAATAATTGCAACGGAGTACTTAAACGCACTTAGTCTTACAGGCGAAGAGAAAAAAAATATACTAAGAGATGTAGGAGATAAATGTTTACTCCTTTCCGGGTTATTCCCAGAGGTTGCTGAAAGAAGAAATTTATCACTACTTTATTACGTAAATATGGGGCACAATTCATATACTACACTTTCAGAATTACACAAAACACGTTCAAAATCGCAACTTTTATTTGAGGCTTTAGGTAATAATTTCATAAGGCTTATGAATTTATTACAGGCTATTAAGTCACAACCTCATCCAAAAAATACCAAATAGTAACTAACTAATTTTAAAAGAATTTGACCGAGCAAACCAAATATTACTACAATGAAGCTGCTATGTAAGATAACGCCAAGGAGAAGGCCATGAGCAAAAAAATACATGTTAAAGACATTCAGGAACTTCTTAACCACTACCATTCAACAAAAGGACCTAAAAGAAGGTATTTTTGGGCGAACGAGGATATTAATAAAGTAGAAAAACTACTTGCTGACATAAAACAAAACTCAGGT
Organism: Gammaproteobacteria bacterium; assembly: GCA_030425295.1. Classification (GTDB taxonomy): domain Bacteria; phylum Pseudomonadota; class Gammaproteobacteria; order JAUIAT01; family JAUIAT01; genus JAUIAT01. The sequence goes on from JAUIAT010000016.1 coordinate 7,881, forward strand.
AAAGATAATACTGAGCTTCACCATGGAAGAGTTCAGGAACTAAAAGAAATTTTGAAAAATGCAAAAAGAGACGGGACAAACTCCGCCCGCGTCTTTAATTTTATTGCAATGCTTATTGAATCATACGAGGAAAAAAACTCTATTGTTGAAAATAGACAGATAAGAGAGTTAAAAAAACCTAGAAAAACAGAAGCTCATATCTTTCACCTAGAATCAAAACCTGATGGCAAGATAGAAAATCGCTTAACAATTGCTGAGAAAGAAACTCAATGCCCTTCATTGGAAATTAAAGGAACGCATTTAAAAATAAATAAGATCATTGAAAAGCATAATTCGGGGCAAAAGTTATCTGATTCTGAACCAGACTACGAAGGAGTTGCAAAACTTTTTCAAGATGCTGAAAGTAGCGCAAAAGAATACGAACAGACACAGCAAAGAATTGCTATTGCTAATAGCGTTGCTAAAATTTTCAAAGAACACTTGGAAAAGCAGCCTGAAGAAGAAAACAACCCTTTAGCAAACAACCCATTTTATCCTCTATACGATCTTGATTCAGATACAGAAGAGTCACTTAGACTTAGCTAATTGTACTTAGGGATGGTTGTGAAAAGCACAACTATCCCTTCAACAAGGAAGATTTACCGATAAAAGCAATACCCTCGCCTCCGTGCTCTAACTCTACCCAAGCTAAAGGATATTCAGAAAAAGCAACATCAAATCTAGACCATTCTGCACCTACCTCTAAAAACAATGCACCATTATCACTCAGATAGTTAGCCGCATCTTTTAAAATTCTTCTTGGTATTTCTAAACCTTCATCATCTGCTACTAGAGCAAGCTTTGGTTCATGATGATATTCATCAGGCAATATTTTCCATTCCTCATCAGAAACATAAGGGGGGTTTGCAATTATAAGATCATACTGTCCATTAACATTTTCAAATAAATCAGACTTAATCAAATTTATTTGATCCTGAAGCCCATAATTTTCAATATTTTGACGAGCCACTTCGATTGCATCACTTGATACATCTACCGCATCAATTTCAGCCTCAGGCCAAGCATGTGCAGCTAATATTGCCAAGCAACCACTTCCTGTGCCAATTTCAAGAATTCGATTAATTTTAGAACCATAAACCCAGGGCTCAAAATGTTTTTCGATTAACTCTGCAAATGGAGATCTAGGTATCAATACATTTTCATTTACATAAAAATTAAAGCCAGATAGCCATGACTCATTTGTTAGGTACGATGCTGGTTTTTTTGTTTCAATTCGTCTAACTAGTAAATTAAAAACTTCTAGTTTCTCCTCTTCTGACAAATAAGTATAATAGACTATATCATCGCAGTCAGGCGGCAAGCACAGGGCGTGAAGAACCAAATACATCGCCTCATCCCATGAATTGTTAGTTCCATGACCAAAATACAAATTACTTTCGTTAAAACGACTTGAGCCCCATCTGACCCAATCTATTAAACGCGGCAAATCTGGCTGTTTCATTACTAATACTCGTTGCTAATATTATTGATTTTGGCTATTATAGCACCAACTTTAAATCTATTTCACATGAAGTGTTAAAAGCATGCCTTTAAGCGGTGAAGATTATGTTGAGCACACCCAAAGCGGTATGCTTCCAAAGCAAGTAAAGCAGATGAAACAGGGGTTAATCAGGCCCCAGTCAAAGCTAGATTTGCATAATATGACAGTCGACCAAGCCGAAACTGCTTTTTTAAATTTCTTAAATAGATCTAAAAAAAACAAGCTTAGGGCGCTATTGATTGTCCACGGCAAAGGTCTTCAGTCTTCCAGTCCATACCCTATACTTAAGAATGAGGTAGTGAGGTGGCTAAAAGGTCATGGTAACGTGCTTGCCTTTTGCTCTGCGCAACCAAAAGATGGTGGAAGAGGTGCGGTTTACGTTTTATTGAAAAGAGGTTAATAATGTCGCATAAAACAATGATTATTGGTATTTCAGGCCCATCGGCATCAGGAAAAAGCTTATTGGCAAATACCATAGTTAATGAAATGAGCACGGAGCTTGTTGAGGTTATTTCAGAAGACTCCTACTATCGAGATCGCAGCGATATTTCCTTTGATGAAAGAATTAAAATAAACTATGACCACCCGGACTCATTAGAGCACTCATTATTAATAGACCATTTAGAGAGATTAAAAAATGGAGAAATGGTCAATATCCCTCAATACGACTACACTAAACATTTAAGATCAGAAAACACAAAACGTGTGGGAAAACACAGAATAATCGTTCTAGAAGGTATCTTATTATTCGTAGACCCAGAACTTAGAGAAATGATGGATATAAGTATATTCATGGATACACCGCTAGATATATGCCTGATTCGCAGATTAAAACGCGACATCATTGAACGTGAAAGAGATCTTGAAAGTGTGCTAACTCAATATCAAGAAACTGTGCGCCCAATGTATTACCAATTCATTGAGCCATCTAAGCGTTATGCTGACATAATAGTACCTCGAGGTGGAGGCAATAGGATTGCAATTGACATGATAAAAGCTAAACTTAAAGAACTATTAAGCAATGCTTAGCCTTGCCTAAAAGATTAATAAACAATATAATTTTGAAAAATATACACTTACAAGGGTAAATATGTCTAAATCAGATCTAATCACCATGGACGGCACTGTCGTCGACACTCTTCCTAATGCAACTTTCAGAGTTGAACTTGAAAATGGTCACGTCGTGACAGCACACATTTCAGGTCGTATGCGCAAACACTACATTCGTATTTTAACTGGAGATAAAGTTACAGTTGAAATTACACCGTATGACTTAAGCAAAGGCCGTATTACTTACCGTTATCCTAATTAATTTAATTAAATATTTTATAACCTGACCCCGGCGAATGCCGGGGCGACAGCTTTAATTAGCCATAGGCAAATTATAGTCAATACTTGCTGCGGAATCATGTTTTAATATGTGACCGAAACAAATGATATTGCAAAAAAAAACATAAAATCTAACAAATTTCACAGTTTTAGGTTTTCTCAAGTTCTTTGTCAGTATAATCAAAGTCCAACTCACCACTAGCATTAACGCTAACATGAACTTCACCACCTTTTTTAAGGTGACCGAACAACAACTCATCAGCAAGTGGCTGTTTAATGGACCGCTGAATTATTCTCTCCATAGGTCTTGCTCCCATTTTTTCGTCGTATCCATTCCTAGCAATCCAATTTCGCGCACCCTGGTCAACCTTAAGCACAACACCTTTTTGCTCTAGCTGAACCTCAACCTCAGTTATAAATTTATCCACTACTTTAGACACAACATCTTGATTTAGCTGTTTAAACTGAATAGTTCTATCCAACCTATTCCTAAACTCTGGAGCAAAATGCTGCTTAATAGCAGACTTATTATCTTTCTCGTCTTCAGAAGCAGTAAAACCAACAACACCTTTTTCAAGATCTTGAGCACCAACGTTAGAAGTCATAATAAGAATAACATTCCTAAAGTCAGCTGGTCGCCCATCATTATCAGTCAACCGGCCATAATCCATAACCTGAAGCATTAAGTTATAAATATCTGGATGAGCCTTTTCAATCTCATCTAAAAGCAGAACACAATGCGGCTTCTTGTTAATCTCTTCAGTTAGCAAACCTCCTTGCTCATACCCAACATATCCTGGAGGAGAACCAATTAACCTAGAAACTGAATGCTGTTCCATATATTCAGACATATCAAATCTGACTAATTCTAAACCTAGCACTTTTGCAAGCTGTTGTGAAACCTCGGTTTTACCTACACCTGTTGGCCCAACGAACAAGAAGCTACCTACTGGTTTTTCTTGGTTTTTAAGACCAGATCTTGAAAGCTTAATAGCAGAGCATAAAGCCTCAATAGCTTCATCCTGCCCGTATACTAAAGCTTTTAACTTAGGCTCTAAGTGCTTAAGAAGATCAACCTCAGAAGCTGTTACACTTTCTTCTGGCACACGGGCCATCTTGGCAACAACTTTCTCTATATCTTTGCAACCTATCTTAGATTTACGCTTACCCTCAGGACGTAAACGCTGATATGCACCTGCTTCATCAACTATATCAATTGCTTTGTCTGGTAAAAATCTATCAGGAAGATAGCGGTCAGCAAGAATTGCAGCTTCTTTCAAGGCAGCCATTGAGTACGTAACATTATGATAAGCTTCAAACCTTGATTTTAAACCTTTAAGGACTTGATAAGTTTCTTCCTGAGATAGCTCTTTAATATCAATTTTTTGGAACCTACGAGTCAGAGCTCTATCCTTATCAAAAATACTTCTGTACTCATGATATGTAGTAGCCCCCATGCATCTTACAGAACCTTGAGTTAATAGTGGTTTTATAAGGTTAGATGCATCCATAGCACCCCCAGCTGCAGCACCAGCACCAACTAGAGTATGTATTTCATCAATAAAAATTATTGTATCATCTTTATTTTCTAGCTCTTGAAGAACCGATTTAAATCTTTTTTCAAAGTCCCCTCGGTATTTTGTTCCAGCAAGCATAATACCAAGATCCACGGAATAAATTGTACTTTTAGAAAGTACTTCTGGAACTTTTCCTTCAACAATTAACCTAGCCAGACCTTCAGCAATAGCCGTTTTACCAACACCTGCCTCACCCACTAACAAGGGATTATTTTTGCCACGACGACTCAATATTTGGATAGTTCTTTGAATCTCAGATTCCCGACCAATAACTGGGTCAATTTTACCACTTTTAGCTAACTCATTAAGATTTGTCGCATATTTTTCAAGTGGAGATTCAGCAGCTTGCCCTTCAAAACTTGTTTGAGGCTGGGGAGAAGAGCTACCAGGAAAACCTTCATCTTTTAAAGTAGGTGCTTCTCCTGAACCAGACATCTTTGATATGCCATGAGCAATGTAATTCATCACATCTAATCTAGTAACATTTTCTTGACTGAGGAAGTAAACAGCCTGGCTTTCTTGTTCGCTGAATATGGCTGCCAATACATTTGCCCCTGTCACTTCATTATAACCTGATGATTGAACCTGAAATATAGCTCTTTGTAAAACTCTTTGAAAACCTAAGGTTGGCTGGGTTTCAGAATTTTTACCCTCAGGAATATAAGTAGCTGTTTCTTTAATATAACCTTCAACATTATTACGAAGGCTTTGAATGTCTGCTCCACAAGCAACTAACACCTCAATCGCTTCTGGATTATCCAAAAGAGTCAATAACAGTAATTCTACCGTCATGAATTCGTGTCGCTGTTCCTTAGCTTTTGCAAACGCCATATTAAGTGTGAGTCCCAATGCCTTACTAAACATCGCTTATACTCCCCTTTTGTTGCTAGACGTCTTCCATACGACAGGAAAGAGGGTAGTTTTCCTTACTAATTCTCTTCCCTATTTCTTTCATTGTATCTGATGCGATTACCTTAGGGTAGACCCCACAGACAATTTTCCCCCTTTCATATAAAGTTATCATAGAGATCTCTATTATCTGCTCATCCATTTGAAAATATTTCCTTAATATATCTGACACTAGGTCAATTGGAGCAAAAGAACTACTAAGTAGCAAGACCTGAACTAACTTATCATCCTTTAGTTTCTTTCCCTGTGAATTATTCTTCTGATTCGTATCACTCATCCTGTATGAATCTCCTTAGTGCCTACTTATAAGATAGAAGATAAATTCACACATTTCCTGTTATAGAGCATAATTTGAGCAGAAAATCTAAATTAAAGATAGAAAAAATACGATAAACATTACTGAAGTAATCACTTATAAATATGCGAAAAATAAGAAAAACTAATCATAAAAGCTGTTGACAGCTGGTTATGCAAAACAAAAATATTATTCACTATGAGGAAGATGGCGGCGCCCAATTTTTCACATGTAAATCTAGCTGAGGGAAAGCAATGGTTATGCCGTTCTCTTTAAATAATTTGTTTATCTCAAAGTTTAGCTCACTCTGAATTAAATATTTACGATTTACATCCCTAATAACGCACCACAGATCAAATACAAGGCTACTATTTCCAAATTCTCTAAATAAAATAATTGGCTCATCAGGAGCATCTTTTTTCGTATCTGGATGATTAGCTGCTACCTTTTGCAATAAATCCTTAACCAACTCCACATCACTACCATAAGCAACACCTACAGAGCATGTAATACGCCAATTACGATCACGAAACATATAATTGGTAACCTGTTGCGAGATTAATTCAGAATTAGGCACCATAACATCTGAGCATTGAACTGTACGAATCTGGGTAGCTCGAATACTAATCTTATGCACAAAGCCTTCAGTTTGTCCAATAATAATTCTATCGCCAGGACGAATCGGACGCTCAATAAGTAAAATGACTCCCGACACAAAATTATTAACAATATTCTGCAAACCAAAACCTATACCTACAGAAAGAGCACCCGCTACAATCGCAAGGCCAGTGAAATTTACGCCTGATAACAACATTGCTATCAATATAGCTATCGAAAAGCCAACATAGTTTGAAATAGATGCCAATTCAACTTGAGCTCCACGCTCCATATGATGACGGCTATGCCGCGAAATACGACTACTTATTAACCTGCTAATTAAACCTAATATAGAAAATACTAAAATACCGATCATGATCCTTGCTGGATAGAAAGAAACATCAGCAATAATGACACCATTCATCATTTGATCATATAACTGGTTAAATCTAACTGTACTTACACCCCAAATATTTAGCATTGCACCAACAAAACCAATCCAAATAACCAAATATGCAACAATTCCTGTTAAAACAAACTCTGGTAAAACAACATTAGGTTTAACCCCTAAATAATATCGCATCTTCAACTGCCAAGAAGATTGGCCTCGATTTAAAGACTCAATTATGACATGCACAGCTCTATGCAAAAACCAAGCAATAAAAAACGCTGCTAGTGAATATGTAATCCCTCTTACAATAAATACTGCTAAATGGTGATACCCTATCCATTCAATACCCAAAATTGTTAGAAGACATAAACTTAAAACTAAAACTAAAGACCAACGTAAAAACTTTTGTTGATACTGAAGCTTAGAAGTATCGGTCACTAACCATACGATACTAATAAGACTAATACTAAAAAAACTCAACCATATAGTGGTGAAAATATGAGCTGTCTGTTCTGGTATATTTTGCGGGCTTATCATCCATCCCCAGACAAATGCAATCAAAACTAATGTTGCTAACACATAAACTCTATTAAATAAGGACTTTCGAATATGCAGGGGGATCTCACTTACACCTTCTGCGGGTCTTGGTGGGTAAAAAATACTTCTAAATACAAATAATAAACAGGTGTAGATAATAAGAGCATAGCTTATATTGGTTAAGTAACTAACTGGATCATCCCAACTAAGCAAAGTCATACAAAGTGAAATAGTAGCTAACGGAAGTAAGTAAACAATATAACGATTAAATGTACATATGATAGATAAAGCTATTTTTGACTGAGCCTCTTCAGATTCAATAAAGTGACTAATTGCCGCCCTAATTAAAACTGCCAGACCAAACACAACAACCAAAACTGCAATAAAAACCATAGATTGAGTAGCTGAGAATAACAAAATTCCACTCTCATCAAGCATTTTTTGCCAATCTATTTCTGAAGGAAGCTTCATTATTAGTGATGGAAATTGTTTCAAATTAGTAGCGATTGAGCTAGTCTTAGCAAGAAGCTTAGCAGTCTCCATAGAATCTATCGTTTTGTGATAAGCTTGAATTGCGTCCTGAGCACGAATTGAAAACAGATGACAAGCAGCTGCCCTGTCATTTAGCTGATCATGTTTTTTTTGCAAATAATCTATATCAGTTGAAGGGTCTCCAACTGTTATATTTTTAATTGATTTAATTTGACTATCAACTTTTACAAGATCAGATTTTGCACTTGAAACACATTGATCAGCACCTTCTTTAAGCTGCCCTAACTCATCTACTGCTTCTTTAAGATCAGAAACAACAAGATTTTGAGTTGAAAGCTTGATACTTAGCTGGTCGTAAATTCGATTTGCATCTTCAACGGAAAAAAAATGATCCTCACCATTAAGTCCATTTAAATCATTTTCCTGGGCGCTTGAGCTAACACAAACAAAAAGTAGAGCAAGGCATCCTGCAATAAAAAATTTTTTAACCATCACTAAATCCATTTAATTTATAGGGGCTGTTGACAATTGGTGTTGCAAGGCGAAAATATCTAGAATGCATTGAAAATTTGTTCTTTAATTAGGCGAATAGCCTCTCTATTTAACGAATTAAAGGGTAAATTTTCACAAATCATATAAATTTGCAGCTATAAGACCAATTGCCAACAGCCCCTAAAGGTCTAATATTAAATATACCAGACCTTATCATATCACATATGACTAACTACAGCTTCAGCAAAATCAGAAGTTGATAGTTCAGTTGGGTTATCCATTAATCTCGCAAAATCATAAGTAACGGTTTTCGCTATGATAGCACCTTCAACACCACGAACAACCATATCTGCAGCTTCAAACCAGCCTAAATGTCGCAACATCATCTCAGCAGATAAAATTAAGGAACCTGGGTTAGCCTTGTTAAGGCCAGCATGCTTTGGTGCAGTACCATGAGTAGCTTCAAAAATTGCAGCTTCATCACCCAAATTTGCACCAGGTGCAATGCCAATACCACCAACCTGGGCTGCTAGCGCATCAGAGATATAATCACCATTTAAATTCATAGTAGCAATCACGCTATATTCTTCAGGTCTCAATAAAATTTGTTGTAAAAATGCATCAGCAATAACATCCTTAATAACAATCTCATCACCAGTATTAGGATTTTTAATAACATGCCAAGGTCCACCATCAAGCGGTTTAGCACCAAATTCATTTACGGCTAAATCATACCCCCACTGCTTAAATGCACCTTCAGTAAATTTCATAATATTACCTTTATGCACCAAGGTTACTGAAGGTTTATTTTGATCGATTGCAAATTGAATTGCTTTTCTAACTAATCGCTCTGTTCCTTCTTTAGATACAGGCTTTATACCTATACCACAATGATCTTCAAAGCGGATATTTTCAACACCCATATCATCTTTTAAGAATGAGACAAGTTTTTTCGCTCCCTCACTATCAGCTTCCCACTCAATACCAGCATAAATATCTTCAGAGTTCTCACGAAAAATAACCATATTAGTTTTTTCAGGATTTTTAACTGGGCTAGGCGTGCCATCAAAATAACGGACAGGACGCAAGCAAACATAAAGGTCTAATTGCTGCCGAAGGGCAACATTTAAAGACCTAATGCCACCCCCGACTGGAGTCATTAACGGACCTTTAATTGCCACATGATACCTTTTGATAGCATCCAAAGTTTCTTCTGGAAGCCACTCCCCTTCGCCATATTCTTCAACTGATTTGCCACCAGCGTAAATTTCCATCCATTGTATTTCACGCTCACCGTCATAAGACTTTTTCACTGCTGCGTCAATAACTGTGCGCATGGCTGGAGTTACATCGGTTCCTATTCCATCTCCCTCGATAAAAGGAATAATTGGACGTGCTGGGACTTGTAATTGACCATTTTCATTAAGAGAAATCGCTTCGCCACGATCAGGAATTTGGATACGTTGATAAACCATGATGTTGAACTCCTTTAAATACTAATAGAGCTAATATTAGCATGATTTAATTTTGTGAGTGAAATTTAATTTGCCTTTATAATCAAGAGACCAGTCTTTTTAGTCAAGATTAACTGTCATTCCGCGACTTGATCGCGGGATCCATCAAACTAGATTCCGCGATCAAGTCGCGGAATGACAAATTTCTATAAATCCAGCTCATTACCGCTATTTTCTAGCGGTGGAGCAGATGGTTCCATTGAGTAGTTTCCATTACCCCAGAAACCTACAGTATACCCATTAGAACAAAGAGGACGGCCATTATTTTGAATATTTCCCTGAGCATAATCATAATTATTTACATAATCTGCATACTCTATATGATCTATACCAAGCTTTTCAGCCTTAAATAAATAACTTACGATATCTTTCTCATTGAATATATTAAGAACTTCATTAAATTTACCCATATGAAAATTAATCGCGCACTTTTGCCTATCAAAGATAACCAAATCTTTAGAATGACTATTCTTCTTAATAAAACCTTCTATCAAATCTATAGTTTCTTTTGTAACCTCATTGGTGAGTCCTTTAGAAGTATGCTGTTGTTTGAAGGATATAGAATAATAGTTATCTATTTTTTTCATTTCCCACTCAACACGAGACTCTGGAATTATAAACAAATGGTTACGCATAACCTTTCCATCAGGAGATTTCAATTTAACTATAGAAGTAAGCTTTTCAATATTCTCAAGCAAATCTATTTCATTAGATGTTAGATTCATATAGTCGGCAAAGGTATCTAGCAATTTATTTTGCGAACTCTCAATATAAGCCTTAGTTTCTTGAATCTTTTCCATGATCTCTTTATAGTCATTTTTTTGATCATCTGGCGCCTGACTCTGTAGCTGTTCAAACTTTTCCTTATACCTACTAACTGTTAACAGGTGTTGCCCTGTAATAATTGCATTAAATTGATCAACAAAGAGCTGATCATTGCTAAAACTATTCCATACTTCTGCTGCGATATTTTTGCCATAAGCTAATCTATTTAAAAGGTGAATCCCCTTCATTAGCTCAGAACGTTTCACATCAGAAAACACACTATAATGCTTAAAACTACTAGTATCTGGATACTTAAATGAAAAGTCAGTACGCACAGAATCAATAATAGGGTTTTCTCCACCTCTAAAAGCATGGCCAAAATCAATCCCTACAAATCCACCATCTACCAACCCTTTGTTGCTACAAGTTGAACCAAAGGCATCACAATCCCCCTGCAATAAAATCATTGCATACTGAGCAGCCATACCACCAGGCAAACGCATTGACTTAAGCTTTCCATCAACTTCTTTTGTCAACAAATTACCCTGCTGAGCACCTCCTCCCTTTGGCTTGGGCAAAGTCTCAAAACCATGAATCCAATTGGCTTGTGTAAGAATTTTCAAATGGCCAGCACTGTAAGTACCAAATCGCAAGTATTGTTCTTGCACCTTCATACCATAAGCCCTTGCTATATCAGTTGCCATAACTTCAAATACAGCATTTATGTTCTCAATATTTAAGTCCTTTTGCCTAAATGTAGAATACCCTTTACACATAAGCCATTTAAAAGCATTTGATTTTTTTGCGACTGCATTATTTTTAATTGCATTAGTACGCTCAACATCCTCTTCACTCGGACCAACCAACCTTTTACCTTTTACTGGATCCATGTAGTCTTGTTTAAGCAGTGAGATATCTAATGCCATCAACCATGGATTTTTCGGCTCTTTACTTAATAAATCTTCAGCTAATTCTATAGGATCATAAGTTCTATATTTTTGTTGAGCTTGTACGTAATTATTTTTATATGTTTCATTAGCTGCCTTTATACTAGCTGGATCAACAACTAACCAACCAGGCTCTACTCCCAATTTTTTTTGATTTATAACCACACAGGTTGCAGAAAGATCTTGAGGCGAATTTTCAACTTCACGCGCTGGAAAGGGATTTTTATCAAGCTTTCCTAAGCCAAGTGGCTGCCATGTGTAATAATTTAGCTCATATTTAAGACTCATATTTTGTTGGTTTAGTCTTACATTCTCACTATAAAGACTTGCATTAGTTTGAGAAACTTCTTGTAGTCTTTTACTTAACTTATTTTTTTCTTCTAATATCTGTTCATTTTGGGCATTTCTTCTTCCTAAATTGGCTTTAAGCTGAGAAATCTCCATAGATAATCCAGCCACAAATTCAGTTTTAGATTCCTGCTCACTTTTAAGTTCTTCTTGAAGTGACTTGATCTGAACATTTTTTTCGGAAATTTCCTTTGTAGCAAATGCAAACTGTTTCCCAAGTTCGCTTTTCTCTAACTTTAATTTATTAACTTGGTTGGATAAATCGTCTTTTTTTGCTATAGCATATGCATTCTCTTTATTAACCTTAGCCAAATCAGAGCTAATTCTTATTAAATCAGTTTGCAACCTTATGATATTTTCAGAGTTTTCTGATTTAAGGTTAGTGGTTACATCAGCTAATTCGCCTAGCAACCTTTGGTTCTCGCCATTGAGATGAGATACCTTTCTATCAAGAGCAGACTTTTCATTAATTAACTGCTCTATTTGCTTATCTCTTTCTGAAATACCAGATTCTAACTTATTAACTTTATTTGATAATTCATTTTTCTGAGATTTTATGGTTTTAATCTGGTCTTGCAAATCATTTATTTTAGTTAATGCAGATTGTAGTTGTTGTTGAAGACCTAGTTTCTCAGACTTCAATTTCTTAACCTGGTCTTGAAGTAAATTGTTTTGAGCTAGAGTAGCTTTAAGGGCATTTTCAGTTGATTTTAACTTATTAGAAAGTTCTTCTTTTATGATATATTGTTGGCGTAATAAATTATTATTAGTAGATTTCAGTTGTGTGTTAGTTTTTTCTAGTGCTTTTTTTTGACTTTTAATATTAAATTCAAGACGTTTAAAGTCCTTTCCTAAAGATTCAATAGATGTAAGATCTCTACCATCTTTCAATTCCTGCAAATGCTTATACCTTTCAGCAATCATTTCTCTTATAAAAGTAAAATTTACCCCTGACAAGGAGGCGTCTCCACAACACTTAATCCATGACTTTATCATTGGAATAAAATTACTTGATGAATAGAGAGAATTTTTCATAGACCTAAACCAAGTGGTTACAGTATCTCGTTCGTTATTAATCCCTGAATCAATATATTCATTCAATTTTTTAATTACTGGAAGAGAATATACTTTTGCCTCTAAATCTATCTGCAGTTTATCACTTATTAAATAGGATCCGCTAGATGATGAAATTTTCGTAGTACATACTTCTGATGCAAATTCCTTGAGTTTTTTGACCTCATCAGAATCAAACATTACATCTTTATATTTCTCATTGGTAAGATTAAGGTCATTAATTTTACTTAAAAGATTTTCAGATAACTTTGCTGCGTTATTGTTAGCTGCAGCTTTCAGTTCATTAATATCAATTGGATCAAAGTTATATAGTGCGTAAATATTATGTGTCATGAGTACTTCTCATTATGTATATAAATCAATAGTGCAATATTATGCAAGTAAAATTAAGGTTTCCTTAGGATATGTTGACAATTGGTGCTGCAACGGGTAAATACATCTAAACTTATACAGTTAACATCTACAACCCCAGCGCTACATGCGTCATCCCGAGCGTAGTCGAGGGATCTGAACCCGGACATCAGTCAGATCTCTCCATTACGCACCTTCGGTGCTTCAGTCGAGATGACGCAGGAAGGCACCTTCGGTGCTTCAGTCGAGATGGCGCAGGAAGGCACCTTCGGTGCTTCAATCGAGATGACGCAGGTAGGCGCACCTTAGGTGCTTCGGTTGAGATGACATAGGATGCTGGGATTGTATAGGTTCGCTAATTCTATTCCAAAATTCATAAAATTAAATAGACATTATATAATCTTCTTCTGCTCTTTCTTCAGCTTTATACTCAAGCTGTCTTTTTTCATTTTCAAGAAAGTTAAAAAGCTCAAGATTATCGTCTTCAGCATAATCAAGAACAGAAATCAGTTTTTTTGACCCGGGATCAATAACCTTAGAATTTAAAAAGCGTACCTTTTGATTTAATTCAGACTTGCTAAAGAGATACTTTATAGCTTTATGTTTCCAAGACAAACCAGATTCAACAATAGAACCAAAATCGATATGTATGCCAGCAGCTAAAAATATATCAATTGCTTTATAACCATAAATTTTCAAATTACGTACTATCCAATTTTCACCATTAAATTTCTTTGAAAAATCAAGATGTTCATTTTTAACAAGAAACTTAAGAACTTTAGTTTTTTGGCCAAAAATTGCCAGGACAGTCAAGTCTTCAAGAGCATCTCGGCTCATTGTATTTAATGCGTAACTGTCCAGTTCACCCTCAGAAGAGCAAAGAACTCGATAACATTTAATTGCTTTAGTTAATTCATAAGTTGCTTCTGGAGAAAGTTTCAAGCCATTTTCATATATTTTATAGATGACAGCTAAAACAGAATACATATGAACATGAGGCAACCTACAGCAATCTTTATACATTGAAAGCAGAATAGAGGCTATTTTTGCGGAATCTTCATCTGATAACTCAAATTTCCACTCAGACAAATAGTATAATATCTTATTAAACCTATCACCATGACTGTCAATTTTATCATTTGGGCAAACTTCTTCATAAATATTTTCATAATAATTATTGCAATTTATACCTAAAATATTTTCTATCTCATCAAGATATGCTTCATGTAATATTGACACGCTAACTAATAGTGGAATCTTATACCTCCTAGCTTCGTCCCTATTGCGTGTCAAAAATCCCATTAAAAATGAGGATTCAGAATAACACCGAGATTTATTAAAACAAACAGATGCCGCATAAAGTTTTTCTATTAACCTACTTTTAGATTCCAAACCAATAGATACTCGAAGAGTTCTATTATCAAATAAAGAATATGTTGTTTCAGGTCTGGCAAATGAAGAAATACGAATTATACTATTAAATATATTACTCACCCTGGAATAATCAATTTCATGTGCTATCTCCAACAAAAATGGCCTGTATGAATTTTCACGACAAAAAGAAATTGACTTTGGGTAATCACCAAAAAAATTTATAACAAAATTTGCATTTTCAGCTGATTCCAGCATCATTTTATAGTTAAGATCGCCAGCATAAAGGTAAATATGAGTAATTAACTGTTTTTCAATATTAGATAAACTAAGTTTTCTATTAGACAAATAATCTAACAAATGATCAGCTTTCCCTTTACCAGAAAAACATATGATAGAACCAATCATGGTTTTATCAAATCCAAGCCCAAAGTACTTTTGATTGCTAGTAATAAAAATCAGATTCAAGCCCCCTTCTGCAATCTGTCTTTGATATTTTTCTTGCAAATTATACATTAAACTAGGGTCACGCATTAAAGTTATATCAACTACAAAAGTTATTTGTTTCTTTTCTTGGTTAGTCTTAAGTGCGCGCTCAATGCTTTTATCCACATCCAAATTAAATTGCAAATTTTTATCAAAAGCGGAATCAAATTGGGTAAATACTAAATCGACTTCACCTATATGATTAACTGAATCAACACATGCTAAATTACTTAATTCTTTAACCTCATAATAACAACCATACTCAAAAATTGTTTTAAGATTAGTATTTTTCTTACCATGAAGGGCTTTTATAATATCCACAGCTGCAGACATGCAGCAATTAGAGAAAAAAGAAGAACGTACAACATCATTACTATAATTTACTTCATAGTCAGTAAATTTTTGAAGAATTGCTTTCTCGGCTACAGCATCATCATAAATATTTAGAATAGCTAAAATATTAATAATTTCTTCGCTCATTAAGTAATAAAGGTCAACACATCTTTGATGGTTAGACCTATATAATAAAAACTGAGAAATTAAGTTTTTAAGCTCAATGTATGAAATTGAAAGATGCACATTATCATCATGCTCGTGCTCAGCAAGACCTTCAATTAAAGCAACAATAATTTTTGGTAAGATTTTCAAATATGCACTAATTAAAAATTTATCTTTAGATATTTTTTTGAGTTTTATAAACTCAGGGCTATTGATAAGATGATATAAAGAGTATTGCTTTATTTTGGGGTTTAGCTTTATTGGCGTTATATCTTTTTTGTTAATTTCCACTAATTCTAATAACTTTTCAAAATCAATAACTTTTTGTTTAACAAGAAACTCTACTATAAAGTAACGAGATGGTCTTAAGCCAAAAGATCCTAGAGTAGTTTCAAAATCATCTATATTACCTTTGAAATTGAGCAACTCTAATAAATAAGCTCCGTTATTTGTGTGTACTTTACATTCATCAAATTTATGGTCACACCCTAACTTATCAAAAAGATCTTCACAGCTCCCATTAGCAATAGGAAAATAAGTTCTATTAACAGAACAGTTAAAGCCAAAACTCTCAACATATAATCTTTTAAGCTCGTTATATTGCTCTGATAAAAAAATCGCTAATCGATCATACTGATCATCTTCTGACTCCAAAAACTGACGCCTTCTATTTTGCCTATAATTCGACAGCAGATTATCATTCGCATTGTGGCGACAGTACCTTGTAAGCATTGCTATAACGGATTGCGGGATATTATCTTCTCCTCCAGCAAATGCCAGACGAATTCGGCGTTTAAGCATTGCCATTTGATCAGACATATTGGTACTAAAAGTTTTACGGAAGGTTTTAAGTTCTTTATACCAATTTAGAATTTTTTTATAGGCAGCTTGTTGCTGTGGATCTACTAAATTATGCATTTTATTCTCAAGTAATATAATTCAAGAAATGCACAAATTGTACATATTATCTACAAATAATTCAAGGAAAATATTATTAGCGCACCTATGCAATAGGCCCTTTATGCCAGTAAATTTTTTATAGTTTTAGATATTTCCTGATAGTATTTTTCATCCAAAGGGTCAAAGTTGTGGATATCCTTCCACTTACGCAACCAAGTATATTGACGCTTAGCAAGCTGCCTAGTTGCAACTATAGCCTTATCAATCATCTCATCAAACTCAAGGTCACCCGCTAAGAAGTCCCAAGCTTGCCTATATCCTACTGATCTAATTGATGGTAAATCATGATTTAGATCTTCCCGATCAAAAAGATCTTGAACCTCATCAAGAAAACCCAACTCTAGCATTTTATGAAATCTTTTAGCTAAACGCATATGCAAAGCCAATCTATCTTCAGGCCAAAGAGCAATATTGATATATTCATATGGAGATTCTTCAGCTGGAGCCTTTTCAATAATTGCGGTTAAAGTAGAACCAGTAATTTCAAAAACTTCTAATGCTCTTTGAATTCGCTGCCAATCATTAGGTTTAATGCGAGAAGCTGATACTGGATCAATTGCTTCAAGCCGATGATGCATTGCTTCAACTCCTTCGCGTTTTTTAGCAGCCTCTAAAGATTCTCTAACTACTGAATTTGCAGAAGGAAGTGGTGATAGCCCCTGCTGCAAAGCCCAAAAGTAAAGCATAGTGCCGCCAGCAAGAATTGGCAATTTGCCGCGATCAATAATCTTACCAATTATCCGAATTGCATCATTGCGAAATGCCGCAGCTGAGTAAGCATCAGCTGGATCACAAATATCAATTAAGTGATGAACAATGCCTTGACGCTCGGCCATTGTAGGTTTAGCTGTGCCAATATCCATGCCTCGATACACAAGAGCAGAATCGACACTGATAATCTCACCATCAAATTCTTTAGCAAGCTTAACCGCAGTCTCAGTTTTTCCAGATCCTGTCGGCCCCATGATACAAACTACTTTGTTCTTCATTTCAAACCCTAAATAAAGTCATCCTGGGTGTAGCTGAGGGGTCTGACCTCATCATCAAACCAGATCTCTCCTCTGAACTCACTTCGTGAACTTAAAACTAATCATCTTCACTAAGAGACATCAAAGAGGCATTGCCACCTGCGGCTGCAGTATTAACAGTAACAGTCTTCTCTTTACACAATCTAAATAGATAATGAGGCCCACCAGCTTTAGGACCAGTACCCGATAAACCTTCACCACCAAATGGTTGAACACCTACTACAGCACCAATCATGTCTCTATTCACATAAGCATTTCCTGCTCGCAACCTACTGACAACATGCTCTGCTGTTTTATGAATTCGCGTATGTACGCCACAAGTTAAACCGTATCCAGTATTATTAATACTATCTATAACCTTATCTAAGTGTTTTTGCTTATAACGAACTACGTGCAGAATAGGACCAAAAACTTCTCTTTCCAAAATATCAATGCTATCAATTTCAAAGGCACAAGGAGCAAAGAAACTACCATTAAGACCACTTGGCATAGGAACCTGATAAATCAACTTAGCAGTTTTTTTCATCTTCTTAGTATGGGCTTCAAGCTCTTCTTTTGCACCATGATCAATCACAGGACCAACATCGGTTTTCAACAAACCTGGATCACCTATAACAAGTTCAGCCATAGCCCCTTTAAGCATTTCAATCACATGATCTGCGATATCCTCTTGCAAAAATAGAACTCTCAAAGCTGAACATCTTTGTCCCGCACTTCTAAATGCTGAGTTTATAACATCTTGAACAACCTGTTCAGGAAGAGCTGAGGAATCAACGATCATTGAATTCTGACCGCCCGTTTCCGCGATTAATGGCACAATTGCCCCATCTCGCGCAGCTAAGGTTCTATTTATAACACCGGCTGTTTCAGTTGACCCAGTAAATAACACGCCCTGTACTCTTTCATCTGGCAACAATACTTCACCAATCTCACGACCCTTACCAGGAATTAACTGGAGTACGTCCTTAGGCACGCCAGCTTCATGCATTAATTCAACTGCACGAGCAGCGATAAAAGGCGTTTGTTCAGCAGGCTTAGCAATAACTGTATTTCCACAAGCTAACGGCGCTATCACCTGACCAGTAAAAATCGCCAAAGGGAAATTCCATGGACTGATTGCAACCATCACTCCTCGGCCTTGCAAAATTAAGCGATTATCTTCGCCAGTTGGTCCTGGCAATTGTTTTGGCTCGAATTCCTTCTCTGCAATCATCGTGTAATAACGACAAAAATCAATTGCCTCTCTAACTTCAGCAACCGCATCAGGCAAAGTTTTACCAGCCTCGAATACAGCAATACCCATAAGCTCCATCATATGCATTTCAAATAGATCAGCAACCTTTCTTAAGATTGCAGCACGATCTTTAACATCCAAGCTATTCCACGCAGGATAAGCTTTATCAGCACGCTCAATCGCATTCAAAATATCTTCTTTTGTTGCGCGAGTAACCACCCCATTTTTAACTGAATTATCGGCTGGTCTGAATTTGCCTACCATTTCTCCTTTTGGTTTAGCTTTCCCAGTATTAGGGCCTGCTAAAAATTCTTTTTTCTCAACTGATTTCAGTTTAGTCTCTAGCTTTTTAAGCTCTGTAAGATTTGTTAAATCTATTCCTTTTGAATTCAAACGATTTTCTCCAAATGATTTATATAACTGTCTAGGTTTAGGAATGCGCGGATGAGGCGATGCAGCATGATTTTCTATGTAGTCCATTGGGTCAGCAATGATTGCCTCAATAGGTGTTGCGTCATCAACTATTCTATTCACAAATGATGAGTTAGCGCCATTTTCTAATAATCTTCGCACTAAATATGGAAGGAGTTCTTCGTGGCTGCCAACTGGCGCATAGATACGACAAGCATAATCTCTACTACCAGCACCAACCACCTGATCATATAAAGCATCGCCCATGCCATGCAAGCATTGAAACTCAAAATCACGGCGATCACCCATCAAAGTCATTATTACTGCTACAGTATGCGCATTGTGAGTTGCAAACTGTGGATAAAATACATCTTGGTTTTCAATTAGTTTTTTAGCACAAGCAATATAAGAGACATCGGTTGCTGCTTTTCTTGTAAATACGGGATAGTCAGCAAACCCATCAACCTGGGAAAGTTTGATTTCAGTATCCCAGTAAGCTCCTTTTACAAGACGAACCATCATGCGGCGGTCGGTACGACGAGCTAGATCAGCCAACCAGTCTAATAATGGGAAAGCACGCTTCTGATAGGCTTGAACTGCCAAACCAAAACCGTCCCAACCAATTAAACGTTTATGAGTTGCGACAGCTTCAATAATATCTAATGAAATATCTAATCTATAAGCTTCCTCAGCATCAACAGTTAAACCAATGCCTCGATCTTTAGCTAAAAGCGCAAGGTGTGTAAGCCTCTCTGATAGTGGCTTAAGACAAATTTCACGATGAGAGAATTCATACCTTGGATGTAAAGCTGATAATTTAATTGAGATACCAGCAGTACGAGTTAAATCTCCCGGCTTACTCTGCTCTCCAATTACTTCAATTGCCTTTTTGTAAGCATCAAAAAATTTATCGGCATCTGCTTGTGTGCGAGCAGCTTCTCCTAGCATGTCATATGAATATAAATAACCTTTATTTTCATTCTTGCGAGCACGCTTAACACCTTCATTTATGGTGCGCCCCATAACGAACTGCTTACCAAGTATTTTCATTGCATGCTTAACAGATTTGCGGATCACTGGCTCACCTAGGCGCCCTACCAGTGATTTATAGGCTCCTATTAAATATGATTTTTTTTCTTCCTTTCTAGATAAAATATGTCCAGATAGCATTAAGCCCCAGGTTGTAGCATTTACAAATAGAGAGTCACTCTGACGACTATGAGCAGCCCAATCAGCTTTAGCGATTTTATCTTTTATCAGATTATCAACTGTAGCCTTATCTGGTATACGCAGCATTGCTTCAGCAATACACATAAGAGCAACACCTTCTGCTGTGGAAAGGTCATACTCAGCCATAAATGCGTCAATACCACTTTTCTTCTGCCTAGCAGCTCTAACTTCTTTAACAAGAGCTTTAGCCTTAGTATGAACTTGTTTTTTCTGCCAATCATTTAGCTTCGCTTGATCAAGACGATCTTTAAGACACTTAGTCTCATCAATATGGTATTCCTCAAGTATTTTTTTTCTTAAATCTGAGGATGCTGGCCATTTATCCTTGAATATCATATCTTGCCCTTAACTAATTAAAAAATTAGGTAGATTATCTAGTAATAATAAATGACAAATTAGCAGATTTCCTGTTTATTGCAAATAAATATTACAAAAAGATTGAACAGTTAAATGCTTAAGATTAGTATAGTTTCAATAAAGTAAAAATTGTACTTATTTAACACTTTATTTTGTAAGAAAATGTAAAAAAACCTTGGAGAACAAATATGTATAATACACCTCAAAAGCAGATATTTAAAAATGGAATTACGCTCTGCCCCGCAAAAAAACTACCCTCTTTGCCTACTATAGTTATTAAGCCATTATTAATTGCTTGCGGATTTGCTGTCATTGGTGCAACTATCGGAGCAAGCCTAACAGCCGCATCTCTCGCATTCCCCCCTCTTGGAATTCTAAGCTTTGGATTTACAGGGCTTACTGCACTTGGCATAGCTTCAGGAGTAGCAGCAGCCTTTGGATTTAGCGCCTCTATTATTTCTCAAAGCATAGCCAAATTCATGAGCTTTATTGCCAACTCTATAACCAAAAAAGAATATATAAACAACGATAAATTAAATACTGGATTACAAATAGTAATATCTTCAGGTATTGGGTTTGCTGTAGCAGGATTAACGGCAGCTGTTGCATCTATCGGACTTGGAATAACAGGCAACCCTCTTCTTTTGGTTGCAGCTATCGCTGGATTAGGCGCAGGATTAATTGCTGGAGCATCAATTGAAGCTAACACATCCAAAACATTTCTTAAGAACGAGTTTGATTTTGAAGATAATAGCTCTGCCTTTAGAGCACGGCAGATATAGTATTGATAATTTAAAAAATACAGATAAACCCCGCGACATCACCATAATACCCTGTCGCGGGGAAACTAACTAAGCTGTTTCAGTAGCTTTATATCTTTTAATGCTATCCAAAATTTCTTGCATAGCAGCTTCACGACCTTGCCAACCAGTAACTTTAACCCACTTACCTGGCTCTAGATCTTTATAGTGCTCAAAGAAATGTTGAATACGATCTTTGTCATGACTAGGAAGATCTTCAGGACCATTAATATTTTCATAATTAGGGGTTAATTTAGGTCCAGGAACTGCCACTAATTTATTATCCATACCAGCTTCATCCTCCATACCTAACATAGCAACTGGACGACAGTTAATAACTGAACCAGAGATCAATTTGTAAGGAGTGATAACTAACACATCAACTGGATCACCGTCTTCAGATAATGTATCTGGAATATAGCCATAGTTACATGGGTAAAACATTGGGGTGGACATAAATCTATCAACAAACATAGTTCCACTATCTTTATCTACTTCGTACTTTACAGGGTCGCTGTGAGATGGAATCTCAATCACAACATTTACTGATTCAGGTGCATTCTTGCCAGGGCCAACTTTCATTAAGCTCATGAGGGTTCTCCTAATAACAAACCAAATGCCAAATTATAACTTTAAAAAATCATTACGTCACCTTGTGAAACCTTCACATTAGAAACACATTAATCTTTTCTTAAGTTTGCGCTGCTAAAATGCATATTCATAAACGTATAAATAATAATTTATTTAGCGTGTCAATAGATCACAAAACCATGGATGGGTGTTTTTTGTGCAGACATCTAAAGAATAAGGCGAGTACGCACCATGGCTAAACTTGATGACCTAATAAATAGCTCTTTATCAAAAACTGAAAATATAAACCTCAGCGAACTTCTCTCTGAAATTGGTGCAAATAGTAAGCATATTAAAAAACTAGGGTATGAATACACCCTACTAACCAATGCATTAGATAAAAATTTTAGCACTCAAGATAAATTTGAACTTGACAAAGCCGTAAAGAACCAGAGACTTTATTTAATAGGCCAGTACGCTATTGCGATAATGCAGTCAGATAAATTCAATGATTTCAAACAATCATTGAAAGATGAAGTTGAATTACTTGAAGAAGGTAATAGACTTAAAGATTTAAATTTAGAAAATAATGCTGGCTTGCGTCATGCAATTTATATATTAGTTCATAAAAATATTGGTGGCTTAACGGTTTCATGGAGTGATCAACTTCCAATTAAAAATGCACACGATTTTATAAAAAATGCAACTACTGCAAAACAAAATAAAAAACAAAACCAAGCAATCCATGACACTCTAAAACAAGCCGCAAAAAAACCAGATAGTTTATTTAAAAAAGCAAGAAAATTTATTGGTAACTCAGCACTTAAATTAGTAGCTCTAGCTGGAATATCTGGTGCAACAGGCTTGGCTTTTGCTGGTGTTGCAGCAGGTGTTACAGCATTATCATTAGTATTTCCACCACTAGGGTTTTTAAGCCTTGGTTTTGCTGGAGCTGCAGGTATTGGTATTGCTGCGGGCATTGGATTTACAGTTGGTGCGCTTTCTGCTGCAACTAGCGTAGCCCTTCTAGCAGGAGTTGTTAAACTAACCTCAAGAACTGGCAGCATGAAAAAAGGACTGCTACGCACAAGTTCATTTACCTTAAACAGCATTACGATGGCATTATTAGGCGCAACCGCTGCATGCCTCGCATTTACCTTTGTTCCTGTAGCTATGGGATTTTTATCATTTGGCATTACTGGGCCTTTAGGTTTGATAATTGCTGGAGTTGTTGGTGGTGCAGCAGCTGGTATTTCAGCTCTAATAGCCCAAAATATCTACAGCGCAGGAAGCAATATAATTTCGGCTATAAGCCAACGTCTTAATCGCGCAAAAAACCCCTTACTTATAGAAGATAATAAAACTACATATAATTTTGAAAATGCAATCTTAGAAGCACCAGAACTAGCCTCAAATACTCAAGAGACGCTGGAAGGAGACAATCAGGAAGAACCGCAACCGCAACCGCAACCGCAACCGCAACCGCAACCGCAACCGCAACCGCAACCGCAACCAAATATTACAACAGAACGAAGTATTGAAAAGCGAAATCCTGAAATAGCTATTTACGGAAACCAATCCTCTGAAGCATTTGTTATGCCACTTCAAGCTGCAACTGTTGCTAACAATTATTTTGAAGCACTTTACAAACAAATTGTCGGAACTAATTTATCTGTGAATACAAAAAAATGTTTGGTGGAATTTACAAATAAATTCGGGTTACAACTATTCATGCAACACTCAAATATAATTCAAGAAAACTCTGCTATAACACAGATAAAGAAAGAAAACGAAAACCGGATTGTACCAACTAACAATTCACCTCAACTGGAAATTGCATTAGATGCTGCAAACTTCAATAAGGCATTTGCAAACCAGTTTCTCAAGTTCGCAAAGATAAGCAATGTAAATATATCAATACAAGATAAATTAGTCCTCCAGGCAGTTTATAATAATATAAACAAACCTCATACAAACCAAACAAATAACATACCTAAAAAAGAAAACCTTCTAGCGATTAAATACTCACCAAGCATAACTCCATCAAAAACTAAACAGAAAGCCAAACCCCAACCTTCAATAATAGACCCAAAAAAGTTCGAAGAAAGCATGCTATCAGCTCAAGATAGAAATACAGTCAAAAATGAGCAAGAAACACAACTTTCTGATGAAGAAAAAGCTGAGAAGAAAACTTTAAAAAAACTTAATGAACTCCGTTCAAAAATGAATGAAATGATTATTTCCGAAGATGTAGTTAGGAATGAAATGACGATTCTAGCAAATGCATTGAATACTGAATTCAATCTACCAGAAGGGAAAACAGTAAAAAGCATATTGGAAGAGAACAAACTTTTGAAGAAAAAAGTAAATTCTGGAGGAGCACCATATAATCAACCCGAATTAAATCCCCCTAAAGAGGGTTACCAAGATTCCTTAAGCAAAAATCTTGAACAAATATCTAAACCCATTGTTAGCTTTATTGAAAGCCAAAATATATTCAACAACTTAAAGAACAGTGAACATAATATAGATAATGAAAAATGGGAAAAAATGGGTTGCGAAGATCGCAAATCAGTTTTGCTCGAGCAGATAAAATGTATTACAGACTCCTTTGATAGCGCAGAATTCAATAAAACCGCTAAAAGCTTAGCCCAAATAAATATTGCGGTAAAAGCTATGATTGCAGCTAAAAATGCAAAACCTTCAAACCACTTAAACCTAACTTATAACTACATAATCAAGGGATGCCAACATGTTGCATGTGCTTATAAATCAACAATAGAAAGTGTTAATAAACTTTCAGAAGAAATATACAAACTAACCGAGGGCTATGACAAAGATAAAATCCAAAACACATTGAGTAAAATTGAAAGAACAGGTAGCGATATTAATAATAACATTAAATTGGTTAATGAAATAATTGATAAACAAAGCAAATTCGGCTACATCAACGAATCAAATAAAAATCAACTAACTATTAGGCTTATCGATATGCTATCTGACCTAATAATTACAAAAACAGAAGATAATAATATAAACATATTACTTAATTTGGAGTCTTTTAGGGAGTCAATGCATGAAAAAATAGCAACATATTCGATCAGTGATATTTTTTCATATGCAATAGCAAGACAAATACAAGACAACATACCTACCTCATTAAGCATTTCAGAAGCAGCTCAGATTGCGGCCAAAAATAAATCCCCAAAAAGTAAGGAATTATTTATACTTGCAATGCAACTACGTGCTGAAGAGCTACTATATAATGGCAAAATTAATGAAATGCCAGACCTAATATATTTGAAAAAATCTATTTCAAAGATTGTTGCATTCGAAAAGCCAACATTTGCTGAAAGAAATTTAGGAAACAGAAGAAAAGAAGAAAATACCATTAATATTTCACGTATTTCAAAAAGAGGTGTTAGTGAGTTTGAGATTTATGGTGCAACCGAAGAAATAACAAAACTGTTGACCCTGGGAAAAGATAAGAGTCCTAAAAAACTTTATCTAAAGTCTAGCAATCTACATAAAGAGTTACTTGAAGTCGAGTTTAAACTCAATAATCTCCAGAAGTTAGGCCAAAATCAACCTGATCAATCAATACGAGAAATAGAGACCTTAAAATTAAAAGAAAAAAATATTTCAATTGCGCTGGCAGTAAGTGGTACCAAACATCATTCAATACTTGGTATGTTAAAGCTTCAATCAATATTCCCAGGTAATGTAAAAAAATTACAAAAAAAGATTGGGGAAACTTATAATATAGAAAATATCTACAATAAATTTGAAAAGCTAGAAAGTGAGCGCAATGAATTCTATAAAGAGAAAACGCCTTGGTCAGATCTAATCAGCCAGTTTAGAATATGTGCTAACCTCGTAGAAAGTAACAAAAACCCCATAAAAGAAAATACAACAACAAATGGACATAGAATGTTACAAGCTGCTCACTGATTACATTGAATTAAAAGTCACTAACCTCAGAACAACATGAACTAGTATCACTGTCATACCCTTCATGATCATCTTCTATACTTGTACTGCCTATATATTCAAATGCACTAGCATCATTTGCAAAATTAGTGAAAAAACTACAAGTACCAATCATAAGTCTTTTTTCTACTGGGGATTTATTATTTAGAATCTTTTTAATTAATTTTCCAAAAATCGGGATATATCTAAATAAAAAAGCTCCTCTATAAGCTCTATTTATAAATGATAAATCTAATAAGTAGTTTTTTACGCCCATCGTATTTTCAAAAGCAGAACGCTTAATCTTAGATCTATTGTCACAAAAGAGTCGGGTACTTCGTGGAGTATTTTTTTGCTCAACTACATTTTTGAGGGCAGGCTGAACCTTTTGCAGAATCTCAATAGGATTCTCTGAACTTAAAAGTTTCAACTGTTCTTCAGATTCTCGAGCTCTATTAAATTTAAGTTTATCGAGAGATTCTATTAAATTATTTGCCACATTAAATTTACCGTCCGCCAGGTATTCCTGCAAATGGGTTGCAACAGAGATAACACCCCGATCATTATCATAAAAATTCAACATTAAATAAGTAAAAAAAGAATTGCGCCCTATTGTATACCCATCTTTTTGGGCTTCATCTAACAATGCATAAATCTTTTCACATAGATCTTGGTAAGAGCTTGCATCCCTCACTGCACTTAAAAAACTACACACCCTGCCATGAGCTTTATTTTTGGCTTGATCTGTTGAATAAAATTTGGCAGTAGGCTTATCGAATAGATAAAAATATGACGCTTCAATTATTTGATATTTTAATAGCTTAAATAATACATCATGTGCTAATTTTTGTTGTTGAGCGAAAAAATTAGCTCTATTACTGAGATATAATTCTTTCTCATATAACTTATTACAACTATGAATCCCAACACTATATTCATTGTATATACCTTCCAATGAATCATTATCACAATAAAAGGATACGCGCTTCTTCCATTCAAACGGGTTATAACACCACTCACCTTCTTCTTTTTGGCACAAATCTTTTAAGGAATGATAAAAATCAAGGCTCGAACAATTTTTAGGCCAATTTAGCTTTCCAACCTCCTCTTTATCTTTGCCATCAAGGTCTGCTAAGGACCACTCATCCTTAAATAAACGAATAATATGAGATTTTTGTTCTTGATTTATCCTATCTCTTTTTATTAATGTGCTTAAAACAAACTTCAGCTGATCTTTATCTACAGTTTGCCTTGAATCATTACCTAGAGTAACCATAAGTTTCTGTAAATTAAATGAAGAAGAGGCATTAAGCTCAAAATTATCCTTAATAATTTCAAGTAATTTTTCTTTTATTTTCTTAAATTTATATATCTCATCAAAGATCTCAATAGAAGAAGCATCATCTCTAATTTCAAGGCTTTCATACAATTTAGAAGTAATATTAAATCTAGCTCGAGAATCAATAAACTTTTCTTTTGCGCTATCTATATACTTTGATAATGACAGGGCAAATTTATTTTGTATAGCTTCCTCTTTATTTTTTCTAGCAGCAAATAATTTATATATTTCAGGATCTATGCATCTAATATTGTTTTTATAAGTGTTGAAAATAGAAGTATTAACGCCACTAGAATACGGAGAAAAAAAGCTTATAACCTTATGAAGTTGTTTATATTTTTCATTGCTGAGAAATAACTTGAAACTTAATTTTTCGGTCTTCTTGAGATTAAGTTCTTTAGTCATAACCACTTCTCTACTTTATATCTGGATATCTGGCGCCTGCCGGTTCACTAACTCTAGGCCAGTCTTCTCTCTATCAAAAAAATAACATGTGTTACAAAATAGCTTCTTAGCTGCCGGTGGCTTACGCTCTAGAGATTTACCAATAAATTTACCGACAAAAAAATGTATAATTGGCAATTTCCACCATCTAGAACCACGCACACCTTTATTTAGAAAAGAAACATCTAAACCAGACAGTAAAGTCTGACCATCATTATTAACTGGATTTGCACCCATTGACTGTTGCGGTGCTACACGAGTTATACCACGATTAAACAAACGCCCAATAACAGGAAAACAAGCAAACTTACTAGCTACATAGCTAGGTTTTGGTGAATTTTTAACTACAGGGTTATCTATCTTATGATTTTTCAAACAGTGAAGCATAATATCAACTGGGAACTTGAGCATATCTTCATTGCCATCCGCAATCAACTTATCAGGTGTACATTCACTAGCATGTTTGGCATCAGTCAAGCTAATATCTATTTCCTTCTCAATTGTATAGATACTTGAAAAAGCTGTATTTATTTGATCAATGTATTGAGCAGTTTGGTCAAACTTCTGTAATGACAAATTTTCATAAATACGTTGAGCAACATTTATAACCCCATCATTTTCATTATAAAATCTGCGCATTAACTCTGTAATATAAGAATCATGGCGCAGTGCATAACCTTGATTTTTAAATTGTTTGAATAACTTCCCTACTTCATCACATAGACCTTGATAGTTATTAGATTTCTGAACTCCTCTCAAAAAAAGATCAATTCTGTTTCTAGCTTTAACTGAGTGTTTTTGCTTGTTTTTTACATAAATAGTAGAAGCAGAGATTATCTGATACTTTAACAACTTGAATAAGGTTTCATTTGTTGCCTTGTATTGCTCTTTTAAATTAGTGCGCTCTTGATCTAGTCTAGCAATCTCATCTTGCCTATTAGTTAAGCTTTCACGTATTTTCAGGATACTTTTAGCCTTAAGATTAAGTTTATCTTTGTGTCCTAATGAAGCTTTACTTAAAGCTTTATCTAAAAGATGAGAATCGATTGAAGAATATTTTGTCTCAAAAATATCTTGGTAAAAATTATCAATAGATTTATTTTCAGGATTATCTAACTGCTTAACTATTTCTTTTTGCTTATCAGTAAGATCATCATCGGTATAATTATCTAAAAATAGTTTATTTATTTTTGGCACTATTGCTTCATTAAAATAATTTGATTGGATAGATGCTTCCTGCAATAGCTCATCCAGTCGACTTCTGTGTTCATTTGATAACACCAAAGGATATTTATCTATATCTTTAAATAAAGATAAATCTTGTGGGTCATAGGTAGTATCATTAATAACTTTATCGTTGAGCTCATTCAAAACATGCTCTCTAATATCCTCAGGATTTAATATATCCTGTAACCTGGTATTAGACCAAATTTTTGGCAGCATAGATTGGTGCTTTTCCCAAGCTTGATCACATTTTGTTATGACTTGATCGATATGCTCAAGATTAGTTACCCCACTCCGTATTTCATCCTTACTAATTTTCATATTAGCAGCTTTTTCTGCAGCCCTAATCTCTACTTCTTGACGATAATCTGCAAATATCTTAGAAAAAGCTAAAAATTTTGGTGCACGTTTACCACCATTTTCTTCTGGGGTGAAAGTCTCATATAAAAAAGATTCAAGTTTATTCGCACTAACAATCAAGAGATTATATTTAAGTACGTCTTCAATTCTGTATATAAGATCATTTCTATCCATATTTTCTGAACCAAGATCTAGAAACTGCATATATAAAGTCATTTGCTCAGATTCTAATAACAATAAGTCAGTGATAGTTTTTATATTTTCTGAAAAATTAGCTTTTGCTTGATGCTTATTAAGTCTTTTAAAACTCGTCGATATTTCAGCCCAGCTATTTTCTCTTCCTCTTGCATCTTTATAAGGCAAATCTTTGAATAATGCCTTTAATCTTTTAATATTAATTATGATTTTTTTTGCTATCTTTTGTTGCTCAGCCCCATCTACAAACATTTTAATATCTTCTATATCAAAATATGGTCGCAACTGACAAAGTTCTTCATGCGTATTTAGCAGATTGGTCAATAATCCCTGCAGCTTAGTTTTTTTATCTGATCCCAGCTTACTCAAAAGATCATTTTGCAATAACTCATATGATTCTCTGTATCTATTTTTGTAATATTCAGCCTTAGTAGAAGCTCTAAATAACTTAACGAAAAAGTTTTTCCTCGCTGTAATTTCACATGCTTTGATTTCTTTCTGACGTAATTTAGCTTCATAATACTCAGAAAGAGGATCTAAATAAGCCTCGATCAAGGCATCAGCTTTAACCTTTTCATGCAACAAAGAAACACGTTTAGCATAACAATATTTTCTCAGATTTTCTGACAAATAATCACATAAATATTTATGCACATCATTTAGAGATAAAGAATTACGAGTACTTTCATCTTTAATTGGTAAGAAGTTAAATTCATATAAATCTGAAAGAACATTTTCCTTTGCTTGGGAATTGATGAAGTTCTTTTTTGCTTCATCTATCATAGGAGATAACAGATTGCTCAGTTCTTTCCGTTCAGATTCAAGAGTATTTTCAAGAAGTTTTTTATCATTTATAAGAGTTTGTATTTTAGAGTCAAGGGAGTTTAATTTATGGCGGTAAGAACTTGAGATTGGCTTTTCGCCATTATTAGAAAACTTATCAAAAAATTCAATAACTTTATTGATATATCTAATATCTTCCTTAGCTAGCAGCACTCTCTGCTTTAAAGGAAGACTTCGTTTTCTTTGAGGATTATCCTTTAGCACAGTCATGCCCAACCTCCTTCTTACGTTTTCTCTTTATATGAGAAGTACTTCTATTATGTTCATGTATTTTTAGAATTGCAATAGACCTGAAATTAATTTTTAAATAATCAACTTATATGCTTTAACAGTAGTAAAGAGATGAAAACACTGTCATTGTGCGACCAAGTCGCGGAATCTAGTTTGATAGATCCCGCGGTCAAGCCGCGGGATGACAGATTAGGGTTGAGGGATGACAGATTAGGGTTGAGGGATGACAGATTCGAGCCGCGGGATAACAGATTCGGGCTGAGGGATAACCTAATCTTAGTACACATTACCTGTAACTAATTGATTTTCTACAAATAAAACTCGAAACTCGGGCTCCTAAAAGTATTGAGTAATAATAGAATGCCTGTACTATTTAAATAGCTACCTACGCCGCTGTAGGAAAAATTCACGCAACAACCCAGCACATTCAGATTCCATCACACCTCCTTTATACGCAAAGTGGTGGTTAAACATTGGGTGCTCAGCCCATTTAGCGCGGGTTTCAATAACACCTGTCTTAAGATCATAAGCGCCAAATACTAAACGTTTAATACGCGAATGAACCATAGCACCTAAACACATAGCGCACGGTTCAAGTGTTACATAAAGAGTTGTATTATTTAGACGATAATTACCCAACTTCTCTGCTGCTTTACGTAATATTCGAACTTCTGCATGTGCAGTCGGGTCATTTAAGGAAATAGGAGAATTATGAGATTCAGCAATAACCTGATCATCTTTAACAAGAACTGCCCCGATTGGCACTTCGCCAGCCTTTTCGGCTAGCTTAGCCTGATCTAAGGCTTTTCGCATATAGATATCATCAAAATTATCGACCATTACTCCCACTCAATGGTAGCTGGTGGTTTATGTGAGATATCATAGACTACGCGGGCAACGCCTGGCACTTCATTCATAATTCTAGTCGCAACTCTTTCTAAGAAATCATGAGATAAAGGCATCCAGTGAGCAGTCATAAAATCAATAGTTTGTACCGCTCGAAGTGATACAACATATTCGTAGTGACGCTGATCACCTCGCACACCAACGGTTTTTACTGGTAAGAATACAACAAATGCCTGGCTAGCTTGATCATAAAGTCCCTCCTCGCGCAGCATTTGAATAAAAGTATTATCAGCTGGACGTAAAATATCTAAATATTCTTCTTTAACCTCACCAATTACGCGCAAAGCTAAACCAGGCCCTGGGAATGGATGACGAAAAACTCTGTCATGAGGTAGGCCAAGAGTAATGCCTAGATTACGAACTTCGTCCTTAAATAGATCTCGCAATGGCTCTAAAAGCTTCAAGTTCATACGCTCTGGAAGGCCGCCAACATTGTGATGAGATTTAATTACATCGGCAGTTGAGTTACCAGCAGATTCAATCACATCAGAATATATTGTGCCTTGCGCCAGCCATTTAACGTCTTGAATCTTTTCTGCTTCTTCATCAAATACATCAATAAATAGCTCGCCAATAATCTTGCGTTTGCGCTCAGGCTCATCAACACCTGCAAGCGCACTAAGAAAACGTTCTTTAGCATCAACAACAATTACTTGCATGCCTTGATTTTCAGCAAATGTGGCTTTTAGTTCTTCAACTTCATTTAGACGCAAAAGGCCTGTATCAACAAAAACGCAAATTAATTGGTCACCAATTGCCTTATGGATAAGAGCAGCCGCTACCGCTGAATCAACACCACCAGATAAACCAAGAACTACCTTATCAGAGCCAACCTGGTCTTTAATTTGAGCAACATGAGAATCAACAATATTTTCTGGCTTCCATAAAGCTTCGCAACCACAAATATCTTTCACAAAACGGCTAATTAATCGCATACCTTGGCGGGTATGAGTAACTTCAGGATGAAATTGCAAACCATAAATTCGGCGCTCTTCGTTTGCCATACCGGCAATTGGCAGATCTTCAGTACTGGCAATAACTTTAAAACCTTCTGGTAAAATTTCTACATGATCGCCATGACTCATCCAAACGTCCATTATGGAAATGCCGTCTGCAGTAATTGTATCTTCGATGCCTGTTAGAAGGCTAGAATGCCCATGAATCTCAACCTTCGCAGCTCCGTACTCACTGGATGAACCTCGTGCAACTTTACCACCTAAAAGCTCAGCCATTGCCTGCATGCCGTAACAAATACCAAGAACTGGACAGCCAATATCAAGAACCATTTCTGGAATTTCGGGTCTATTTTCATCATTAACCGAACGTGGGCCACCAGAAAGAATAATCCCTGTAGGAGAGAATTTTTCAACGTCTTCGTTTGAGATATTCCAAGGCAAAACTTCGCAGTACACACCAATTTCACGCACACGGCGCGCAATAATTTGAGTGTATTGAGAACCAAAATCTAAAATCAGAATTCGCTCGTCATAAATGTGACTTGCTTCTATATTAATTTCTTTCATCTTTTACCTTTTTTAGTAGATATTCTTTGTTCTTGGAACGCTAGAATTTAATTAGCTATTATCATCTAATGACGAAATAATTTGACTCTGCCTCGACACCGACCAGAACTAATCCACAGAATAATTAGGGGTTTCTTTGGTAATAATGACATCGTGTACGTGCCCTTCGCGAAGACTCGCACTCGTCACTTGTACAAACTCACCATTTTTCTTCAATGTTTCAATATCCTTACAACCGGTATAACCCATAGTCGCCTGCAAACCGCCAACCAACTGCTGAACCATAGCAACCATAGAACCCTTGTAAGGAACACGCCCCTCAATGCCTTCTGGCACAACTTTTTGCGGAGTATCATCACGGAAATATCTATCGCTTGAGCCTGATTTCATCGCCCCCTCCGAGCCCATACCACGATAGCTCTTATATGAACGACCCTGATAAAGTACAACTTCACCAGGAGCCTCTTCGGTACCAGCAAATAACCCACCCATCATTACACAGTCGGCTCCAGCGGCAATTGCTTTTCCTATATCACCGGAGAAACGAATTCCTCCGTCAGCAATAATTGGCGTCTTATATTTTTTAACTGCTTCAGCTACATTTGCAACCGCTGTAATCTGTGGCATACCAATACCCGCAATTACACGGGTTGTGCAAATAGAACCAGGACCCATACCAACTTTAACGGCATCAGCGCCAGCTTTCACTAGATCTATAGCGGCCTGACCTGTACCAATATTTCCACCAATAATCTGTGCATGAGGGAAATTTTTACGAACCCATTTAACACGGTCCAAAACTTTTTGCGAATGGCCATGAGCTGTATCAACCACCAAAACATCAACACCAGCATGAATCAAAGCTTCAACCCTATCTTCGGTATCGCCACCAACCCCAACTGCAGCACCAACACGAAGCTGACCTGAGCCGTCTTTGCAAGCACGTGGTTTAGTCTCTGACTTATGTATATCTTTAGCCGTCATCATGCCAATCAGATTACCACTATCATCAACCATTAAAACTTTTTCAATGCGATTATCGTGCAGCTTGCAAGTTACTTCTTCAAAGCTAGCACCTTCTTTTACTGTAATTAATTTATCACGAGGCGTCATAAGCTCAGCAACTTTAACGCTTGGGTCTTTAACAAAGCGCACATCTCGGTTAGTTACGATACCAACCAAAGCACCATTATCAACAACTGGAAATGCAGAAA
Organism: Gammaproteobacteria bacterium; assembly: GCA_030425295.1. GTDB lineage: Bacteria > Pseudomonadota > Gammaproteobacteria > JAUIAT01 > JAUIAT01 > JAUIAT01. The sequence continues at coordinate 42,232 of JAUIAT010000016.1, forward strand.
AACCTAACTTCCTACGCAATTCTAATATGTCATGAATTGTAGACTCTGGAGTTACTGTAACTGGATCTTTTACTATGCCACTTTCAAATTTCTTAACTATCCTAACTTCTTCAGCCTGACGCTCAATATCCATATTTTTATGCAAAATACCTATACCACCCTCTTGAGCAAGAGCAATAGCAAATCTGGACTCAGTCACGGTATCCATAGCAGCTGATAATAAAGGAATGTTTAACTTGATTTCGCGAGTTAACTGCGTAGTTACATCTGCTTCACTTGGCAAGACTGTGGAATGGCCTGGGATTAAAAGGACGTCATCAAAAGTGAGTGCCTGGTGTTTTATTTTCATATCCACTCCGGTATAGTATAAAAATTACGCTATTCTAACAAATTCTAGGGCATGATCCAAGCACTTTATTGTTCTTTCTTTGCCCATTAATTTTAAAGTTAAATCAATAGATGGTGAATTACTATTGCCTGTTAGTGCCACACGAATTGGCTGCGCAACTTTAGGCATCTTTATATCAAACTCGGCGCAAACATCAACCACTACCTGATGTAAATTCTCTTTACTCCAATCGGTTAAAGAATCTAATCTATCGCGCATAGAAGTAAGAGGACCTAAAACTGGTTCTTTTAAAAATTTACCAGCTGCTTTGTCATCATAATGCTCAATAGTTTGGAAGTAACAACGAGTTTTTTCAGCCATTTCTTTGATCGTATCAACTCTTTCCCTATAGGCCTCTACGATATCAATTAAACTTGGACCATTAAGGTAATCAACGCCCATTTCATGGAAGGTGTCCGAAAGATATGAAGTTATATAATCAGCTGGCATAGTTTTCAGATATTGCTGATTAATCCAGTTGAGTTTTTCGGTATTAAAACAGGCTGCAGACTGGCTTATATGATCAAGAGTAAATAGCTTAATCATTTCTTCTTTAGAAAAAAGTTCTTGATCGCCATGAGACCAACCCAAGCGCACCAAGCAGTTCAACATTGCCTCAGGTAAATATCCATCCTCATGATACTGAATTACACTTACAGCACCATGACGCTTAGAAAGACGTTTGCCATCATCGCCCAAAATCATAGGTACATGAGCATAAACTGGGGGCTCAAAACCAAGAGCGTGTAAAATATTAATCTGGCGCGGGGTATTGTTAATATGATCATCACCGCGAATTACATGGGTTATTTGCATATCAGCATCATCTACCACAACACATAAGTTATAAGTTGGGGAACCATCTGAACGCTGAATAATAAGATCATCCAATTCAGTATTTTTAAAAGTAATTACACCTCGAACCTGATCTTCAAAAGTTACCTCGCCTTCTTCAGGATTCAAGAACCTAATTACATGAGGAGCGCTTGAGTCTTTTGGTGGATTTTCAAAACAATGCTTGTCGTACCTTGGCTTATGTTTACGAATTCGCTGTTCTTCACGCAAGTTTTCCAGTCTTTCTTGGGAGCAATAGCATTTGTAAGCATGGCCCTTCTCAAGGAGTTGTTGAATTACTTCTTTGTAACGATCCATTCTTTGTGACTGGAAAAATGGGCCCTCGTCATAATCTAACCCTAGCCATTGCATACCATCAAGTATTGCCTGAGTACTTTCCTCAGTTGAGCGCTCAAGATCTGTATCTTCCACGCGAAGTACAAACTTACCATTATTATGGCGAGCATAAAGCCATGAAAATAAAGCAGTGCGAGCACCACCAAGATGAAGGTATCCAGTCGGACTTGGGGCAAAACGAGTACGAACAGTCATTTTAAACTCTATATTGTTATTAAATACATGAAAAAATACCCCATTCGTACGGGGTATTTTGATGAGAAATTATCTCACGACTGTTAGCTATCAATCAAGAAATTATTTAGAAGGCGACACATATAATGTTTCAGTAATTGGTGCCTTTTCAGCTTCATAATGGCCATCAACATATTTCACAAGAATATCAGTTGTAGTAATTTTCTTAAATAGTGGCGAATCATACTCCATAACTATGCACTTTAAATTTCCTTCATCAATTTCCTTAATACCAGAATCACTTAAAGCCTCTGCATCTAGAGTTGAAGTTTTAGGAGGGAAAACCAAGCCTTCATAAGGACGAGTCCCCAGGTTATGCTGCCTACAATTGCCGCTATCAGCACTCCAATAAGTCGTAACTCCTACGGATGAAGAAGCAACAGGATCACCCAATTCGTTAACAAAAGTTGCCTGATAGATAAAATCCGATGAATTTGCATTAATTTTCGCTGAAACTCCAGCAAAAGACATAAATGATAAAGATAAAAGGGAAACTGTAGCAATTGATTTTACAATATTTTTAAGATCAGCCATGATATATCCTTCTTTATATGAACCTCACAACCAGAGTATAGTAATTGAACATTAAGAAAGCCTTAAAAGCGTTAAAACATGAAAATCGAAAAAACTTATAGAGCTATCAGTTATAAAGATTGGGAGGCAGCCGCCTCGGCTGGATCTCAACGCCTAAGAACAATGCTACCGTTGCTCCCTTCCGGGCCTGGCGGGGTTTACAGAGTCTTACCGTGAGGAGCCAAGGAAGCCACCACGAAGTGAGACATTACTTTAATACAAAAGGGTTTCGTTTGCAACGAGGATGCAGTGCATTAAATATTAATTTTAATCTAGGGTCTGTTGGCAATTGGTGTTGCAAAGCGATAATGTTAAGAATTTAGTGAAAATTTGTTCTTTAATAAGGCGAATAGTTTTGCTATTTAACGAATTAAAGGGCAAATTTGCATAAATTCTCAGCATTTGCAGCTGTAAGACCAATTGTCAACAGACCCTAAACAAGGGGCTTGCAAATATTGCTAACTTAAAAATAAGCAAGGCGCTAACCCGCTTGCTTTTCTCTAAGCATTTCTATAAGATTTCACGAACGCGGAGAGGTGTCCGAGTGGTTGAAGGAGCACGCCTGGAAAGTGTGTGTACGGTAACCCCGTACCGAGGGTTCGAATCCCTCCCTCTCCGCCATCCCTATAATCAATTCCTATTCTAACTTCTTTTATAGAATGTAGCTATCACACAAATTAGCTCTAATTAAAACACCATATGAACAGCACAAACCTACATTCATAACTCCAAATACAAGCCCAAACCTTACATAGCAATAAGCAATTTAGTTTTTGAAATAAAAAAAATAAAAAAAACGGCCTATAATTAAAAGCATACGAAGAAACAATGGTTAGAGGTCATGAGTATAAAAAAAGAACTTATAAGAGATCATCCCAAATTTTACTTTAACAAACTTTTTCGAGATGATCAGAAGCCAGAAATCAAAGAAGCGCTAGAAACTTTCAATAAAGAGCGGCTGGAGTATAATGCAAAATGCATAAATGGAAGCCCTGGAAAAATGGCGTTAGAAACTCTAATGCCAGGTTTTCATGTGAAACCTTGGGATGTAATTGGCGAAAGGCTTCTACTAATAGCTGTTATGGAAAAATCTATAGAACCAGATGAAGCCATAGAGCTTTGCGATTCCTTCAGTAATATATTTAAAGAGTTAAATAAAGGCGATACACCCAACCTTAAAGAAATCATACCGCCACTTACAAAACTTCAAGAATTTGTAAAAGAAAACCCTTTCATTGAACCTACAACCGAAAAAGGTGAAAATCCCAAATCACTAACACAAAGTGTTACTGAAAATGCTGATTTTTCTGGCTTCGGCGATTTCGCATTTACAGCTGGATTCATAGGCATGGCAGGAGGATTTTCAGGCGACGCCGACATATCAGGAGGAGACGAGCTGGCTGCTCTACTAATTGGAGTAATCTTACTTCTTGTTGCGGTAGTTGTCACTATTGCTGTCATATGTATAGCAGCAGACTTAACAGTATTTACCGCCAAATTAATGGTTGATGCATATGATTCACAGTATGGCACAGATAGTAAGATAGATTTAGCAAATGCAATTAGCCACCTTAATAAAGATATTGAAGAAATTACTAATGAAATTGATGACGCTAAAGTTAAAGCAGAGCACTTGCTAGATTCAGAAGAAAGCTCCCCCAAGATGGGGTAATAATGATCAAGCTCAAAATAAAAGGTATGCTTACTATTTAAATCAGGTTGCCACCTAACTTCATTTAAGCAACAATATACTCATAATTAAAACCTCGAATAAGAGACATATTAATGAGTCAAGTTTTAGCACGCAAATGGCGCCCCAAAACCTTTCAAGACTTAGTAGGACAAACACATGCAAGACAAGCCTTAAGCAACGCACTAACCCAAGATAGATTACATCACGCCTATCTTTTCTCGGGGGCTAGAGGTGTTGGTAAAACAACCATTGCTAGAATTTTTGCTAAATGCCTTAACTGCGAGCAAGGTTTAACTGAAACACCATGTGGCACATGTGATACATGTCGGGCTATTGATCATGGTAACTTCCCAGATTTAATTGAGGTAGATGCTGCATCTCGCACAAAAGTTGATGATACTCGAGAACTGCTTGATAACGCTCAATACGCACCGATTAAAGGTCGCTATAAAGTTTACCTAATCGACGAAGTCCATATGCTATCAACTCATAGCTTTAACGCTTTGCTTAAAACACTAGAAGAGCCACCTAAGCATATTAAATTTTTGCTAGCTACAACTGACCCTCAAAAACTACCGGCAACTATTCTGTCTCGTTGCTTACAATTTCACTTAAAACTTTTAACCCCTGAGCAAATAGCTGGTCAATTAGCACATATTGGTGAAAAAGAAGGTATTAAATTCACACCGGAATCATTAAATATGCTAGCAGTAGCGGCGAAGGGAAGCTTACGTGATGCTTTAAGCCTATACGATCAAGCCATTGCCTTTTCTAATTCAAATCTTACTGAAGAATTAGTAAGAGGCCTTCTAGGTGAAGTAGAAATATCATTGGTTTATAAAATTATTGAAGCGGTCTCCAATGAAGATATGACATCAGCCCTTAAAGCAATTGAACAAATAGCGGAAAATGGCTTTGATTTCACCCAAGTTTTAGATCAAATGGCTGAGTCTCTTCACAGAATTGCCATGTTGCAAGCAATTCCAGAAGACACCCCTCTCCCATTCACAAGTAATGATACTGAGCGCGAACTTAGCCACAAAATCTCACGCGAATGCTTACAGCTTTATTATCAAATCACAATAATGGGTCGCCGTGATTTACCTTACAGCCCTTCACTTCGCACTGGCTTTGAAATGGTCCTGCTTAGACTAATTGCTTTTAAGCCGGGAAGCTCAACGCCACCACAAAATAACAACAGGCAGAAACAACGAACAGCACCCCAATCATCAAACCAAACCACTGCAACTAAAAAACCACAACAATCAGAACAACAGACTGAGCCACAACCTAAACAAGAGGCTGTATCTCAAGAGCCAGAACATCTTCAAAAGAATGAGGAACCTAAACAAGTCCAACTGTCTAAAGACCTCAATCCAGACACCATAATGACAAATACAACCCCCAACTTAGAACTTAGCTCAAAAAATTGGGCTGAAACTAGTAAAAAACTTGGATTAAAAGGCTTACCTCTACAAATTGTCAATCATTCGGAGTTAATATCTTTTAATGGCGAACACTTGAGACTAAACACATCTAATAGCTATTTTTTCTTAGTTACAAAGCAGCAATCTGACCTTATTGAGCAAGGAATATCTGACTATTTAGGTAAAAAAATAACGGTTGAAATACAGGAGGCAGAATCAACCCAAGTCACGCCTGCACAAGTAGAAAAAGCTGAAGCTGACAAAAGAAATGCTGAAGCCGAAATAACAATGAAAAATGACGATAAACTGCAAAACTTGATAAAATCTTTTGATGGCTCAATTGTGTCATTCACTCCAACTGAAAAACAAACATAATGAGAGTTACTAGAAACCTCCTTACAACTGCAAAGTATAGATATTTTCGTTTATAAACATAAATTATCTCCAGCCCTATAAATAGTTCTAAAATAACAATCGAAATTTCTTACATTTTCAGGTTATTATAAAGCTTGGGTTAAGTATGAAAAAGTCAAAATATTGTGTATTTTTGAAACAATTTGATTTACTTTTGTACTACTTCATGTTACACTGCTCTAAATTTTAAAAAGGAGAAGCCAATGAGACCGCAGAACAGTACTGTGACTCGAGCTCAAGAACAGAGCCTTTTACAAACTCATACTGTGCTCCGTAATACTTATATGTTACTGAGCATGACTTTATTATTCAGTGCGAGTACCGCATGGCTCGCCATGGTATCAAACGCTGCTCCAATGGGGATTTTAGGTCTATTCGGAATGTTTGGCCTCTTATTCCTAACTCAAGCACTAAGTAATAGCGCCTGGGGATTGGTGTCATGTTTTGCTTTTACTGGTTTTATGGGATATACGCTAGGACCAATATTAAATATGTACCTTGGTGCGTTCTCAAATGGTGAAGAGCTTATCTTCACTTCACTGGGCGCAACTGGAATTACTTTCTTGGCACTATCAGCATATGTCATTAAATCCAGACAAAACTTTACTTACATGGGTGGTTTTTTAATGGCCGCTCTGTTGATCGCTATTATAGCATCACTTGCAAATATCTTTTTGCAAATGCCAATGCTTTCATTAGTGGTCTCTTGCGTCGTGGCTCTTGTATCAGCTGGTCTTATTTTATTTCAAACCAGCGCGATCATCGAAGGCGGCGAACGTAATTACATAATGGCTACAATATCGTTATACGTATCGATATTTAACCTGTTCGTTAGTTTATTACAAATACTAGCGTCACTCGCAGGGAATAGAGATTAGGAATAATTGTTAAATTAGGGATAGTTAATTTTAAACTTAACTTAATATATCTAATTGCAGGGAAGCAGTACATTTGTACTGCTTTTTTGTTTTTAGAGGGAGCACATTGAAATATGAAACAAAACTTTTTTAAGGTTTTAATTCTAATTGGTCTTGTAATTTCTTTCTTAGGCTTTAGTGTTTACACGCAAGCAAAGCCATCTGGAGAACTTAAAAGTGACATAAAATCGCAATCCCCAGAACTTAACCCACATATCTTAGACCTTGGTCTAGAAGCTTATAATAAAGCTGCGAAGAAAGGCCTAGCTAAAAAACATTACCTAACTATTATAGATTTCACCAAACCTTCTGATGAAAAAAGAATGTGGGTAATTGATGTAGACCACCATAAAACACTTTTTCACACTTTAGTGTCTCACGGCAAAGGAACTGGCATGCGCTGGGCGAAGCACTTCTCCAACAGTTTTGGATCAAAAGAATCAAGCCTAGGTTTATATCAAGCTGGAAACTCATATATAGGACACCGCGGATACAGCATGCGTCTGATTGGTCTTGAAAAAGGCTTTAATAACAACGTATTTGCTAGAGCTGTCGTTATGCACCCAGCATGGTACGTAAGTGACAAAATGGCAAAATCCCTCCATAGAATTGGCCGCAGTTATGGTTGCACAGCCCTTTCACCAAAGGTATCTAAGCCAATCATTAAAACCATTAAAGATGGAAGCTTGATTTTTGCTTACTATCCAGACAAAAAATGGCTAAACAACTCAAAGTTTCTTTAATTTATAGAGATTTAATAACTCACCTTACGCAGTATGGAAAGGTTAAGGTGAGATTTTTTAATTTTATGAGTTTTGGAGCCGAATTAGCGAACCTATACAGGGATGACAATTATAGTGCTCGGGGTGACAATTATAGTGATCGGGATTACAGAGGTTAACTGTATAAATTCAAATGCGTTCACCCT
>JAUIAT010000001.1 GCA_030425295.1 Gammaproteobacteria bacterium
CCATGCGCTGCGATCTCTTTCATCTGTGGTAAATAAATCATCTAAATTATTTGCTAATGCTGTTTTTCGAAGTTTTCCCACTGAGTCTAAGTGCGGGTCAATATTTAAATGTTGTTGGTATAGTTCGTAATAGCTAATTTTCTCTGCTGGTTTGCAGTTTGCTACAACTTGTAAAAACTCGTCGACCTCAGCCATTAGCTTATGATGGTCAAAGTCAATTTGGTACCACTCAAGCATAGTGAATTCTGGGCCATGGTATCTGCCTTGTTCTTCATTGCGATAAACTTTCCCTAGTTGGTAAATTGGTCCGCTGCCAGCGGCAAGTAAGCGTTTCATTGCGTATTCAGGTGATGTTTGAAAGTGTAAAATTTTCGATGCATCAGGTTGAGGGCTGCTGAATTTAGTTGAGAAGCTTTGGATAAAAGGGTCAGTCACCGTGTGTGTGGAAAGTAATGGTGTGTCAACTTCTAACACTTTACGGCGAGAGAAGAACTCACGAATGCGAGCAAAAAGCTCACCGCGAGCTTTTAGAGTTTCAAATGATGCTGTTGGTTTCCAATCGGTCATGTCTATTGTGTGGTTTCCAGGGTTTATTGTAATAGATAGTCTTATAGTTCCGGGTGAGATAAAAGTCATCCCGAGCGTAGTCGAGGGATCCGATCCTAGTATTTATTCGGATCTCTCCATTCCGCAGCTTCGCTGCTTCAGTCGAGATGACGCTTTCTCATCCTGGCGCTTTAATTGTCGTCCTGCAATAAGTTTGGAATTACTTTCGTATACAATTTCTACTAGGCATTATCGCGAGAAACGTATTCACCAGTACGCGTATCAACTTTGATTATTTCGCCTTCGCTAATAAATAAAGGCACACGGACAATCGCACCAGTTTCAAGGGTAGCTGGTTTGCTTCCGCCACTTGAAGTATCACCTTTAAGGCCAGGGTCAGTTTCGGTAACTTTGAGGCTAACATGGTTTGGTGGAGTTACAGCAATTGGCTTGCCATCCCATAACGTGATTGTACAGATATCTTGCTCTTTGATCCAATTTTTGGCATCACTCATAGCATTTTCATCGGCAGTTATTTGATCATAAGTTGACTCATTCATAAAGTGCCAATGATGCCCATCTTCATATAGGTAACGCATATCTGAATCCATAACATCAGCAGCTTCAACTGATTCTCCAGACTTGAAAGTTCTTTCAACAACGCGGCCTGTAAGCAAATATCTAACTTTTACGCGGTTGAAAGCTTGGCCTTTCCCTGGTTTTACAAACTCATTTTCAACAATGCTACAAGGCTCACCATCAAGCATGATTTTTAGGCCGCCTTTAAATTGATTGGTGCTATATGATGCCATTTTAGTTTTCTCTTTGTAATTTATAGTATTTTCGGTATTCTACCTTATTAAAAATGATTAAAAAAGAGGAATGGATGTTAAAGCTTGTTACTGAACTAGACCAATTGCTAGCGATGCTAGATTTGCCTAATGATTTATTGCAAGAGGTGAATATTCCTATGCATCAGTTTCCTCTAAGAGTTCCTGTAGAATTTGTTAAGCGAATGCAAAAAGGGGATCCAAATGATCCGCTTCTTAAGCAGGTTTTGCCTGTAAAGTATGAAAATGAATCAGTAATAAATTTTACTAAAGATCCTCTGGGTGAGTCCGGTGCAAATAAGATTCCAGGTTTGCTACACAAGTATCATGGCCGTGTTTTGGTGACTCTTGCTGGTAGTTGTGTTGTAAATTGTCGTTATTGCTTTAGAAGGCATTTTCCATATGAAGATAATCAAATAACTAAGGATCGTTGGCGAGAAATTCTTAATTACATAAAAAAGGACGCGTCCATTAAAGAAGTAATTTTTAGCGGGGGGGATCCTCTTTTAGTTAAAGATGGAAAGCTTAAGTCCTTGGTGCATGATCTTGAAAATATAAGTCATTTAACCACTCTAAGAATTCACAGCCGTATTCCAATTATGACTCCAAGTAGAATCACGGATGAATTTGTTGAGATGCTATCAGGTTTAAGGCTGCAGTCTGTGATAGTTACTCATTGCAATCATGCGCAAGAAATTGATAGCAGCGTTGTGAGAGCTATATCTAAGCTTAAAAACTCTGGAGTTACAGTTTTAAACCAAGCGGTTTTGCTTAAGGGGGTTAATGACTCTGTTAAGGTTTTAAAAGATTTGTCTGAAGCCATATTTGCTGCTGGTGCAATTCCATACTATTTGCATGCTCTTGATAAAGTGCAGGGCGCTGCGCACTTTGATGTTTCAATCGAAGAGGGGCGGAGATTAATTGCCGAGCTGGAGGGCCTGGTGCCAGGATACCTCGTGCCTACCTTAGTGTGTGAAGAAGCTGGTGCTAAATCTAAAGTCAGGCTATAGGTGTTGTCCTTGAAATTAGAGACTGTTGACAATTGCTCTTATAGCTGAAAATTTCTATAATTTGTGAAAATTTATCCTTTAATTTGTTAAATATAGATGCTCTTCGCCTAATTAAAGAGCAGATTTTCTTTGCATTTTAGACATTTTCTCTTTATGGCAACAGTTGTCAGTAGCTCCTAATTTTGGTCCATTATTAAATTAATTTGGTATTGAACTTTTCGTCTAAAACCTAAGGGGTTCGGTATGTAATTAAAGAAGTCTGTAGTGCCTCCAGTCCCGATAACGTAGACGCCACCATAGCCAATGATTCTCCCCATTAATGGTTGTCTAACATTAATGCTTTCTATTCTGTTTAAGAATATTTCCAGTGAGTACCGGCGTATTAGTCCAGTTTTCATAAGGACCCGGCGATTTGTGATCCCATACTCTGATGTTCTATAGGTTACATAGGCTGACATAAGAGATGAAAGGCAAACTATAAATACGAAGTAAATTAATGCGTTGTGGATTAATAGGTCGCCAAGAAACGGCATGTATTGGCCTGGTGTTTGCGGTAAAAATTCAATTAAAAATATCCCAAATAGGAACCAGAATGCTGATGGTGCAAATATTATCCAGTGCGGATTGGTTTTGAAAATAATTTTTTCATTATTCAATAATGTTTCTTGAAGATAGCTTCTCATGTTTGCTTCCTTGCTTTTTGCCATGATTGGTTAATTATTCCTCGGATTTTTCTTTTTGTTCGGTGGGTTCATTTGCTTCTTTTGGTTGTGTTTTTGGTTCGATGGCAACAAGCTCGCTTACTTTGCGGAATCCTTTGGGTAGAAAACGCCCGCGCCTGCCTCGCCCGCCAAGATAAGCTTCCATATCAGCTTGCTTGAAGTTTAACTTGCGTTTTCCAGATATAATTACCAGTCCTGTTTCTGAGTTGAGTAACTGGCATGCAACGAGTTTTTCATCAGCTGCCGCTTTTGTGCCCTTAAGATTGATAAGTTTGTTGCCTTTTCCGCGCTTAAGTTCAGGCAGCTCATTTACTGGATAAATTAATAGGCGTCCTGTGTCGGTTGCTAGAGCCAGCAACTGGTTTTCAGGGTTTTTGATTAATAGCGGGCGCATTAGCTCGCTATCGTCAGATAGGTTGATTACGGCTTTGCCTGCTTTATTTTTCGTGGATAGTTCTTCGCCTGGTACTCTGAAGCCGTAGCCTAAATTATTAATTAGGGTGTATTGCGATTTTTTACCAGCAAATAGCGCGCAGATAAAGCTAGCGCCATTAGGTGGAGAGAATCTAGAGGTTAGTGGTTCTCCCTGGCTTCTAGCGGATGGGAGTTTGTTGGGTGATACGGCGTAGCTTCTTCCGGTGCTGTCCATGAAAATGGCAGGCTGATTGCTCTGTCCGCATACGGCTTCAAGTAAGCTATCACCTGCTTTGTAGTTTAGGCTGTCGGGATTTATGTCATGACCTTTGGCAGTCCTTGCCCAGCCTTTTTGAGAAAGAATCACCGTGACTGGTTCGTTGCGCATGGTCTCTTCTTCAGAGAGTGCCTGTGCTTGCTTGCGTTCAACGATTGGTGTGCGGCGGTCATCGCCATATTTTTCGGCATCTTCTATAAGTTCTTTTTGAATTAGTTTATTAAGTTTGGCTTTTGATCCAAGAACTGATTCAATTTTGCGTTTTTCTTCACTAAGGTTAGACTGTTCGCCTTTAATTTTTTGCTCTTCAAGGCGGGCTAGATGGCGAAGTTTTAGGTCAAGAATTGCATCAGCTTGAATTTCTGTTAGATTGTAACGCTGCATTAATTCTTGTTTAGGGTTGTCTTCTTCTCGTATTATGCGAATCACTTCATCTATGTTTAGGTAGGCAATTAGTAAGCCGTCAAGTATATGTAGTCGATCATTGATTTTATTTAGCCTGAACTGTAGGCGGCGAGTTACAGTTTCTTTCCTAAACTCAAGCCACTCATTTAATAGCGAGACTAAAGGCTTAACTTCAGGGCGCCCATTTGTTCCGATCATATTGAAGTTAACGCGATAAGTTTGCTCAAGATCAGTCGTTGCAAACAAATGATTCATCACTGCTTCAGCATCAGTGCGTTTTGATTTCAAACAAATTACAAAGCGGCAAGGGTTCTCATGGTCAGATTCATCACGAACGTCGGTAACCATGGGTAGTTTTTTGTTTTTAAGCTGTTGGGCTATTTGCACTATTAGTTTGCTGCCCGACACTTGGTAAGGAAGTGCGGTAATGACAATATCGCCGGACTGATCTTCCTGGTGATAGAGAGCGCGCATGCGTAAGGCTCCGTGGCCATTTTGGTACATGTTAATAATTTCATGCTGAGGCGTAATTATTTCTGCTCCTGTTGGTAGGTCTGGGCCTTTGATATGTCGCATGATGTCAGGAAGTTCGGCATTCGGGTTTTCGAGCAAGTGCACGCAGGCGCTAACAACTTCTTTGATGTTGTGTGGTGGAATGTCGGTAGCCATTCCAACTGCAATGCCGGCAGCTCCATTTAAAAGTACATTTGGTAGTCGAGATGGTAATTGAATTGGCTCTTTGAGTGTCCCGTCAAAATTTGCTTCCCAGTCGGCAGTCCCTTGTTGAAGTTCGCTTAATAATGTTTCGGCAAAAGGAGTGAGTCGGGCTTCGGTGTATCGCATTGCTGCGAAAGATTTGGGGTTATCCATGCTTCCCCAGTTCCCTTGCCCGTCAACCATTGGGTAGCGGAATGAGAAGTCTTGCGCCATTAATACCATTGCTTCATAACATGCGGTATCGCTGTGTGGGTGGTATTTACCTAGCACATCGCCAACTGTGCGCGCCGATTTTTTGTAGCGAGAGTTGGCTTTGATGCCCATTTCTGACATTGCATAAATAATACGTCGCTGCACAGGTTTTAGGCCATCTTGAATATGGGGTAGTGCGCGATCAAGAATTACATACATTGAGTAGTTAAGGTATGCCTTTTCTGCGAATTCACTTAATGGTCGTTGTTCAACGATAGAATTATTCATTTTTATGCCTTAGGTTGAAACACTGATTAACCCCTATTCTATGGGGTTTTTCGGTGTCAAACAAGTCTAAAACTTTCATTTTTTTAGCTTTTGGTGTATAATGCGTCTACACTCCGCTGCGTTAAATGCGTGGTGAAAATATAAAGTTTTGGGAGATATACATGTCTGTTTTACGTGGCGCTCGTATGACGCTATTCTCTAGATCTGGAGATTATAAAAGTCACCAAGTAAGAATTGTCCTCGCTGAAAAAGGCGTTAACTTCACTCATGTGGAGGTTGACCCTAACAATATGCCTGAAGAATTACTTGAGATTAATCCTTATGCAAACGTACCGACTTTGGTTGATCGTGATCTTGTTCTTTACGATGCCCAAGTAATTATGGAGTATCTTGACGAGCGTTTCCCTCACCCGCCATTGCTTCCCGTTTATCCGGTTGCTCGAGCTAAAAGCCGTTTGATGGTACATCGTATCGAAACAGATTGGTATAGCCTTATCGATAAAATTGAGGGAGATGATTTTGCAGCTGCTCAAGAGGCTCGCTGTCAGCTGGCTGAAGGTTTAACTAGTATAGCTCCTCTTTGTCAGGATTTTCCGTATTTTCTTAGCGAAGAATTCACTTTGGTTGATTGCTGTATAGCTCCATTGTTGTGGCGCCTAGAAGATCTTGGTGTACAGATTACACCTGAAATGAAACCTCTAGAAGAGTATGCTGAACGTATTTTTGAGAGAGAATCTTATCAAGCTAGTTTAACTGAAAGTGAGCGTGAGTTACATGAAACCGAAGATGTCTTCTAGTCGACCTTACGTTCTTAGAGCTTTCAATGATTGGATTGTAGATAATGGTTTGACCCCTCACATTGTGGTTGATGCGGATCATCCTCGTGCTGAGATTCCGCGCAACTACGTGCAGGATGGAAAGATCGTTCTGAACATTGCCCCTCAGGCAGTTAAAGATCTAGTTATTGATAATAAAACTGTTCAATTTGATGCCAGGTTTCGTGGTATCGTTCATCATATTTATGTGCCAATTTCAGCAATTGAGGTTATTTATGCCCAAGAAAATGATAATGGTATGATGTTGACTGATTTTCCAATGAGTGCTGATGCTGATTTGGAAGATGATGATTCAGGTAGTCCTCCTCCGTCGGGTGGTGGTAAGTCATCATCTGGTTCAGGTGGTGGTAAAAAAGGCGGCCGTAGCCATCTTAGAGTTATCAAATAGCATATATTATAAAAAGGCCACTAAGTGGCCTTTTTTGTGTTTATTATCAATCAGAGTTTTTTCTAAAATCGTTTGCAGGCTTGATAGGTAAAGAATTTTTTTAGTAAATCAAGTTTGTCAGTGATGTCTAGCCCAAGACTTCTTATGGTAGCCAGCCACTCATTATTATTAACGAACCCTTGTTTGAATGCTTCCATTGTAGCAATTAGGGTCCAGGTATCACCTTTGCGCGATCTTTCATATTTGCGTAGCGTATCAATTGCAGCTGCATCTCTACCTTTGTCTTTAGCTTCTTTTAATATTTCAAATAGATTTGTTACGTCTCTAAAACCTAGATTGACACCCTGTCCTGCCAAGGGGTGAATTGTGTGAGCGGCATCCCCGACTAGGGCAAATCCTTCATCAATATATGACTTAACATGGCGCATTTTTAGTGGGCGAGAGTATATTTGACTTGCAACTTCAACTTTTCCTAACTCGAATGCTGAAAGTACAGAAAGCTGCTTAGCTATTTCTTCGTGAGTTAGCTTTTTTTGTTGCTGAGCTTCATTTTTGTCAACTGACCAAACAATTGAAACGTAATTTGGGTCGTTCATTGGCAGAAACGCTAAAATACTGTGGGGATGAAACCATTGTCTGCAGGTGTTTTGATGAGGCTTTTCAGTTTTCAAGGTTGTAACAAATGCTATTTGATCATATGAGTTTTCCCATAGATCTATTTTAAGTTGGCTACGAATAAATGAATTAGCGCCATCTGCAGCAATTAATAATTTAGTTGTGAGAATGGTGTCATCTTCAAGAGTTATTTGCCAATCGTGTGCTAATTTTTTGACAGTTTTTATTTTAGCAGGAGAAATTAATTTGCCACCATTTTGGGTGAATTTTTGACGTAATAGATGTGTAATGGCACGGTTGCTGACAATATTACCAAGACTTGGATAGCCTAAGCTGTCGCCATTAAATTCTATTTTTCCGCCACCAGTTGCATCTTTAACCGCCATGTTTTTGAACTCACCAATAAACTCTTTGGGTATTTGATTCCATATGCCAATTGTATTGAGCAAATCTTTTGATTGTAGGTTGATAGCGCACACTATGGGGGAGTCATGTTTACCTGGTCCTACTGTAGTTTGGGTATCAATAGCTCCAACTTTCCAGTTAAGTTTTAGGAGAAGGTTGGCAAGAGCTCCGCCAATTTGGCCAGCACCTACTATTAATGCGTCAAATTTGTTTTTCATTTGAGGTTCCTCTGTATAGATCCTAAATTATAGTTAAATTTTCACAAATTATCTGCATTTGCTGCCTTAAGGTTAATTGTAAATAGGCCATATTGTTGATGCTATTGCAAACTTGATGTAAATTGGTTCTTTATCTATTTTAAGGGAGTATGTGATGGCAGAAGTGAAAATTCTCAATAAAACCCCACTTTATAATTGTCATCTAGCAGCTGGAGCTAAGATGGTGCCCTTTTGCAGCTGGTCAATGCCTATTAATTACGGTTCACAAATAGAAGAGCATAATGCTGTTCGTCAAAATGCTGGGATGTTTGATGTTTCCCATATGGCAATTTTTGATATTAAAGGCCCTGAAGTTCAAAAATTACTTAGGTTTCTCCTGGCGAATGATATTTCCAAGTTGAAAGGTCCTGGTCGAGCTCAGTATACGCTCATGCTTAATGAAAGTGGTGGAGTGATTGATGACCTTTTAGTTTATTATATTGATGATCAAAACTACCGTATTGTAAGTAATGCCGGCACGCATGATAAAGTAGCTGCCTTGCTTAGCTCTCAGGTGCAAAATTTTGATGTTAAACTAACGGAAGATAAAGATTCTGCAATTATTGCGATTCAGGGGCCAAAAGCATGCAAGCTTGCTCACTCTGTTCTGCCTGATCAGATTAGAGATGTTGCGAGTGCGCTGAAGTTTTTTCAATGTGCAAAAGTTGATGATTATTTCATAAGCCGCACTGGCTATACTGGTGAAGACGGCTTTGAGATTATTATTCCGGCAGATAAGTCTGAGAAGCTTTGGAATAACTTACTAAATGTAGGTGTAAATCCTGCAGGTCTTGGTGCACGTGATACTTTGCGCCTTGAAGCTGGGTTGAATCTATATGGCAATGACATGGATGAATCAACTACTCCTGATGAAAGTAATTTAAGTTGGGTTGTTTCGTTTGATGATCCAGATAGAAATTTTATTGGTCGATCTGTCATAGAAAATAAAGAACAAACCCACAAATTAGTTGGGTTGGTATTCCAAGGAGCGGGGATTTTGCGTGCTCATCAAAAGCTCATCCATAATGAGCAAGAAATTGGGGAGATTACCAGTGGAAGTTACTCTCCAACATTAGAGTTCAGTGTCGCAATGGCACGTATTCCAGTTGCAGTTGAAAAAGAAATTTTTGTTAATATTCGTGGCAAGCATCAACCAGTAAAGTTGGTTAGTTTGCCTTTTGTTCGCCGTGGCGAAGTTGTTTATAAGGAGCTTTAATATGTCAGATTTTCCAGATGATTTAAAATATGCAAAGTCTCACGAGTGGGTAAAGATAGAAGAAGATGGAACTGCGCTTGTCGGTATTACTGATCATGCTCAGGCTCAGATGGGTGACTTAGTTTTTGTTGAGCTACCTGAAATTGGCCAAGAACTTAGTATTGGTGATGAGTGTGCTGTAGTTGAATCGGTTAAAGCAGCTTCTGACGTTTATAGCCCCTTAACTGGAGAGGTTGAAGATGTTAATGACACATTGGATAAGACTCCTGGATTTGTAAATAACGACCCCTATGGCAGTGGTTGGTTGTTTAGAGTGAGAATCGATGACGAATCTCAGCTTGATGATCTTCTTGACGCTGAAGCATACGCTGAGGTTGTTGAGCAAGAAGGGTAGGGTTTTTCTCAAAATAATCGTTCTTTTGGGGGCGCCTGATATTCAGGAAATAAGACCGCTAAGAATTTATAGAACTTCTAGGTTTTATTGCAGATTGATCGTTGAGCAGCAGAGTGTATTAATAAATAAGAGCTGCAAAATAACTTTGAAAAATCAATCTTTGCCGATCCTGGAAGTTACTTTCTACGAGAGTAATTTGCAATGTTTACACCACATACTAATACTGATATCCAGCAAATGTTGGAAGAGCTAGAAATCGATTCAATCGATCAGCTATTTGATGAAATACCATCTTCCTTGAAAATAGAGGGCCTTGATTTGCCTGACCCACTTCCTGAGATGGAGTTGACTCGAATAATAAGCGAGCGTGCAGCTAAAGACCAAGGTAAAAAATGCTTTATAGGTGCAGGAGCTTATGAGCATTTTATTCCAGCTGCTGTATGGCAAATTACAAGCCGTGGTGAATATTTAACTTCATATACACCTTATCAGGCTGAGGCTAGCCAGGGTTCTTTGCAGACTTTTTATGAGTATCAGACTATGATGGCTCGATTGATGGCAATGGATGTGTCAAATGCCTCTCAGTATGATGGTGCATCAAGTCTTGCGGAGTCTGTATTGATGGCCTGTCGTTGTAATCGTAAATCAAAATCAATGCGTATTCTAATGCCAGAAGCAATTCACCCAGCATACCGTAAAACTGTAGAGGCTATTACATCTCCGCAAAAGATAAAGCTTGAATCAGTACCTTTTACAAAAGAAGGTGGACAGATTGATTTTGCAAAACTGAAGGAATTTGAAGGTGAAGATATAACAGCTATTGTTGTGCCTCAACCAAATTTTTTCGGTATTTTAGAAGAAGTTGATGAGCTAACTGATTGGGCTCATGCTCAAGGTGCTATAGTTATTGGTGTTGTGAACCCAATGGCTATGAGTTTGATTAAGCCTCCTGGAGAATGGGGGCAAAATGGTGCTGATATTGCCTGTGGTGAAGGTCAGCCGATCGGTAGCCCGCTTTCTTCAGGTGGGCCTTATTTTGGATTCATGTGCTGTCGTGAGAAGTTTATTCGTAATTTGCCGGGGCGATTAATTGGGCGTACAACTGATGAAAATGGCAAAACTGGCTTTACGTTGACTTTGCAGGCTCGAGAACAGCATATTCGGCGCGCTAAGGCTACATCAAATATTTGTACCAACCAAGGCTTGCTGGTAACTGCTGCTACTATTTTTATGAGTTTGCTAGGGTCTGAGGGAATGCGTCGTGTTGCATTAAAAAGCCATCAAAACGCTCAGGACTTATTAAATAAATTATTGGTGCTTCCAGGCGTTGAGCTAGTATTTAATGGGCCATTTTTTCATGAGTTTGTCTTGAGATTGCCTTGCCCTGTTCACGAGGTAGAAGAAGAGATGAATAAGCTTAATATATTGCCAGGTCTATCGTTGAAGCATATATATCCTGAGATTGGCGACTGTATTTTGGTTTGTGTGACTGAAACTAAGTCTGAATTTGATATTCAACAGTATGTTGAAGAGTTCAGCAAAGCGTTGCAAGGAGAAATGGTATGCTAATTTTCGATAAATCAGAGCAAAGTAGGGTAGCAAAAGGCATTCTTCTTAAGGACCCAGTGGTGAACAGCAGTATTCCTAATAAATTTTTACGTGAAAGTGCGCCAATGCTGCCTGAGGTGTCAGAGCTTGATGTTGTTAGGCATTATACGTGCTTATCTAAACTTAATTATTCTATTGATACTAATTTTTATCCGCTTGGTTCTTGCACCATGAAGTATAATCCAAAAGCTGCACATGTATTAGCAATGCAGCCAGGGTTTTTACAGCGCCATCCTTACGCTCCTGAATTAGCAAGCCAGGGTGTATTGCAGTGTATGTATGAGCTTGAGCGTGATCTAGCTGAAATTACTGGTATGCACACAGTTTCTCTTTCACCAATGGCCGGTGCTCAAGGTGAATATGCCGGGGTTGCAATGATTCGTGCTTACCACCAAGCCAAGGGTGATGATGGGCGAACTGAAATGATTGTTCCAGATGCTGCTCATGGTACTAACCCTGCTACTGCAACCATGTGCGGTTACAAAGTTAAGGAAGTTCCAACTGATGATTCAGGTGACGTTGATTTGGAGGCGCTCGCTGCCATAATTGGCCCGCAAACAGCAGGTATCATGTTGACTAACCCTTCAACTCTTGGTGTTTTTGAGCGCCAGATTGAGAAAATTGCTAATATGATTCATGAGGTTGGAGGCCTTCTTTATTATGATGGTGCCAACTTAAATGCGATATTAGGCCATGCACGCCCAGGGGATATGGGTTTTGATGTTTTGCATTTAAACCTTCATAAAACTTTTGCAACTCCTCATGGTGGCGGCGGGCCAGGGGCAGGCCCTGTAGCTGCTAATGAGAGGCTTGCCCCATATCTGCCAACTCCAATTTTAGGTAAAGAGAATGATCATTATCGTTGGTTGACTAAGGATGACAGGCCAGAGTCTATTGGGCAGTTATCAACATTTATGGGGAATGTTGGTGTCCTGTTGAGGGCTCATATTTATATTAAACAGCTTGGTAAGCAAGGTCTTGAAGAGGTATCTAAGCTTGCAACTTTAAATGCTGCTTATCTTCGACGGCGCCTTGAAGCTGCAGGTTTTGAGTTAGCTTTTCCAAATCGACGAGCATCTCATGAGTTTGTTGTCACTATGAAGCGCGAAGCTAAAGAGTATGGTGTGACGGCTAATCATGTTGCTAAGCGTTTATTGGACTATGGATTTCATGCTCCAACAGTTTATTTTCCATTATTGGTCCCTGAGTGTCTCTTAATAGAGCCAACTGAAACAGAGAGCAAGCAGACAATGGATCAGTTTGTTGAGGCTATGACTAAAATCTTAGAAGAGGCAAAAACAAATCCTCAGTTAGTGCAGACTGCGCCACATACTATGCCAGTTGGTAGGTTAGATGATGTTAAGGCGGCTAGAGAGCCTGATTTAGTGGCTTAATTGTCACAATAGATCCTGATGTCTTGTCACCCCGCACTTGTTGCGGGGTCTGGAAGAATATTTCTCCATGTGATGCAACAGACCCTAAACAGCAGGATTAGGCCCGTTAGTTTCTTGTTCTACTTCAGGATTGTCCTTGAAAGTATTGGTATTATCAGTGGTTCCCAAGATGTGTAAACTTATTGATGATTGAGTGTTAAAAGATAAATTCTTCTCTTTTGTAGTATGAGTTTTTCCTTCTTGGAAAAAACTAATTGTTTTTGAGAATATATTTTTTTTAGCCAAAAGTGTTTGGCTGACATTAGATAGTTGAAAGTTAATGGCGTCTCTCTCTTTGTAGTTTTCATTCCTAGGGTTATTCCAGTATGATTTTTGAGTAGAAACAGCTCCCCCTAGTAATTGCTTGGCAACATCGTCAGGCTTTATTACTTTTATCTTTCTTGTGGCAATATCTTCTGCCAGTTTAGACATGCCTAGTATTTTATCAATTGCGTTAGTTTTAGGGTCGGTGCTCATGGCCATTGCTATGGCGTAATTGCTATCCTGGCTTTGATGATATCTTTGTCTTACTTCTTTTGAATTAACTGTTATATGGCCTGCCCCATCGTTTGTGCAAAGCTCTATAATTTGAGGTATTGCTGCAGTTATGTATTCAGCAGGCAGCCCCAAATTAATCAGCGTGCTGGCTTGTTTTTTTATGTCAAGAAGGCTTATTACCTCTTGAAAGACCCCAGTTATTGAATTGTAGTGATTTTTGGTCGATTCTGCAGCTTTTAAGGCTTGAATAATATATGTTAATTCTTTGTCTTTGGCTTGAATCGAGTCTTTTATAAACTGTTTTATCTCAGCTTTGCTCGGGTTTTTTTTAGCTAGTTTTTTTTTGGATAATTTACTAATTTCGGCTTTTGCAATAACCTCTAACTCAATTGCCTTTTCAATAAAGTCTGGTATGAAGTTATAGTCAACGTTGTCAAATAATCCAGGGGGAGCCATTGGTGATGATAAGTTAAGCTGAAGTACAATAACAGAATCAATTTTTAATTCTTCGCCTAGCATGCGTTTATGGTAGACTTCTGGTGAAAGATCTGTGGGGGCAACGCGGTTGCCTAATATTTGCAGCTGAGAATGGATGAAATGAGTTGAGCTGCTTGGTGAAATTGTATTTACAAGTTCATTTATTCCGTTTCTGTACTCTATCTCACTGGCAGCTATCTCATCCAGCTTGTTTTTTATAGTTTCGTTCACAGCGGATCACCATCGTCTTGCTTATCATTATAAATTTAGTAGCTGTTTAATAAATTATCAACTTTTGCCTTGGTAATTGTCGTAACTCAGTGAAAGTATCACCCTTCCTCGATTCGATCGTGGAATATATTTTCCTGGCTCCCGTGGTTGATGTGGTGTCAGGTGGGGATTATCGAATGATTTAAAATATAAACAATAAATGCGAACTATTTACTTCAAAACTCGAGTTTCGAGTTTTATTTGTAGAAAATAAATTACTTATGGATAATGTGGACTAAGATTAGGTCATCCCGCGACCCGAATTTGTCATCCCGCGGCTTGACCGCGGGATCCATCAAACTAGATTCCGCGATCAAGTCGCACAATGACAGTATTCTCATCTCTTTACTACTGTTAAAGCATATAAGTTGATTATTTAAAACTCATAACTTGTATATTGAAATTACCCATTAAGTCTGATCAATTGCCGGAGTGGATTGCAGGGTCTTATCTCATGTTATCTGTTGTAATTAATTGATTTTCAACAAATAAACCCCTAAGCTTAGATTGCCGAATCCCAGCTTGGTGGAAAATCATTATAAGAAGAACTTGTATCTCTCCAATTTTTCTTAAGGTTTGTGTTGAAGAGCAGCAAGGCATTATTTGCTGTATTTAAATCTTTGTTTTCATCATTATGATTACTTACTTCCACCTGGCCTTCTGTTGTGACTTCTTTCTTCGCTTCTTTTAGCGCATCGTTGTAGATATCATTTGTCTCTTTGATAAAGCTATTAATAGACTCAATGATATACCTTTCATTTTGTTTTTGATAAAACCATAGACCTGAAGGTTCAGGGCAAATAATTTTGTCTGCAACCATTGAGGAAATAAATAAAAACCCTGTAGTTGACAATAAAGTAGCAGCTTTATATGCAATACCAAGAGACTTGCCTTCTGTCTTACTAAGAATCATATCCATAGTGGCAAGTGGTGTAATCAAAACAATAGATACCACAAAAGAGATCGCAAGAAATATCATGTATAACTTCATGCCATAGCTCATAAAATATCTATCTTTGCTGATGCTATTTTTCCCTTTAAGCATGCGTAGAAGCTGAATATCGTGTGCGGAAATTGACAAAGAAAAATGGCGGCGCATTTTAGGCGCTTCTATAACTTTTGTACCTTTCACTAGCGCTTGAAGTTTCTCATTTATTGAGGAAAAGGTGTTTTCTTTCTGCTGGTTTGTTAAGCTTAAAGAGTTTATTTTGTTTTTGTATTTAGTTATAAAGGATGTATCGACCTCAATTGCCTTATTTAAATATTTATTTATATATTTTTGTTTAAAATTTAGCTTTTTATTAAGTTGTGCACTTATAATCGTTTTTAAAAAATCTTTAAGTAACCTTGAATCCTGATGAAGGTCCCTGCTTATGTATGCATTTACATGGCTATTGAAACTCTTATTGCTAAGAAGTAATGCTTTTAAATCGTTAGGATGCAAAAAACTTAGTATTTCTAAAGCCAAGTCATCACTTAAATCATCAAGATTAGGTGTATTATCTTCCGCTTCTTCTGTTGTCTCTGTATTGTTGTTATTTAAGAGAGGAGTGTCTTCAGTAGAGTTTATTTCTTCTAAATCATTATATTCGTTGTTAATCATGTTCACTTAATTTTTTATTTATTATTGTTAAAAATAATGGAAGTTATTTTGCACAGAAATAAATTATTTATCAATATGTTGACCATTATGCCGTTGCAGTTTGAAGAAAATGTCACATACAAGCTAGGTTCTTTAGCCGAAAAAACCTGGGAGAGATAGCTTACAAGTTGAGATGTGTTTTATGATTAAATAAAAGATGACATTTGGTTATGTCACATCTTTAAAGAGGTTTAACGCTTTTGCTTTAGCAAATTCGTTAATAATATTTTTGGTTTGTTCCCAACCTAGGCATGGGTCAGTTATGCTTTTGCCAAATTGTATAGCGTTTTTTTCAAAAAAATCTTGGCGCCCAGGATTTAAAAAACTTTCCAGCATAACTCCAAAAATTGGGGCGTCATGGTTATGAATTTGATCAATAATATCCATGGCAACTTCTAACTGCTTTTCATGGTTTTTACCACTGTTATCATGGCTGCAGTCAATCATTAGCTTGGGTGTTAGATTATGTTTATGTAACTTTATAGAAGTATTTTGAATAATGCTGTGATTATAGTTAGGGCCACTTGCTCCGCCTCTAAGAATTACATGGCAGTCGTTATTTCCAGATGTTGAAATAAGACCGCAACGACCATGTTCATTGCTGGCAATATATTGATGAGAGTGTTTCGCAGATAATACCCCATTTATAGAGATATCAATATTACCAGAGGTTCCATTCTTTATTCCGATTGGCATTGCTAAACCGGATGCCAGCGCTCTATGAACAGGGCTTTCGCTGGTTCTGGCGCCAATAGTGGCCCAGCTTACAAGGTCATTAAAGTAATTTGCGGTATTGATATCTAGAAATTCACAACCTGTTCTGACTCCTAGTTGGTTTATTTGAATTAGTAAGGATCTTGCTTCTTGTAAGCCTAAATTGAAATTATTACTACCATCAAGATGCGGATCGTAAAGAAAACCTTTCCAGCCAATTGATGTTCTTGATTTTTCAAAATATGTTCTCATCACGATACATAATGAATCTTTATGTTTGTCTGCAAGTTGTTTTAGTCTTTTTGCATATTCTATAGCGCTTTTGGAGTCATGAATTGAACACGGACCTACTACAAGCAGAAGTCTATCATCTCTGCCATGGATGATGTCGGAAATTTCCAGGCGTGCGGCAGTGACCTGCTCTACAATAGCCTCAGGTGTTGGGTGCATCATCTTAAGCTCAGATGCGCTTGGTAATGGAGTAAACTTAGATCGTTTCATTTAATGATCGACTATAAAACAGATGCCTGTTTAATGGATTTTGACAATCAGTGATGTAGCAGTAAGACCAATCGTCAGCAGGCCCTATAATAGATTTTTTGTAAATTGATCGCAAGTAGAACAATATCCTTATTCTAGATATTTTCGCCTTGCAACACCAATTGTCAACAGACCCTAAATTTAAGCAGGCCATAGTGTAAATTGATGCCCATAGTTATAATTGTTTAGGAAATTGTTATCGCAAACTTCTCTGATGTCTTTGGGTTTAAATTCGGTAAAGGCAAAGTTAAGCACTTTGTATATTTCCTCTTCTATTCCCTCAGGTGTAAGTTGTTTTAGTTTGAAATAATTAAACCAGTTTTTGCAGGCATCATTTAAACGGTGTTTTGTAGTCCTGTTTTGTTTTGGTTTTCTATTAAAGCTCCTAGTTAAATTGTTTTGCTCTATTTTTTGGGAGGCTAAAATTATTTGTTCTATTTGTTCGGTGAGTGAGTTTTTGCTGGGTAGAGAAGTTTTTATTTGAGATTCTAAACTTTTGAGAGGCTTTGTAAGGCAAGCGTGCCATAGAGCCGAGGATTTTTCTATCTTCATTAATTCAGCAGGCTTCATTGGCCCATAGCCATCTCGTGCTGCCCATAAGCAAAAGAAGAAAAAGGTGAGGTTTCCCTCAAACTTGTTTCTTAAGTTAGCAATTGTAGTGCTCATGGATTCAGTCTGCTTGAGTTTTTCTATGAATGCGTTGAAGGCTATTTTTGTTGCTTCTGAACTAAACGTCACCTGAACTACTCCTTGTTTAGGGTCTGTAGATAGGGCTAGCATAAACTTAGTTATCAAAAAGATTTTATGCTTCAACTCTATATTTCAATTTTAAACTTAGAGATGCTAACTTATCAATATTCAATGCAATGGTTGCCACTGTGCATGCGAACAGCATTCCAGGATGCCAAGCATGCTTTGTTAGATCGGTGAAAATAAATCCAATAACTGGAAGTAGTGATGTAATAAAGCTTAATTCACTTGCGCCCAAAAGCCCAAGAGCACTCTGTGAGCAAAAAATTGGAATAACCATATTGGCTAGCCCCAGGGTAATTAGTATACCCGCCATTTGCCAAGAAATTTCCAATGAATGCAGGCCTTGCTTTGAAATTAGTACGGCGATAAAGACGCCAATCAGTAGGAGATAATATCTAATGGCTAGAATATCGCCCGCTTCCATCTGATATTTTTTACAAAATTTATCTGAAATAATAAGGTAAGTGAACAAAGATCCGCCCATTGAAAGTGCGACTAATAAGCCTAGCAAAGAGTAGTTAGGGGAAAATATGCAGCATAACCCTATGCTAATTGCGCAAGCAATTATTTTCAGTTTGTTTTGTCTAAGGTATGAGCCGAGGAGCCCCATAAATATATAGGATACAGCAATTAAAAAATCTGGAGAGCTATGAATGGCTCCGTAATAGGTAAAAAACCATACAGAGCTAACAAGCACACCCATTTTTGCCCACTCTTTAATATCAATGGCAATCTGTTTGTGGTTTGTTTTGATGCGTTTGAATCTGACTAAGTTGAAGCTAACAATTGCAGTAATGGTTGTATAGAATAATAAGGTTAAGACAGGAATGTGCGCACCTAACGCATCAACCCAGATTGTAGATAAAGAAAGTAAAAGTACATAGCCAAGTGCAAAGATGTAGCCTAAATTCATAATACTGAGCCTCGTTGATATTCAATTTTTTGTAAAAATTTGGTTTCGCGAAGAATTTCTTTCTTGTCGCTGCTTCTTAGAAGAACAGCCAAGGTAATGTCAGAGAGGTTACCATGATTTTCATTTTCATCAAGCTTGTTGTAAGGGTTGGTTTTTAAATGGTTGATATACGCTGGCAATGACTTTATTTTTTCTTCATCAATATGGTTAAGTAGTTCGAGTTGTTTTTTTAGGCAAAATATTCTCTGAAAAAATTTAGGTTTGATTTCATTTAGTTTTTTATTTTCAATAAGTCCTATGAATGCGCCAATTTGGTCGACGCCAGCTGATTTTGCCATCATATTTTGGTAGCCATATAGTCCAGAAATTCTTGGTGTGAATCTTAGCAAATAAAACTCATCATTTTTGCGCACTATTTTAGTGTGAGACAGCCCGTTAAACATGTTTAGTGTTTTGTTGATTTCAATGACATAGTCTATTGCTTGCTGAGCACATGGTGCATCTAGGTCAATATTATCTACATATTCATAATAAGGGCCGCTATTTTGATATTGACCAACAGCGGTTGCTTTAAATTTGCCTTTGTAGTGTGCCAAGTTAACATAATATTCTTCACCTACAATTTTTTGCTGAATGATAATATTTATACTGCTTAAAGATTCTTGGCTTATATAATCTTTTAAGTCATTTAGATTTTTAGGTGTAAACGGCTCAATAAATTCATTATTTGGTAGGTCTGGTTCTAAAATAACGTGACCATAATGTTTGTCAAAAAATGAGCTAGCAATAGCTAATTTTTCGGTAACTGACATTGAGTGCTTTATGACTGTTTGTTCAATATAGTTTAGTCCGTATCTTTTGAGTCGATTGTTTATTGCAGATTTGCTGCAGCGAAGGTGTGATGTAGCTGGATCGTTAGATGCATCTGGGAATAATTTGCTAATAAGTTGCTCGCTATAGTCAAGCCCTAATTCGGATCCTGAGATACCAGCAATAATTTTAAAGCTTTTCTTTAGTTGCGATATAGCTTTTAAATCATCTCTTAAATTATTTGTAGTGTAAATAGTTTTGTCAAAAATATTGGGGCTGGAGCTGGTTGTAGATTCAGTTAAAGGCTTGTTTGTTGTTTTAAAGGAAATGGTAGCGTAACCAAGGCTTTGCAGCCTATTGTGTAGATAGTCTTTTGATGCACTAGGGTCAACGATTAAGATGGCTTTTTGCATGATTTACCTTTCCATACTTGAGGGCAATATATGCTTAATATTTGGTCAATTACTGGATTGATATTAGATCATATGCCTATAAAATAGTCAAGTTTGTTTTGCATGAGACCGCTAGGAGTATTTCCCAGCGGTTTGGTAGGGTAGGGGCGAAAGTTAGGTGAAGATTTCATTAGCTTGAGATGTCACTCGAATAAAAGTTGCGCACTTTGGTAAAGCTTTTAGGTTTACAGCTCCGACGTAAGTGCAAGTAGAGCGAACGCCACCAAGTATTTCTTGAACTGTCGTTTGTAAAGGGCCGCGATAGGGCACAAGAACGGTTTTGCCTTCGCTGGCACGATAGTCAGCAACAGTGCCTTTATGCTTATGCATAGCATCTCTAGAGCTCATTCCGTAGAATTCTTTAAATTTTTTACCATCTTTTTCGACGATTTCACCTTCAGATTCGTCATGTCCTGCAAGCATCCCGCCAAGCATTACAAAGTCGGCACCTGCTGCGAACGCTTTGGCCACATCCCCTGGTTTTGTGCAGCCGCCATCAGCACAAACATGTCCATGAAGTCCATGTGCTGCGTCAGCACACTCTATCACTGCAGAAAGCTGTGGGTAGCCAATCCCCGTTTTGTGACGAGTTGTGCAAACTGATCCTGGGCCAATTCCAACCTTCACAATATCAGCCCCAGAAAGAATTAATTGCTCAGTCATCTCACCAGTTACTACGTTTCCAGCCATTATAATATGATCTGGAAATGCCTCACGTACGCGTGAAACATATTCAACAAAACTTTCTGTGTAACCATTTGCAACGTCTAAGCATATAAAAGGGCAGGGAATATCTTTCATAACAGCGTTTAGTGTGTTGAAATCATTTTCAACAAGTCCTGCGCTGACGAAGCAGTTATTTATTACTTCTGGGTGTTTATTATGAAATTTCTTCCAGCTTTCAACGTCATGAAACTTGGAAATAGCTCCCATCATCCCATTTTTTGCTAGTTCGGTTGCAATGCGAAAGGTTCCAGTATGATCCATGTTTGCAGCTATAATTGGTATTCCTTCCCAGGTTTTGTCACTGTGGCAAAAGGTGAATTTTCGATTTAGTTCAATTTCGGCCCTGCTTTTAAGGGAGCTTCTCTTTGGCCTGAGTAGAACATCTTTGTAATCAAGTTTGATTTCGGCTTCAATGCGCATAGGGTCCTCGCTAGTTTCCATAATGGCGAATCTCCAATTCTACAGGTATTTTTGAGATGTTCAAACTTGCACTTTTATTCAACATAATCTAAACTCAGGGCCGGAAACTGGACCCAAATGAGTGTTATTTGTGATGAAACGAGAAATATTTTTAAATGATTTCGGTGAAATGCTTGAAAAAGTAACAATACGAAAGTGGCATGCAGATGTTGATCAAGATCTTTCAACAGATGATTCCCTCGTTTCTTTTGAAACTGCCAAAGCTATCATGGAGGCTCCGGTGCCAGTTGAAGGTAAGCTGGTAGAAATTCTTTGTCAGCCTGGTGAGCAGATTGTTCGTGATCAGCCGATTGCTGTGATTGAGGTTGCTTAAATGTTAGAAAGTATTCTGTTGCGTGAGCGTGAGGTCATGAACTTTAAAGCTTCATGGCTGGAAATGAAAGAGTTCACTGAATGTCGCGACGAGAATACTCCAGATGAGATATGGGTTTTGCAGCATAATCCAGTGTTTACTCAAGGAGAGGGAGGGGTGACTAAGCTTCTTGCACCCTCAAATATACCTCTTGAGATAACTGACCGTGGTGGAGAGATTACCTATCATGGTCCTGGTCAACTAATTATCTACCCATTGGTTGATATTAAGAGATTAGGCATTGGCGTTCGTGAATTTGTAAATATTCTTGAGCAAGCAATGATTAATTGGCTAGATACTGTTGGCGTTGAGGCAGAGCGTAAAGAAAATGCGCCAGGTGTTTATGTTAATGGCATGAAAATAGGTTCAATTGGTCTTAGAGCTAAACGTGGTTCGGTATATCATGGCTTAGCTTTAAATATCGATATGGATTTAACACCGTTTTCGAAAATTGATCCTTGTGGCATGAAAGGAATGAAAATGACACAGGTTTCTGAGTTCAATGAAGGTGTTAACATACAAGGTGCTGGTAAGGAATTAGCTCAAGAAATTATTAAACTCCTGGAGAAATTTGATGTCTAATAAACTAGGCAATAAGCAGCGTGGTAAAGAAAAATTCCATAAGATGCCAGTTAGTAAAATGGATCGACCTGACGTGCCAGTTGAAAAACCAGATTGGATGTCTATTAAGCTCCCTAAAGTTGAAAAAATCAATCAAGTTACAAATATGCTACGCGCCAACAGTTTGGTTACGGTTTGCGAGGAAGCGCGTTGTCCAAATTTAGCAGAATGCTTCAGCAGTGGTACGGCAACATTTATGATAATGGGAGACAAGTGTACTCGTCGCTGTGGGTTTTGTGATGTAGCACACGGTCGTCCAGATGCATTGGATCCTCTTGAGCCAGCCCGTGTTGCTGAAGCCTCTGCAAAAATGAATTTAAGTCACGTGGTTATAACCTCGGTAGATAGAGATGATTTGCCAGATGGAGGGGGGGCTCATTTTAAAGAGTGTATTCAGGCAGTTCGTCATCGTTTACCTAATGCTAGCATTGAAATTCTAGTTCCTGATTTTCGTGGCCGTATGGACAAAGCCTTAGAAGAGTTAGTTAAAGCTCCCTCTGATATTTTTAATCATAATTTAGAAACTGTATCACGCCTTTATAAAGAGGCTCGTGCCGGCTCAGATTACCAGTGGTCTTTAGACTTATTAAAAGAACACAAAAAGCGTCTTCCTAGTGTTTATACTAAATCAGGTATTATGCTTGGGCTAGGGGAGACTGATGATGAGGTTGTGCAGGTAATGAAGGACTTGCGTGAACATAATGTTGATATGTTGACGCTCGGACAATATTTAGCTCCAAGCGAATTCCATATGCCAGTAACACGATATGTAACACCTGAAACTTTCGTTGAGTTTGGTAAGATAGCAAAAAAAATGGGTTTTGTGCACGTTGCTAGCGGTCCATTAGTTCGTAGTTCTTACCATGCTGATGAGCAGGCTAAATCTGATTTGTTCTAGGGGCCTCCAGGGGATCTTGATTCCGTATCACTAACTATCTGGGGTGATTCATTATCATTGCTTGTAGTTAGGTCCTTCTTAGTTGTATCTTGTTGTTGTCTCGGCTTGTTGAAGCCTGAGTCTTTATTGTCAATAATTTCAACTTTTTCTTTTCTTTCAAATGAATTTTCTGTTACATCTTTAATGTTGCCTTTTGATAGCATTGATGCGATGCTTGATGAGCTTAAGTTTAATTTTTTCAGCATCTCTGCTAGTGGCATTCTTCCTGCTCTTGGAGGTATGGGTGGAGGAGTTTGCTTCTCTCCTACTTTTCCTGCGGTTGCTTTTTTATATTGGGAGGTTATATTATCTGCAATCTGAAATTTAATCTCACTCGAGGTTTCTATTAAGTTAATTTCATGATTTGCTACGACTAAGCTAACTTTTCTTTCTATATTATCGATTTCTTTAGCTATTGCTTTTATTTTCTTTTTATTAGATGTGCTTGATGCTAAGAGTGATATATTTTGTAAAATTGTATTTTGGATTTGTCCCATAAACAGAGACTCTCCTGAGGAAGATTTTATAGTTAGTTTTTTTATGTACATGCCAGTCTCACGATCTTTTAGAGGTTTTCCTTCATTTGAAAGTAGGTAATCACTGTAGCTTGGTTTTTTAGGGTTAGGTTTAGTGCTTGTTAAATACTGGCCTTGAGGGTAGTTTTGTTGCTTCCCTTCAAGGTCTTTCATTAAAAGTTCAATGGCATTTAACATTTTTTTTTGAGTTTCTCTGGATTTCTTGTTGGTCAATAATGAAAATATTTTTGATTTCATTTTGAATGGTTTGATCACTTTGTTAATACTTTTCTTTAATGAAGAAAAATCTTGCTTAGAAAGGGGAGGTTTAGTGAAACTGCTTGATTCTAATTGTTTTTTTGATTGTTTTTTTAATATGCTTATTTTTTCTTTATTTCCTGCAGATATAGTTTGTATAGAAGATCTTAGTTTTTTATCACTTCTGTTTAAATTCAGTAGTGCTGACTCCATTCTGCAAGTTTTTATTGAGTTGCTTACCTTTCCAGCTATAGCATTTATATGTTTTACTTCTTGTGAATAGTGTGAGGTGCTAGTTTCATTTATATATTTTTTTATAGCAAACTCCACATCATCTCTTAATTCTTGTAGAGCTTTAGTTTGTGAATTAATTTGTCTAATTGTTGGATTTTCTATTGCTGAAAATGAGTTGGAATACTTCGAAAGGGTTTCGTGCGCTAAAGTAAATTCAGATTTATTGCCTTTCATGGAGCTAATGTAAGACTTCATGCTGGCGAGTGATTTTTTGTCTATTAGTGTTTTTGTCATAATATTATACAAATTGATTTATTTGTATAAAGTTATAGCTTAAAAAATGGACAGTTCAAGATTTGTTGTCAATGTCTGATCAAATTTGTCTGGATTTAGTTGTCAGGGCTAAGGTTGTTTATTTTGGATCTCTAATGCATTAACTGTGTTTTTAAGTAACATTGTAACGGTCATGGGTCCAACTCCTCCAGGTACAGGGGTTATCCATGATGCTCGCTCTGCTGCTGCTTTGTAGTCTATATCGCCAATAATACGCCCATTTTCTAAGCGGTTAATGCCAATATCTATAACTATAGCCCCAGGCTTTATCCACTCAGCTTTTACAATATTAGTTTTGCCAATTGCAACTGCTAGAAGGTCTGCACGGCGAATATGAGATTCCAAGTCTCTAGTTTTAGAATGACAATTTGTCACGGTGGCGCGAGCCGCTAACATTTCCATAGCTAAGGGGCGTCCAGTTATGTTTGAGGCTCCTACAATTACCGCATCCATTCCTTCTACATCAATTCCATTGCATTGAAGTAGGGTCATAATTCCAAATGGTGTGCATGGACGTAATAGGGGACGTTTTTGAATAAGTCTGCCAATGTTTTCTGGATGAAATCCGTCAACATCTTTCTCTATTTTGATTCGGTCAATAACTTTGTTGGTATCTATATGTTTTGGAAGCGGGAGTTGTACCAAAATACCATGTACTGAACTGTCTGCATTCAACTTATCTATAATTTGGAGTAAAGTCTCTTCAGAAGTATTTGTTTTAAGATCATAGTCTATGGTTTTTATGCCCACTTTTTTGCAAGCATTTTTTTTGTTGTGAACATAAATTTGTGAAGCAGGGTCTTCACCAATTAATATTACTGCTAAGCATGGCGTTGGAAGGTTCTTTGATTTGAGTTGCTTTATTTTATCCGAGATCTCAGCTCTGATTTTTTGGGCCAAATATTTTCCGTCGAGAAGTTTAGCTGACATGTTTGAGCCTCAACTATTTTTTGACTAGCATTCTACTACTTTGAGTATATTGCCAGGGTTTGTTTCGGAAGAATTATAGTTCTCTTGTTGAGATTATTCCAGCGTCTCAGCTTTTCGGTGCTTACATGGAACCTTTTGGCAATTGATCCAATGCAGTCGCCATTTCTAACTGTATATTTAATCCATTTGTGTTTTGGCGCTCCAAGTGGGCGAGGTACATCAAGTAATTGCCCAGGATGAATCAGGTCGTGTTTTATGTTATTTCTGTGCTCAAGCTCATGCAATGAAACGTGAAATCTCTTGGCTATGTTGGTTAGATTGTCACCAGCAAACACCCTATAAGTAAGCTCTCCGTCTTTAATCATTAGTTTTGATGACAAACGTTTATTAGATGTATTGTGTGCGGGTGGCTTTGCATTTGTAGTTAGTGGCACTACAATTTTTTGCCCAACATGAATAATGTCGTGTTTAATGGCATTAGCTTTATGAATATTCTTCAATGAGCTATTAAATCTTTGGGCTATTCCGCCAAGAGTATCACCTGGTTTAACAACATAGGTAATCGTGTCTGATTTAAATTTATGGTGAGATTTTGGTAACCATAAAATTAACTCATTTCCTGGGCGAAGAGGCTGATGATATCCAAGGTTATTCCAAAATCGTATTTGGCGAACTGTAACATTGAATTTAGCTGAAATGCTCCATAGCGTGTCTCCAGGCTCTGTCGTATAGAATTTTCTTTTAGGTCCTGGTATTTTACTTTCTGCAATTGCTGCTTTTTGTTGTACAACTTTGCTGTTAACTGAGCCATGGTAAGCAACTGGAATTAGGAGGTTTTGTCCTACGTGTAGCGTATTGTTTTTAAGGCCGTTAACTCTTTTAACTATATTGGCAAAAGTTTTAAATTTATGTGCTATACCAATTAGTGTGTCTCCAGAGTGGACTGTATAATGCCTCCAGGTAACACGTTTGCTTTTAGGTAGTAGAGATAACCTTTTTTTGAAAATATCTGATTTAGAAAGAGGGATCAAAAGAGTGTAAGGGCCATCTGGGTCGGTAGCCCAGCGACGAAATCCAGGGTTTAAGTCTCTCATGATTTGTAGATCAACATCTGCGAGTTTTGCCGCTTCTGAAAGATCAATTTGTGAGCCAACATTTACTTTTGTGACATATTCATCTGAACTAATTGGAGGTAGTTTAAATCCGTAACGGCTAGGATGAGATACAATTTCTTTGATTGCCAAAAGTTTTGGGATGTAGCTTTGGGTCTCGCCTGGTAGTGGTAGATTCCAGAAGTCAAAGCTCCTGTGGTGGCGAATGTTGTATCGGAGAGCTCTTTGTACTCGGCCTTCGCCGCAATCGTAGGCTGCCATAGCTAAGAGCCAGTTGTTTTTAAAGAATTTGTTCAGATAGCGTAAGTAATGAAGAGCAGCATTAGTTGAGGCAATTATGTTGCGACGACCATCATACCACCAGTTAATTTTAAGTCCCATGCCTGATGCGGTGCCTGGCATCATTTGCCATAAACCTACAGCTCCTACCTTAGAGTAAGAGTAAGGGTTATAGTCGCTTTCTACTAAAGGTATTAGCGCAGCTTCTGCTGGCATGTGATATTTTTTGGTTTGTGCATAAATATATTGAATATAAGGGGCTGAGTTGCGCATGCTCTCTATTAGATAATGCTTATGCTTCTGGTACCAATATATTCTTTTTCTTACTTCATCTTGATATCTTGCGCTACTCAGTTGCATGCCTGATCTAATATCAGACCAAATAGTATTGTCAGAAAAAAAGCTAGTTTTTGGTTCGTATAGATTGGTATCTGTTCTCCAAAGATCATTTTCACCAAAGCTATTAGCAAAAGTTATAGTTGATTGGGGAACTGCACAAATGGCAAATATGAGTGTAAGGAGATATTTTTTTCGCATCAGGCAATAATATTATTTGCTGTGCAAAACGTCAACCTTTGGTTCAGGGTAATCGGGCTAAAATATATACTAATGGCCTCGATTTTATACGAGTTACGATATATTTTGGGCGGTAATTGAGCAGAGAGTGTCTTGTACTATACTTAAGATATGAACAATAATTATCATAGCAGTAACCAAATTTTCAAGCTAATAAGCATGAGTAATCTAAATCGTGCATATAATCATGTCAAAAAATCACGACAAAAAGAATCTGCTAATAGTGATATGATGCATCAAGTGATGTATAGGTTAAAGTTCAAACTTGCGAACGATAAAACCTTTATTGGCAAGATCTCTTGTGGATTTGGCTTTTTGGGCTATCGTTTTAATCAGCATGGCTTAATTGGCCTGGCAAATAAAACGATAGATAATTTTAAAGAACATATAGTGAAGCTTTATGAGCAAGGTACGGGTCACATCCGCATTTCGCAATATGTACGGCGATGGTTTGCGTGGGCTACAGCTGGTCTTTAGATCAATAGGCAAACCAACTCTTATATCAAAACGGTGTCTGGTAAATGAAAAAAAATAAAAATGACAAAGCTAAATCGAAGAAAGTTATAGATGCCACTGAAATCACGGGTGGTGTTAAGTACCATTTCCGTGTTAAACTATGTATGGTCTGTGGCGGAAAAAAACGTGTTTGGTCAAAGTATTATGGAGAGTACAAGGATTGCCACCACTGTGAGGGTAAAGGGATCATCGTAAGGTACTAGTAGGATATAAGCGGCGCTTAACAGTGAAAGTAGTTCAATAAAAGTGTAACAACGGCTAACCATAACAAAATTTATAAGGTACGTGCGAGTCACATCCGTATTTCGCAATATGTTCGTCCGATGGTATGCATGGGTTACAGCTGGTCTGTAATTTGTGGCTAACCGTGTTGTTAGGATTGATTTGGGGGATGATGTAATGAGTGACAACAAGACTAGTAAACATAAAAAAAATAAATTATTAAAAGTAAATTTGTCTAATGACTCATTATCCAAAATAAATGGTGGTAATGCTGCATTGACTAAAGAACAAGAATTAGAAGAAAAATTTAAAGAAAAACTTGCCGGATTAAAATGTACTAGCTGTGGTAAATTTCATTTCAGTACGAATACCTGCCAGAAAAAATAGATAATTAATGTTTGTAGTTACTTTTTACCTAGTATATGCATGACTTCGGTATTATTTTAATTTTTGTGCAATGTCCCTGGTTCTCATAATCTGGTCTATCACCACCTTTAAACATTTTTGTGCTCATGTAATCAAAAATCATATAGTTACGTTGCAATCTGCGCTCTTGTAGTTCTAGGGGAGACATAACGTCGTTTGTTTTTCTTGTTAATTTTCCTTTGCCGTAATTGAGAATTCGGCCAAAAAGTGTTCTTGCATAAACCTGTGGTTTGCTCTAGCTAATTGCCAAAGTACGTTGCGACCTTTTTTAGAATACAGTCGTTGTGCGACTTGATCGCGGAATCTAGTTTGATGGATCCCGCGGTCAAGCCGCGGGATGACAGATTCAAGCCGCGGGATGACCGAATTTTAGAGCACATTATCCCTAAGTAATTGATTTTCTACAATTCAAACTCGAAGCTTGTATATTGAAATTACCCATTAAGTCTGATCAATTTAATAGGGTGTAATGTTTTAGATACTGTTTTTCCACTCTCTAAGGGCCGCCAAAACTTCAATTTCAGAGTTGAATTTTTTATTAAAGCAATCCTCGACGGATTTTATTACATCAGGAATATTGGTGCGAAGAAATGGATTGGTTTTCATCTCTATTGCAAGCGATGCTGGAACTGTCGGTAATTGTTGAGAACGTAGTTTATCCACTTCAGCTACTCTGTTTTTTATATCTATGTTCTTAGGCTCGACTAAGGCAGCAAACTTCAAGTTGCTTTGTGTGTATTCGTGCCCACAATAAACCAATGTTTCTAGAGATAGTTTTTTAAGCTTTTCAAGTGAGTTAAACATTTGGGTAGGAGTTCCCTCAAAAAATTTACCACAACCACCTGTGAAAAGGGTATCCCCAGTAAATACTAGGTTAGGAGTATAAAAGGCCGTATGGTCTAGGGTGTGGCATGGGACTCTAATTGCTTTGAATTTGATCCTAAGTTTATTTATGAGGAATTCGTCTCCATCCTTTAGGTGAATTTTAGCTCCAGGAATTTTATTTTCATCGCAAGCAAATACTTCTACATCGTATTTGTTGATTAGATCTGTCACTCCATTGCTATGATCCCAGTGATGGTGGGTGACAAGAATAGCCACAGGGTTTAATTGTAATTTCTCAATAGTTTCTATTGCTGGTTTTGCTTCTCCTGGGTCAACTAAAAGGCAGTGTTTTGTTGTCGTATCATACATGCACCATATGTAATTATCTCTAAGGGCTGGAATTGGAATGACTTTTAACATTAATATGTTCTTCATGTGGGTAATTTTAAGTAGATTATAGTGTGGATAAGTTGATTTGGCGACAACTCGAATCGTGGTATGCGTCACCGTTAGGGCGGCAGCTTTTTGCTGAAGAGCGTAGAATGTTAAGCTATGCCCTAAGTCGTTGTTCTGGTCAGGAGGCTCTGCAAGTCGGCGGTCCGTTTAGGTTTCAGCTACCACTGCAACAGTATTATCATGCAACGCAGGTAGTTGCAGATACTGCAGATGTTCAGTCTGTTTCTCAGGTGGTTGGAAGTTTAGATGATTTGCCCATAAGTGATCATTCGGTAGATTTGGTGCTCCTGCCTCATGTTTTGTCTTATGCAGAAAACCCTGATTCAATCTTGATTCAAAGTGATAATGCTTTGGCTGATGGAGGTAGTCTAGTTATACTTGGTTTCAACCCTTTTAGCTTGTGGGGGTTAAGTAGAGGGGTGTTTAAAAAAAATGACCATTTGTTGGGGAAGGGTAAGTTTTTGTCTGCGTTTCGTTTGTATCGTTGGTTATATAGGCACGACTATTATGTTAGCCAGCATATGAGTTGTTTTTTTCGCCCACCTATTCATGATATGAAAAAGCTAAAATATTGGCAGATTTTTGAGTGGGTTGGCCAAATGTGTTGCCCATTAAGAGGGGCAAGTTATATATTGGTTGCTAGAAAAAAAACAGAATCTCCTGTAGTTAGTTTTCGTCGTGAGATTTTAAGGTCATTTAAAGAGGTGGGGCAAAAAATTTGAAGCATATAGAAATTTTTACGGATGGGGCGTGCCGAGGAAATCCTGGTCCAGGCGGTTGGGGTGCTATTATTCGCTACCGAGGCAAAGAAAAGCATATTAAAGGTGGTGAAGATCACACTACAAATAACCAAATGGAGCTTATGGCTGCGATAAGAGCTTTGGAGGCTTTAAAAGAGCCTTGTAAGATTGATTTAACGACAGATTCTCAGTATTTACGTAAAGGAATGCTAGAGTGGATGGAGAATTGGAAGAAGAGAAACTGGCGTAATTCAAATAATAAACCTGTTAAAAATCAGGAGCTTTGGAAGCGGTTAGATGAGTTAGTGGCGGCTCATAAAATCAGTTGGCATTGGGTGAAAGGGCATAGTGATCATCCTGAAAATGAACAAGCTGATGCCCTAGCTAATCAAGCTATTGATGAAATGTTAGATTGCTGATTTTTGTTTCAGTTAGGGCCTATAGCAATTATGACTTGACTGAATTACGCTCATGCGAATTATATTTGTTCTGTTTTTAGATATCTTTACATCTTCTAAGTTCCAGCAGTCGCTCGGTTCTGGTCGATATGTGAATAAGTTTACTTGCCACTTATGAATGTAGTATAGCTCAGAGGGTAATTCGATTTTGCTAATCCCTGATGAGTTTGTTCTAGTGTGTATGCTGTGAATATGTCGGTGCTTGTAAAATAAAATAAAGGTTTGATTTCCAATGGGTGTGTAGTCGGCATCTACAAATTTTAAGACATGGGCGCTGGCTGATGAGCTTAAAAAGATGCCTAAGAATATCAATATTATTGTTAGTGACTTAAGTTTCATTTTTCCTCCAAATTTATAAGAAACGAAATAGAGTCTGTTAGCAACAGATCCTAACATCATAATTACTGTTAAGTTTTTTTAAATACAGTGTTTTGCATAAAAAATGATCATTTAAGTGCTATAATTAGGTTACGTACTAGGAAATAGTAACGGGAGGCAAGTATGAAAGGCTGTTCAAGTAAGATACATGTTGTCGCTTTTGGTCTGTCAATTGCTGTTGTCGCTGGTTTAAGTATGTTCTTGATGGGGCTGCTTGCGGCTTACTTGGATGTGGGCGTCGATGTAGTAATGACTTATGGTTCCCTTTATGTGGGCTATGAGCCATCTTTAATCGGCAGCATTATTGGACTTATATACGGTTTAATTGATGGGTTTATCTTTGGTGTATTGATCGCTTACTTTTACAATTTATTTATGGGTTGTTGTGGTAAATGCGAAAAGTCTGACACTGATGTGATGCAATAAAACTTCAAGAGAAATTTAAGGGAGCTAAGAGGGCGCGTGACTCGTTGTTGGGTTCGCGCCCTTCTTGGTGGTTAGGTATGTGATTTTGTCAGCTAACTCTAGGAAATGTCTCGTCATCTCTGTATGTGAAAATTTCATATCCTGTCTCGGTAACAGCTAGTGTGTGTTCCCATTGGGCTGATAATTTGCGATCTTTGGTGACAACGGTCCAGCCGTCTGGTAGTAGTTTGGTGTGGCGTTTACCAGCATTAATCATTGGTTCAATGGTAAAGGTCATTCCTGGTTCAAGTATAACTCCTGTTCCTGGTTTCCCATAATGAAGAACTTGCGGGTCTTCATGGAAGCCTCTCCCAATACCATGGCCGCAATATTCGCGAACTATAGAAAATCCTTGAGCTTCGCCATGTTTTTGGATGGCAGCTCCAATGTCGCCTAATCTGGCTCCTGGCTTGACTTTTTCAATTCCAAGGTACATGCATTCTTGTGCAGTCTCAACTATTCTTTTGCCTAAAATGCTAGGCTCGCCAACAAAATACATTTTACTAGTATCACCGTGAAAACCATCTTTAATAACGGTCACGTCGATGTTAATAATATCCCCGTTTTTCAGTTTCTTGGGGCCAGGGATTCCATGGCAAATTACGTGGTTAATGGATGTGCAAATTGATTTGGTGAAACCGTGGTAGCCAAGGGTTGCAGGAATACCTTCTTGTTTCTTTGTTATATGTTCATGACAAATAGTATTTAGTTCGTCAGTAGTTATACCTTCTTTTACAAAAGGCTCAATCATTTCAAGAACTTCGGCTGCTAATCTGCCAGCAACTCTAATTTTTTCCAGTTCCTCGGCAGATTTAATTATGATAGACATTTTTTCTCCAGTTCTCGTTGTGGTTAAGTTCTATATATGGTATAAAGCACTTCTTGAAATCGCAAATGTTTTGTAAAAAAACTTTGCAAAGAAAACGCACGCATTTCGACACATGATTGAGGGTGCCCAAAAAATAGGGTTCGGTCGTGGGAAATGCGGAGGTCAAACCCTAGAGGAAAATAAAATGACTACAAAGCAAATTTCTATTCGTGATTTATTGAAAGTTGGTGCGCATTTCGGTCACCGTACTCGTTACTGGCATCCAAGTATGGCGCCTTACATTTACGGCGTTCGTGACGGTATCCATATTATCAATCTTGAAAAAACTCAGCCTTTAATGCAAAAAGCAATTGACTTCGTTTATAACGTTGCAAGCAAAGGTGGCCGCGTTCTTTTCGTTGGGACAAAAGCAACTGCTACTGACGTTATTAAAAAGCAAGCTGAACGCTGTGGTATGCCGTACGTTGATTACCGCTGGTTAGGTGGTATGTTGACTAACTACAAAACTATCCGCCAGTCAATCAAGCGTTTGAAAGATCTTGAAGCTATGTCTGAATCTAACGGTTTCGAAGGCTTTACTAAAAAAGAACGTTTAACTTTCATGCGTGAAAAAGACAAATTAGAAAAAACTCTTGGCGGTATTAAAGATATGGGTGGTCTTCCAGAAGCTATCTTTGTTATTGATGCTGGCCGTGAAAAAATTACTATTGAGGAAGCTAAAAGATTAAGTATCCCTGTAATTGGTGTAGTCGATACAAATCAAAATCCTTCTATCGTGGATTATTTGATTCCAGCAAATGATGATGCATATCGTGCGATCAACTTCTATACTTCTACAGTTGCTGACACTATTCTGCAGGCTAAGCAAGAAATTGAAGAAGCCATGGCTGGTGACATTAAAGCTGACGATAAGGCTGAAGGTGGAGCTAAGCGTAAAGTAGTTACTAAGAAGATTTCTTTAAAGCGCACAGCTAAAAAAGATGAATCTGCTAAAGGAGCGGTTGAAACTAAAGAAGAGAAAATAGCTGAGAAAAAAGCTGAAGTTAAGGAAGAGAAAAGTACTGCTGCTAAAAAAGCTCCAGCTAAGAAAACTGCTGCTAAAAAAGAAGAAGCTGCTGAAGATAAAGAAGCAAAGCCTGCAGCTAAGAAGAAAACTGCTGCTAAAAAAGAAGATAAATAAGAGGATCTTTATAAAATGGCAAAAATTACTGCAAGTATGGTTAAAGAGTTGCGTGAAAGAACTGGCGCAGGCATGATGGATTGTAAAAAAGCTCTTAATGCTGTTGATGGTGATCTTGAGGCAGCTATTAAGAAGCTTCGTGAAGATGGTCTTGCAAAAGCTGCTAAGAAAGCTTCTCGTGCAGCAATTGAAGGTGCTATAGTTTACAAAACTACTCCAGACATGAAGCGTGCAATCTTGGTTGAAGTTAACTGCGAAACTGACTTCGTAGCTCGTGGTGATGCTTTTCAGGCGTTCGCGAATAAAGTTGGTGAGTTAGCTCTTGAACATAACACAGCTGACGTTGCAACTATAATGGAATTACCA
Source organism: Gammaproteobacteria bacterium (assembly GCA_030425295.1). GTDB lineage: Bacteria > Pseudomonadota > Gammaproteobacteria > JAUIAT01 > JAUIAT01 > JAUIAT01. Next base: position 33,837 of record JAUIAT010000001.1, read on the forward strand.
TTTGAAGATGGTAAATCAGTTGATACTATCCGCGCTGAAAGAATTGCTAAACTTGGTGAAAATATCCAAGTAACACGTGCTTTCATGATTGAAGCTGATTCTGGCATTATCGGAAGCTATATTCATAGTGGCCGTATTGGTGCTATGGTTGAGGTTTCTAATGATGATCTAGAGTTGGCGCGTGATATCGCAATGCATGTGACTGCTACCAATCCAGAAGCTCTTCGCCCAGAAGATGTTCCAGCGGAATTAGTTGAAAAAGAAAAAGAAATTTTTAGTGCTCAAGCTGCTCAGAGCGGTAAACCTGCTGAAATTATCGAGAAGATGGTTACAGGTCGTATTCAGAAATTCTTGAAAGAAGTTGCTCTTTTAAGTCAACCTTTTGTTAAGAATCCTGAGCAAACTGTTGATGCTCTGCTAAAATCTAAGGGAGCAGAAGTTAAGCAATTTGTACGTTGTGCTTTAGGCGAAGGTCGTGAGGTTGAGAAAAAAGACTTCGCAGCTGAAGTTCAAGAACAGTTGGAGAGTTCTAAAAAATGACATCTGATGGTAACTCCTCCCCGCTATATAAAAGAGTTTTATTAAAACTTAGCGGTGAGGCTCTTAGGGACGAAGATGGTGCAATAAGCCCCAAAATTATCAAAAGACTAGTTGATGAAGTTGGTGAAGTTGTATCTTTAGGTGTTCAGGTAGCAATCGTCCCTGGGGCTGGCAATTTTTGTCGAGGAGCAGAGTTATCAAAAATAGGTCTTAATAGAATTACCGGCGATCATATGGGTATGGTCGCCACTATTCTAAATGCTTTAGCCTTAAGAGATGTCTTTGAAAATCACGGTATAGCTTGCCGTGTGTTATCACCTATACCTCTGAATGGAATGGTTGGTACATTCGATCGTCGTAAAGCTATTTATCATTTGGAACAAGGTCGCGTGGTAATTATTCCTGGCGGCACAGGTAACCCATTGGTTACTACAGACTCTGCCGCAAGTCTTCGTAGTATCGAGATTGAAGCCGATGCTTTGTTAAAAGCAACCCAAGTTGATGGTGTTTATTCCGCCGATCCAGAAAAAGATCCCAACGCTACTAAATATAGCAAACTTACCTATAAAGAAGCTTTGGATAAAGAGCTGGCGGTTATGGATCTTACTGCTTTTTGCCAGTGTCGTGATCACAGCATGGAAATGAGAATATTTAATATTGAAAAGCCTGGTGTTATCGCAAACGTAGTTTCTTCATATGATGAAGGTACTGTTGTTAAGGCTTAGCTTTGTTTTGAGCTATTGTAGTTATATAAAGTTTATTTAGGAGTTTTTATGATTAATGATATTTTAAAAGACGCTGAGCAAAGAATGGAAAAGTGTATTGCGAACCTTCTTGAAGATTTTAATAAGGTACGCACAGGAAGGGCTCATCCTGATATTTTAGCTCATGTGAAAGTTTCTTATTATGGCTCTGATACTCCTCTTACTCAGCTTGCAAATGTTACTACAGCCGATGCACAAACTCTTAGTATTAGACCTTGGGAAAAAAATATTATCCCTGAAATTGAAAAAGCCATTCGAGAAGCTGATTTGGGTCTTAATTCAGTTACAGCCGGTGAAGTTATTCGTGTTCCTATGCCTCCTCTAAGTGAAGAACGTCGTAAAGACTTTGTCAAATTAGTTAAAAATGAAGCTGAGAATGCTCGTATTGCAATCCGTAATGTGCGCCGTGATGCAAATGCTGATATCAAAGATTTAACTGGTGAAATTAGCGAGGATGATCAAAGAGTTGGTGAAACCAAAGTTCAAGATTTAACTAACGGTTTTATCAAGCGTATTGATGAGGCTCTTGCTAAAAAAGAAGATGATTTGATGGAGATATAATCTTTGAGTAGGAACTCACTTACTAAAGAGTTCTTGCCCAAACACGTCTCAATAATTATGGACGGAAATGGGCGATGGGCTAACGAGCGTAATCAAATTCGTATTTTTGGTCATTATGAAGGTGCGAAGACTGTAAAGCGTATCGTTAAAGAAGCACATCGTCAGAATATCGAAGTTCTTTCTCTCTTTGCGTTTAGTTGTGAAAATTGGAATCGCCCTGACCAGGAAGTTAAAGCACTATTTGAGCTGTTTGCCGAAAGCCTAACAGAGCAAGCAAAAGATTTAAACTCTAATAATGTTAAGTTTAATGTGATTGGTGATCTGAGTGACTTATCAGCTGAACTACAAGATAAAATCAAAGAAGTAGAAAACGTTACCTCAGCTAATACTGGTTTGAATCTAGTTGTGGCTATTAATTATAGCGGCAGGTGGGATATCACCAATGCCGCTCGTAAACTAGGTGAGAAGGTTAAAGACGGTTCTATTGATCCTAGCTTGATAAATGAGCAAGATTTTTCTGAAATGTTATCTTTGTGTGCCTTGCCAGACCCTGATCTTTTAATTAGAACCAGTGGTGAGCAAAGAATAAGTAATTTTATGTTGTGGCAGTTTGCTTATACTGAGCTTTATTTTACAGATGTATACTGGCCAGATTTTAGTGAAGATGATTTCAGAAAAGCTCTTGATAGCTACTGTAGGCGTGATAGACGTTTTGGCTTAGTAGCGGAAACTCCCAATCACGACAAAATTGTATGATTTGAGGTGCTCGTGCTATTTCAACGACTTTTAACAGCGGCCGTACTTATTCCAATTGTAATCTTTGGGGTTTTTTTATTGCCAGAGCATAGATTTATGTTGGCAGTAGGGGCTTTATTTACTCTTGGTTTTTGGGAATGGTCCAATTTTGTAGCTAAAAATATAATCTTCAAACTTATATTTCTTTTTTTTGGTGCTTTGCTTCTTTTAGTGCTTTCTTTAGTAAAAGTTGACGTTAATGAATATATTATGAGTGGCTCCTTAGTTTGGGTTCTTTTAACTATTTTACTGCTGCTTAATTCACAAAAAATTCACAATTGGTTTGGTATTGTTAATGCTGTCATTGGTTTTGGTGTTTTTTCTATAGCGTTTGTTTCAATGAGTTTTTTGCGCAGCGAATTTGGTCCTTCAATGTTAATGTATTTGCTTGTTCTGGTGTGGACCGTTGACATAGGTGCATATTTTGCAGGGAAAAACTTTGGAAAGCATAAGCTTATACCCGTAATTAGTCCTAATAAAACAGTTGAGGGGCTTGTAGGTGGTCTTTCCTTTTCTGTGGTTTGTGCAATATTTGGGGCTTATTTCTTAGGGTTTCATGGCTCTAAAGTTATACTATTTTGTCTTGTTACTATTGCGACTGCTATTTTTTCAGTTGTTGGTGATTTGTTTGAGAGTCTTTTGAAAAGACAGGCTGGAATCAAAGATTCTGGCTCAATCTTTCCAGGGCATGGAGGGGTTCTTGATCGTGTAGACAGCTTGCTTTCCGCCTTGCCTGTTTTCGTATTTTGTCTTGGAATTATTAACTGATGTCAAAATTAAAGAAGGTAGTCATTCTTGGGGCTACAGGTTCCGTGGGTAGTCAGTCTCTTGATGTTATTAGAGATCATCAGGATAGTTTTGAAGTCTTCGGCGTAACTGCAAATAGCAATGTTAATAAGATGCTTCAGATTTGTTCTGAGTTTAAGCCTAAATATGTAGTTCTTGCAGATACTAAAGCGTCCTCTTTGCTAAAAGAAAAACTTAAGTCATTAAGACTCAAAACTGAAGTTTTACAAGGTGATAAGGCGCTTCAAGAGCTTTCTTCTAACTCTGAATCTGATATCGTCATATCGGCAATTGTTGGTTCAGCGGGTCTTAAGCCAACTCTTGCAGCAATAGAAAAAGGTAAACGGGTTCTCCTTGCAAACAAAGAGTCTCTGGTTATATCTGGTAGCATTATGATGGATGCTGCAGACAAGTGTAATGCTGAAATTTTACCTGTAGATAGTGAACATAACGCAATTTTTCAATGCTTGCCAAGCGGTTATAAAGTTGGGGTTGAGCCAAATTCGGTTAGTAGATTAATCCTTACGGCGTCAGGTGGGCCATTTTTATCTAAATCATTAACGGATCTGGGCTCTGTTACTCCAGAGCAAGCTTGTGCTCATCCTAACTGGGACATGGGTGCTAAGATATCAGTTGACTCTGCAACCATGATGAATAAAGGTTTTGAAGTCATCGAAGCGTATTGGTTATTTAAGGTTGATTTGGAGAAAATTGAAGTCATAGTTCACCCTCAAAGTATAGTTCATTCTATGGTTGAATACATTGACGGTTCAATGATCGCTCATATGGCTGTTCATGATATGCGGCTTCCAATTGCTTTCGGGCTGGGGTGGCCAGCGCGAGTTAAAAAAGCTGTGCCATCTCTTGATTTGCATCAGCTTAGCAAATTAGAATTTATTGCTCCGGATGTAAAAAGATTTCCGTGTTTGCAGTATGCCTTTGATGCATTGAATGCGGGTGGAGCAACTCCTGCAATGCTAAACGCGGCAAATGAAGTTGCAGTAGCCGCATTTTTACAGGGCCAAATTAAATTTATAGATATTTCGAAAATTATTGATGCTGTTTTACAACATTTTGGAAATTATAAGGCGGGCAGCCTTGAAGAAATAATGATTGCAGATGAAAAAGCTCGGTGTTACGCTGATGCAGTTGTTAGAGGAAGGAATATAGGATAGTGATTAAAAGGTTAGGTTTAGGATTGGCCTGCATACTAATAAGTACTTCAGTTATCGCAGGAAATAGTTTTGTTATTAAAAATATAAGTGTTGTTGGCAATAAGAGAGTAAGTCGTTCTACTGTATTAAGTTATCTTTCGATTCACAGGGGTGATGAATTTAGTCAAGAAGATAGCTCCTCGATTATTAGATCATTATATAAAACAGGATTTTTTGATCAAGTATCACTATTTCAAAAAGGTAATACTTTAGTTATTCGTGTTAAAGAAAGGCCGATAATTAGCGCGGTTCATTTTAGCGGTAATTCTGTTATTACTAAAAAGCAGCTTAATTCATTACTAAGCCAAGCTGGTGTTGTCGAAGGAGAGGTTATAAATCCGCCGATTTTGGATAATGTTAAGCACGCCATCTTAACAGCCTATTATAATCAAGGCTATTATACAGCGCAGGTTTATACAAATGTGCATTACCCGGCCCCAGGGCGAGCAACAATAAATATTAAGGTTGATGAGGGTGGTGTTGCTAAAATTTCTCAAATAAAAATTATTGGTAATAAGGTTTTCTCAGACTCTACCCTTTTAAAAGAGTTCAGCTTATCACCAAGTGGTTTTTTCAGTTGGTTCTCAAGTAGTGATCAGTACTCACGTCAGCGTCTAGAAGCCGACCTAAAGCGCTTGACTCATTATTATATGAATAGAGGCTATATTAATTTCCACATTGTTGGCACACAAGTTTCGATTACGCCTAATAAAGAGCATATCTATATTTCGGTGAAAATTTCAGAAGGTAAGCAATATAATATTGGTAATGTTCGTATAACAGGGGCAATACCAGTTGATATCAAGCGAAAGGAACTGATGAAATCGGTAGATATTAAAAGGGGTGATTTATTTTCAAGACAGGCGGTGGTTGACTCTGAGGATGCGTTAGGTAAAAAGCTTGGCAATCTTGGTTATGCTAATTCTACGGTTCAGCCTATCCCGCGAGTTAATCTAAAAACTCATCTAGTTGACGTTGATTTTCATCTTGTTGCTGGCCAGCATGTTTATGTGAATAGAATTTCCTTTAGCGGTAACTATAGAACTCAAGATGAAGTTCTGCGTAAACAAATTCGTCAATCTGAGAGCGGCTTGCTGAGACTAAATGATGTCAAAGAGACCAAGAGAAATCTAGAAAATCTCGGTTATATTAAGAATGTAGAAGTCAAAATGACTCCTTCAATTATTGATCCCACTCAGCGCGATGTGAACTTTAATGTTGAAGAGGTGAGTTCGGCCAGTGCAAATGCTGAAATAGGTTACTCAGATACTTATGGGTTTATGTACGGCGGTAGCATTACTGATAAAAACTTCCGTGGATCGGGTAAGAGTGTTAGCTTGAATGCGACTCGCAACCAGTTTAAGACAGTGTTTGGTCTTAATTATTATGACCCTAATTATACTATGAGCGGAATAAGTAGAGGGTTGGATTTCCATGTGAGTAGAACAACTCCAGACCGAATCAAGCTTAGTGATTATGCAATGAATAGGATAGGTGGTGGTTTAACCTACGGCATTCCTTTGTCTGAATACGCAAAATTTATAACACAGTTTAACTATGACAGGGTTAAGCTTGAGTCTAGCGAGAAGGCTGCCAAAGAAATTAAAGATTTTCGTAAAAAGCATGGCAGTAGATTCAATGAGTTTGTTGTGCATTCCAGTTTATTTCATGGCACTCTTGATCGCGCACTTTTTCCAACAAGTGGTGTTAGTCAGAGGTTGTCTGGTGACTTAGGTTTGCCTATTGGTGGTGAATCATTACCTTTCTATAAAGTGAGCTACAATATGAACTTTTGGCAGCCGATGTTAAAAGACTTCATTTTGAGAGGTTATCTTCGCCTGGGGTATGGTAATGGGTATGATGGAATGAAGGATTTGCCGTTTTTCATGAACTATTATGCCGGCGGTATTCGTTCAATCCATGCTTTTGAGGGAAATACCGTAGGGCCTCGTGACTCTAATCATCAACCGATTGGTGGTAATGTTCTTACTAATGCTAGTTTAGGTGTGATTTTGCCATCTTATTTGGATAGTGTTAGAACGACACTTTTTGTAGACGGTGGTAGTGCTTTTGAAAACCAATTTGCTGCGCGAAAGCTAAGGTATTCAGCAGGTGCTCAAATTGAATGGGCTTCTCCTCTTGGTGTTGCCTTTCTGTTAAGTTATGCCGTACCCATTAATAAGAGGTCTGGAGACGATATTGATAGGTTCCAGTTTAGTATTGGCACCTCTTTTATGGGGGTATAGCTAGCCGGATTAGTTAGCTTAGTAATTGAGCTGGCCATTGTCATAATAGTTTGTTAAAGTTTCTTTTACGTATAAAGATTTTAACGATTACATTTATTTCAAGGAGTATTAAATGAAAAAACAATTTTTAGCTTTAGTTGCGGCATCTGGCCTTTTGCTAAGCGGTTCTGCGTTAGCTGCTATGAAGATTGGTGTTGTTGATATTCAGAGCATTTTAAAGGAATCACCTAAAGTTGAAAAAATGCGTACTGATATGAAAAACAAGTTTGCTAGCAAAGAAAAAGAAATGCGTAAACTGCAGGGTGATCTTCAAGGCTTGATGCAGAAGTATGCCAAAGAACAGTCTGTAATGAGTAAAAAACAAAAAACAAATATTGAAAACAAGATAAATGATGGCCGCCGTAAGTTGCAAGCCTTGCAAATGGCTTTCCAGAAAAGTTATATGGAAGAGCAAAACAAAGCTCTTACAGCCATTATGGGCAATGTGAAAGAAAAAGTTGCCGCAGTTGCTAAAAAAGGTGGTTTTGATATTGTAATTGATCAAAATGCCGTGGCTTACGCTAAAGATGGCCAAGATGTTACTGAGAAAGTAATAAGCAGCATGAAGTAGCGCGATACTAAGTCAACTTGTGTCATGTTTTTTTTGAAAGGCTTGCTTTTGCAGGCCTTTTCTTGATTTAAAGAGAGGTTTTTGTGGGTCAGAAGAAACTATCATTACAAGAGGTTGCTAATCTTGTGAGAGGTGAGCTTGTTAATCTCAGCTCAGAAATAGAAGTTTCTGGTATATCTTCGCTGGATAAAGCTGGGGAGACAGAGCTTAGTTTTTTAAGTGATAAACGATACAAAAACAAAGCTTCTGAGTCGAAAGCTCTTGCTCTTCTGGTCGATAAGTCTAATGCTTCTGGCATGGGAGATAGAGCTCATGTGATTGTAAAGGATCCTTATGGCGCCGCTATTATTTTAGCTGAAAGTTTTCTTGTGAAGTCGGAATTTAAACCGGGGGTTCATGCAACAGCTATTGTTGATGAGACTGCTGAAGTTGATAGTTCAGCATCTATTGGCCCATATTGTATTGTTGGCAAGAATGTGAAAGTTGGTGCAGGTTCGGTTATTGAATCAGGTGTGAAAGTTGAAGATGATGTGACTATTGGTTCTGCGACGCATGTTCATTCTAATGCTGTAATTTATAGAGAGTCAGTTATTGGTTCCAACTGTATCATAAAAGCTTCTGCCGTTATTGGTGGGGTAGGTTTTGGGTATACGCAAGATAACAATGGCAATTCAAAGCAGGTTCCTCATCTCGGTAAGGTATTGATTGGTGATGATGTTCATATCGGGTCTTCATCAACAATTGATCGTGGATCTTTTGATGATACTGTTATTCAAAATGGTGTGAAAATTGATAATCAGGTGCAAATTGGGCATAATGTGCGAATTGGAACCAACACTGTTATTGCTGGCTGCTCTGCTATAGCAGGTAGCACGCACATCGGAAGCTTCTGCATGTTAGGGGGCGGGGCACGTATTTCTGACCACTTAACCTTTACCGATGGTGTAATGCTGTCTGGTAATTCAGTAGTTGGTAAGTCAATTGAGCAACCTGGCGTTTATGCAAATGGATTCTTTGGTCTTGAGTCCTATCGTGACTGGGCTAAGAAGGTTGTTTTGTTTAAGAATATTAACAAGATGGATCGCAGGCTGAAAGATTTAGAGAAAAAATGCAATGAGTGAAAAGATTTTAGACATAAACGAAATAATGAAGTGGTTACCACATCGCTACCCATTTGTGATGATTGATCGTGTCGTTGATTATGATCTAGGTAATTGGATAAAAGCATATAAGAACGTGACAATTAACGAGCAATACTTTACTGGTCACTTTCCGGGGCGCCCAGTTATGCCTGGTGTTCTGATTTTAGAGGCTTTAGCCCAAACAGGTGGTATGTTGACCCTATTGACCGCGAACGATCCTTTAGATGGCGAACCGTTTTATTATATTGGTGTTAATAATGCAAGATTTAAGCGAGTGGTTGTGCCAGGGGACCGCTTAGATTTTGAAGTTAAGATTTTGAAAGTGCGACAGGGAGTCAGCGTATATGAAGGGGTTGCTTCTGTCGATGGTGAAATAGCCTGTAAGGCAGAGTTTATGCTTAAGAGAGGATAATCCCTTGATAGATAATAGAGCTGTTATTGATCCATCTGCAAAGATTGATCCTAGTGTTAAAGTTGGGCCTTTTTCAGTAATTGGTGCCAACGTTGAGATTGGTGCTGGCACTGAGGTAAGGTCGCACGTTGTAGTTGGTGAAAACACTAAGATCGGGAAAAATAATAAATTATTCCAATTCAGCTCCGTGGGCGAAGAACCCCAAGACAAAACTTATCAGGGAGAGCTTACTCACCTCGAAGTTGGTGATGACAATATCATTCGTGAGTTTTGTACTATAAGTCGCGGAACCACAAGCGGGCGAGGCATGACCTCTATTGGAAATGGCAATATGCTAATGGCATATGTCCATATTGCTCATGATTGTGACATTAAAAATCACACGATTTTTATCAATAATGCTAGTTTAGCTGGACACGTTAGAGTTGAGGATCATGCGGTAGTAGGGGCGTTTGTTGGAGTGCACCAATTTACATCGATCGGTCCTTATAGCTTCTTGGCTCGAGCTGCAATGATAGGAAAAGACGTTCCTCCTTTCGTTATTGTTGCGGGTAACCCTGCAACTGTGCATGGCTTAAATAATGTTGGTTTGCGTCGTGCAGGGTTTGGTCGTGAAAATGTAGCAAAACTAAGAGAGGCTTATCGTATTTTGTATCGTAAGGGTTTGTCATTGGATCAGTCGCTGGAAGAGCTTAATCAGCTTAACACCGATTGTGAGCATGTTCGTTTGTTTATTGATGCAATTGAGCAATCAAAGCGCGGTATAATGCGTTAGATAACACTGGATTGTAATATTCTTGGGCTGAGTAAAAATAATTGAAAATACTTGTTGACATTTATTTTCTGTAGCACTAGTCTATTAGCCTAAAGTTTCTGCGAGAGTGGCGAAATTGGTAGACGCGCTGGATTTAGGTTCCAGTGGGCAACACCCGTGAGAGTTCGAGTCTCTCCTCTCGCACCACACATCAAATTCTCATGTTCATGAGATTCAAAATCAAAACTATGAGAGTCAGAATCAATTAAAGAGGTTTAAAGATGGAAGTTTCTATTAAAGAGCTAGATGCTTTGAAGCGTCAGATGACTGTTACTGTTCCAGCTGAAGAAGTTGTGGAAGAAATGGAAGACCGCTACAAAGAGCTTACTCGTCAAGTTAAAATTAAAGGCTTCCGTCCAGGTAAAGTGCCTCTTAAAGTAGTTAAGATGAAGTACAAAGATGCAGTTGAGCAAGAAGTTGTTTCTGAGCTTATTAAGTCAACTTACCCTGCAGCAATTACTGAAAATGATTTGGATCCAGTTGAAACTGGTCGTGTAGAAGTTACTAAAGACCCTAAGAAGGGTGGTGCGTTAGAGTATCAAGTAACTTTCGAAATTAACCCAGAGATTAAGCTTCCTAAAATTGAAACTATCAAAGTTGATAAATATATTGCTGAGCCTACTGATGAGGACGTTCAAGAGTATCTCGAGCAATTGCAAAGACAAAATGCTGAGTGGGTTCAAGTTAAGCGTGCAGCAAAAGCTGATGACAGAGTAAATGCTGACTATGAAGGCACTATTAAAGGTGAGGCCTTTGAAGGTGGTAAAGGTGAAGGTGTTGACCTTGAGCTTGGTCAAAAGCGTTTAATTGAAGATTTTGAGAAGGGTATTGTTGGTATGAAGGCTGGTGATGAGTCTACTATCAAAGTTAAATTCCCTAAAGATTACGGTCATGCTGACCTAGCTGGTCAAAAAGCTGAGTTTAAAATTAAAGTTCATAAAGTTGAAGAAGTTAAGCTTCCTGAGCTGAATGATGAATTTGCCAAAAACCTTGGCGGAGAAGGTCAAGAGAAATTTAAAGATCTTGAAGCTTTAAAAGAATCTTTAAAAGAAAATATCACTGATGAGTTAAATCAACGAATTCTTGGTAGATTTAAGCATCAGGCTCTTGAGGCGTTGTCTGCAAAAGCTAAGTTTCCTTTGCCAACGTCTATGGTTGATAAAGAAATTGATCGTTTGCAAAAGTCTAAGGCTCAAGAAAACCCAAATGCTGCTCAAGATGTTGACCCTAAAGAACTTCAATCTGCGGCTGAGACCAATGTGCGTAACAGCTTAATTATCATGCAGTTTATCGATGAAAACGAAGTTAAGCCAGATCGTGCTTTTGTCGAGAAGAAGGTGAATGAGTTTGTTGCTATGCTTGGTGGTGATGATCGAGCAAAAGAAATGATTTACTCGAACGAAAACTTATTGCGCAGCTTAGAGCAGCAAGCAATGGAAGAAAAAGTTTTCGAAGTTATGTTGTCTCAAGTTAAAGCTGAAGAAAAGGCTATTGGTTTTAAAGCATTTCAGGATATAGTAGAGAAAGAGCATAAAGCTAAGAAGTAATCTATTTTTGTTATAAGGGAGTTGATATGCTGAATCAAACTTTAGTGCCGATGGTTGTAGAGCAAACCTCAAGAGGCGAGCGTTCTTACGATATTTTTTCTCGTCTTTTGAAAGAGAGGATTATTTTTGTGGTTGGTCAAGTTGAGCAACACATGGCAAACCTTATCATTGCTCAGCTTCTATTTTTAGAGTCTGAAGACCCGGATAAAGATATTAGTATGTATATTAATTCTCCTGGTGGAGTAGTGTCTGCTGGTCTTGCAATTTATGATACTATGCAGTTTATTAAGCCACACGTTAGCACTTTGTGTTGTGGCCAAGCTGCAAGTGCTGCGGCAGTTCTTCTTTCTGCTGGCGAGAAAGGAAAAAGATACTGTCTGCCTAATTCAACCGTAATGATCCACCAAGTACTAGGTGGGTATCAAGGGCAGGGTACAGATATTCAGATTCACGCTCAAGAGACTATGCGTATTAGTAACCTTTTAAATGGTGTTTTAGCTAAACATACTGGTCAGACAATTGAAACTATCGAGCAAGATACTAATCGCGATAATTTTATGGATCCTGAAGCAGCTATGAAGTACGGTTTAGTTGATCATGTGTTATCTGACAGAAATGTGCTTAGCAAAATGGAAAAAAATAAATAGACTAATTTATTTATTCTTGCCAATATTTTAGTGGGGGCTTGATTTTTAATCATATGCCCCCATCTTTTTATGTATAATCAAATAAATCATCTAATAGGTTTCATATATGAGCGATATTAAAGTTCAATGTTCTTTCTGTGGTAAAAACCAGCATGAGGTTAAAAAGCTTATTGCTGGTCCATCCGTTTATGTTTGCGATGAGTGTGTTGAGCTTTGCATGGACATTATTCAAGAAGAGCAGGCAGCTGCTGATAAAGAAGATAGAGATGAAAAGCTGCCAACGCCTAGCGAGATTCATAAGTTTCTTGATGAATATGTTATCGGTCAGGATGCTGCTAAAAAGGCTTTATCAGTAGCAGTTTATAATCACTATAAACGTTTATCTGTTTCTGCTAAAAGTGATGTGCAGCTTGCTAAGAGTAATATTCTTCTTGTAGGCCCTACAGGCTCTGGTAAAACTCTTTTGGCTGAAACTTTAGCAAAAACTCTTAATGTTCCCTTCGCAATGGCTGACGCTACAACATTAACAGAGGCTGGATATGTTGGAGAAGATGTAGAAAATATTATTCAAAAGCTCTTGCAGAGCTGTGACTATGACATCGAAAAAGCACAAACCGGTATTGTATATATTGATGAAATTGATAAATTAGCTAGAAAGTCTGATGGTCCTTCTATTACCCGAGATGTTTCTGGTGAGGGTGTTCAGCAAGCTTTACTAAAAATTATTGAAGGTACTGTAGCAAGTATTCCTCCGCAGGGTGGGCGTAAGCATCCACAGCAAGAATATTTGCAAGTTGATACGCGCAATATCTTATTTATATGCGGAGGTGCTTTTGCCGATATTGAAAGAGTTATTCTAAGTAGGACTGAAAAAAGAAGTATTGGGTTTTCTGCAGCAGTATCCAGCAAAGAAGAGCGCACAGTTCATCGAGAAATAATGAGAAAAATTGAGCCTGAAGACATAATTCGTTATGGGTTGATCCCGGAGTTTTTGGGTCGTTTGCCAGTAATCACAACTTTAGAAGAGTTAGATGAAGAAGCTTTAGTGCGGATTGTTTCGGAGCCAAAAAACTCTCTAGTTAAGCAGTATAGGCATTTGTTTGAATTAGAGGGGGTTGAGTTGGAAGTTCGTGATTCAGCTCTTAAGGCTGTGGCTGCTAAGGCTATTAGTCGTAAGTCTGGTGCTCGTGGTTTGAGATCTATTTTAGAACATGTGTTGCAGGACACAATGTATCAGCTTCCATCTATGAGCGGGGTTGAAAAAGTAGTTGTCGATGACAAGGTAGTTAACGGTGAAAGTGAGCCTTATTTAATTTATAAAGGTAAATCTGCAGGAGAAAGTGCGTGACAGAAGAAATAATTCAAACTGATGTTGTAACTCTTCCCGTCCTCCCACTAAGAGATGTGGCCATATTTCCTCATATGGTTATTCCTCTTTTTGTTGGGCGTGAAAAGTCTATTGAATCTTTAGAAATGGCGATGAATGAAGGTAAGCAGATCTTTTTAGTAGCGCAAAAAGACCCTGAGATAGATGAGCCTACAGCAGACGATATTTATAATATTGGAACCGTGTCAACCATATTGCAGCTTCTAAAATTACCGGATGGTACAGTTAAGCTTCTTGTTGAAGGTGTTCAGCGTGCTAAAGTTTTAAAAATTGATCAAGGGAGTGGTTATTTTCGTGCAGAGGTTGAAAGATTAGGAAATGTTGATAGCTCTCCAGCTGCCGAGATAGATGGCTTAGTTCGTTCTTTGATGAATCAATTTGAGCAGTATGTGAAACTTCATAAAAAAGTTCCTCCTGAGGTTCTAAACGCACTTGCTGGAATTGAAGATGCTGGAAGACTTGCCGATACTATTGCAGCCCATATGACTCTAAAGGTTGATGAGAAGCAGGGTTTGCTTGAGCAAATTGATGTGAAAGCTCGTCTCGAGTTAGTTTATGGATTTCTTGAAGGCGAAATTGATATGCTGCAGGTTGAAAGACGCCTTCAAGGTCGCGTGAAGCAGCGTATGGAAAAAAGCCAGCGAGAATACTATTTGAATGAAAAAATGAAGGCTATTCAGGATGAGCTTGGTGAGCTTGAAGGTGGCGAAGGTAATGAATTTGATGTTCTTGCCAAAAAAATTGAAGACGCCGGAATGCCAAAAGAAGCTAAGGAAAAGGCTGAAAATGAGCTCAAAAAACTTCGCATGATGCCCCCAATGTCTGCTGAGGCAACAGTTTCTCGTAATTACTTGGATTGGCTGCTAGATGTCCCATGGAAGAAAAAAAGCCGAATCAGTAGTGATATCAACAAAGCTGAAACTATTTTAGATGCAGATCATTATGGTCTGGAAAAAGTTAAAGAGCGTATTGTTGAGTATTTGGCTGTTCAGCAGCGCTCTAAAAAGCTAAAGGGCCCAATTTTATGTTTGGTTGGACCTCCTGGTGTTGGTAAGACCTCACTTGGTCAATCTATAGCTAAAGCAACAGGGCGTAAGTTTACTCGCTTTTCATTAGGTGGTATTCGTGATGAGGCTGAGATACGAGGGCATAGAAGAACTTATGTTGGTGCTTTGCCAGGTAAAGTGATTCAATACATAACTAAGACTGAAACTAAAAACCCACTGTTTATGCTTGATGAAGTAGACAAGATGGCAATGGATTTTCGTGGCGATCCCGCATCGGCTCTGCTAGAAGTTTTAGATCCTGAGCAAAATGATAAGTTCCATGATCACTACTTAGAGACTGATTATGACTTATCCGATGTAATGTTTGTGGCTACTGCCAATACTTTAAATATTCCTTCTCCTTTGTTGGACCGTATGGAAATTATTAGAATTCCGGGTTATACCGAAGAAGAAAAAGTGAATATTGTTGAACGTTACCTTATTCCTCGTAAAATGGAAGAGGCTGGTGTTCGCGACGGGGAGCTTAAGATAGCGGAGTCTGCAGTGCGAGATATGATTCGTCACTATACTAGAGAAGCAGGTGTGCGAAATATCGAGCGTGAAGTTGCTAAAGTTTGCCGCAAAGTTATAAAGGAAAAAGTTCAAAATCCGGATGATAAAAAAGAGGTTGTGGTCACTAAGCGAAATCTGTCCAAGTATTTAGGTGTTAAAAAGTTCAGATATGGGCTTGCTGATGAAGAAGATC
This sequence comes from Gammaproteobacteria bacterium, assembly GCA_030425295.1. Lineage (GTDB taxonomy): Bacteria > Pseudomonadota > Gammaproteobacteria > JAUIAT01 > JAUIAT01 > JAUIAT01. Next base: position 49,054 of record JAUIAT010000001.1, read on the forward strand.
GCATTGGTCATGTAGTTGGTCTAGCTTGGACCGAAGTTGGTGGTGAGCTTCTGACAATTGAAACTGCAGTTGTTCCGGGTAAGGGTAAAACTCAATACACAGGGCAGTTGGGTGATGTTATGCAGGAGTCTATTCATACAGCAATGACCGTGGTTAGAAGCCGCTCTGAAGGTCTTGGTATTGAAGCGGATTTTTATACGAAAAAAGATATTCATGTTCATGTGCCTGAAGGAGCTACTCCTAAAGATGGTCCTAGTGCTGGTATAGGTATGTGCACTGCTATTGTTTCGGCACTTACTAAAATACCTGTGCGCCGTGATGTTGCTATGACTGGCGAGATAACCCTGCGTGGCGAGGTGTTGCCTATCGGGGGGTTGAAGGAGAAGTTGCTTGCTGCTAAGCGTGGTGGAATAAAAGTTGTAATGATCCCTAAAGATAATGAGATTGATCTTAAGGAGATACCCAAAAATCTTATGCAAGGTTTAGATATTCGTCCGGTTCAATGGATTGATGAAGTTCTAGATACAGCACTGGTTTACAAGCCTAAGCCAGTTTTGTCAAAGACAGGAGAGGATCAGGTTGTTGCCCCAGCTTTAACTAAGAAACAAAGCGGTAGGGGGGCTACAAGGTCTCAATAGGGCGTGCAAGAATTTTTGTAACTGTCTTTATTATTTGCATGTCTGGTATGTCGCCCCGCGCTTGTCGTGGGGTGTGGTTATGAATATAATCATTTTCTTATGATCTAAAAAAACAAAGGTAACTCACTCTAAATGACAAAAGAATCGCTATCTCAATTGACTGAGTCTCTATTCCAGGAGCAGCAATCAAAGTTCCCGGTATTTGTTGAAGAAGTTCTCGAAAAAGCTAATAAACAAAGGGTTGATGGGGCAGATGTTTCTATAGGAGTTAGTACTGGCTTTTCAATTACAGTTAGAAATGGTGAAGTAGAAACTATTGAGCAGCAGTGGGATAAAAGCGCAAGTATTACAGTTTATAAAGATCAGCGTTGTGGAAGTACTACTACAGGTGACGTCAACTCTAAGTCATTAGAGAGTAATCTGCAAAAAGCGATGAATATTGCTAAGTTTGCTGATAAAGATCCATTCGCAGGGCTTGTAGATAAAGATAAATTAGCCTTTAACTATCCTGATCTTAAGCTATACACTCCGTGGGATATTCAACCTGAAGATGCGATTGAGCTTGCTTTAGAGTGTGAAAGAATGGCAGTTGTGGCAGGTTCTGACGTTTTATCTTCGGAGGGAATAACTGTAGATACTCATCAGAGTTTCAATATTTTTGGTAATACTGATGGCTTTGTTGGAGCATATCCATATAGTGAGCACAGTATTGTTTGTTCTCTTTTAGCTAAAAAAAATGGCGAACGCGAAAGAGATATGGATTATACTGTAGCACGAAATTCTGTTGATTTGACTGATATTAAAACTCTTGCATCAAGTGCTGCTGAAAGAACTATTTCTCGTCTTAACGCTCAAAAAATTAAAACTCAAAAAACTCCAGTGCTTTTCGTTCCTCAGGTGGCAAGAGGTCTTGTGGGGCACTTGCTGTCTGGAATTAGTGGTAGTCGTCTATATCGTAGCTCAAGTTTTATGCTTGATAAATTGAATCACCAAATATTTCCTGATTTTGTGAACATCCAAGAGCGTCCTCTTCTAGAGGGGGCATTAGGTAGTAGGCCTTTTGATAGTGAGGGAGCTAAGGTTGCACAGAAGCATTTTATTAAGGGAGGTGTGCTAGAAACTTACATCATGGGTAGCTACTCTGCTCGCCGAATGGGGATGGAATCTACAGGAAACTCAGGTGGTACGAGTAATTTGCTAGTTGATTCAACTGCTGGTGATTTCGACTCTATGATCAAAATGCTTGATCGAGGTGTGGTTGTTACAGAGCTTTTGGGGCAAGGAGTAAATTTGGTAAATGGCGATTATTCTAGAGGTGCTGCTGGATTTTGGGTTGAGAATGGGGTGATTCAATATCCAATACATGAGTTTACTATTGCTGGCAATCTTAATGATATGTTTAAGCGTCTTGTAGCAATAGGTTCGGATATTGATTATCGTTCAAGCAATCACACTGGGTCATGGTTGATTGAGGAAATGGATATAGCAGGGAAATAATTAAGTTTATTTGAAAGCAGAAAATTGGATATATTGCATTCTTATTTTTAATACAGTTCGGTTTATATCTTACTTTCAATGATTTTTAAGAAAGATCAAGTAGCTCCACAGGCAGTTTTGTGCTAGGAAACTGAAAGTCTTTACTTTTTATGATAGAGATGCAGCATTTTACTGCTTCTTTATCATACAATTTCCCGGAGTTTGTTTTAAGCTCTTTAATTGCTTCTGCTTTTGTTCTTGCGGGTCTATAGGGTCTGTGAGAAACCATTGCCTCAAAAACGTCTGCTACAGTAACAATACGCGCTTCTAGGCAAATGTTTTTCTCTGTTAAACCGTGGGGATAACCTGACCCATTCAACCGTTCATGGTGCTGTAAAATAATCTCTTTTATTGGCCACTTAAATGAAATGTTTTTTACAATTTTTTCACCCGCCCCAGGATGTGTTTTAATTAGCTCTAGTTCTGCATAAGTCAATTTCTTGGGTAAGCTTAAAATTTCTGCAGGTACGTTAATTTTACCGATGTCGTGTAGCAAGCCTCCTAAATACACGCCATTAATTTGATGTGGGGTTAGCTGCATTTTTGTGGCAATTTTCTTAGCTAAATAAGCGACTCTTATTTGATGATTAGCAGTGTAGGGGTCGCGTTCTTCAGTCATAAGCGCGATTGCCAAAATTGTTTCATGGAGTATAGATTCTAGTTGTTTTTTGTGTTGTTTTTCTTTATGTGCCGTTTGCTCTTGAAAAATTGAATTTGCAAGTAAATCTGACAAAGTTGCTAGCAGATTAACATCTTCTGCTCTCCAGTTAGTAGGTCGATTTATAGTATTGAACTCAAGTAGACCTAATAATTTGCCTTTATGTAAGATCGGTAAAATTAATATAGAAAATACTCGCTCGCTCTGTAATATAGCCTTAAAGAGACATGCTTCTTGTGGTAAGTCTGACACTGAATTGATTTGTATAATTTCTAGTTTTTTAAGTTTGTTCCACACCCACGGAAAATTTTTTTTCACTTTTATTTTATGCAATTTATCAATGTGCGGGGATATATCTGGTGCGCACCATTCGGCAATACAGTACATATCGTTTGTAGAAGGGGCCAGTTTAAAGAAATGACACTGATCCGCAGCAAGAAGTTCACCGAAATATTTTACAATAGAGGGCAATTCCTCAGACAAAGTTGTATTATTACTTAATTTAGTAGCTACTTGGTTGATATGATCTTCAAATGCTAAACGCCGCCTTAAGTCCTTCTCGAGCTGTTTATGCTCACTCATGTCGCGCACTGATGCTAGCAACAAGGGCTTACCTTCTAGGTTTATTGGCATAATATTCACTTCTACAGGGAGCTCGCTGCCATCTTTTTTTAGATGAATTCCAGATACTTTGATTGATTTTTCTGTTTTTGCAGATCTCCATATTTTATTTAGTTTGGCTTGCGATATGCCTTTTTCGATATCAAACACAGATTTTTGCAACAACTCTTGTTTTGTGTACCCTAGGCTATGGTATGCAGCCTGATTAACTAGGGTAATTTTTCCTTTTTTATCGTGAAGAAAGATGGGGTCAGCGGATTTTTCAATTATTGTGTGAAATGTATTTCTCTCATTGTTAAGTGCAGCCCATAATTTCTTTTTTTCAGTTATATCTTCTAATAGATATACTGTGTAGGCGTGCTTCTTATTATCTGGAATGGATACAGAACTAGTTTGATAAACTGCTCCGTTTGGCATGATTACTTCTCTAGGAAGTCTCTCTTTTTTTGGGATGGCGGAAATCATGGAATTATTTTTTTGTCGAGGAAGGGAGGGCCAGTAAGCATGATTCAAGATTGCGCTGCCCGGCTTGTTTACGGCTTTCATGTATGCTTTGTTTGCATATATTACTTTGCCGTTCAAATCACATACTAAAACAAGATGTAAAACCTCATCTAGCAATAAAGAGAAATCTATATCGCTTTTCCATGTCACTTTTAATTATCCTTTATATGTATATGATATTTATTAATAAGTACTTATAGTTGATTATAGATCATATTTTGTAGAGCGTTGCAAATGCCACACAAGCCTCTCAGGGTAACTTGGATTGCTTTTTTGTTCGATTACCATGAGTTCATATGAAATTCCTTTGCATTTTGCTTTTAACTGTTGTTATAATCTGCTTTCCAGTATTTGGAGAGGTGGCTGAGCGGTCGAAAGCGGCGGTCTTGAAAACCGTTGAGGGTTAACCCCCTCCCAGGGTTCGAATCCCTGCCTCTCCGCCAATCTTTTCTGATTTTTAGACTTTTACTTATGGTTATTAACCATTTGAAATGTAACATGATTTGCTGAATTCTGAGGCTCCAAAAGAGGTCTTGTCTGCCTTTCTTTTAAGGTTGGCTAGATAGATCCTGGAGGATGATCAAAGCTAAAATAACTATGTATGAGTAAGACAGGCAAGTAATAATAGATTGTGTTGCATAAAATATGAAGTTGCTTCTGGTGCGCTTATATTAGAAAATGCAAAACTCATGTTTAGGCTGGTTAAATTATTATACCCTACCAGTCCCATAACAAGTTCTACAGGAAAATTCTTTGCCATTCGACCGTTTAATCCATCCGCTACCTTTGCACATGTAGCAGGTTTGTTGGCTTCTGTTGCGAAAGTTGCTATTGCCACCAACGATTATTTCAAGTTTACTCTCATCGAGCTTTTGAGACTTGGAGTTTTTTGAGTTCTTTTTCATTGTATTAACCAAATTGTTGTTAGCGCTACTTTATGTTTCAAGTTGCAGGTTAGCTTTAGTCAGTGTAAGTAGACTACAAACACGCTGCTAAATGCATTTATTAGATGCATCCTCGTACCGTAAGTATAGTGCAGGAAATTACTTATTCAAATCTCCAGTAAACTATAACTAAAAGCGGCAATGGTATAGTGTGGTAAGCATCTTGTAATTAAGTTTATCTGCCGCTATGGCCTGTTGATATTTAGGCTTGCATCTGTGATTCTTTATGAAATTTAGATGTTTTCGATTTGCGGCACCTGTTGACAGCAGTCCTTAGATTGCTTTCAGATTGTTAATGAAGCTAGGTGGTAGTGTCATGAGTGAACGATGACGAAATTAGTTGATGAGTGATAGTATTATGTTATGGCCTGTTGACAACTCATCTTATAGCTGTAAATGCAGATAATTTGTTAAGTACAAATATTATTCGCCGCATTAAATAGCAAATTTCACTACTTTTTAGCGTTTTTGCTCTACAATATGAATTGTCAACAGGTCTTAAATGTGACGATAAAAAAAATAGGGTTGACTTGTGGATAAAGAATTCCTTAAAACAGTAACTTCGAAGCCCGGAGTTTATCAGATGTTCGATGGGGCTGGTAAAATTCTATATATTGGTAAAGCGAAAAATCTTAAGAATCGATTATCAAGTTATTTTCGTCCCAAGAGCCAGCTTACCCCGAAAACTGCACAGTTAATGTCTTTGGTAGTTAATATCGAAATGATTATTACCGAGACTGAAAATGAAGCTCTTCTGCTTGAGTGTAATTTAATTAAACTTCATCATCCTCGATATAATGTGTTGCTTAGAGATGATAAGTCTTACCCTTATTTATATCTTTCCTCTCACCAGGAGTTTCCGCGTCTTATTCTTTATAGAGGTAAAAAGGGTAAGAAAGGTGAGTACTTTGGGCCATTTCCAAGTGTGAGTGCTGTGCGCTATACGTTAAGTTTGGTGCAAAAGATATTTAAATTGCGTCAGTGTGATGATGTGTTTTTTAAAAATCGTAGTCGTCCTTGCTTGCAGTATCAGATAAAGCGTTGTACTGCTCCTTGTGTTAAATATATTGAAAAAAAAGAGTATTCCAATGATGTAGAGATGGCTAGGTTATTTCTGCAAGGTAAGAACGAGAAGGTCTTGCAAGATTTGGTTTTTAAAATGGATCAGGCTTCAAAGAGTTTGTCATTCGAAGAGGCTGCAAATTATCGCGATCAAATTGCAAGTATTCGCAAGGTGCATGCTGAGCAGGCGATTGAGAAAGGCTCTTCTGACGTTGATTTAATTGGTGTAGTGCAGATTGGTCGCACAGCTTGTGTAAATGTTTTAGTTGTGCGCCAAGGACGTGTTGTCGGTAGTAAGCCATTTTTTGTAAAGTCAGCACTTGATGAAACTCCAGGTGAGATTATTGATGCTTTTATCCCTCAGTATTATTTAGGCCAGCCAAGGGGAGGCATGGCAAAATATGTTGTTATAAATGAGAAGATTGGCAGTAAGGATTTGCTTGCCAAAGCTTTAACAGGTGAGCTTGGGGCAAGAGTCCAGCTTATTGACTCTCCTAGAGGTAAGCGTCGTCAGTGGTTAGAAATGTCGGTCAAAAATGCCTTCCAAGCATTGCAAGGCCATGTTTCATCTGAGCAGTTAACTTATCAGCGATTTGAAAAACTACAGCAAGTATTAAAGTTGGATGTGTTGCCTGAACGTATTGAGTGCTTTGATGTAAGCCATACAATGGGTGAAAATACAGTGTCTTCTATGACCGTGATAGGGCCTGATGGACTAATAACAAAAGATTACCGTCGTTTTAACATAAAGAATGTGGCGCCAGGAGATGATTATGGCGCTTTGAATCAAGCGTTGACTCGTCACTTTAAGAAATTGAAAGAAGAAGATGGAATTTTTCCTGATATTTTATTGATAGATGGTGGTAAAGGGCAATTGAATGTTGCTGTAAAGATTCTTTATGAATTGCAAGTGGTTGGGGTTATACTTCTGTCAATTGCTAAAGGACCTGGCCGTAAGCCAGAATTTGATAGGATTTTTGTGGCAGGAAGAACTGACCCTTTGGTGTTGGGTGGTGATAGTGAGGCTTTACACGTTTTGCAGCAAGTGCGGGATGAGGCTCACAGGTTCGCAATAACGGCCCATCGTAAGCAGCGCGGAAAACAGAGGTTAACTTCTCCTTTACAGGAAATTGAAGGGGTTGGCCCGAAGAGAAGAGCGGATATTCTTAAGTATTTTGGAGGAATACAGGGGGTCAGGCAGGCGAGTCTTGAGGATTTGATGCGAGTGCCTGGTGTTAGCAAGGAAATAGCTACTAGGATTTTGAAGGTTTTAAGTAATAATTAAATGGGAGTGGCTATGGCTAACATTTTACAAGCAGATAAAGGCAGTTTGCAGGGCGAAATTAAAAGAGTTTTGAGAGAAAATGAGAGTCTTAAGTTGTACTCTGAAAGTTTGAAGTCTTCAAATAGGGGCTTAGCTAAAGAGCTTATGGGTAAAACTAAGTGTGGCACTATAAGATCGGGTTTTTTTGTTGGCAGTTTAAAAGATAGTTTGCGGAAAGTTTTTAGCAAACGAAGAAAAATTGTTAATAAAAAGGTGGATTCGATTAAGTCAAAAATGTCTAGGCTTGAAGGTTTTAATTTTGATGAAATGGATAATCATCAGTTAAAGGATAGTGTTGTTATCCTGCGAAAATCATTATTGAGTTATTATAAAGAAAATATAAATTTGCTTGAATCTGTTTGTAGGCTTGAATGTGCAAATGAGATAGCTAGCTCTAAGCTTGATTTTATTAGTGATCGTTTGCGTAGCGTGAGAAGTGCTAACGAAAAACTAGAAGCTACGAAAGGTGAGTTGAGTAAATATGAAGCTTGTGAGGACAATAATTGCATAGATAGTATGCGATCTTAGGTATTTGTTATTTTAATTTAGATGGCTACGTTGGGGTTGTTCCTGATGTAGCTATCTTTTTGTTTCTGGTTGACAATCTTTAGTGCTCTGTAATATCTTGAGTTAAATGAATTCAAAAGAAGAATTTATCATGTCTGAAAAATCTAATTCCCCGGTAGCTAAAGAAAAAAGAAAGATTCAAATATTTAATATTCCAACTTTATTCACTATGTTGCGCCTTGCTTTTATTCCATTTTTTGTGACTTTTTTCTATTTGCCGTGGGATTGGTGTAGAACTGTTGCAGCGGCTATATTTTTTGTGGCAGGGCTTACCGATTGGTTGGATGGGTATCTTGCAAGGTATCTTCAGCAAACAACAGAGTTCGGGGCTTTTCTTGATCCGGTTGTTGATAAATTAATGGTTGCAATTGCGCTTGTGATGATAGTGGGCGATCGTAGTTTGCCGTTTCTTGTTTTTCCTGCAATTGTGATTGTTGGTAGAGAAATTATGATTTCTGGTCTTAGGGAGTGGATGGCTGAGCTGGGTAAAAGAGCAAGTTTAGCAGTGACTATGGTTGCTAAATTAAAGACGGTAATTCAGATGGCAGCCCTCTTTACTTTATTGATTTATAGGGAATCTTACCCTGATTGGATAGCTTATCTTGGTGCCCTTCTTTTGTATGTAGCAGCATTTTTAACATTATGGACTATGTTAGTTTATATGAAATCTGCATGGAAAGGGTTGACAGAAGGCTAGATGATTCATACAATAATCACGCTCTAGGAAGAAGTGACTTAAAGCGGGAATAGCTCAGTGGTAGAGCACAACCTTGCCAAGGTTGGGGTCGCGAGTTCGAACCTCGTTTCCCGCTCCAATTTTTCTATGATTCTGTAATATCATCCCCCTAATTTTTTTATCGATTATTTGTGGTTGATGTATGTTATGAATCTGCGATATTCTAGATATTGATTTGTTGTGAGTTGATATAGCATCGCTTGCGATGTAGAAGATCTTTCTAGAAAAGTGATAGACGCGGCAAAAGTGAGCGTGAAAGCGGAGCGTACTTTTATGTGCGTGAGTATTTCAAGCGAGCTTTTAACAAATCATATCTCTTTTATAGAATGGTCGATATTGTTTAGGCTGGGTGGCAGAGTGGTTATGCAGCGGCCTGCAAAGCCGTGGACGCCGGTTCGATTCCGACCCCAGCCTCCATTTTGAGCATCTTAAGCTTGAAAGACGGAAATGAATTTACTTGTGAGTAAATGAGCACCAAAAGCGTAAAGATGACAAAGTGAGTGCCCAAAATAAGGCGCTATTAGCTAGCAATTTTGCCCGGGTGGTGAAACAGGTAGACACAAGGGACTTAAAATCCCTCGGAGGCAACTCCGTGCCGGTTCGACTCCGGCCCCGGGCACCATGTTTTTTTTAGATTTTTCTTTTAGTAAATCTCTTATTGTTCTGAAAATCTTATACTCACGGACATGCTATCCATTCTCCCTTTATAATTAACCAATTGCATGATACATTAGCCTACAATTATAATTTTTTTTAGAATTATCATGAGGTAACGATGGCCTACCCTGAAAAAGGCGTCTCAATTATTCTGACAACATACAACTGGCCTGAAGCTTTGGTTGCAGTACTGAAAAGTTTTAATTTCCAGACCGATAAAGACTTTGAGCTTATTATTGCTGATGATGGTTCAAGGCAGCAAACTACTGATACCATTAAAGAGCTTTTGCCAAGATTAAACTATCCTGTGAAACATGTCTGGCAAGCGGATGAAGGGTTTCAAACCTCGAAAATTTTTAATAAATGCGCGGCTCAAACCACATATTCATACATTATTTTTATGAATGGTGATTGTATGGTTATGCCTAATTTTGTTGAAAATCATAAAAAGATGGCTGAAAAAGGCTATTTTGTTGATGGGCAAAGAGTTTTGCTAAGTGAACAGTTTACAAAAGATTTTCTATCCAAACCTTATGAAAAAGAGCATTCAACAAGACTATTTTGGCTTAAGCAAAAATTTAAAGGTTTAATTAATCGTTTTTTGCCATTTTATACTTTGCCTTTAGGGTTTTTGCGTAAAATTTCTCCTAAGAGATGGAAAGGAGTAATGACCTGCAACTTGGCAATCTGGAAAGACGATTTTTACAAAATTAATGGCTTTGATGAGTCCTATGTGGGTTGGGGGTATGAAGATAGTGATTTGGTCATTAGATTGATTCGTTCAGGGGTGAAAAGAAAAACAGGGCGTTTTGCAGTTCCTGTTTTACATTTGTGGCATAAAGAGTCAGACCGGTCTAATGAGCCTGATAACAGAAAGCGTTTAAATCAAATTTTAACCTCAACTCATATAAGGTCAGCGAAAGGTGCTGAGCAATATATGGATGATAAGGAGATATCTAATGACAATTAGGTTTCTTAATATTCAAGATAAAATGGTTTGGGTTTGCGGGTTGTTTGCTGCACTTGGTGTTGCTGCTTTGCCCATATCAACTTCCATAACTGATATAGGTTTTATCGGGGCTGCTGTTTTTGGGTTGATTGGTGGAAGGAAGGTTGATTGGCAAAGATTTTTATCAGAGCCAGCTATTCTTGTGATTTTAGGCTTTTTTTTGTTGCTTGTTTTGGGGATGACATATAGCTCTGTTGGGCTTCACGATTCATTTAAAACTTTGAAAAAATATTTTCCCTTATTATTTGCAATTTTGATGATGCCAGGTTTATCAGATGATAGATGGCATAATAAAATCTGGTGGGTCTTTGTTGGTGCATTAGTTTTTACTTTGGTTCTTTCTTATTTGCAGCTTACAAAAGTTGTCGATTTTCATTTTTTAAGTAGGAGGGCAAATATAGGCTCTGCATCAGTTTTTAGGGCTTATACGCACGCTGCATTTCTAATGATATTTGGAGCTCTTTTTTCATCTGTTAAGGCTTTTAAGTCAAAAGGAAATGTTAAGTGGGCTTGGTATTTTTTATCTGCCTTATTTGCGTTAAATGTGATGTTATCAGATGCACGTAGTAGTTATGTGTTGATTGTTCTAGTTTTTGCTTTGTGGATGTTTAGGTGTTGGGGTTGGAAAGGAGTTGCCATTTCTTTGCTGGCGGGTATCGTAGGAATAGGCTCTCTATATTCAGTTTCAATGCATTTTAGAGGGCGTATTGGCCAAATATCAACTGACATTAGTAGGTATCAAAAGGGAGAGCATCAAACTTCTGTTGGTATAAGATATACATTTGCTAAAAATAGTGTTGAGATTATAAAGAAAAATCCTGTCATAGGTACTGGCACCGGGAGTTTTCATCATGAGTATAGTAAGTTAGGGCAGCGTCTGCAGTCAGATAACCCACATAATGAGTATCTGCATGTTGGTGTAATGCTTGGGGGTGTGGGGATATTGGCACTATTGGCAATGTATGGCACTATTTTTTATAGAGCAAGTTTTTTGCCCTGGTCTGAATCAGTGATTGTGCAGGCTGCAGTTGTTGCATTGGCAGTTGGTTGTTTGCAAGATTCTTGGCTTATGTCGAGTGCTGAAGGGCATTTCTTTCCATTTTGGGTAGCTTGGGCTTTTAGTTATGGCAGAAAATAATAAATATTTTTCTAAAGTAAGTTGGCGCCGCTTGGTATCTTGTGTAAATGGTCAAGAAGACTTTTGGCAAAGTTTCTTCAAAAGCCCAGCCAAATTTTTTAGTGATCATCATGTTTCATATATTAAAAACAAGCCTAATGACCCAACTACAATTTCTATAATTGAATTTGAAGGGAAGAAATATTTAGCAAAGCGTTATAATCGCAAAGGTTTCTGGCATGGCTTGAAAATTATGTTTCGTGGGTCAAATGCTTTATCAAGTTGGTATGCTGCCTGCTTGCTGTATCAAGATGGAACTGTTTCTTTGGCTGAGCCAATTTCAATGGTTGAGAAGCGATGGGGGCCTTTTCATCGGTCGGCTTTTGTAGTTACGGAGTTTTTGTCTGGAGCTCTGAAGGCTAGTGAGTTAAGAGATATTGACATGAAGGCGACCCTTGAGGGAATTGCCAGGCTGGCAAACCAGCTTCAAGCTGCCAGAATTCAGCATAATGACTTTCAGTTGGAAAATATTTTATTCGTTGGGTGGAAGCCTTATTTGGTGGACTTTGACCATATTCGCTTTTTTTCAAAAAATAGTGTATTATTTGCGCAATCAAATAAGAAAGATTTAGACAGAATTCAAGAGTGCTTTGATGGTCGTGATTTATTAGAACTACAAAAGTTGCTTGGTGTTAGAAAAAATCAGGAATAAGGCTATGATGATAGAAATCCCTAGTTTTGACAGATTAAAGGTATTGGTTGTTGGCGATGTGATGTTAGATCAATATTGGTCTGGTGAAGCTTCTCGAATATCTCCTGAAGCTCCAGTCCCTGTAGTTAAAATTGACTCAATATCGGCTACTCCTGGTGGGGCAGGAAATGCAGCTATGAACCTTGCTTCAATTGGTGTTCGTACAACACTTTTTGGTGTGGTTGGTGGCGACCAATATGGCTCTGAACTTGAGTCATTACTGAAGGCTAAGCATGTTAACTGTAAGTTTCAAAAAGCTTCTGACCGCTCTTATACCATAAGAAAACTAAGAGTTATGGGGCGGCACCAGCAGCTTACCAGAATTGATTTTGAAGAGCCTTTTGCAGACAAGTATTTTGAAAAACTTGCTGAAGATATATGTTATTCAATGTCTAGTTTTGATGCGGTGTTGTTTTCTGATTATGGTAAAGGTATTCAAACCATTTCAACTAAAGTTATAAATAAGGCTAATGAGCTCAAAATTCCAGTATTGGTTGACCCTAAAACTGATGATTTTAGCTGCTATCAAGGTGCTACGTTAATTACTCCTAATAAAGTGGAATTTGAATTAGTGGCTGGTAAATGTAGGGGTAAAACTGAAATTGTTGAAAAAAGTAAGTCTATTATTGACTCCTGCAATCTTGGTGGACTTTTGGTTACTCAAGGCGCTGATGGTATGAGTTTGTTGAGAAATGGTAATGAGCCTGTGCATATCCCTACTAGGGCTAGAGAGGTTTATGATGTAACTGGCGCGGGTGATACGGTTATTGCTTTAATGACTGCATCAATGGCTGCTGGAATGTCCTGGGATAAGGCAGCACAGCTTGCAAATATTGCAGCAGGTTTAGTGGTTGCTAAGCTTGGATCGGCTACAGTCACAGTCCCTGAAATCAGGCGTGCTATTCACGAAATGTGTGAATCTATTGAAGGCGTATTGACTGAAGAAGCTTTAAGTATTGCTATTGAAGATGCTCGTGCTCATGGCGAAAGAATTGTTATGACTAACGGTTGTTTTGACCTGATTCATTCTGGTCATATTAAATACCTTGAAGAGGCCAAAAATTTAGGTGACAGATTAATTGTTGCGGTTAATGATGATGATTCTGTACGCCGCCTCAAGGGAGCTTCTCGCCCCATTAAAACAGTTGAAGAGCGCATGGTTATTCTCAGTGCCTTAAGAGCTGTGGATTGGGTTGTGCCCTTCTCTGAAGATACTCCACAGCGCCTTATTGAGCAGGTGACTCCTGACGTTTTAGTGAAAGGTGGTGATTACCGTCCTGAAGAGGTTGCTGGTTCTGCTCATGTGATCGCCCAGGGGGGGGAAGTCAAAATGCTTAGTTTCTATGAAGGCCATTCCACAACTAATACAATCAAAAATATTAAAGAAACAGAGGAAGAAGTTGCATGATAATCGTTACAGGCGGTGCCGGTTTTATTGGCAGTAATTTAGTAAAAGGATTAAACCTTATAGGCCGCAACGATATTATGGTTGTTGATGATCTTACTGATGGATCTAAATACAAAAACCTAGTGGATTGCCAAATAGCTGACTACATGGATATGAATGACTTCCGGCAACTTCTTCAAGACCCAGAGTCATTGCGTGATGCCAATATTGAAGTTATTTTCCATCAGGGGGCTTGCTCAGATACAACTGAGTGGGACGGTAAAAAAATGATGGATATTAATTACGAATATACAAAAGAAGTATTACATTTCTGTCAAGATCTTGCTATCCCTCTTATTTATGCTTCAAGTGCTGCAGTATATGGAGCTAATCAGACCTTTGTAGAAGCTATTGAAAACGAAAATCCTTTAAATGTTTATGGGTATAGTAAGTTTTTATTTGACCAGTACTTGCGTCAGAATATGAGTGACTTAGTGGCACCTGTAGTAGGTTTGCGGTATTTTAACGTTTATGGCCCACGTGAGCAGCATAAGGGCAAAATGGCAAGTGTTGCTTATCACTTAAACCAACAGCTTTTAAATGGTGATGAAATTAAGCTATTTGAAGGTTGTGATGGGTATGATGATGGTGGGCAGCTGCGAGATTTTGTTTATGTAGATGATGTTGTTGCTGTAAATCTTTGGTGTTGGAGTTCTGGCGTGTCTGGCATATTTAATGTTGGTACCGGTAAGGCTCAAACCTTCAATGATGTTGCCAAATCTGTGCTCAAATGGCATGAACGAGGCAAGCTTGTTTATACTCCATTTCCTGAGCATTTAAAGGGGCACTACCAAAGCTTTACTCAGGCTGATATTTCAGCACTGAGAAAGGCAGGCTACGATAAGCCTATGCGTACGGTGGAAGAAGGTGTGGCAAGTTATATGAGATGGTTGCAAGGTTAGCTTTTATCTCTCAGAGCCCTATAGTTGAAAAAAGGCTCTGAGATTTTGTAATGTTAGGTTCTGCCTTGCATTTGTTGGGTTATGGCATCGCTTTGAGGCATGCCTCCGTCGTTTGTTAGGTCGTCTGCTGCAGTCTGGATTTCAGCTTTATACATATTTGAATTTAATAGTTCTATTGCTGACAGGGTAGATAGCATTCTTTCATTATCCTCGTGAAGAGTAAACATGCTTTTTCTTATTTCTGCCAGAACAAATAGCATTTCTCTTTGAACGGCTTGGGGCGAAGCTTTTGACATCTCTTTATACCATTCTTTGTCATCTGTGCGTTGTGACGCTAATTTTTTCTCAATTTCATAATTACTGATATCTGCATGCTTTTCATCTAGTCCGGCAGCAGTGCCTGCGCCTTCAAGTTTAACGCGCTCGTTTAGTAAATGGTAAAAGTTATTAACGGCAATGGACCTTAGAGCAAGATAGCTGCGTAGTTTGTATTGGTAGTCTGCAAAATCAGGATTGCCAATAATCTTCAAGGCATTAGATCTGATCTGATCATTAGAAACCCTATCTTGCTTTTTAACCTGTTTGTTTGCATCTTCTGACTTTTTAATTTTCTTTTCTATAATTCCAGCTGGGCTTGTTAAGCCTGTGCCAAGAGAAGTTAGATACCAAACTAATGGTTCCGCAACTTTGATGTCTTTTTCATCTAAGGTTGGCTTTTTAATAAGATTATCAAAGTTGAACTTGTCGTAAGGATTTTCATCCTTTTTAGGAAGTTCTACCTGGGCTTTTGAAAGATATGCAAGAGAGCTAGGAAAATATTTAAAGTTTTTGCATGAGTTCAGAATTTTTTTAACAGTTTCTGTTTGTTTATTGTCTGCATTCCCGCCTCCACCAAGAAAGCTAACTGCTCCACCCGATGCTTCGGAAAGCCTGAATGTTTGTTGCGATGCCACAAGGCAGCTTAGTACTCCAGCTGAGCTTACATCTGATCCAATTAGCTTGGCTTTGCCTTGACTTTCAGTTTTAAGAAGCTCATTTGTGTTGTCAAAGGTTTTAGTTGAGGGGTTATCTTCAGGAAATTCTTTTTTTACATCAAAGCTATTGCCAACTATAGCTCTCCCAATATTAGGATCAAGCTGATAAACAAAATCAGCAAAAGTATAAGCCTTTTGTTTAGAGTAGTCAGCAATATATGAGCCAACCTGCTTAATTAACCTCTCTAGCTCCTCGGTATTTACTCCGCCGCCACCAATTACTCCTCCGCCGTTTGCTGCTAATGATGCTGAGGGTGATGTAAGGGCAGATGCTGTAAGAATTGTTAAGGAAAGTTTAGTTAGTTTTCTCATTATAGCCTCTAGAATAGTGGAGCCAGATCTCCTCCAGAATCTGGAGAAGGCCTTAGGAAGTCGTAAGCGCGAGAGTTTTGCTCTTGCTGCTGGCTGGGTTTGGGGCGTTTTTGCCTTTGGGGTTTTGTTTGTCGTTGTTGGTAAGGGTTGTATTTAAATGTTGGGTAGTGATAAATATGCCCTTGAGCTGTTCCTTTTATGGGAAAATCTTTTATAAAGGCCTGTCTGAGATCATTGTATGGTTGTTTGAATTGGGCTTGAGTCTCTTTTAGTGGTTCTTCAATTTCTTTGCAGGCAGCTTGGATATTTTTATTATCTGAGCCAAGGCATACAGATTCTTTTGAGTTTTTAGCTAGGGCAGAATACTGGAAGGATATTCCAGCAAGGGCAGTAATAAATAAAAATACTATTTTTTTCATTAGCTTGAACCTCCCTCAAGGGCTGATTGCACTAAGTTGAGTCTTTCTTCAGAGAACACTCTTGATAAAAGTCGAAGTCTTTCAAATACGATATTACGTTGTAGGAAAAGCCCGGCAACATCATCATTTGATTGGGTGGTCATTTCTGCGTGCATTAATAATTTTGATGCTGAACCTGGATTTGCTGTATCTAGGCCCTGCATTAGCCTTAGCATGCGACTGGTTTTGATATATGCAGCTATTGAAATTAAGCGATCTTCTTCTTCAAGATCTGAGTCTCCTAGCTTATCCATAGCATTGCCAAGCTTGGTCAAGGCTTCTTCTAGCGTTTCATCCTCATCTAGTGTCCAGTCTTCAACGCTTTCCATGAAGCTGATGACTCGATATATAATTGGGTCAGGGTATTCTGCCCAATATTGATGAGATGATTTTCTAGTTAAATCTGGCATTTTCTCATCCTTTCAATTGTTTATGGACGAATTGTGTAATTTTTTGATATATTGGTTTTATCGTAATCCTTTTCTAAGGGTTGTGCAACTTAAGGAGCTTTTTAAATGGGTGTTGGTAGATTTCTTTGGAGGTCAGTTAAGCCTTTTGTAAACGTTCCCAAATTTATGGGTTGGAACGAGATTAAGCATAATACCCGTACGTTAAAGGATTTAATGCTTACTTTTTTTAAAGTATCCCCTCCTTCAAGGCCGGACACATTTGCGTCTGCAGTTAAAGCCAATAATCTTTCTGAAAAAGATTTGGAAAAGCGTGCTAAATCCTTTCTTTATTTTTCAATTTTTTACTTTCTTATAGCTATAGGTTTCTTTATTTATTTTATATATTTGTGGGCAAAATTCTTTATATTTGCTGGTTTTATTTCTTTCTTATTAATGATAATAGCCTTGTTGTTGGGTTACAGAGATAATTTTTGGTGGTTTCAAGTCAAGCAAAGAAGGCTCGGCTGCACATTCAGGGAATGGCTTAATTTTATTCTTCGTATAGATGGTAAAACCAATGGTAAAAAGTAAACTAAAAATTATACTAACTCTGGTAGGCCTTGGCCTTATCGTCTTTTCTGCAGCCTCTTATGCGCAAGAAACAGGATCTCTAGCTAATAATCTCGATTTGTTTAAACCTACTGATACAGATAGATCTATGAGGCTTTTAGCGTCTATTTTTGGGCGAGTATCTAATGTGTTGCCTGCAGGCACGCAAGGTGGGGGTAATATATTTAGTGGATTGTTCGAACAGTTTAATCGCGGTCTTTTGGCCGTTGCCCTTATTATTGTTGCTTACACCTTGGTTATGCTTGTTTTAAATACTTCTCAAGAAGGACGTGTTCTTGGTGGGCGAATCAATCCAGTTTTGTCGGTTTTGAGAATTGTTATTGGCTTTAGTATTTTGGTGCCAAGGTTCAATGGATATTCTTTTGTGCAAGTGGCAATTATGTGGGTGGTAGTTCATGGTATTGGATTTGCAGATACAGCTTGGAATTACGTGATTGACAGGCTTATTGAAGGTCAGCCGCTTTATGTCGGGGCTTCAGATGTAGAAAATGCTCTTAATGTCATGAAGGTTATAAATAAAGCCAGGTTGATTTTGAAATCGCAAGTTTGTATGAGTGCGTTTAATGCTGCCGCTAACATTAAAGATAGTGGCTTGTCTGGTATTAAATTTGCTAAAAGAAGCTATGCTCCAGGCTCCAAATTATATTCAAGTATGTATATGGGGGCTAACAAACCAATTACTGGTTTGCTTGATGATTCTTATACTGTTTGTGGGCAAATCTATTACGGCGATACGGCTATGAGTACACGTAGTGGCAGCCCAGATAAGTCTAGTATACTGGATAAATATACTGCTATAAAATCAATGTTTTCATCCATGCAACCTTTTTCTCAGAGATTAGTCAGCACCTTTACCTCTTCGGAAAGCCCAAACTGGACTATACTAAAAAATGATTATTTAAGGGTAATGCTAAACTCAACTCTAGACTATTATACAATCATGAGGCCTCAGGCAAAGAGACTTACCAGTAAGGTTGACGAAGATCTAAAAGAACAGGTTAAAAAAGCTAAAGAATATGGATGGGTTTTAGCTGGAGCTTTTTATCGTTACATTAGTGATATTAATGCAAAGGCTCAGGTTGATTATGATAAGCTGTCTGATATTAATTTCCGTAAAGAGCCTATGTCATTCTCTGATATTGATGCTAAGTTGGGCGAAGATTACAAAAAAGAAATGGCAGTAGTTAAAGGGGTTTATGATGGTTTTGATAAGTTAGAAGAGAAATTTTCAGCTCAAATAGAGAATGATGTTAGGAAGGAAATGGCCGTTGGTGGCCCAAAGCCTAAGGTCAAAGGAGTAGGGGAGAACCTTGGCGCCATAGGTGCGGTCAGCGGTGTTGCTGGTGTTGTTGCTTTTCTAGCATTTCTTGCCCCTGCTGCGCCCTTGTTTTTAACTATTCTGGCTCCTATAGGAGTTGCTCTTGTGGGCCTGGGAAGTATGGTTGGCTTACTTCTTATTGTTCCTGCGCTGGTGATTTTGATTTCAATGGCATTTCTTAATGGATTGAGTGGGGAGGGAGACCCCATAGTAGTTATGACTAGAACTGGCTATACTATGTTAGGGTTGTTGTTTTGGGGGTTTCTTGCTGCAACGCTAGTTAACTATACAGTTCAGCTTCTGTCGCATTGGTTTGATGCTATTCTATCTATTGGTGCGGCTGCTGGTTCTGTTTCGACCTGGGTTCTAGGAATATTAATTCCGTTATTGTTTGGTCTTGGTGTTCCAGCATTTATGTTAGGCGTTTATCTGCCATTTATACCATTTATGATATTTTTCTTGGCTTCAATTGGCTGGGTTATTGCGGTTATCGAAGCAATGGTTGCCGGCCCGTTGGTGGCTTTAGGAGTTACCCATCCAGAAGGTCATGACTTTTTAGGTAAGGCAGAGCAGGCTTTAATGTTGCTGTTAAGTGTTTTCTTGCGACCAGTTTTAATGATCATAGGGTTTGTGGCTGCAATGATTGTGAGTAGGGCGGTACTTGGTTTAATGAATGAAGGGTTCATTATTGTGATGAACTCTGTAGATGTTGGTGATATCAAGGCAGTCCTTGGCACAGGTGGTTTAAGTATTGCCGGTACAGTAATAGTTTATGCCTTGTTAATTGTTTCTGTTGTAAATATGACTTACAGCTTAGTTCATGTTATCCCTGATAGGATTTTAAGGTGGATTGGTGGTAGTCCAGAAAATTCTGGTGTTGAGCAAGAGTTGGGTGCCATTAGGCAAGGTGTTCAGCAGGGGGCTTCTTCCCTCGGTGATGTTGGTAAAGGGGCTGGTGAGGGTTCTGATAAGGCAGGAGAAGAGGCTGGGAAGTCTTTAGGTAAGGCTTTCAAAAAGGTGGGTAAAGAGCTTGGTGTTGGTAAGAAAAGTCCAGATACTCCTGGGGCTGAAGAAGATTCTGATGAGGATACTTCCAGTACAACTTCTAATGATGATGACGGTGGTCCTTCTTCTGATGATACTCCTCCTGGTGGAGGTGGGGGATCCAGCGTTTCTACAAGCTAAAAGTGATTTTAGTTATAACTTTTCAGAGTTTTAAGGTTATGGGATTATATGCAGAAGTTTATAAATAAAACAGTTTGGTTGTTGTTGGTATCGATAGCAATACTCTACTCTGCTACGTCTTTAGCTGATTCTTCTCCATTGTCACAGAATATGGATATATTTAAGCCCCCAAGTACTGATGCCTCGATGCAGGTGCTTGCATCAATTTTCGGTAAGGCTGGTGGTGTTCTTAGTGAAACAAAGTTTCACCTAGGTGGTGGTGTTATTTTTGGTGGGATTTTTAATAAGTTTAATCAAGGCATGCTGGTAATAGCTTTACTTGTTGCTATATACACGATGTTTTATTTCATTCTTAATAGTGTGCAGGAGGGGCGAATTCTTGGTGGTAGAATTAGTGCTGGTAAGTCAGCATTTAGAATTCTCACAGGGTTTAGCTTGCTTGTGCCTTTGCCAAAATTTGGTGGTTACTCTTTTATCCAAGTATTTGTAATGTGGGTTGTGGTTCATGGTATCGGTTTTGCTGATACGGCGTGGAGTTACGTCATTGATCGGTTAACTCAAGGTGAGGCTTTATTTGTTGGTGTGCCTAAAAGTACCCAAGCCATTCAATATGTTAAGGTTATTAAGAAGGCTAGTGAGGTGCTGCGAGGTGCTGTTTGTCTGGAAGGATTTCAGTTAGCGGCAGAACGCTCTAAAGATCCATATTTTTCCAAGCTTCAATTTAAAGCTAGAAAGGGTGTTTCTGGCCAAGGTTCAGATGATGGAGTTGGCCCTGCTCCTAAGGCATTTTATTTCGGTACTAAGTACCCTGGAAAGGTTATTCCTGATATTGGTAGTGACTCTTATGGTGTTTGTGGTGTCTTAGAGTTTGGTAACGTTGCTGCTGGGGAGGATGATGGTAAAAATATTTATAGGCTTATGAAAGAATCTGCCTTAAAAACAATGATTATTAATTCTATGCCTTTGGCAAAAAAGATCGCAAAAGATTTTAATGAGAAGGGGGCTTTGCCTGAGTATGAGAACTTTAAAACTCAGTATGTAAGGGTTCTGTTAGATTCAACTGTAAATTTTTATACGGTTATGAAGCCTGCTGCAACTGCTTTGACCTCTTCTGTTGATAGAGAGTTGGCAGATAATTTGATTGATGCTAAACGACGTGGTTGGATTCTTGCAGGAGCTTATTATAGAGATATAGCTAAAATTAATGAAAATGCTTTTGCCGATTTTAACAAGCTGGCTGAAATTAATTTTGTTAAGCCGGCTCCTAGTAGTTTGGATGATTATAAAGATTGGATGAAAGCGAATCCAGTTGAAGCAAAAATCATAACAAATGCAATGGACGGTTATCAAAATATTCAGTCACAGTACCAAGACGAGGTTACTCCTTTAGTTAAGAATGTAATGGAGCGTGGTAAAGCTGCTGAGCAGGGTCATCATGGAATTGGTATTAAAGACTATTGGAAGTGGGCGGTGGTTTTTGGTGCTGTAGCTGGTGGTGGTATGACGATTTTGCCGACTGTGCTCATTGTATTGGCCCCGATTGCCCCTCTTCTAGCCCCATTTGCGCACACGACAATGCTAGTATTTATCCTGCCAGCTATGATAATTACTATTTCAGGTATTTTTCTTGAGGGACTTAATAAGGTTGGGGATCCAATTCTTATTATGACTACTCATGGGTATCATATATTAACTTTTCTTTTCTGGGGGTTTTTTGCAGCAACTCTTATTAACTATATCGCTCACCTTGCTTCAAATTTGCTTAGCGCTGTACTCCCTGTTGGGGCTGCGTTATCAAGTGTTTCTAATTGGATGCTTGCAATTATTATTCCGGTAATGATGGCTTTAGCAACTTCCGGATTTTTAATGGGAGTTTACACGCCGTTTATTCCCTTTATGCTCTTCTTCTTTGCATCCGTAGGTTGGATAATTAGTGTAATTGAAGCTATGGTTGCGGCACCTCTAGTGGCTATAGGGGTTACGCACCCGGAGGGGCACGATATTCTTGGTAAGTCTGAGCAGGCTCTTATGTTGTTGCTTGGGGTGTTTTTAAGGCCTATCTTGATGATAATCGGCTTTGTTGCAGCTATGGTTCTAGGAAGAGCTATATTAACTTTAATGAATGAAGGTTTTATTATAACAATGAACTCCATTAATATAACCAGTTACACTAGCGTAATGGATACAGGGGGGTTGGTTGTAGCAGGTACTGTTATGCTTTACTCCCTATTTATGGTTTCAGTTGTAAATATGGTTTATAGCCTTGTTCATGTTCTTCCTGATCGTGTTATGAAGTGGTTGGGTATGAGTCCAGATCAGTCTATGGTTGATCAGCAAATGTCTCAGGTTAAGCAGGGTGTTGAGCAGGGGGCTGGCGTTGTTGGTAAATCAATGGGTGCTGGTACCAAAGGTGCTGGTGCAATGGCCGGTGCTGCAGCTCTTGGTGGTCCAAAAGGTGATAGTGGTGGAGAAGGGCCAGGAGGTGGGTCTGATGGCCCTGCGGCGGAAGGGGGTGCTGAGGCCGCTGGCGGCGGTGGGGGCGCCGAAGCGGCAGCTGTAGTACTTTAAGCTATGGTTGTTAATCTGGTGGATTTTTATTAAACTGAAACGATTGGTCGTATTTTATTTGTTTAGTTCATGGAGTAAGGGATATGAAGAAGATTTCAAAGCTTCTAGGGATTGTTGGTATGGTTGTTTTCAGCGTGCCAGTTTTTGCTGACCTTGAACCTCAAGTAATGGAAGGCTCCTCCCTTGAAGCTCCCGAAACTTTATGTCCAACTAAGTTAACTCAGTACTATAGTTGGTATGCAGGTTTTGGTGTAGACGCTTCTTTTTTGAGAATTCCAAAAATTAATTATGGTATTAATCCATATATCTCTGACAAAGCTACCTTGATTCAGCCTAGATACGTTTATACTCTTGGTAAGAGGTCTCGCTCTAACTGGTTTATTCCAGCTTGGTTTGGTCGTGAGGCGAGGTATGAAGTATCATTTGCTTACACTCCAGATCTTGATGAAAATAAAGCAAGTAGTAGTAAAGTTACCAGTATGACTGCTTTGGCAATTGATGGAACTGGTGGTGAGCAAACAGTAAATTTTGCTAACCCTACTGCTATAGAATTAAAAACTAAAGCCAAGGTTCAAGAACTATCTTTTCTTGTCAAAAGTGATAATCAAAATATAAGGCCTTATATGGGCGTTGAATTTATGAACCTTGAGGAAACCTATAAGGTTGGTAAATTAACAGATACTAGTGGTAATCCCTTTTCTCTAAAAGAAAAGGCTAAAGCTAAGTATGTGGGGCCGATTGGTGGTGTAGATCTTATGGTTTCTTATGGTGACCATGCTTTTAATTTTGGTGGGGATGTGGCTGCTCATTATGCGAAGTTGGATCTTGACGCTACTCAACAACTAAATGGTTCGACATATAAAGCTAGCCCTTCTAGAACTGCTTTCAATGGAAAGGTAGGTTTGCATACGGGTTGGAGGTATTTCTTTGACTATGGTTCAATTGGAGTTAAGTTGGGCGCATACAACATGACATCAATGCTAACCGTCAAAAACCCTAACAGAATTGAGCGCAAGGCTAGAATTGAATATCATAATAAAATACACATGCTTGGTGGTTTAAGGATTACTCTGCACCCTAGAACTTACGTAGTTAAGCCTGTGGGGCGATGCGTTGGGATTTAAGCTATAATCTAATCAAGCATAGAATTATAGTGAGGTAATTGTTATGGCTAGAATGCCCACTGAAAACGCACACTGGAGAGACTCTTCAAGGCCGGCACAATTTTGGATCTTTGATGCACGGGCTACTTTCCCGTTGGTTTTATTTATTTTTCATATCAAGATGTGGACATTCGTTTTGGCCATTATTGCAATGATATTTTTTGCATTATTAAACAAGTACGGTTTTAGTATTCCAGTTTTTTGGCGTTGGTTAAGGTCTACAGTGGCAGGTAAAAGGCGTGAGGCAAGGCCCTGGTGGCGGTAAAGGTGGTGTTTTATGGAGTTATCTGAGCAATTAGCTTTGGTTTCGCGCAAATTAAACGCGCGTTTTACTTTTAATGGGCAGCCGATACCATATGATAAGGTATTTTCTGCCGATGGAATGCTTCCTGCAATGGCTAAGCGAGCTGACCAGATATCATCTTTGTGTTTAGGTTATAGTATAGGTGCTGACTATGAAGATGACGAAGATGCTGTTCTTGGAATGCGTGTAGAGTTTGATGATAGCGCATCAAATCTTTTGAGGTTGCTTTGTCTTACTGATGTCATTAATGAGCTTGTTACATCTTCTTCAGAACCTGGTGTTACTTCTCTTGATGAACTTATGTATGAGTAGTGATTTTTACTATATTTAAGGCACTTTTATCGTGTTGTGCTAATTGTTAATGTCCCCTATTGATAAGAGTAAAAAAAAGGCGCATACTTGTTCGATGCTCTATTATTCATTAAAAATGACAACCAAATTTTAATTATTTCTTAAGGAAAGTTTAAGGGTCTGTGTCTATAATTAGAGTATATGTTGGAAAAGTGTAAGTGGAGTAGAGATGTCGAAACCAACTGGAAAAGCACCTGAAAGCGCAGATATATTGCAAGAGAAGCTTGTTGCTACTCTAGGTAACGTAATCAACACGTTAAATCAAGTTGGGCCAAGGATAGAAAGAACTAAGAGGCCGGGTAATGTTTCTGCCATGGGTAAAGTAGGTATGTTTGCCAATGATGAAAATAACGTTCAGAATTTATTAGCTAAAGTTGATGACGCTAAGAAAAAAGTTGAAAAATTAAACGAGGCAGCCCATAACGCAACAAGAAGCTACTTCAGTAGCTCAGGCTCAGCTCCTGCTGCTTAATTTTAACCTTGTTTTCCAATAGTCTACCACGTAACATAACAATATATGGTCATGAATTTTTTAACCGCGCGGTTCAGTATGAGTAACAGTGAATGGGAAGAGCTTGTTGATATAAATCGCAAATTGGTTAATTTGCTTGATAAGCTTTTGGATGATGGATCTTGGGACGCTTCTCCTTTGCTCAGGATCTCTGCAAAACAAATTCAAAAAGTTCGTGATGAAGCTAAATCCTTGTTGGATAGCACCAAACTTATTACAGAAACAGAAGAGATGATTGACTCTAATGCCTTGCCTGAAGGTCATGCGTTTGTCTATGTTTATATGTTTTTGTCTGATGGTGATAAGTTGGAGCGATGGCGCCAATTAATTCTATCATTGCCCGGCCATACACTTTCTAGGCCAACGTATCTTAACGAAAGAGATGTCATTAATCGTATTAAGGCTCGTGGTTCCCGCAAGCAAGAGGGTTATGTCAAAATTGTTGTAAAAGACGAAAATATTATTAAGGGTTATGCTGGGAGAGGCGAGCATGATCCTTATGGCAATGAGCTTATCACAGTGAAAGAAGGTTCAATTACTAAAGAGCATATTTTAGAATTTGTGCACGCAAACAGCTTTAAGTATAAATTCCGTAATGATCAATTAATTCAGGATGACGACTAGGCGCACGTACCTATCGTTTAATATGCTATAATTTAGCAAGGAATGTCTTAATAGGAAATAGATATGTCTAGACCACAATCCCCGGGTGGCGGCGGAGGAGGAGCTGATAACTCCTTAGACATGCTTTGGATAGCAGCCATTGTTGTCGTAGGCTTAGTTGGTATATGGTATTTTGGCCATGACTACATTGTTATGGTGATTCTGTATGTTCGAATGGTCGAAGTTGCCTTAATTAATTTTGTTCTAGACGGAATAAACTATGTTTTTAGCTCTATTGGTTTTCCACTAGATATAGGATCAAGCCTGAATCAATGGGAATCCGCCATGCAAGCTGTTCCGATAGAGAGAATCACGTTAGAACAAGTGATTGCCTATAGTGAGGTTGTAGGTAGCTACTTACGATACCCCCTTGGTTTGATTTTATTAGTTTGTGCTTGGTGGGTTTATCACAAGCATACAGCTCTGCGCTTTAATAATGTTTTTGATGTGCGTAAATTGCGTAACTTTGAAGTCAATAATTGGCCACAAATTACTCCTGTAATTAAAAGCAATATAGCCAAAATGGATATCGATGAAGGGGAATGGGCAATGGCCATGACTCCAGTTCAATTTGGTTTGAAGCACGATTTACTAATATTTAAAAACATTAATGGGGAGCCAAGAGTTGAGGCTAAAGAAGGTTCTGCTCATAGAGTTTTTTCGGTTCAATTAGGTCCAGCTTGGAAGGGGCCCAGAAGGTTGCCAATTCATGCTCGTGCCCTATTTGCGGCATTTGCTGCTAAAGGTAACCGTGATGGTGATGCTTGTACCAAATTGCTTCATCAAATTGCTGCATCCTCAGGGTCAAATAAATTAAATTTTACCGGTACTGATGAGCTTCTGGCGAAGTACGAAAATACAAAGTTAGTTAAGTTGGCTATGAGTCGTCACGGCTATGTGTTAACTGTAATGATGTCAATGTTGGAGTTGGCGCGTACAGATGGAGTTATGGCGTGTTCTGATTTTCTTTGGTTGAAGCCCATCGATAGGAAACTGTGGTATGTGCTAAACAATGTTGGGCGTCAAACTGGGTTCTGCGAGTGTGCAGGGCCATTTGCACACTTTAAAGCCGAGAATTCGTTACGAAGATCCTTAAGTGTCCCGACAGTTGAAGAAGCTGTTAAAGCTTATCAGCTTGCTTTGTCCGATATTCTATATAAACCAGAGGAAGGAGAGGGCTAGGTTATGGCAAAAGATCTTCGTGGTTTAGAGAGTCATCAGGAGCAAAAACAAAGTCAGCTAATCCGTGATACTCGGACGATTGGTCAGAGGCTGTCGGATCTTGTCCGTAATCCAACTGTAATGGCAGTTTTTCTTGCAATGCTTGCTGTTTCAGGATTTTTTATGCCAGGGCTGATTGATGTTGTTTTCATTTTTGGGTTAATCTTGTTTTTTGTGATAATCACTAGGCGAATAACTTTGCCATTTAGGATGCCACAGCGGGCTAATAGTCTTGATTATAATGATTTAGCTCCCGGTTCAGGAAAGCCACAGAAAGCTCGCGGTATTTACTTTTTTGGTAATGAAAGAGGTACAAATAAAGAGCTCTGGTTTGGTAACACAGACATGCGTACCCACGTCTTGATTTTTGGTTCTACTGGTTCTGGTAAAACGGAAACATTAATTTCTATTGCCTATAACGCTCTTTATCAAGGAAGTGGTTTTATCTATGTAGATGGTAAAGGTGATAATGCTTTGTTTTCCCGCGTGTTCGCTATGGTACGTTATATGGGGCGTGAAGATGATCTCCTGCTTATCAACTTCATGACTGGTGCAAAAGACATTATGGGGGCGCAGTATAAGCGCCTATCTAATACTATGAATCCATTCGCTGTCGGTTCTTCAAGTATGCTTTCTCAGCTGGTTGTAAGCTTGATGTCTTCCTCTAAAAGCGGCGGTGGTGATGGTGATATGTGGAAAAATCGCGCGATCAGTTTTGTCGAAGCTTTAATGCGTATTTTGGTAGCAATGCGTGATGCTGGATATATTCTTCTTGATGCAAATACTATTCGTAACTATTTTGGTCTTGATCGTCTTGAGAAAATGGTTATAGACAAAGTGTTTGTTCGTGACAATGAGGATCCCGTGAAGCTTGATTTTCTGCCAGATGTTGTTACTGAGCCGATGAAAAGTTATGTATTCAACTTGCCAGGCTTTAACCCTGAAAGAAAGGGCAAGCAGGTGTCCCAGGTTTGGGAGCAGCACGGTTTTATTACCATGCAGTTGATTCGTACGTTTTCATCTCTTGCTGATACTTATGGGCATATTATTCGTACTAATCTGGCTGAAGTTGATTTGCCCGACGTGGTCTTGAATCGCCGTATTTTGGTAACTTTGTTGCCAGCTCTTGAGAAATCTCCTGATGAATTGGCAAACCTAGGTAAGGTGATTATTGCATCGCTTAAATCTATGATGGCAGCAGGTCTCGGTGAGGGGGTTGAAGGTGAGTATCATGATCTAATCGAGCGTAAGCCTACAAATGCTGCAACTCCATATTTATGTATTCTAGATGAGTATGGTTATTATGCGGTAGAAGGGTTTGCTGTTGTGCCTGCGCAGGCTCGTTCTCTTGGTTTCTCTGTAGTATTTGTTGGACAGGATTTACCGGCTTTTCAGAAAGCTTCGAAAGAGGAAGCGGCATCAATTGGGGCTAACACTAATATTAAAATTTGTATGAAACTTGAGGATCCTATGGAAACTTGGGAGTTCTTCCAGAAAACAGCTGGTGAATCTTACGTGGCCCAAGTGGAATCTTTTCAAACTGATACCCAAACTGTGTCAGGGGTATATCGCGATACTAAGAGTGCTCGTATGGAGAAGCGTGCCCGTGTCGATCTGCTTGATTTAAAAGAGCAAGTTGAGGGTGATGCCCACATCTTTTTCAAATCAAATATTATTCGTGCTCGTGCTTTTTATGCAAACCCTAAACCTGTTAAGAAAATGCGACTAAATCATCTTCTTAAGGTTGCTGGTCCTGAAGATAGCTTTATAGATGCTCTTAAAGAAGGAGTAGATGGTATAGGTCACAAGCTGGTGCAAGCAGAAGAGTTATTTGCTGATACACCTGTTCTCGATGAAGAATTGAATCTGGTTGTTAGCGGCATCAAAAAAGATGAAACCATATCTCCAATTGACAGAGGTGTTAATGGTTTAATGGCACTTGATGAGGTTCTTGATGAGGTCAATGAAGAAGCTATTGAAGAAGCAGAAATAGCCAAAGAAATCATGGAAGAAACTCAAGCTGATAAAGGGTTTTTAGATATATTTACTAATCTTCAACTTCCAGAGTCGCTTATGCAGGCAATGGCTACAAGTGACTTTGATAAGTTTCAGTCTGCGTTGCTATCTCGTGATGACTCTGTGCGCACTGCCGAGTATATTGCTAGGTTGGGGGGGCAGAGTAGTAAGTCTGCGAGAGATGATGCAAAGAAATTGGTGAGTGATATGGCAAAATCTACATTTTACCCGCCAGCTATTCATGACCTTCCTGATCCTTCAGAGCTTATAAAAACTATTGATGCTATATCTCAAAAAATTGAAGAGGCTTCTACTTCTGAATAGTTGCAGGTAGGTCCTGCTAGGAATTGTATAATTTAAGGAAGCGCTCAGATTTGAGTGTAATTTGGATGAAAAAATGAGCGAGCAGAGCAGCGTATTGATTGATTGATGCAATGGCTGGCACTGTTGCATAAATATTTGTAGCTGTAAGACTAATTGTCAACAGGCCCTAATCAAGAGAGGAAAGAAAAAAGCATAGAAATGTCAATGAATGGTAGTGGAATTAGAGATATAAGCAGAGTGCTAAAAATAGCTCAAGTTACTGTAATTGAAACAATAAACAAATCCGTCGACTGCTTAAGGTTAATTGGACTACTTGAGAGATAAGACTCCCGAGACAGACACCCTTATGAAAATTGACACTGAACTGGATGATCAATGCTCGCTTGCACGTAAAAAATCAAATCAACGTTGGTTGTGTCTGGCTATGGATCATCACTCTCGAAACATCTAGTATAACAACTTTAAAGTATTACCCAATAAGATAGTCTCTTGGGTCAAAATTAACTGTCATTCCGCGATCAAGTCGCGGAATGACAAAGTTTTGTTTTTTTTCAGTCTGAGTTTCTATTTAGAAAAATTTTCAGCTGCAAAATCCCAGTTAGCAAGCTCCCAGAAGTTGCTAACATATTGGCCGCGATTATTGCGTGTATCAATGTAATACGCATGCTCCCAAACGTCACAAGTCATGATTGGCGTTTTTCCTTCAGTCATTGGATTTTCAGCGTTTGGAGTTTTGACGATCTCTAAAGATCCTTCAGAATTCTTTACAAGCCAGGCCCAGCCAGAACCGAATTGAGTCATGCAAGCTTCAGTGAATTTTGTTTTAAATTCCTCAAGTGAACCGAAAGCTTTATCGATAGCTGTTGCTAAATCGCCACTTGGAGCCTTGCGGCTATCAGGGGTCATGCTATTCCAGTAGAAAGTATGATTCCATATTTGTGCAACATTGTTGAAAATAACTCCTTGTGGAGCTGACTTGATAATTTCTTCAAGGCTCATGTTTTCATATTCAGTGTCAGCAATTAGTTCATTTGCTTTATTAACGTATGCAGCATGGTGCTTGCCGTAATGATACTCAAGGGTTTCTTTGGAAATATGAGGTGCAAGAGCATCCATAGAATAAGGGAGTTGTGGAAGTTCAAAAGCCATTGTTTTCTCCTGGGTTAATGTTTTTGCTTTATAAGATCAATTTTTGGTAATGCTTTAAAATAGTTATTTACGTTTCAAGGGGCGGATCCCTCTTTGCGGAAATCCAGTAATATTCTAAATTAAACAACTATTTTAAAGCATTACCCAATTTTCAACTGTGCCCCAAGATTCTGCCCAAATTAATTTTAATTATCAACATCTCTTTAGGTCTTGCGCAGGATTGCTAGGAATGTTGCTCGATTTTTTTTGGTTTTTATGTTATAATATCCGCCTGTTATACCCTTTAATAAAACTCTTGGGAGATTTGAAATGAGCGTACTTGTAGGTCGTCAAGCCCCTGACTTTACTGTTCCAGCTGTTACTGGTGACGGTGAAATTGTTAACGAATATAATTTTTTTGAAGCGACTGAAGGCAAATATGCTTTAGTATTCTTCTATCCACTAGATTTTACTTTTGTATGTCCTTCAGAGCTTATAGCTCTTAACAACCGTATTGAAGAATTTAAATCACGTAATGTTGAGGTTGTTGGTGTTTCTATTGACTCTCATTTCACACATAACGCGTGGCGTAATACTGCAGTTAAAGATGGTGGTATTGGTCAGGTTAATTACACTCTAGCTGCTGATATTTCTCACCAGATCTGTCGTGACTATGGTGTCGAACATCCAGAAGCTGGTGTTGCTTTACGTGGTGCTTTCTTAATTGATCAAAATCGTAAGGTTAGAGCTCAAATAGTTAACGATCTTCCGCTAGGTCGTAACATGGGTGAGTTACTACGTCTTGTTGACGCGCTTCAGTTCCATGAGCAGCATGGTGAAGTTTGCCCAGCTGGATGGCAAAAAGGCGAAGAAGGTATGGTAGCTACTCCTGAAGGCGTTGCTCAGTATCTTGATAAGCAAGCTGACGGACTATAAATCTTATTTAGATTTTTTTAGTTTTGATAAAGCCCGCATAATGCGGGCTTTTTTTTGAGGTTTTTAAAATTGATAAATATAGTAAGAAGGCATTTCATTTGGGATAAACCTCGCTAAATTATCAATAAGGGCGCTTCACGCCTTATTGATAAAGCTTTCTATTAGATCCCTCTGAGTTGCCTTCGCAACCCTCGGGATAAACCTCGCTAAATTATCAATAAGGGCGCTTCACGCCTTATTGATAAAGCTCGGTATTACATTTCGTCGGAGTGTTTGGCAATGGCGTCAAAGGTTTTATCTCGTAGCTTTGTAAATGCCTGCCAATCATCGCCTTCTGGCATTATCGGCTCACTGAAATACATTTTAATTCTTTTAGGGCGCACTAAGAAGCTATCGCCAGGAAGCATTTCTCTAGTTCCTACTAGAGTAAGGGGGTACACTGGCACATTAGCCTCTGCTGCTAGCTTGAATGCTCCAAGTTTAAATGACCTTAGTCCTTTTGATCCTGTAAAAGTTCCTTCGGGATATATAGCAATATACTGAGCACCTGAAAGACGTCCTTTCATTTGTTGGAGCTGGTTAAAGCTTTGGCGTGCATTTTCTCTAGAAATTGTGATGTGGCCAAGTTTTTTCATGGCTGAGCCAAGTATTGGAGTCTTTGCTAACTCAATTTTTCCAACAAATGACGTATTAGTAGGTAGGTAAGCTAGTAGTATTAGAGGGTCAAGATAGCTAGCATGGTTGCATGCTATGACACCAGACTCTTTTCGTAAGTTTTCTTTCCCATGCACCTCTACTGGCGAAAAGATCATGAATAATAGGAAGTGCCCATAAGCTCTAGCAAATTTTCTTCCATATTTTAGGGGAAGTATGTGTACACACATCCAGGCAAAAGGTAAAGATGCGAGCAAAAGGCCAGCAAAGTAGAGTGTATATACCAACCTTAATGACTTGCTAAATAACCTTTTAAGCCTTACGCCTAAACTCTTATAAGTTAAAGATATAAGTTGTTGCAATTGTCCTGGGTGGCGAGTTGTTTTTAGTTTTCCTTCTTCGTAAGCCTGTTTACAGGCATGCCTTTGCAATTTGCCACTTGAGGTTTTGGGTATTCTATGTGGTGAGACTAACACAACTTCGTCAGGCTTTATAATGCCCTGTTTGCCAATAGCCTCTATTACTTTGGCCTTAATTTTGCTTCTTTGTCTTTTCCATCCAGGGTTTATTTCAGCGACTAGTATGAATTTTTCTTTTTGTGAGACTGGGTTGATTGATCCAAAAGCAATTACACACCCTTTGCGAATACCTTCAACCTCTCCGGCAAGTGTTTCAACTTCATCAGGATAAATATTGTGTCCGGCTTTAACAATTACATCTTTTTTCCTGCCCGTAATGAAAATATTATTATTCGCAATGTAACCAAGATCACCTGTTCGCCACCAACCATGATCAAAGACTGCTTCTGTCGCCTCACTATTGCGATAGTAGCCCTGCATGCTTGAAGGGCCTCTAAATTGGATTTCTCCGACCTTTCTTTCGGGTAGCAGATTACTTTCTTCATCTACAATGCGAATTTCATGCCCGGGTATTGCTTGTCCGCAACCGACAAATCCTACTCCTTCTTCAGGAGTTTTTGCTGGAGTGGCAACCCCATTAATTGTTAGAGCCTCTCGCTCTATATAATCTACAATAGCAGAGGTTTGCCGTTGTGGAAAAGCTAGTCCAACCGTTGATTCTGCTAGGCCGTAAACAGGAAAGTTTGCTTCTTCGCGGAAATTGAAGTGCTTAAATCTGTTTGAAAAGCGTTCGATAGTTGAGTGCCTTACAGCTTCTGCCCCGTTAAAAGCAACTCTCCAGCTGCTGAGATCCAAGCCTCTAATAAAGCTATCAGGGACTTTACGTATACAAAACTCATAGCCAAAGTTTGGGCTTCCGGAAATAGTTCCTCGATAATTGTGAATTGCCCATAACCAGCGTTCCGGTCTTGCTAAGAAGGTTAGCGGCGACATCAAAACTAACTGATTGCCATGGTAAAGGCTTCCAAGCCACATTCCGATTAACCCCATGTCATGATAGAGGGGAAGCCAGCTAACAGCAACGTCATCTTCAGTGACACCAAGCATTTCTCCGCAGCTTCGTATATTTGCAAGCAGGTTGCTTTGGGTTAAGACTACGCCTTTGGGGGTTCCCGTGCTACCAGATGTGTATTGGATTAGCCCTATATCTTCACTTGAGGCCATTCTAGGCCCATTAGTGGGTTCACCTTTTACCAGATCATCAGCTTTGTATATTTTTCTTAGACTAGGGATAAAAGGTTTAACTAATTGGGTTAGCTTGTCTACTTCTGAAAAAGTAACTAAAGCCCTGGCTTGAGCATTTTGTAAGATTTTAGTTTGGCGATTTACATACCTTTCGATTTCGTCTTTACGGATTGGAGGGTATATTGGGACAGGAATTGCCCCTGCTAGTAAAACCCCAAGAAAAATAGGAAAGAAGTTTTTTTCAGTTGGTAGCATAATAGCGATAGTATCACCGCGCATAATTTTAGATTTACTAAGGTTTTCTGCAACTATGCACGCCTGCTCGTAGAGTTCGCCATAGCGAATTACTATCTCTTGATCATCTGGAGTTATAAGTCGAATATGTATTTGGTTTGGCTTTTGTGTTCCGTAAAGTTTGATAACTTCATTAATGCTTTTAGCCTTTGTGATATCAATATGAGGCTCATCTTCTCGTGCTTTTTTGTATTCTGGCTCAGAGGCTTTAAGTTTTTTTGCTTTACTTTTTGTGTGTTCAATTGCTGTTGCCAGTTCTTTTATGTTTTTAGCCTCTAGTAGGATTGTATCTGGTAGGCGAACATTAAATTTTTCTTCCACTCTATGGAGTAATTCGCTGCGCTCAATGCTGGCAAGCCCTAGATCTTTTTCCAGATCAGTAGAGGGGGTGATTTTTGACTTTGCAACTGGAGCGCCGCCAATCTCTGTTAATAGTTGTTCCGTAATTTTGATGAGTGCTTTTGTTGTATTCATCCATTTCCTCTACATATAAGGATGTGTTGTGTTTGTTAGTAATGGCTCTTGCTGTATTTTTAATTTGTTACACCAATTACCAATAGATCATATAAGACCCTAATTATCGCATAAAAATATAATTTTTCCTTTAAAAATGCTAGAGTAAATGCAGATAATTAAATAG
The DNA here is from genome assembly GCA_030425295.1 of Gammaproteobacteria bacterium. Taxonomy (GTDB): domain Bacteria; phylum Pseudomonadota; class Gammaproteobacteria; order JAUIAT01; family JAUIAT01; genus JAUIAT01. The sequence goes on from JAUIAT010000001.1 coordinate 83,230, forward strand.
GGTCTGTTAGGGTTTAACATGATATTAATAATTTCAATTATTTCTATAGTTTCACTAATGGTGATATGTGGCTTTCTAACTTTAAATCTCAAAAGCTTAAGCAGACATTTTTCTGATCTTAAAATTCGCCTGGAAGAACGAGATAAGTCTGCCGATTCTCGGGATAAATATGTAGAAGAGATGGTTAATAATTTTCGTCAAGATCAGCAAAAACAACATGCTAAGTTTGATGAACATCAGTTTAAAACCTTAAAACACCTGCAAGAAAGTTTACAAGGCGGGATGGGAGAAGTTCGTAAACAGGTAGGTGAGGCGCTTAAGCAATATTCTGATCAGGTTGGAAAGCGCGTTGATGAGTTAAATAAAACCACAAAAGAGCAGCTCAAGGAAATTAGTGGACAGGTTGATAAGCGGTTAAGTGATGGATTTGAAAAAACTAATGCGACCTTTAATGATGTTGTGAAGCGTTTGGCAATGATTGATCAGGCGCAACAAAAGATTACAGACCTCTCTAATAATGTTGTGAGTCTGCAAATGATTTTGGCAGACAAGCGTTCACGTGGTGCATTTGGTGAGGTTCAGCTATCAGCATTAATTCGTAATATGATGCCCGAAAATCACTTTGAATTGCAGTATACGCTTTCTAATAAAATGAGGGCAGACTGTATTTTATTTTTGCCTTCACCTACAGGTAATATTGTTATTGACGCTAAGTTTCCTTTGGAAAGCTACGAGAAGGTTATTGATCCAACTTTGGATGCAGTGCAGCGTAAGCCTGCAGAACAAATGTTTAGGCAGATGATTAAAAAACATATTCAAGATATTGCCAGCAAATATATTATTCCTGGAGAAACCGCGGATAGCGCTATGTTATTTTTGCCAGCAGAGGCTGTATTTGCAGAAATTCATGCACATTATAGAGATCTAGTTGAATATGCTCAACAAAACAGGGTTTGGTTGACGTCTCCAACTACCTTAATGGCGGTGCTAACTACAGCCAGAGCAGTAATTAAAGACGCCGCAACTCGTAAGCAAGTGCATATTATTCAGGAGCATTTAGTTGGTTTGAGCAAAGATTTTGATAGATTTAAGACAAGAATGAGTGCGCTGGCAAAACATATTGAAAAAGCGCATGAAGATGTTGGCAAAGTTCATATATCTTCGAAGAAAATTACTAGTCGGTTTGAGAAAATTGAAAAGGTTGAGTTGGAAGAGGAGAGTGATTCTGAGGTGGGTATTGAAGTCGGATCCCTCGACTGCGCTCGGGATGACTAGGTTTTTATGTCATTCGGGGGTGTAGTATTTGGGGCGACTAAGGGTCATCTCGACTGAAGCACCGAAGGTGTAAGCTAACTCGTCATCTCGACCGTAACTCACGAAGTGAGTGAAGTGGAGAGATCTGACTTAATGTTGGGTTCAGATCCCTCTAGTGCGCTAAGCCTTTCGTCATCTCGACCGTAACTCACGAAGTGAGTGAAGTGGAGAGATCTGGGGTAGTGGTGAGCTCGGACTCCTCTACTGCTACTGCGTTTACCCTGGACTACGCTCGAATTAACGATTATGTTAAGCTTTATTTAATAATTTTATGTTCTAATATTGGTCATCCCTTAGAAAGTTACGATATTAGAAAAACCTATAATGACCAGAAGCAACATTCAACCTATTGAAAATAAAAGCAAAATAACCAATCCAGAAACTGTAGTGCTATTATTGACAGTTCCAACGCTTGGTTTATCTAATACTATTTATACGTTAGCTAAAACGGAAAAAACGTCTGCACGTATTGCTCTTATATTAAATGCATCTTTTATGCTAAATATACCTGCAACTTTATATAGGTCTAAAAAGGCGCTTAGTAAGGCATCTATCCATCCTGATGAAATAAATGCAGAAAATATGCCTCAAATTTGTGACGATGCTTGGGGAATTGTAGGAGAGTTTTCTCAAGCTGAAGATATTCTGGCATTATCAAAAGTATCTAAAAGCTTTAATGCACTATTTAAACCTGTTTTATCGGATGCAACCAAAGGTTTACTTAAGTATGTACTTGAAGGTAAAGAAGATGCTGTTATTGAAATATGCAAGCGTAGTCCTAAGCTGTTATATCTTAGCAAAGTGACAGCTACAGATTACTCTGGCAGAGAAATTGCTATGACACCACTACAAGCAATGATAGCTAACGGTGATATTGATATGTTAGATGCAGTTGTAGAGTATATTCCAAATGGTTTAGATATAGTAAGAGATCAAATTAAAGAAATGTTCCCAAGTGGGGTAAAAGTCTATTTTGATAATAAAGATACATTTGATTTTGGCCCCATTGTTGATGCTATATCAAGTGCTAGTTCTGAAGAGCTTCACTCTGCCCTTGGTTTGGTTAATGCAAGTTTTACCGAAACAGAAAAATCCAAGCCTAAAGATGATAAAGAGCTTACCTTGGTTCAGTCTTTGAATAGATTTCGTGATCAATTTAGTAAGCGTTCACACAAAGATAAAATATTTAATCCCAACCACTTATTACGCGCGTTTAAGATTTATGATAAAAATTATGATAACTGGAACCTAAACCAGCAGGATTTATTTTGGAGGCAGGTAGTAGGCTATACTCAGCGCTATATTCCTGCTTGCTATGCTCAAGCATTTGCGCAAGGCTTGTATTTTATTGGTTGTGAGCGTGAGAAGCTAACTCGTTCATTAATATTCAGAGATAATAATTGTTCTTTTTATCCGTCTAATTGTGATGATGCCTCTGGTCTTGGTTTTGAGTTTGCTATGCATGATTTTCCAGTCCATATGCCAATGTATTCATATGTTGAGTTGTTTAATAATTACGTGAGGATGGGTTCAGTAGTGGGAGGAAATTTTTCGGAATTATTTAATGCAAAGATCGAAAAATTAGAAGAATTTATGAAAAACAATCATGCTCCAATCAATTTAAGCTCGTGCTGTGTAGTTTCTTAGGAACGCTGCCTAATTATTGCTGTAACCCGAGTCTCGAGTTTTAATTGTAGAAAATCAATTACTTACGGATAATGTGTGCTAAAATTCGGTTATCCCGCAACTCGAATCTGTCATCCCGCGGCTCGAATCTGTCATCCCGCGGCTTGAATCTGTCATCCCGCGGCTTGACCGCGGGATCCATCAAACTAGATTCCGCGATCAAGTCGCACAATGACTGTATTCTCATCTCTTTACCACTGTTAAAGCATATAAGTTGACTTTTAATACAGATGCTGGGGTTACTGTATTTTTTCGCGCCAAGCACCGGCTCTGTAAGTTACTGGGCATTCGTTTCCAAGCTGAAAAATACTATTGAGCTGACCAGCATAACCAGTACTCACAACTGACCAGCTAGAGCCATCCCATTCGAGTATCTCACTGCTTTTATCACCCACGGCATAACATTTGTCGCTACTACAGCAATGGACATCGTTAAGTGCTGAGCCATATCCGGCAGGAATGCTTACAGTGCTCCAAGTGCTTCCATTGTAATGAAGAACAGTGGTTGTAAGCTCACCAACAGCCCAACAGTCACTGGAATTTACACAGGTTACATCATTTAATGTTCCATTATATGTAACATTTGTTTTGGACCAGCTAGAGCCATTCCAGTTTATGACTTGGTTGTTATCTTCACCTACTGCCCAGCAATCTGTATCACTATTACAGAATACTCCGTTTAAAGGTTCTTTATATGTATTACCAGGTATATTAGTTAGATTCCAGGTTCCATTATAATTTATAGCTTCTGGGGCATTTGCGTTTTTATCTGTGCCAACTGCCATGCAGTGAGTTGCGCTATTACAACTAACATCTCTCAGCGATCCTTTGAATTGGTTTGGTAGGCCTTGTGTAGACCAGTTGCCAGAGTTAGACCAGTCTGATCCAGACCATGCTAGGGCTATATCTGGGTCATCGCCTACAATCCAGCAGTTATCGGATGTGCCACAATCAACACTATACATGTCTCCGCCAAACCCTAAGCCGCTTAGGTCCATAACTTCCCAATCAACTCCGGTCCAGCGGATTATGTCGTCCGCATTATCACCAACTGCCCAGCAATGACTTAGGTCATTATTGTCGGTTCTGCAGACTACAGCATTTAATGGGTCTGTGAATGTTGTTACAGTAGTTTGATCCCATATATCACAATAATTGTGGTGTAGTACTGTGCTTGATAGCTCACCAACTGCAAAAATATCTGACGGTGTGAAAAATGGTCTTCCTACGACTCTTGTCGCTCTAGGGTTGGCGACACTCGGTACAGATCCATTGCTCCATAGGAACTTTTGAGTTTGCGCTATATCTGCACCAGCTGTGTGACTTACAGCTGTTGAGTTATAGGTGTTTCTAGAAACGCTAAGGAAACAGGGGGCTGTTTCTCCTAAGCACGCGGCATCAGTTGCACCAACTCCAGAATAACTAATAATTTCATTATCAATAGTGATTTGGCCTGATTTTGCAAAATCATTTATGTCGCTACCTCCAGGCACAGTAACTGGTACGATAGTGCTGGTATCTGTTATGTCACTAGTTAGGGTGAATCCTGTTGGAGTGAATCCAAACGTTGTAACACTATAGCCACCTTCACCCACCGAGTTATTTATAGTTGTGCCAATGGTGCAAGTGGTGTCGCCTTGTCTTGCTTTAAGAAGGCCTACTTCCAACCCCCCTTCAGCTATACCAAAAGATTGAGCAGACTCTAAATCAAGTAATGAGGCTCTGCCACTTGATGTAACAAGATCAGAGAATACAACCATGATTAAAGACACAATTACTAACAATATGGCTGCAGTAATTGCCAAAAATCCATTTTGCGTTATTGTTCTATATATAGGTTTCTTGGGCATACAACCGTTGTCCATGGTTTGCTTACGTCTCCATCAGTTACTGTTAAATTAATTTGTATACATTTTATATCTGGAAGAATGGTGTCAGAAGTGCTGGTTATTTCAGTATTATTCTCATCAAACCATTCATAGTCAAAAGAGGGTATTTTGAATCCTAATAAATTTAGTGATGTGTGATACTCTCTGCTACGAATTCTGGTTCTATCTTGAGCGCCTTGGTAGTTTAGCTGTACTGAGGCCAGGTTTGTATTTGAAGTTGTATCGCCGTTGTAATTGTAGTTGTTAAAACGAATGTCAGTATTTCTAATTCTTTTAAGATCTGTTGCTGTGCGAAGTGATTTTGAGAATCTATTGAGAGTTATTCTGGCGTTCCAACCAGCATCAATATATTGTTTTCCCACCATGATTTTTTTGAATGCTGTACCAATTATCATGCCGCCAAGCATAGTTACTACGCTCAAAACTATAATAACTATAGCTAGCTCTATCAGTGTAAAGCCGTTATTAGTGCTATTCATCTTTATCGTTCGCTATTAAAGTTTTTAGAGTTGCATATCCGTCACCAGTTACTTCTATTGTTATCTCTGTTATATCTGGATCACTATCAAAGGTAGTCGTGCTGGTATTTACATTAAATCCTGATAAAACTTGGCATACACCAGTTGAAGAGCTTGAGCATGGGTCGGTTTGCGCAGAGGAGTAACCTTGAATATGCTTTTGTTTGATCCACACTTCCATTCTGCCCTTAGCTAGCTCAAGAGCCTGAGAATTTGCAATTTGCCCGGGCATGTTTTTAATTGTCATAATAGGAATCAATAGTGAGCCGGCAATAATTGAGATAACAATGATGAATACCCCAGCCTCTATTAGGCTGGCACCAAGTTGCTGAAAGAGCTTTATTGGGTTATAAGAAGCCGACATCTTCAACCCCTCCGCTAACTCTTTGCAGTTCTATTTCATAATTGTTGCCGTCTGGGTCTATAAGATTAAGATCAGGGGTGCCTGTGATGGGATTGCCAGCATCATCGTATGGGACGCCGAGTGAGTTGAAAGTTATGTTTGCTGGGGTTGATTGGAACTCGATTCCTTGCTTTAAAGTATAAGGGCTTTGTGATCTATCTCTGTAATTGTATATGTTGCCACTTGAGTCTTCTATTTGGTATTGAGTTGTGCTAATAAAGTTGATTTTATACCTTTCAAATTTAGTCATTGATAATAGCTGAGCTAGACGGATGTCATTTGTGAGAAGCTTGGCTTGAGATTCAAGTGAGATAGTGTCTCCTGGCCATACTAAGGTGATGCCAAGAGTAATAGTGCCTACAACTAATATTATAATTGCAAGCTCTATCAAGCTGAAGCCCTTTTGCCTTGTCAATATTTGCATTGGTTGTTAAACTCATCCATGTGTTTGTAAATCAAGCATTTTATTTTCTATTCTAGCACGAGGATTTCATGAGAAAAATATGTTTAGTCGCTACCATAGTTACCTCTAGTCTTGTTTGCTTTACTGCTAATGCAAAGGCAGTACCTAATTTACCAGAAGTTAAAAAGGAGTTGGTGCAGTATCATGACTCTGGTGAGTACAAGAAACAAGTTCAGGCAGTGGTTGATAAAGCAACTGAGTATCTAAAGAAAAGAATTACTGAAAATAATAAATTGTCACAACCTAAAAAATTAGCAGTAGTTTTTGATATCGATGAAACGGTTCTGTCAAATTATATTCATATGAAAGAATTAAGCTTTGGTGGTACTTTAAAAGATTTTCGTTTAAATGAGTTTAAGGCTGATGATCCAGCAATTATCCCCGTTAGAAATTTTTATGAATTTGCTGAAGATAATGGTGTAGCGGTGTTTTTTGTGACCGGCCGTAAAGAAGATGAGAGATCGGTAACAGAGCGTAATTTGCATAATGCAGGTTATTCTATGTGGAAAAAACTTTACTTAAAGCCCGAAGGATATAATGAAAAATCTGCTGTGCCTTATAAATCAGGAATTCGCTCTGCAATTGAAGCTCAAGGATATGACATTGTAATTAATATGGGTGATCAGAAGAGTGATTTGCTTGGTGGTCATGCTGATGCTGACTTTAAGCTACCAAATCCTTATTATTATATTCCTTAGTGGTGAATTGGATCCCTCGACATCGTGCTTCGCACTTCGCTCGGGATGACCAGGTGGTGAGTCATTCCGAGCGTAGTCGAGGGATCTGAACTCAGCATAAAGTCAGATCTCTCCATTCCGCACCTTTGGTGCTCCAGTCGAGATGACCGTTCAGCGCCCTGATATACTGCTATCTGGTCACTCGCCAAATAATAGTGCTAATAATTGCTACCAAAATAATTGGTATTAGCGCTGCCATTACAGGTGGTATACGATAAACAATGCTCAAAGGGCCTATAAACTTATCTACTAAATAAAAGCTCAAGCCTGCCATAGAGCCAATTACAATTCTCAAGCCAATAGTTGTTGTTTGCAGTGAGCCAAAAGCAAATGGTAAGGCTAAACCAAGCATGGCTATTGCGGCCAATGGATTAAGAACTCTTTGCCAAAAATTAAATTCTAGAAAATCGCTTTGTAGGTTGTTTTTCTTTCTGGTCTCGATCTGTTTATATAGTTGCCAAAGTGGCTTTTCGCCGGCAGACAGTCTTGATAACATAATAATTTGAGGGCTAAAATCCATAGGCCAAGTGTTGGTTTTCTCCTTGCTTAAGTCAACTTTTTCAGATTTTATAGTGCTTGTAGTAATGTCGTTAAATTGCCACTTTTTATTACTATATTTTCCGTTATTTGCGTAGTCTACCGCGGTCATTTGGTATTTTTCATTAAATCGATATCTGACAATATTATGCAATATACCCTTGTAATCAATATTCTCTATATATATAAAGTCGCGGTTTTCTCGGAGCCAAACCCCAGATGCACTAGAATATGCGTTACCTTTAGTGATTGCTCTTGTTTTCATATTTTGCCCAGAGTTGAGGGCGTACGGAGCGATTATTTCACCAATAAATAAAACCCCTACAAGCATTATAGCCATAGCAGAAAGTAAGGCGGTAATTAGTTGGGATCTTGATAGGCCGCAAACTCTCATCACTATTAATTCTTTATGAGATGCTAAATTTCCTAAAGCTAGAAGGGCTCCTAGTAAGACTGTGATTGGAAAGAACTCATAAATTGAAGTTGGTAGCTCGGATAGCATGTAAACTATGGCGGTTATAATATTGTAGTTACCCATGCCTAAGCTATGTAATTCATTGCCAAAAGAAATAAAAATCTTTAAGGCAATCAGCAAAACCATTACGCCAATAGTTTTGCTGATAAATTGTTTGTTCATATAGAGGGATAGTTTTTTCATTGTTTGGCCCTCTTTCTTTCAAACCAACCAAATGACCTTGCTAGTAGTAAGAATGCTATTACAGCTAGTGATCCGTGAACCCACCAAAGACCCAAGGCATGGCTAATTTCTCCCTGTTGAATCCATGCTCTAGAAATAAACATTAAGTTGGCGTAGCCAATATAAATAAAAATACCTGGGAGTAATAAGCTAAATCTACTTTTTACCGGTCGAGTAGGACAAAGTCCAACTGCTACAAATGCAAGCAGAATTGTTGATAGGGGGAGGCTGATGCGCCATTGGAACTCAGCAGCAGCTTGATGGTCTTTAGGTGAGCTATTCCAGAGTTCTGTCATGGATTTAAATTCGGCATCATTTTTTAATTTTGGGGGGGATTGTGTAAGCTTTATGCCAAATTTTTCATAAGAGTCTATGAGGAAATCTTGTGTTTTCGGAGCTAATGAATAGCGGTTTCCACTCCTGAGCTCGAGGTAATCTCTGTCATCTTTAGTGATTTGTTCTGCTGAATCAGCTGTAATTATGGTCCATTTGTCTTTGCTAGAAAAAGCTTTTTTGGGGACTTTGGCCGCAAATATGTGTTTAAGTGATTGCCTATCCTTAGTTAGGTCTTCTGTGTATAAGACCCAGCCGCCGCCAAAACCTTGAAAGTGCCCTGGTAACATCCTTTCAATTGGGTTGCTTGATTTGGCAAAAGCGATAACGTTTTTTCGGTACCAGTTCATATATGGTTCCATCCAAAACATTAAAATCATTACTATTATTGCCACACCAGCTGCAAAGATAGTTATAAGCTTTAAGAATTGCGCTCTTGAAAGACCGCTAGCGAAGGCTGCAGTCATTTCGTTTTCATTTGACAGGCGGCCAATTACTAATAAAACACTTATAAAAAATGCTAAAGGAAGTAAAAATCCTAGTAAAAGAGGAGCTTGGACAATAAATAATTGTAGTAGGCTAAATGCAGAAATAATGCCAGTAGCAGCGTCTTTTAAATAATGAATAACCTGATTTGTCACAAGAATTAGCAGCAATATACAGGCTGTCGCGACCAAGGTTGCGTATATTTCCCTACTAAAATACCGAAATAAAATCACTTGTTCCTCGCTACGATTATTGAACGCCCGAGCTTTGGCATACTTTGAACGAAAAAAACTCTCTCCGTTGCTCATGTATGCGTCAATACACTCCTCTGCTCGATAGCTTTTTCGTTCAAATTCCGCTCAAATCTGGGCGTTCCCCGTAATTTGAGTGTTTTGTTAGTATTACTCGATTTGTAACTAGTTTAAATCAAAGTAAATTGTTATTATATCGCCCATATTACGTCAATCGAAAGAGTATGTACAATGGATAAGACCTATCAGCCACAAAGTATAGAACATAAATGGTCAGCAGAGTGGGAGAAAGCTAAGGCTTTTGTTCCAACTGGAGATGGTAAACCTTATTGCATCGTGATTCCGCCACCAAATGTGACAGGAACTTTGCATATGGGGCATGGTTTTCAGGTTGCTTTGCAAGATGCTCTTATCCGTTATCATCGTATGCTTGGTGATTATACTTTATGGCAAGTTGGTATGGATCATGCTGGTATTGCAACACAAATGGTTGTTGAGCGTCGACTTGCTCAGCAAAGCAAGCGCCGTGTAGATATGGGGCGTGATGAATTTGAAAAAGAAATTTGGGCGTGGGTAGAGTATTCAAGTGAACATATTCGTGGGCAGCTAAAGCGGCTTGGCGCATCTGTTGATTGGGAGCGCGAACGTTTTACCATGGACTCTGACCTTTCAAAGGCAGTTAATCATGTATTTGTTGAGCTTTATAAGCGCGGTTTGCTTTATCGTGGCAAGCGACTAGTTAACTGGGATACTAAACTTCGCACAGCTCTATCTGATTTAGAAGTTGAAAACCATGAAGAAGAGGGCAGTCTCTGGTATTTTGAGTATCCATTGACTGATGGCACAGGTTCTATCACTATTGCGACAACTCGTCCTGAAACTATGCTTGGGGATACTGCCGTTGCAGTTCATCCAGATGATGAAAGATATAAAAACTTAATTGGTAAAACTGTCACTCTTCCTCTTGTAAATCGTGAAATTCCTATTGTTGGCGACATTGAAGTTGATCCTGAATTTGGAACAGGGTGTGTGAAAATTACTCCAGCCCATGATTTTAATGATTATCGCATGGGTAAGCGTCACGACTTACCAATGATCAATATCCTAACCGATGATGGTCATTTGAATGATGACGTGCCAGAAAAATATCGAGGTCTTGAGCGTTTTGAGGCACGTAAAGTTGTATTGGCAGACCTTGAAGCCGAAGGGCGCCTAGTTAAAACTGATAAGCATAGTTTGAAGGTGCCAAGAGGTGATCGCTCAGGGACTGTAGTTGAGCCATATTTAACTTACCAATGGTTTGTAAAGGCTGACACTTTAGCAGCCGCTGCTAAAAAGGCAGCTGATAATGGTGATTTTGAATTTGTTCCAGGGAACTGGATTAATACATACAACCAATGGCTTGAAAATATTGAAGATTGGTGCGTGAGCCGTCAACTTTGGTGGGGGCATAGAATTCCTGCTTGGTTTGATGAAGAGGGTAATGTTTATGTGGCTGAAAATGAAGCTGAGGCGCGTAAGCAAAATAATTTATCTGATGATATTAAGCTTACCCAGGATGATGATGTATTGGACACTTGGTTTTCTTCTGCCTTATGGCCTTTTGCAACTCAAGGTTGGCCTGAAAATACTGAAAACTACAAAAAATTCTATCCAACGCAAGTTTTGGTAACTGGATTTGATATTATTTTCTTTTGGGTTGCAAGAATGGTGATGATGGGTATTGAGTTTACTGATCAAGTTCCATTTGAGGATGTATATATAACTGGCCTTATTCGAGATGGGCATGGCCAAAAGATGTCAAAATCCAAAGGTAATGTTTTGGATCCAATTGATCTTGTCGATGGTATTGGCGTTGAGGAGCTAATAGAAAAGCGCACTAAAGGCTTGATGCAGCCAAAGATGGCTGAGAAAATTTCTAAAGCTACCAAAAAAGAATTCCCGGAAGGTATCTCTGGCTTTGGTACTGATGCTTTACGTTTCACGTTTTGCGCCTTAGCTTCTCCAACTCGAAACATCAATTTTGATACTCATAGGCTAGAAGGTTATCGTAATTTCTGTAACAAACTTTGGAATGCGGCGCGTTTTGTATTTATGCAGCTAGAGCAGCAGGATTTTGATCTTCATAGCGGTGAAGTTGAATATAGTTTGGCAGATGTTTGGATTAAGTCAGAGCTGCAACGTTTAGTTGATTCTTCTCATAAAGCTTTCGAAGAGTATAGATTTGATCGATTGGTCGACTCTCAATATAAATTCGTTTGGAATATGTTCTGTGATTGGTATTTGGAGCTAACCAAGGTTGTTCTAAATGATAAAGAGCAATCTGTTGAGCTTAAGCGTGGTGCTTGTCAGACTTTAATGTCAGTTTTAGATTCAGTGTTGCGTCTTCTTCATCCTGTTATGCCATTTATTACCGAAGAAATTTGGCAGCAATTAAGTACTGTTGCTAGCTTGGAAGGTGATATGCTTTGCATTCAATCCTACCCTGAAAAAGTTTTTGAAATTGATAATAAAGCTATGGCGGATATGCAGTGGCTACAGCAATTTATTTCTGAAATTCGTAATATTCGTGGTGAGATGGGAGTTTCTCCTAGCAAGCAAATCGATGTGCTTCTATCAAAAGGTATCGATGCAGATAAGCAAAAAGTTGCTGATCTGACCTCATGGTTACAATCCTTATCTAAAGTTAGTTCAATAGCTTGGGTTGAGAGTAAGGATGTGCCAGAACTTTCAGCTACTGGACTTGTCGGTAAGCTTGAAATATATGTGCCATTTGCTGATTTGATTGATATGTCGGCTGAGTGTGCCCGACTTGAAAAAGAAATTGCAAAGCTTGCTAAGTCAATAGGGGTTAGTGAGAAAAAACTTGCTAATGAAAGGTTCGTTGAAAAGGCGCCAAAAGATGTAGTTGAGGCTGAAAAGGCTAAGTTAGCTGAAGAGCAAGAGGCGAGTCAGAAATTAGTAGCTAGACTTGATCTACTATCAGCAAACCAATAGATAGGCAGGTTGTTCCCATATGTTGTCATCACGTGGCTTTACCACGGGGTCTCGTTGACTTTATTGCTAGATTCCAGGCTTCGTTTAGATAGCATGGGGTGTTGGTTTTTTTTATTTTACCTAGATACCAAGCTTAAAAATTCATTTCTAGTGCAGGAGTTGCTTCTAAAGCTCCCGAGCATCATAGATGTTTTCATGTAGGCATTTTGTTTGCCAACGCCACGCATCATCATGCACATATGTTGTGATTCAATAATTACGCCTACACCACGAGCTTCTGTCATTTCTATTAGGCAGTTAGCAATTTGAGCAGTCATTTGTTCTTGTATTTGTAGTCTTTTCGCATAGATATCAACAATGCGAGGGATTTTAGATAGGCCAATAACTTTACCTTTAGGAAGGTATCCAACATGACATTTCCCCATGAAAGGAACCAAGTGATGCTCGCATAAAGAATAAAACTCAATGTCTTTGACGATAACCATTTCATCCATTTCAGAGCTAAATAATGCATCATTAACTACTTCTTTTGGGTCAATCGCGTAGCCAGAAGTCATGTCCTGAAAGGTTTTGGCTGCTCTTTCCGGGGTTTTGAGTAAACCCTCACGGGAGGGGTCTTCGCCAAGCTCTTCAAGGATGGATTTTATGTGGTCTTTGATCATTGTTGCGTCACTTCTGTTCAAAACTGTGACAAAATTTTACCAGAAAAGGTCCCATCTTTACAATGTATTGTGCGCTGGATTTCAGCTTGCACAGGGATTACGTTATTTAGGTTATGGGTGAGTCTAGCCTGGAGGCCAAGCCATTTGTCTGCCACCTAAAACATGTAGGTGTATATGGAATACACTTTGTCCAGCACCAGCTTGGCAGTTAAGGACTATACGGTAACCGCTCTGGTCAATATCTAGTCCTTTAGCAATTTTTTTGGCTGTTAAAACCATGCGGCCAATAAGCTCGGCTTGGTCTTCTTCAATATCGTTCGTCGTTGCTATATGGGTGCGAGGTATTATAAGGATATGTTCAGGAGCTTGAGGATCAAGGTCGTTAAAGGCAATGATATCATTGTCTTCATAAATAATGTTGGCAGGTATTTCCTTGTCTGCAATCTTGCAAAATACGCAATCCACTCTGAGCTCCTATATTCTCTTTACAAAAGGATAAGGTATTCAATTGGCAGAGTTTCGTCAAGCAATAAAAATGGGGTAATATGAAGTTGTAATAGTTTGTAATAAGGAGTGTCGAATTATGGGCTTTTCTTCAATATTCAAGAGTTCAAAAAAAAATGGATATGAATTGCTCGGGGGCTCTGTAGAAAATGTCTTTTCTGATAATGAGTCTGTAAATAATTCAAAAAGAAATGGATATGAATTAATTGGTGACTCGGAAGAAGATGCTTTTTCTGATGATGGCCCTGTTCATTTTGTTGATGAGAGTATGTCTAAGCTTGTAGATAAGGCTTTGAATGATTCTTGTGATCCTAGTGGCTATGTTGGGTGCTGTTTTTCACCTAAAGATTGGTGTGCTGCGATAAACCACAGTTTGAAATCTATTGCTGAAGAGTTGGGTATAAGCTCAGATAATGACCTTGATAAGTTAGCAGATGAGTTTTCTAAGCAGTTTACGGCTAAGCTGTCTGATAAAAATATTCCAAAATGCGTTGTCGTTAGTTGTAGAAAGGGGTTGAATATGGTTTTAGCTCAAGATAAAGAAGCTAGACAAGGTGTTTCTCCATCTCTATCTCCTTAGGTAATTCTTTACAGTTTGGGGCTTTTTGCGTAGTATGAAAGAAATTTAATCAGCTTTGTGTGTGTATTTTGAATCGTTTTTTTGGGGCCTCACTTTTAATAGCCGGAACTAGTATAGGTGCTGGTATCTTAGCTCTTCCTGTTTCCATGGCTCACGCTGGTTTCGGTCTTTCTTTGTTGATGTTGATCGTTAGCTGGTATGTTTTCTATATCTGCGGCATTCTTGTGGTTAAAGCCAATCTTTGGTTTCCTGAAGGGACCAATTTCGTTGGGATGGCCCGTAAAATTCTAGGGAAAAGAGGTGAGGCTTGCACTTGGTTCTTTTATCTTTTATTGCTTTATTCTTTAATCGCAGCTTATTTAACGGGTGCTTCAGACCTGCTAAATCAACTTATATATCCATTGATGAAATTTAAGATTCCAAGCTGGCAGGGAAGTTTGATCTGGGTAGCTTTATTAAGTGGCGTTATTTGGCGGGGTCCACACTGGGTTGATTATTTGAACCGGATATTGTTGTTTGGGCTGATAGCAGGGTATGCATTTTTGTTGGCTATTGCAAGCCCTGAGGTTAAGCCCGTGCTGTTAACTGAAAGGCCTCAAAATAGCTGGGTGATTTTAATGGCATTACCAGTTTTGGCAACTTCGTTTGGATATCATGTTGTTTTGCCAACCGTTAGGATTTATTTGCGTAGTAATTTTGAATTGCTTAAGCGCGCAATATTTTTTGGCAGTCTTATTCCTTTGGTCGTTTACGCTTTGTGGAATTTTATGGTTTTTGGCGTGATTCCTGTGACAGGACATAATGGTTTGGCTGCAATTCACGAAAGTGGCGGTAGTGTTTCTGAATTAATTGATTCATTAAGAAGAATATTGTTTTCAGTTTGGATTATGTCAGCGCTGAAAGTGTTTGCTTTTTCTGCTCTTGCTAGTTCTTTTTTAGGAGTTGCCACTAGCTTTTTTGATTTTATTGCCGACGGCCTAAAGATTCATAAAAGTAGCCAAGGTAAAATTGCTTTGATTGTTTTAACATTTGGCCCACCACTTTTATATGCGTTGTTTTTCCCGAAAGGATTTATATTGGCTTTAAGCTATGGCGGTGTTTTTGTGGCATTCTTGCATTGTATTTTGCCTGCTTTATTGGTGTGGAAGGGATCTGAAAAATTTGGTTCAGAACAGCTTTCAGTTCGCTATAAGTTTAACTTGTCTCTCATCATGCTTTTTGCTGTTCTAGTGGCTGCAGGTCAGGTGGTATCAAACCTACTGTAGAGTTGTCTAAAGTCTGTTTGTAACTGTTATAGCTGAAAATTATTAGTATTTTCTTTCTGCAATCTTGGGCATCAGTGAGCTCCTGAGTGAATTCTATGATTTATGGTCTATACTTCTGTATATAAATTAAACAGGAGTGCTTGTTATGGATTTTGTAGAAATGGTCAAAGCGGCCCTTTGTGGATTAGCTTCCATTTTTATCGCGTTTATCTTTTTTGTGATTTATGCTGATATTATTGAGGTCGTGCCTTTTTATGTGCCTGCTGCAACCACAGTTCATCATAGAGATATTATGGTAGGTGTGGATGTTTCCACAATCTTGATGGTGTTTGGTGCATTTTGGTCAATCATTTTGGTTGCTCTATTTAAGGATAAGGTGTCACCGCTTAAGGGAGTGTATCTAGGTTTAGCTCTTTGGTTATTCTTAATGGTCGTTTATGGCCCATTTTTGGGTTGGGGCTTCTTTGGATTTCATGGCGCTGAAGCTTCTTTAACTGAAGCGCAAAAGCTTATGGTTTTTGAAAGTCCTTGGGGTTATATGTTTGCGACCTTTGGGATTCATGTGATTTATGGTTTATTCGCAGGGCTGCTGAATAAGCATGTGCTAGATTTGGATAAGTTCAAATCTAACCCAACTTTGTGATTGATGGTTAGGCTCTATAAAACTTCGCGACGCCCAGCTAAGGCTTGAGCCAGTGTTGTTGAGTCTAGGTACTCAAATTCACCTCCATGAGGAATGCCGTACGCAAGGCGGGAGCATGAAACATGGGGGTGTTTTTTTGTGTTTTGAGAAACATAGTGAGCGGTCGCCTCGCCTTCTGCGGTAGCATGAGTTGCTACGATTACTTCTTTTATCTCGCCTTTGCCTAACTTTTCTTGGAACTGATTAAGCCCAAGTTTTTGTGGAGTTATCCCATCAATAGGGGATAAAACACCGTGTAGTACGAAATAAAGTCCTCTGTAGCGACTTGTTTGCTCAAAGGCAATTACGTCTGCGGGGCTTTGTACTATGCAAATTTGAGATCTATCGCGCTTGGGGTTTTTGCATAGATTGCATTGTTCATTTTCGCAGAAAATTCTGCAATTATGGCAGTATTGAATTGTTGAAATGCATTTCTCAAGAGCCCTGCTTAGCTTCGATCCTTGTTGGCGCCTGCCGGATAGTAGGTGAAAGACCATGCGTTGTGCTGTTTTAGCGCCTACTCCAGGCAGGCATTGGAATGCCTCTATTAATTCTTCTATGGCAGGACTTATCATCCTTGTTGGTCCTCTACGCTAGTTTTAATCTTGTTGTTCGCCGCCAAACCCCATTTCTTCTGAAAGGTCTAGCATTTTTTTGCGGGCTGCTTCGTCAACTTTGCTATTGGCGTCATTAATGGCTGCTGTAACTATATCAAGAATAAAGGTCTTGTCTTCTTTTTCCCATGTGTCTTGGTCGACAGTTAGGTTAATTACAGCATGGCGCCCATTTACAGTTGCTTTAGCTAATCCGCCGCCGCTTTCGCCAGTTACTTCAATGCTAGAAACTTCATTGTGAGCTTTTTGCATTTTTTCCTGAATTTTGGCTGCGCGTTGAGCGATTTCGTTAAGGTCTAAGTTTTTAGGGTTGAATTCTTGTTGGTCAGTCATTGTTTTTTACCTCTGTTTGTTTAGTGTTGACAGGTAGATGTTTTATTTTTGTAGCATCAATTGTCAATAGACCCTAATTATGGTGAAAAAGTGACTAATTGTCTAGCGGAGTGTCCTTTTGAGGTGAATTGATAGAAAATTACACTATAATTACAGAATAGCGTTAACTGAGGAGTTTAAATATGAAAGGATTGGCGTTAACAACAATTGGTGTATTTGCTTTGTCATTAAGTCTTGTGGGATGTAATGGTAAGGTAACCAAGCAAGATTTGGGTACAGCTGTCGGCGCAATTGCTGGTGGCGTAATAGGCAGTCAATTCGGTAAAGGTACAGGTAAAACAGTGGCTACAGTGGGTGGTGCTGTTGCTGGTGGTTATATTGGTAAGGAGCTTACTAAAGATAAAAAATAATGATTAATAGTCGTTTATAAGGCGCACACATGTGCGCCTTTTTTGTTTCTGCAGTATTGCGCATAACGGTCTAAACGTGTTAATTTATGGCTTCAAAATAGGCACGTAGCTCAGTGGTAGAGCACCACCTTGACATGGTGGTGGTCGGTGGTTCGATCCCACTCGTGCCTACCATTCTTTTTTTAATATTGTGTGGAGCTTAAAATGCCAGTTGTAACTTTGCCAGACGGCAAAAAGTTAGAATTTGAAAATACCGTAACTATTGCTGATGTTGCAAAGTCAATTGGTCCAGGACTTTTAAAGGTTGCTGTTGCTGGTAAAATCAATGGTGAAGAGGCTGATCTTTCTCGCACGATTGAGTCTGATTGTGATTTAAGTATTATTCGCGCCCAAGATCCCGAAGGTCTAGAAATTATTCGCCACTCTACAGCGCATATTCTTGCGCAAGCTATGAAGCGCTTATATCCTGATGCGCAACTTGCGATTGGACCTGTTATCGAAGATGGCTTTTATTATGATCTAGATTATAAAGAAACGTTTAGCGAATCTGATCTTGATAAAATTGAAGCTAAAATGCAGGAAATTATAGAAGAAGATTTGCCTGTTACTCGTCTAACTATGACTATTAGTCAAGCAATTGAGTTTTACAAAGGAATCAATGAGAGCTACAAAGTAGAGATTCTTGAGGGTCTCGAAGACGCTGACGAAGTAAGTTTTTATCGACAGGGTGAATTTACTGATTTATGTCGTGGCCCGCATATACCTTCAACCGGCGCAATTAAAGCTTTTAAGTTAATGAAGTTGGCAGGTGCTTATTGGCGTGGCGATTCTGATCGTCCAATGTTGCAGCGCATTTATGGGACTGCTTGGCAAGACAAAAAGGCTCTTAAAAAATATTTGCACCGATTGGAAGAGGCGGCAAAAAGAGATCATAGGCTATTGGCAAAGAAAATGGATCTGTTTCATATTCAGGAGGAGTCTCCTGGTATGGCATTTTGGCATCCACGAGGTTGGGAGCTGTATAGGAATTTTCAACTTTATTTGCATGGCAAGCTGAAGAAATACGGTTATCAAGAAATTCGCACTCCAGAATTGGTCGACAGATCTCTTTGGGAAGCTTCCGGTCACTGGGAAAAGTTTCGTGATGATATGTTTGTGGTCGAGTCTGAAAATCGTGACTATGTCTTGAAGCCAATGAATTGTCCTTGCCATGTTCAAGTATTTAAGCAAGGTCTCACCAGTTATAGAGATTTGCCAATTAGGTTGGCTGAATTTGGTTCATGTCACCGTAATGAAGCTTCTGGTACTCTGCATGGTTTGTTTAGAGTCCGTAATTTCGTGCAGGATGATGCGCATATTTTCTGTACTGAAGATCAAATGCTTTCTGAAATAACTGACTTCATTAAGTTGTTGCAGGAGGTTTATACAGACTTTGGGTTCGATGACATAATTTTTTATCTCTCAACTCGACCTGAAAAACGCATAGGTTCTGATGAAGTGTGGGATAAGGCTGAAGGAGCTCTTGCTAAGGCGCTTGAAGCTAATGGGCTTGATTATGAAATTCAGCCTGAAGAAGGTGCTTTTTATGGGCCTAAGGTTGAGTTTCAGCTAAGAGACTCATTGGGGCGTAAGTGGCAGTGTGGTACAGTACAAATAGATTTCTTTATGCCTGAAAGGTTGGGTGCTTATTATATAAATGAAGAAGGTGAGAAAGCTTATCCAGTAATGATTCACCGAGCTATTTTTGGTTCGCTTGAGCGTTTCTTGGGTATTCTTTTAGAAGAGTATTCCGGCAATTTGCCGCTGTGGATTGCGCCAACTCAAGTTGCTGTCTTTAATATTTCTGATGCACAGGCTGATTACTGTAAAGATGTTGTAGCCAAGCTAGAAGAAAATGGTCTTCGAGTTGAGCTTGATCTTCGTAATGAAAAAATTGGTTACAAAATTCGTGAGCATACAATCAAGCGTGTACCATATTTGCTTGTTATTGGTGATAAAGAAATGGCGGCAGGCGAGGTTGCTGTTCGTACACAGTCGGGTGAAGATCTTGGTGTTATGAAATTAGAAGATTTTGTTGCTCGCGCTGTTAAGGAGATTGAAGTAAAGCATTTTGCAAAGGCTTAACCAAATCTTAAATTATTATATCGAAAGCTTCTTTTAGTGCTTGATTTTTTAGTAAAATCTTGACAAGATAGTCGCATTTTCGGATAAAATAAAATCTGACCTGCACTAGAGGTGACTATTTAGATACCCAGTGCGTTTAAATTCGTTAAATTAGGAGTTATTACAATTAGTAAAAAGCTGCAGAGAACTCGTGTTAATCGCGATATAAGAGTTCCTAACGTTAGATTGATTGATTCAGAAGGTAATCAGCTAGGAATAGTTGAGAGAGATGAAGCTTTAAGAAAGGCTGAAAATGAAGGGTTAGATCTTGTTGAAGTATCGCCCACTGCCAAACCTCCTGTTTGTCGAATTATGGATTTTGGTAAATTTCGCTTTGAAGAGCAAAAGCGTATGGCGGCTCAAAAGAAAAAGCAAAAGCAAATCCAAGTTAAAGAAGTAAAGGTTAGACCGCGTATTGAAGATGCTGATTTTCAGGTTAAAATGCGTAATGTAAGAAGATTTATCGAAGCCGGGGACAAAGTTAAAGTTAGCTTGCGTTTTCGTGGTCGAGAAATGGCTCACCAAGATCTTGGTATGAATATTATGGAACGTGTCAAGTCAGAGCTAGGTGAGGAGGCTTCAGTTGAGAGGGAGCCTCGCTTAGAGGGTCGTCAAATCATCATGGTATTGGCGCCACCTAAAAAATAATCCCGCGGAGTGCGAAGCATTATGGCGGTATTTGTGTATTTTTATCACATTTTTCTTATTTCAAGGAAGAGTTTAGTGCTAACAGTAGGTCCGAAATCACCTGCTGTTGGTTTTGTTGGTGCACATTTGTGCGAAGTTATTTCATTTAAGAGGCATTTATAATGGCAAAAATTAAACAAAAAACGCATAGCGGAGCTAGTAAGCGTTTTAAGCTTAAAGCTAACGGTCGTGTTAAGCGTAAGCAGGCATACACTAGCCACCTTAACATGGTAAAAAATCCTGACAGAGTGCGTAGATCTCGTGAAGACGCAGAGATTAATGCTAGTGATTTAAAAGGCATCTATAAGTTGATAGGTGCTCCTAAGAAAAGCAAAAAGAATAAGTAAGATTGGAGACATTATAGATGGCTAGAGTTAAACGAGGCGTTACAGCAAGAGCTCGTCATAAAAAAGTATTAAAAGAAGCAAGAGGTTACTACGGCGCTC
Organism: Gammaproteobacteria bacterium; assembly: GCA_030425295.1. Taxonomy (GTDB): domain Bacteria; phylum Pseudomonadota; class Gammaproteobacteria; order JAUIAT01; family JAUIAT01; genus JAUIAT01. The sequence goes on from JAUIAT010000001.1 coordinate 103,887, forward strand.
GTAGTCGTGCTTACCGTGTTGCTAAGCAGGCAGTAATTAAAGCTGCTCAATATGCTTACCGTGATCGTCGTCAGCGTAAGCGTCAATTCAGACAACTTTGGATCGCGCGTATTAACGCTGCTGCTCGTATGAACGGTTTGTCATACAGCCGTTTTATGCATGGTTTGAAGTGCGCATCTATTGAGCTTGACCGCAAAGTGTTATCTGATTTGGCTATTTTTGAAAGTGCAGCATTCTCAGCACTTGCACAAAAAGCTAAAGATGCACTAGCTAAACAAGCTAATTAACCTGAGGCTGCGATTAATTTCATTAGTCGCTTTAGTCGAAGGTTATTCCCCTCGGCAGTTAAAGCTGCAGGGGGGATCTCTTAAATACTACGGGGTGTTATTTTCTTATTTTTTTAAAAGAGATTAGCGCCCCAGCTTTTTTTCTTGGTGAGAAAATGAAAGAAAAACTCGACGGAATACACAAGGAGTCGCTTGCTGAAATTCAACGGGCTGACAGTGTTAATGTACTAGATCAATTGCGCGTTAAATATCTTGGTAAGAAAGGGGAGTTAACCACTCTTCTTAAGCAAATTGGTAAATTACCTCCTGAAGAGCGTCGTCAAACTGGTCAGCTCATCAATGAAGTTAAGCAAAAGGTAAGTTCTGCAATAGATCTTAAAAATTCCGAATTAGTTGAGCTTGAGTTGCAAGCTAGAATCGAACAAGAAAAGATTGATGTAACGCTCCCAGGTCGTAAAGCCAGAGTTGGCAGTATTCACCCTGTGAATCTTGTTGCTCAGTCTTTAAAGAAAATTTTTGCTGGCATGGGTTTCGTGGTTGAAACTGGCCCTGAGATCGAAGACGACTACCATAACTTTGAAGCGCTAAATATCCCTAAATTCCATCCTGCAAGAAGCATGCAGGACACTTTATATTTAGATTCTGGTCATGTGCTGAGAACTCACACATCAAATGTGCAGATCCGTACAATGGAAAAGCAAAAGCCACCACTAAAAATTATTGCTCCAGGTAAAGTATATCGCCATGATATGGACGCTACTCATACGCCTATGTTTAATCAGCTTGAAGGTCTTTGGGTTGATGAGTCAGTCACTTTCTCTGATCTTAGAGGGGTGCTGCAAGATTTCTTAGAGAAGTTTTTTGAGACTCAAATAGAATTGCGTTTTAGAGCTTCATTTTTTCCTTTCACTGAGCCTTCCGCTGAAGTTGATATTAAGCTTGGTAAAAATAGCGACTGGCTGGAAGTATTGGGCTGTGGAATGATTGACCCTAACGTTCTTGAAAGCGTTGGCATTGACTCTGATAAATATCAGGGCTTTGCTTTTGGTATTGGTATGGATCGATTGGCCATGTTGAAGTATGGAATTAATGATCTTAGGATAATGTTTGAAAATGACGTTGCCCTACTTGAGCAGTTTAGGCAGGGATAAATTATGAAAGTAAGTTTCAAATGGCTTAAAGAATGGGTTAATACTAAGCAGGATGTTAATTCTTTATGTGACCAATTAACTTTTGCTGGCTTAGAGGTAGATGGTGTTGAAGATCAATCTCCAAATTTTACTAAAGTTGTTGTGGGTCAGGTTAAATCGAAAGAGCAACATCCAGATGCCGATCGTCTTATTGTTTGTCAGATTGTAACAGACCCTAATGAGCCTGAAAAAACAATCGTCTGTGGTGCTAAAAATGTCTATGAAGGTATGGTCGTGCCTGTTGCAGTTCCAGGGGCGCGCATTGGTGATAAGATAAAGATTAAAAAGAGCAAATTAAGAGGTGTTCCTTCTGAAGGTATGCTTTGTGCTGCTGAAGAGCTAGGTTTGGGATCTGGTACTAAAGGTATAATGGATTTACCAAAAGATGCGCCACTTGGTGCAGACTTTGCAGAGTATATGCAGCTTGGTGATATGGTCATTGATCTTGATCTTACACCAAATAGAGGAGATTGCTTCAGTATTCAGGGTGTTGCGCGTGAAGTGGCAGCACTTGAAGGATCTGATTTTACGCCAGTTGTAATCAAAAAGGTTGCCTCGGTAGGCAGTGAAACTAGAAATATAACTTTAAAAGAAGATGCTTGCTCTAAATATTGCGGTCGTATTATAAAAAATATTAAAGCTGGAGTTTCTACACCTTTGTGGATGCAGCAGCGCCTTGAGCAGTGCGGCGTGCAGCCGAAGAGTCCAGTTGTAGATATCACAAATTATGTGATGCTTGAGTTAGGTCAGCCACTGCATGCTTTCGATTTAAGTAAAATAGAAGGTGATATTCAAGTTCGCTTCGCTAATAGTAGTGAGAAGATTGAGCTTCTAGATGAATCAGAAATTACTCTTGATGAGAAATCTCTTGTGATTGCTGATGATAAAAAGGCTTTGGCGCTAGCTGGTGTCATGGGTGGGGCAAACTCCGCTATTAATGATGATACAACAGATATTTTCTTGGAGAGTGCATTTTTTAATCCTGAATCTATAGCGCGTACATCGCAGGCATTTAAAATTATCACTGACTCTTCGCAAAGATTTGAACGAGGGGTTGACTGGCAGCTTGCTGATAAGGCTATTGAGCGCGCCACTGAGCTTATTTTAGAGATAGTTGGCGGCGAGCCTCAAGAAGTTAATATTGCCTCTAGCGATGCTTTGCCAAGCCCTGTAAAGGTAACTCTTGCAAAGGGTAAAGTTAATAAACTTTTAGGGCTGGATATCCCTAGTGAAAAGTGTGAAGAGTATTTAACTAGATTGCAAATGCAGCCTAAATCAACCGGTGGTTCATGGGAAGTTGGTGTGCCAAGCTTTCGTTTTGATGTCACCAGGGGCGTGGATTTGATCGAGGAAATTGCTCGTCTACACGGTTTTAATGAAATCCCCGCATCTATGCCTGAGTCAAGTGTAACTGGTTCTTTAGATGATAAAGGTGCTGTTGATTTTGATAAAATTCGCAACTTCTTGGCAACCAATGGTTTTAATGAGGCTATAAACTATTCTTTTACTGATCCTGTTTTGCTTGAAAAAATTACCGGTAATAGTGATTTTGTGAAGCTTTCAAACCCAGTTACAAATGACATGAGTGTTATGCGCACAAGCCTTTTACCCGGTTTGTTGACTTCAATTCAACGTAACCAAGCTAGGCAGCAAGATGATTTAAGGTTGTTTGAAATCGGAAAATGTTACTTTAATGAAGAAGGGTCTGAAAATATTCCATATTTTGAGCAATATAAGGTTGCTATTGCCTTCACTCAGAAGTACAATCCCGATTCCTGGGGTGAGCCTGTGCGAGAAGTTGATTTTTACGATTTAAAAGGAATGGTAGAGTCACTAATTGGCTTATCTAGAAAAGAATTTAGGTTTGAAGTTGCAGAGCATGCCGCATTACACCCTGGTAAGTCTGCAGCTGTTTACTTGAAAGATGAACTTGTAGGTTTTCTAGGGGAAATACATCCTAAGTTAGCCCGAGATTTATCAATTCAAGGTCCGGTTTTGTTGGCCGAGCTTACTTGGGATTTATTTAAGGCTTCAAGAAGGCCAAAAATGGAAGACATATCAAAGTATCCAGTTATTAAGCGCGATTTAGCGTTTGTCTCTGATCTGGATGTTGAGTATGGTGTGTTGCAGGATGCAATGGTCAGAGCTTCGTCGAAGCTATTGAAAAGCATTGAGTTATTTGATATTTATCAAGGAGATAAGGTTGAAAAAGGCAAGAAGAGTTTTGCCGTTAGGTTATGCTTCCAGCACCCTAATAAAACTTTAGTTGACACTGAGGTTAATCAAATGGTCGATGCAATAATTGAACATTTACAATCACATGGTGCAACATTAAGGGGGCCCTAATGGCACTCACGAAAGCTGAGTTAGTAGAAAATCTTTGTAATTCATTAGGCTTAAGTAAGCGTGATAGCAAAGATTTAATTGAATATGTTTTTGAAGAAATTGGTCAAGCTTTGGAAAATGGCGAAATGGTCAAGTTATCAGGGTTTGGTAACTTTGTGCTTCGCGACAAAGGTGAAAGACCAGGAAGAAACCCAAAGACGGGTGAAGAAGTGATGATTTCATCACGACGTGTGGTTACATTCCGCGCGGGCGAGAAATTGAAAAGGAAAGTGGAAGAGTATCGTGGTACAGAAAAGGAAGAAGCCAAAGGCTAAAACAAAGGATTTGCCAGAAATTCCAAATAAATTATATTTTGGAATTAGTGAGGTTGGAGCGTTGTGTGCGCTTGAGCCACATGTTCTGCGTTACTGGGAACAGGAGTTTTATCAACTTCGTCCAACTAAAGGTCAGGGTAATCGCCGGTATTATCAGCGAAAAGATATTGTTCTTATACGCAGAATTCGTGAGCTTCTTTACGAAAGAGGCTTTACTATTGATGGTGCTCGTAGTCAACTTATGGGTGGTAATAATAAGGATTTAAATGCTTCTAAAGCGCGTGAGAGTTATGATAAGTCCCAGCTAATCTCTCAGCTAGAAGAAGTTCTAGAGGCTTTAGAAGGAGCTTAATTAGTTTAAGGTCTGTTTGAATTAGATCTTTTTTGAGAATGATTTTTTTCTATAGTTTAAAGGTTGTAGGTTAAAGTCATAGACAAAGCTCTTTAAGTGAGCCTTATTTTTCTCGGTAAAAGGGCTTGCACTATTGATCTAGCAAGCCCGTCACTTATAAAGGCATCGGGGCGTGGCGCAGCCTGGTAGCGCACTTGCATGGGGCGCAAGAGGTCGCTGGTTCAAATCCAGTCGTCCCGACCACCATTACTCAGCTTAAGTCATAGTAGACGTAATGCTTGTAAGTATTCGACTTCAATTATTCTCGGCTTATTGTCACAAGCATTAATCTTAGGTCATCCTGAGCGTAGCTCCTGCAAGGCGTAAAGTCGAAGGATCTGGCATCTTTTGGGTTGGTCTCTAGTGAATATAAGTTTTTTTCAATATTTCATCGTTTGTGGTTGATTGATATAAAGCCTTCAAGCATGCCCGAGTGATAAGTGATTTTAGTTTATATTCTGGGATTTTGTTTGCTAGAGATATTTGTTTGGATGAGTACCCTTCAAGCCACATTTTAAGATACTCTAGTTCGCGTTCTGTAACCCTATTATCTTTGGTAGTTACAACCTTTATTAAAGATAGTTCTTTCATCAATTCCTCCTTAAATTTTTTTAATTAATCCTGAGCGAGCTAGTCGTTTGTGTTGGCTCGAAGTCAATTTTAACCACAGAGGAGTAAAAGTCAATTATTTTAATACGATTCGGAGTAAAAAATTATTTAGTGCCAAAATAATAGTCTGGTAATTCATTCATTGGTTCAATATTGATTAATAACTTGTGCCAGTCAGAGGCCGGTATGTCCAAGTCTGCGTTATTAAGGATAGCCGGAGTCTTTGTTTTATTTTGTAATCCACTTAACAGTTCTCTGCTATTTGAGGTATATGATGCAATATCAAGGTACTCTGCAAGTTGATGGCGTGATGTGATTACAAGGAAAGTAGACTGATCATTTTGATCAACTAGCAAATATCCGTTATTGGTTTCAGTTAAGTAAAACTCTTTTATCTTGAATTGTTCAATATGGCTTTGGAAGAAATTTTTAAACTTTTGGTTAGCTAGCAAGCTTTTTATGTTAGTTTCATTGTGTTTGTTTTTTTTGTTCGAGAAGTAACTAAAGAACTTATTTTGTAGTGTAGAAATCATTTCTAAAATTTTATTTGATAAATCTGGGTCGCCTTTCAGTAAGTACCCATCAATTAATCCTGCGTTAAAAGCATTAATTGCAATATTTAAATCTCCTTCACCGGTTAGTATGATTTTTTTGCAGGGTGAGTCTTTTAGTTTTTTGCATACTTCAATGCCTGTCGTTTCGGGCATATTATAGTCTGCAATAAGTATGCTAATAGTTTCATGCCGTTTTTTGTTATTTATGTTATTTGAAGGGTGGTGTGAATTTAAAATTGCTTTGACTGCTTCATTTGGCTTGCAGGTCATTTGAGTTTTATGTTTTCTTGATAGTTTAATGTTGAAATTTTCTAGGAATTGCAGGTCATCATCTAGCATTAAAACAGTGGTGGGGTAGTAAAATTCAAGCATTACTATCTCCATTGATAATATTGGTAATTTTTTGTGTTGCAATCAGAGAATTATTAAGCAATTTATTAATTTCTGTTAAATTTTTTAAGTGGTGTTTTGAGTTTTCCGAATCAAGTATTTCTATGGATAGCTCCAGTCCTAACTTTATTGTTACAAGTGGGGTTTGTAGGTCGTGTTTTATCTGATCGCAATCGAATGGTTTACTCAATATCTTCTCCTAAAATTTTTCTATGCCAGATTATTTTTGCAGCTGAGGAAATTTCAACGTTATGAATGATTGGTTCAGTTACTGTTGTCTTAGGGTTAATGCAGATTAAACTGAACTTGTTGCCTTCTTTGGTAGCTCTTATATTTCTAGCGACAATCTGTCCATTAGCCAAGTGTATAATACAGTTTTGATGTATTAATTTTTTTATGTCTTCGCCATTAAGGGGAGTGCCAGCTACTAGATCACCCTTTTCGTATATTGGTTCCATACCGTCATCATATATTTTAAGATCAATAGAGTTTGGGTGATTTTTACGAAATAGCAGTAGTTCAGTGTTAGCATAACTCTCATCATGTTGGATATGGGTTGTCTCAAGGGGTTGCTGTGTACTGGAAATTGGAGCGTAGTTTTCAAGAACCTTGGGCGCATTACCTATTTCGTGAAGTAGCCAATCAATCGTTGCTTCAATTCCACATTGCTTTGTGGCTAAGATGACTTTTTTTGCTCCATCGCGAGGTAGGCCGCCATAGCGAGCTAATTCCCAGCCTTTGAATGTATTAACGTTTATCCCTGCTTTTTCGCAAAGCTCTTTGCGACTGAGATTGGCAAGATTTCGCACCCGCCTTAAACGGCTAGCCCTAGCTTGTGGTGTAGACTTTTCGTCCTCGATTATAACTTTTTTTATGGGCTGGCTGTCCATTTGATGCTTTTGTCCTTTTGGGTTGTTTGAGTATTTTATATCCGAATCGGAGTAAAGGCAACTGGATTTAGTGTGTAAAATGTTTCTTGACTTCAAATTTTACTCCGCTTAGCATTGTTTGTCTGAAATTTAAGAAGAAGGACTTATATTGTTATGTTGACTGAAGCTTTTACTAGAGGGCAGTTGTTGTATAAAGCACAGGCTGAAGATTTTGATGATGACTTTGATTTTTACTATCAATTTTGCAAAGGGAAGCAAACTTTAGAGTTGTTTGCTGGGTATGGTCGTCTTGCAAATTATTTGTCATCAAAAAATGTGAATATTGAAACAGTAGAGCTGTTATCCGGCCTTTCAAAATTTATTAATATACCTGAAAATAAAAAACACATATCAGATGTTTTAAAGTTTAGTCCGCAAAAAAAGTATGAGCGAATTATTGCTGGTTATAACTCTTTTTGTCTGCTCTTAGGTGATGAGAATTCAAAGAATTTTTTTAAACTAATTAGTGATTGGCTGACTGATGACGGCTTAGCATCTCTTAATTACTATCATCAGGATTACTGGGCTGATGCTGTGGCTTATGACTTTGATTGCTATGGTGAGAAAATTAAATATACACCACACTTTGATCTTTCCAATGCTGATAATGGGCAGGGTTTCTGGATAGATTATTATGACTCTGAAGAAAATGGCCGAACTGAAGTAAAATATGAAACTAAGATTTACCAAGAAAATGATATTCTTGAGTGCATTGATGAAGCTGGATTGGAGTTGGTTGAAACTGTACGAGAATTTGGATCAGATGCATCTGAAATAAAAGAGCCCGGATGGATTGATTATGTTGTTAGAAAGAAAAATTAAGTCCGTTTTCCAGTGTTTTTGTTTGGTTGTCTTATTGTTTTGGTGGCAGTTAGCTTTGCCAGATTCGTCCCATGACCGGATCAATATGCTAACATGGTGGGGTTATTTTGATAATCCTGCCGTGGTGAAAAGCATCGAAAAACAATGTAGTGTGAAAGTCTCTTTTGATGATTACTACTCAAATCAAGAATTTTTGCGTAGATTGAATTCTTCGGTATCTAGTTATGATATTGCGATTTTTTCAAGTACGATCTATAACCTTGTGAAAGATAAGGTTTCTCTTAAGAGCTCCCCTTTGCACTTGGTGACTAAAAATTACTTACCAGCGATTAGAAAATATTATGTAAATGGTGGCTATGCCCCCAATGTTGTATTTTTCAATCATTCAGTTTCGGGTTTCTTATGGAACCCGAAGGTTGTTAACCTCACTGAGAAAGACTCTATTGCAGAAATATTTAAAAAGGCTAGTGGCAAGAAGGTTAATGTTATTGACGATCCTGTAGAAGTTTGGAATATATTGAACTTAGGACTAAATGATGGATCTTTTGTTTGGGATGATAGTGGCGCTAAAAATATTTATCCTCTAACGTTAAAAAGATTTAGAGAGCTCACAAATAAAAATGAAGTTTTTGTTGAAAATGATTTTAGAAATATCCTTTTAGATAAAGATTTTGCCTTATCTTTTTCATGGAGTGGGGATGCTATCCTTGCTATGTTTTTTAGTGAGGGAAGGGGTTTTAGATTCTTAGTTCACCCTAAACTGTCATATATTACAAGTGATTTATTAGCTGCTAGAAGTAATGATAGTAAGGTATTATGTGTGGCTAACTTTCTATCTAGCAAGCAGTTTTTATCTAAGATTAATAGATCGCTTAATTATTTATCTCCCTATGGTTTGGATGATGGCAATCAAAATAAGTATTATCGTGAGGTGTATGAAAAGGTATTATCCAATATGGACAAATTTTCATGGGTGAAGCCAATTAAAAATGAGGATTTTAAGGCCCTTCTATCAGCTTGGTATAACATTAAGTTTGAGCTTATTAAATGACGGTTGTTGTGAAAACGATAGCCGACATACCAAAAGCAATTCGCTCAAGCGTTTTTTTATCACTCATAGTCGCCATAATTTTATCTTTAGCTGCATTAAATTACGTTTATTTTCTTGATCATAAAAGGCAGGTTCAGCTAAATCAGCAGAAACTTGCTTCTGATATTTCGCTATTTAAATCTCATTTATCAGAAAAATTAAGTATTATAGCTAGCTCTAATGAGTTTATGGATTATCTGCGTTCCGGGGAGGTTAGTCGAGAAGAGAATTGGCCGCAATTTTTATTTTCAATGCGCAGTTTGAAAGCTACACCAGTAGTAGGTTTTAGAATTGAAGAGGGTAGAGGTGATGTTGTTTTTCAAAGGGGGAGAGTTACCGATTCGTTTGTTATTTTAGGTGTTTGTTATTTAGATAAATCTTTAAATGGTGATTATGGGGTTTGTAGGAATAGTTGGTATTTATATCTGGATCCTGCAAAGGTGAAGTCTGAGCTCATAAAATTAAACTCTAAAATAAAAAGCTGCGATTCTTGTCAACCTGTAAATGTTCTTGAAGGGGATTTGCTTGGTAGTTTTCCCGTTATGAGTAGCGGTAATTTGCCTCTAAAAATTGAAATTCCAACTAAGACAGGTTATGTCTTTATCTTATCAAATATTTTTCTTGTTCTTACTTTGGTTGTATTGACTTTGTGGAATTGGCGTAGAACAGATTTTCTTTTTGATCGCTATATTTCATGGCCAATTGCAAATATTACTCGCCACTTAAAGAAAGGATCAATTGTTGAGGGTACTCCCTATGATGTTGAGGAAATAACTTACTTAATTGCGCAAATTGAAAAATGGAAAATTAGGTTTGTTGAGGCTCAGGGCAAAGAAAAAGAGGCCGAAATTGGTAGGCTAGTTAATTTAATTTTGCATGATATCCGTTCCCCTCTTTGCGTGCTTGAAACATTATTTGCTACAAATAAAGCTTGCTTTGATGTTCGTAGTTATCAATTGGTATCTCAAGCTTTAGATTCTTTAAAAAATATATCTTTATCTGTTCTTGATGACTTCAAAGGTAGGGGGTCTCCAACCTTAATGGCGATTTCTGTGGTTGATTTAGAGTCATCAATAAAGCAGTTGGTTGAAGAGAAAAAATATCAGCATGGTCTGGAGAGTGTGTCTATAAGGTTTGAGTCTAAGCTATGTGAAGTTGAAGAATATGTGAAAATTAACAAGTTAGCTGCCAGACGAGTATTGTCAAACTTGATTGATAACGCGGTTGAGGCTTTTGATGGGCAAGGTGATAAATTTGTTGTAATAAAGCTCAATAATGAAAACAACTTTATTAATATTTTAATTTTAGATAATGCAAAAGGAATAGCCCCGGATGATGTTAATAAGGTATTAAAAGGTGGGTTTACCACAAAAGATTATGGTTACGGTATGGGGGTGTCTTCAGCGGTTAAATTTGCTCGAGATATTGGGGGAGACTTGCTTATAGAATCTGAGCTTGGAGTTGGCACTAAAGTAACTTTAAGTTTACCGATAAGTGATAATTTAGTTGTTGAAAAGGATGGAGCTAAACCTGACTTGATTCTTTTGGATAATGATAAGTTAATAACGGAGACTTGGGTTGTGAAAGCAAAGCTGCGTGGTAAGAATATTTTAACTTTTAGTGATGTTTGTAAATTTTTGAATTATCTAGAAGGCGGCGACAAAAATATTCCTATATACCTTGATTCAGATTTAGGGGTTGATGTTCGAGGTGAAGACTTGGCTCTTGAATTAAGTAAAAAAGGTCATGTGAATATATACTTAACTACAGGTTTTTGTCGCTCTCAATTTGAGTCTATGAGTTTTCTTTCAGGAGTTATTGGTAAATCTCCACCGTTTTAATTTGAATATCAACTGTATAAATTTAGCTGCATTTGCCTCACCGCTAGGGGTTGTTGACAGCTGGTGCTGTAAAGCGAAAATATATAGAAATTTCAGCTGTAAGGTCACTTGTCAACAGGCTTTAAACTATGAACTCAATTTCTTCTTGGTCTTCCGGAGTTGTATATAGTGCATCTTCTTCGTTGTATAGCTCATGCATACCGTTTGTTTCGTTTTCACTATCATATTCAATACTATTAGTCTGTCTTGTATACAAGGAATTTCTATTTCTTGTGATTGAGTGAGCCGTAATGCCGCAGGCGCCAATGCTAGCCCCAGTAATTAAGCCAAAAAAACCACCTTTTATTGGGTTTGCGCCCAATAAATAACAGGCTGATGCCGTAAAAATTACTCCGCTAGAAGTTGTGAGTATTGTTAGTAGGATTTTGTGGCTTGTATTGTTATTTTCTCTTCCCATCTCAAGTGCTGCATTGATCATTGCTTTGCCCTATTATCGTTTTGTGAGGCTAGTCTCTGAAGTTGTTAAATTGAAGAGGTAGTTCTAGTTTCGATTCTTTGAAAAAAGCTATAACGCTCTGAAGATCATCACGTTTTTTGCCAGTTACTCTGACTTGTTCGCCTTGAATCGAGGCTTGAACTTTCAGTTTTTGATCTTTGATCATTTTTACAATCATTTTGCCATCTTCTTTGGAAATGCCCTGGCGAAGCTTTATCTCTTGAGTGGCTGTTTTCATTTGAATGTCTGGAGTCTGGATATCGAGGTGGTTTAAGTCAATACCTCTTTTGACGAATTTGCTTTGCAAAATGTCTATCATTTGCTTCAGTTGAAAGTCGCTTTCAGTTTTCATCTTGATTGAATCTTCGCCAACTAGTTCATAGGATGCATCGCAGCCTTTAAAGTCATAACGATTTGTTACTTCGCGGTTTGCTTGGTCAACTGCGTTAGTTACTTCATGCATATCGATTTCACATACAATGTCAAAAGAAGGCATTATTGTCTCCTGAGTCTTAAATTTATACTAGGGTCTGCTGGCAATTGGTATTGCAAAGCGAAAATATCTAAAATGCAGTAAAAATTTGTCCTTTAATTAGGAGAATAGTCTCTCTATTTAACGAATTAAAGGGTAAATTTCACAAATTATAGAGATTTGTAGCTGTAAGACCAATTGCTAACAGATCCTATCTAAGTTTACAATAATTGGTCGTTTAATCCAACCTAAAAACCTATTGGTGCTGTCATTTTGGAGTTAAATGTAGTATAATTATCAATGTGGAAAACACCCAGTTTATGGGGGCGACAAGGTTTCGACGTTTGTGATGAAACCGGAGGAGCATGTCGAGCACTGTGATCTTGCTCGTAAAAACAGGTTACAATTAAATATAATTGCAAACGAAAGCAATTTCTACGCTGAAGCAGACTTCGCAGAAGCTGCTTAAATAAAAAGCTAGCCGTCACCTAGATTTGCTTATGGGTTTAGAATGACGGTCATTTACATAAGATAGTTTTTCGCCCTTGGCTCGAGGGTGGATTGCGAAAATTTTAGGGCTCGCAACTTGTGCTCCCTGCTCGTTGGGGAACAGGTTGTTAAAAATAATAGACGAGCTAAGCATGTAGCGCCAAAGGCGTAGCATTAGCGGACGCGGGTTCGATTCCCGCCGCCTCCACCATATCAGGATTTATTGTGATCCTAAAACATCTAAAAGCCCTTGTTTCTGAGGGCTTTTTTAATTGTCATTCATCTCAAGAAGTTCAACAAGTGTCCCCCCAAGATCCAGTGCTGAGTGGGGGTATATTTACGGGTATCTGTATGCCCCGATAAGGAGATACCCCCAATGCCTATAGCCTCAGCAAAATAGAAGTTTCGCACTTTGTAAGAAACTCAAGTCTCAATGGGGTTTCAAAAGGGGAGGGCATTGCCTCTTCCCTTTGGTCGCTGTCCTCGCGAATTTATTTCGCGCAGGCGATGTATTAAAGGAAGGAGTGAGCACGAAGTGTGAATCTCCTGTAAGTTCCCAAAGAATTGCACCGAAACGCCATCCTTAAATCTAAAGAGAAACTTTTACATGTTTTAACATGCTCGGTAAGTTATTGTGCAAATTTAGATGCGTTTAACCTGGTTTTTTATCCCTTTATACTAATGCTAGAGTGATTGTGGTAGTATAAAAATTAGCTTTTAAGTTAAAGGGAGTTGGCTATGAAAAGGCTTTGTATTTTTAATTATTTATTATTTTTTATATTTTCTTCGTCAGTATGTTTGCCTGCTTTTGCAATTGAGAGCTTACCTCTAATTACTAAGGAAATTCAGCAAAAGATGACGCCAGACGAGGCCTTGGATCGTCTTATTGCGGGGAACAAACGTTTTGTGGGCAGAAAAATGCAGGGAATAGATTTCCTTAATAAAGCAAAATTAACTGCAAAGGGGCAGTACCCAGCGGCGATTATTTTAAGCTGTATTGATTCAAGGGTTCCGCCTGAAATTGTTTTCGACCAAAATGTAGGGAATATGTTTGCTACGAGGGTGGCAGCAAATGTTATAAACAAGGATGTGCTTGGCGGTTTAGAGTTTGCAACTGCTGTAGCTGGTGCAAAAGTTATTGTGGTGATGGGGCATGACTCTTGTGGTGCTGTTAGAGGGGCTTGTGAAAATGTGCGCTTGGGGCATCTCACTCAATTGGTTAATAAAATCCAGCCTGCCATCAAATTAGCGAAAAAAGAAACAGGCAAGCAAAATTGTAATGATCCTCATTTTGTTGATCTTGCAGCCGAAAAAAATGTGCGTATGGTTGTTAAGGAAATACCAGAAAAAAGCGCTATAGTGCGTAAGCTAATAGCCAATGGTAAGCTTAAAATTGTTGGTGCGATGTATCATTTAAACACGGGTGAGGTGACATTTTTGCATCATCATTAATTCTTAATAACCTACCTCTGTAAGGTGGGTTATTAAATAATGGTTGTAGTATTTTTTGTGGATAAATTATTTCTATAATCGTTACTAACTCAGGTGAGGTGCGAATTTCTGTTAAGGGTTAGTTCTTAGGGTATTGGCATGGGTTAGATAAAGATCAAAGTATATCTATAGACTTTCTTAATTGCATTATCATTTTAGTTTATATAAATTGATAATTTATTATCTCTTTAATTAGTAGACGTTCGTCCAAATGTATATGAATGGAGTCAGTATGAGGAGGGTCAAATTATTCCTTGTGGTTTTATTTTCAATTTGTATTTCTCAAGGTTTTGCGGCAACTAATAAACCTCAAGAGTTAAAGAAAGTTAAAAGTAATTCAGCTAAATTAAAACAGAATGTAATCCAAAAAGTTGATGAGATAAATACTTCCAGGTGTATTGATGTTCATGACTGTCGTCAAGACAAACATTTTTCATATAATGCTTTGCCTGGTTCTATTCTAGTGAAAGATATCAACACAAGGTTCAAATTAGGTGGATTTGCAGAGCTTGATGCCATTCATGATAATGATGCAATAAATAGTAAAGCCCAATTTATAACTTCAGAAATTGTTACAAGAAATGCTACTAAAGCTCAGGGGGCTGATGGCCAGACTAGCTTTAGCGTTAATCCAAGCCTTTTTTATATTGAAACTCTAACTCCACTTGATTTAAGGAGTGTAAAAACTTTTGTGTCAGTCGATTTTTTTGGGGATCCTTTAAGTTCATCTCCAGACCCAAGACTTCGCCAAGCCTATGGTAAATTAACCAATGCTTTGTTTGGTGGAGATTTAATGATTGGCCAGGCTTGGTCTGCTTTTACTGATTTAGAGGCGTCACCAAATACTCTTGATTTTCAAGGCCCGAATAGTTTTATGAGTATTCATGAGCCAATGATTAGATTTACTAAGCAGGTTGATAAACGGCTAAAAATTAAGGTGGAGGCAGAGTCTCCAAACCATCATGAAATTACAAATGCTGATTTGTTAACTAGGCTGCCAGATGGTGTTTTGACGCTTGTTTTAAAGGGCTCTCGTATGGTAGCAATGACTTCCTTGATTGCTCGAGATATTAAGGCTAGTAGAAATAATGCTCCTGCTAAGTCTTCATTAGGTTGGGGGTTAGTGTTGTCCGGTAAGCTTGGAGTACCTTTTGGGGGTGAGAAGGACTCTAGTTCATTTGAGGTAACATATGGCGAGGGCATAGGTACTGATTTTAATGATGCTCCCCCAGATGCTGTTATTGGTGTCATTAATGGCAAGCTAAAAACTATTCCAATGTTTGGTGTGATGCTTAGCTATGAGCATTGGTGGGATTCAAATTTTAGCTCAACAGCATCATATGGTTATTTATCTGCTGATAATGTTGAGGAGCAAGCAGGTAGTGCGTTTAAACGTACGCAGTATGCAAGCGCCAATTTTGTTTGGCACCCTAATCATCATTTAATTATGGGTATTGAAGGCTTGTGGGGTGGGCGTAAAGATAAAGACGGTAAGTGTGGTTCTGATTTTCGTTCGCAATTTACATCAAAATTTACATTTTAATCCTTGTTGCCTTGGGCGTGTTGGCAGAATCTGGGTGAGGCTTAGCTTGTTATATTCGTTTTTTTTGTTGTTTAGTTGTCTAAATGCTTGACAATAAAATGTTATAATGTAACATTTCCGCTTAGTGTTAATTTTAAGCAGAGATTTTTATTATGGGCGGTCATGCTGGGTGTAATCATCACCACAAAGAAAAGAACCAACGTACAGATCTTATAACTTTCAAAGGCTCAACAATTGGGTTCTTTACGGGCTATATTAGTGATACTTATTGGATGGCAACTCTGTTTGATATATTCATTCAGTTAGTAGCATCAATTGAAAAAGATGAAGAATCTTCGATGCCTTTTGCTTGGTATTCTCTAATGTTTGGGCTTTTTATTGCTACTATTACTGCTGCTGGTTCAACTTATTCTCATTGGGTATTAGATAGAAATCACCAGGATGCCGAAGACTCCCATGATACTTGCCATCACGACCATCACGACCATCATGATGAAACTCAGCAATGTGTAGTTGTTGTGGATGAAGCTACGCCTATAAACCATTCTGATAATATTTACACTCAGAATCAAGAAGATAAGGGGGCAATCAGGCTAAGAAAATTAAATTGTGTGCCAAAGTTTTTCGAATTTTATGAAAAGCAAGTTAAAAATATTTCTAAGTGTTTCAGAATTAACTGCGGGCCCAAATTTTTACAGAGGAGAATTGAGTTTTTAGTAAAAGACGTGGGTAATCAGCTAATAATGCCAATATGGTTGCCTTACTGGGCCGTTATGGGGCGTGATGTTACTGCTCTTCAGAAATTCTTGTTGCTAGGTGATTATGTGTCTCACACTGGTGAGCTTGCAGGTCCATTAACAATGTTGGCCGACCTTTTCTTTGGTAGTAAAATGTCTTTAGGTGCTAAGTTGGGGGTTCATGTTGCGGCAACACTGATTGGTGCAGAAGGTTCTCAGTCGAATGTAAGGACTTGCTATAGAAACATGGTGAAGAGTAATAAAGCAGTTGCTGAAAGAAAGTTTAATGATTCGATGCATAATGATCGAGATGAGCATAGTGATTCTAGCAATTTGAAAACGCTAGGGCGTATATTTTGTTGTAAGATTTAAAGTTGAGAAGGGCGCTATATGCGCCTTTTTTATGTTCAAGTATTTGTGATATCCTTTATTTAGAATTAACTCAAATCAAGATAACCCCTGATGACTATAAATAGAAGGCCGATTATTGAGATCAATAATGTAAATAAATCGTTTCAAAGAAAGCATCAAAAAGATTTATTAGTCCTTGAAGATATAAATATATCTCTTTATGAAAGGGAGATTGTAGCTCTTATTGGCAAGTCTGGTTGTGGGAAGTCTACGTTGCTTAGAACTATGGCAGGACTCTCTTCTCCAACAAGTGGGAATATACTTTATAATGGAGAGTCTGTTTTTGGACCAGTTGATGGTTTGTCTATGGTCTTTCAAGAGTTTGCACTTTTGCCATGGCTTACAGTTTTGCAAAACGTTGAGTTAGGCCTTGAGGCTAAAAAAATTCCTCGTGCTGAAAGGCGTAAAAGAGCTCTTAAGGCAATTGATGTTATTGGTTTAGACGGCTTTGAGTCAGCTTACCCTAAGGAGCTATCTGGAGGCATGCAGCAGCGTGTTGGTTTTGCAAGAGCTTTGGTTGTTGAGCCTGAGATTTTGCTAATGGATGAGCCTTTTTCTGCACTGGATATGTTAACTGCAGATAACCTTAGAAATGATCTTTTAGATCTCTGGAATGATCAAAAAACTAATATTAAGAGTATTTTTTTTGTTACTCATAATATTGAAGAAGCAGTGTTATTTGCTGATAGGATTATTGTTTTGAGCATTAATCCAGCCCAAGTAAGGGCAGAGCTTTCTGTTAACGTGCCACACCCTAGAAACGATCAGGATTCAAAATTAAGAAAATTAATTGATGATATTTATACGTTAATGACAATGATGCCTGTTGGCGGTAAAACTGTAGCCGGAGGTAAGTATCGTGGTATTAATATTGGTTACAAGCTCCCAAATGTTAATGTTTCAGAAATGACAGGTTTCTTGGAAACTCTATTGGAAGCAGAAAAAGATAAGGTGGATTTACCAGATCTTGCCGAGGAGCTTCATTTAGATGTAGATTCACTTTTTCCAATTACTGAAGCTTTAGAAATTCTGCGCTTTGTTGATGTGGAAAAAGGCGATATTCAGCTCACCAAAAGTGGTAAAGTGTTTATTAATGCTGATATTCAGGAGCGTAAAAAACTCTTTTCTACTCACTTAATGAGTTATGTTCCCTTGGTTCGGCATGTCCGTCGTGTGCTGGATGAGAGGCCAGGAAATCGTGCTGCTGAAGATCGTTTTCTTATAGAGATTGAAGATTACCTAACAGAAAGTGCTGCAGAAAAGGTTTTGTCTGTTGCAATTGATTGGGGTCGATATGCTGAGCTTTTTGCATATGATTACAATACGGGAATGTTGAGTTTAGAAAATCCTGAGGGGTAATTTTTTGGAGAAATATATCATGGATGTTAAATCTAGTAATGCTGGTTTTACGCTTATTGAGCTTGGTATTGTTATCATTATTTTGGCCATTATAACAACGGTTGCTGTTCCAAGATTTGTTGATTTGCTTTCTCGTTCTGAGACTGCGAGTTTACAATCTGTTGTTGGAACGCTAAATGCATCATCGGCAAGTAATTTTGGGCTAAGAAAAGCAAACCCTTCAGCTGGTGTTGGAGTTGATAATTGCACTGATGTTGAGTCAGCTATTCCAGGTGGAGCTCTTCCTGAAGGGTTTTCAATAATATCTCAGGCTGTTGTAGATGGGGAAGAGGTTACGTGTTCAGTGATCAATACTGATACTGATGAGCAGGGCGCTTTTGTTGGGTTTGGTGTAAGTTAAAAAAAGCCCTTCAATGAAGGGCTATATTTCGGTGACTCTTTGGTTTAAGTTTCTGTGAAACCTAGGACACACTTGACTCTATCGCCAGTTGATGTTGTTGCAGAAGAGCAGTTAGTGTTTGTGTAAGTTTGTATAATGTAATCTGTTGTACCGATAGAAACTGATACGCCAGTAGAAACGGCTCCAGCTGCGCTACCAGATGTTGTCACCTGGGTTCTATCAGCTAGATCTTGAACTGTTGGAAATCTATTTACTGCCGGTCTAGCATCAAAATTATCAGCTATGTAAAGTGCAAAAGTGCTTTGAACTGAGTTAGTAGATGTTCTTATCGCGTCATCTTGAGCTCTAACTTGTAGATCGACAAATCTAGGAACTGCGATTGCTGTAATTACTGAAAGAACGATAATTACAATTGCGAGCTCGATTAGTGTGAAGCCTCGTTGGCTTAAGTCTTTGTTTTGAAATCCATTTCCTAACACTGTCGACTCCTTAGTGTTTTTTTTTACGTATATTTTAGTTATATTACTAAAAACACTTTTTTGCAACGGCTAATTTATAGGGTCTGTTGACAATTGGGGTTGCAAGGCGAAAATATCTAGAATGCATTGAAAATTTATTCTTTAATTTGGCGAATAGTCTCTCTATTCAACGTGTGAAAGGGGAAATTTTCACAAATTATATAAATTTGCAGCTGTAAGACCAATTGTCAACAGACCCTAAGTGTTAAGGTTTTGGGCTTGATATATATTGACAAATATACGAATATATGGCTATCTGTTAGTAAGTGATCTTAAGGATGAGAAAAATGCGCAAACAAAACTTTGGTTTTACTCTAATAGAATTAGCTATCGCAGTATTAATTATTGCTGTTCTTGCAGCAATCGCTGTTCCTAGGTTTGCGAATTTAGCAAGCAAAGCGTCAAGGTCAGCTGTTTTGACTGCTATTGGTACGGCACAAACTTCAATTGCCGTGTATAGAGCTGAGAATCGCGGTTTCCCTACAACTGACGAGCTTGCTGCCCAGATGCAGCTAAGGCTTGCATCTGCCGAAGGTGTTAGTATAGGTGTATCAATCGAGATTGATTCTACAAATTATATTATAAACACTTACACTGATAGCGCTTGTACAGCAGCTACATCTGACTCTACGGATAAAGTTAAGTGTGCGCAAGGTACAACACCTGAGCCACCATCTGAAGACTAATAAATATTTGACATAAATGGATTTTTTATACTAGTATGAAAATATGGGTCAAATTTATATGTAGGTTTTACAGTATAAAGAATGAAAACAACAGGGAGATTAAGTATGTTTTCAAAAGTAAAAGGATTTAAGCAAGCCGGCTTTACTCTTATTGAGCTTGCAATTGCCGTGCTTATTATTGCGATTTTGGCTGCTATAGCAGTTCCTAAATTTGTTTTACTTTCTGATCAAGCCAAGCTTTCTGCTGTTAAAGACGCAATTGGTACAGCGCAAACTTCACTAGCAGTTTATCGTGCTGAAAACGATGATTTCCCGACGCTTGCTCAATTGGCAAACCAAATTGAGCTAAGAACAACAGCTACTCAGGCTTATTACTCAGGTGTAGATGCAGATCAACCAAGTGGTATTTCAATTACAATTGATAAAACTAACTATATTATTAGAACATTTACCGACTCTAATTGTTCTCAAACATTCTCTACAGGGGATGCTGCAAGTGCTACAGGCACAATCCGATGTGTTCGAGGTACTTACCCAGCAATTAGTGAATTCTAAACGCTAAGATTATCATAGTTAAAAGCCCGGGCAAACCGGGCTTTTTTGTTTTAGTTATATATTTATTGTTACTCTATCTAATGTGCTAGCCTGTGTAAGGTGAGTAATTCACTAGACCTAGTGATTTAAATGTGAGATTTAGGGGCGCTATTTATATTTATTTAAAATTGATGTGTGCTTGACAAAAAGGTTAATTGCTCATAAAATATACAAATATTGTAATTTGCAGCTCTCATTATTAGTTTTAAATAAAACTCATTATTGATAAATAAACATGCATAAATAGTTAACTATAGTGAATAAAAGATTAAAAAAAGCAAACTTAAGTTTGGAAACAAAGCGCGAAGATAGAGGATTTAGTTTATTAGCTAAATTTTTTGTTGTAGTTCTTAGCTCACTTTCAATATTTTATTTATATATTCTTACAAGACAAAAAAAATCAACTCATGGCATTAATGAATTTATAAGTTTAGATGAAGACCCTTTGCCTGCTGAGTGTCAAAATTTATATGCAGATGCTTTTGATAAAAAAATAGGTGTTTTGGGGGAGAAAAACTCTGCGATATTATCTGCTGCAAAAAAAGAAACTTATGCTGTATTATGCGAAGTATACAAAGGTAAGCTTCCACCTTGTAGTGATAATTTAAATATATTATTTGATACAGAATCGGTTGGAAATATACATCAAGCAGGGGCAGAAGTGCATACATCATATGATAATGACAATACTCTTGATGCTACCTTAAAGTTGAATTCATATATTATGGCAACAGAAGGTGTAATTGATACACTAACCACTGTTAGGCATGAATTAGAACACTTTGGTAATGCATGTGCTCAGCAAAAGAATAAACTGAAAATTAAAGAATTTGAACTAGATAGAATAAATAAATTTAAGAATTTAATTAGGTTAAATGCTCCTTACAAGACTGATGACCAGGCAAAAGAGTTCAAAGAATCCTTGGCAAAAGATTTAACAGCTTTGCAACCTGCTCTAGATGCATATAGTAAAGGACTTAAAAACTTAACCCCAAAGCTAATTACTCAAGCAAAAAGCTTAGCAAATAATAGATTTACCACATTTACCTTTGATGATAATACTCGTATAGATGCTATATTTTTATTTGCTCAAGCTTTGCAAAGTAAAAAATTTGAAAAGTGTAAAGTTGTTGACTCTACTCCTTCTAAAACTGTGGTTCAGTTAAAGGACGTTGACGGATTTGTCAATCACTTAAATACAATACTAAGTGATAGTTTTAAAGATAAAATGGTTATGACAAAGCGTAATCGACTAACAAGAAAGTCAATTGATGAAATCAAAGAGCTTGGCCTAGAGCAAGAGCTGGTAGATGTGGCATATCATGCAGAGTTAGTTCCAAGGCTTATTGAGCTCAATGAGGAAGTATTAAGATTACTTTTTCCTAATGTGCTCAAGTATAGAGAAAAATACTATAACTACTTTGGTATCGAGCCGCCAACTTTGGATTATAAACGAGAGTTGGTCTGCTAATAAATAATTAGTTTATTAGGTGTCATCGTGATACCTAGCTTCGGACGAAAAGGAGCGGCAAAGGAGGTGACTTGTTTATCTTGTCGAGCGAGAGTTATATTTAGGCTTGTATAGCACTCCACATTGGGAGGAACACTCCCAAAGCTACAACTAGCAGCATAGCGCCTAAAACTACTAAGGTAATAGGTGTTAGAATATCTTCTAGTCTTTGGATATCAAAGTCTACCTCTCTTTCGTAATGCTCAGCTCCATAAGCAAGCATTTCTTCAAGCATACCAGTTTGTTCGCCAACTTGGATCATCTGCATAATAAATGGTGGAAATAATTTGCTATCAGCAGCTGAATTAGTAAAGGTTTTTCCTTCACTAACCTCAGTAGCAATTTTATTCATGTGGTATGAGATATAGCTATTATCAAGGGCGCTAGCAACCATATTCAGTGTGTCCACTAATGATAATCCAGATCTAAATACAATTGTAAAAAGTCTTGATAGCCTAGCCATATAGGCTCTATATACTATTGATCCAATTGGAGGAATGCTCATCAATAGGTAGTCCCAAACATATCTTCCTTTTTTTGTGCTTATGTACAGCTTTATAGATAGATACATGCAGAAAAGTATACCAGTTATGAGCTTCCATTCTTTTACTATAAAGTCTGATGCACCAAGAATTATTCTTGTTGGTAATGGCATGGTTACACCTAGCGATCTATAAAGCATTTGAAACCTTGGGATTACAAATACTGCTAGTACAACTATTGCTATAATAAGCGTTAACATAACAATAACAGGGTATCTCATTGCGGATTTAAATCTATCAGATGACTGTTGCTCAAAGTCTAAATATTTGCTCAATTCCTTGAAGGTTTCTTCTAGTTCACCACTCATTTCCCCGGCTTCAACAGTTTTAGTGAATAACCCAGAGAAAATATTAGGATATTGAGAAAGGCACTTGGCAAGAGGCATACCAGCACTGACTTTGTCACCAATTTCATTGAGTACTTTCCTCAATTGAGAATTGGTAACCATTTCAGCAGATTTTAGTATTGCTAAGTTAACGGGTATGCCTGCATGAGTGAGCCCATGCATTTGTTTGCAAAAGATAATAATATCTTTTCGGCTTACATTGCTTAAAGAGAAAAAGCCGCCAGCTGAGCTAGAGGTTTTAAGTTTATTCTTATTGGATTTATCTACTGTTTCTTTAAGTGATAAGGGGGTAATGCCTCTATCAAGGAGTATTTTAACGGCGTCTTTTTCAGACTCTGCTGTAATTTTGTCATTGACTGGTGTGCCAGTTTGACGATTTCTTCCTTTATATTCAAATATAGGCATATTACTCGTTCGCTATTCTAAATACTTCTTCGAGCGTGGTTTTGCCTTGTATTGCAAGACTCCATGCACTATCAATTAATTTATGTCCCTTAAGCTGGTTTTCAGCTTCTTTATAATATTCGGCTAAATCTCCTTTTTGCAGGGTTGTTATGAGTTCAGGAGTTATCAATAGGAGTTCAAAGGTTCCAGTACGCCCACGATACCCTGTTTTATTGCATCTATGGCAGCCTTTTCCTTTATTAAGTTTTTGAATTTCTTTGTTGGTAACTGAATGGATGGCTTCTAATCTTTTTCTTTCTTCATCTGTTGGTTGGTATGGTTCTGAGCAGTTATCACATATAAGTCGCACAAGACGTTGTGATATTACAGCCCTGAGAGCAGATGCCACAATATAATTTTCTGTTCCCATATCAATAAGTCTGACAGGAGCGCTAATAGAATCATTTGTGTGTAAAGTGGAGAATACCAAGTGACCAGTTAAGGCCGCTCTAAGCCCGATTCTAGCTGTTTCCGTATCACGTAGCTCACCAATCAGTATGATGTCAGGATCATGCCTTAGTACGCTTCTTAGTACTCTAGCAAAATCTAAGTGGACAGCTGGGTTTATCTGGATTTGAGTTAGGCGAGAAATTTTGTGCTCCACTGGGTCTTCAATTGTAATTATTTTTTCTTCTGGCTTGTTAATTGAGGTTAACATACTGTAAATGCTGCTAGTTTTACCGCTACCTGTAGGCCCTGTTACAAGAATTAAGCCGTATGGTAGGTTGATCAAATAGTCAATAACCTTTAACTGTTCTTCAGGTATGCCAAGTCTACTAAGCTCAGTATAAGCGTTCTGGCGGCGAAGTATACGCATTACAGCAGCTTCACCATATTGAGTTGGGACAGTAGATAAACGAACATCGACATCTTCGTTTTGTACTTTATATGCAAAGCTACCATCTTGAGGAAGTCTTTTTTCTGCTATATTTAAATTAGCCATTAATTTGATTCTTTGCAGAAGTGGCGCTGCAATAGATTTATCTTCTACAAATTGTTCTTGTAATTTACCATCAACTCTTTGCCTTATTCTTAATCCTTTTTCATCGGGTTCAATATGGATATCAGAGGCATTAACTTGTATTGCTCTTTCGAATAATGAATTTAATAATTTAGCTACGGGAACGTTTGTTTCCTTAAAAACATTTATTTCTTCAGTATGGGCGCTACTGCTTGCTTTTAGTGCAGAGGAAAGCTCTTCTACAAAACCTGCAATTTCAGCACCATGTTGGGTGTATAGATCAAGGCAGTGCTCTAGATCTTCTGAATGCAGCAGTCCGAGTTTGATGGGTTTTTTTAGTATTCTTTTGAGTTCATCTTGTTTGATTAGATCAAGTGGATCATCAATGCCAACTAGGTAACCGTCAGGATCTTCTCTTAGTACAATTGCTTTAAGTCTACGGGCATGAACTTCTGGTAATTTTACTATTTGGTTCGCATCAATAGCAGTTTGTGAAAAATCTATAAGAGGGATGTTGAGCTGGTTAGATAAAGTTGCAAGAATGGTTTTTTCATTAAGAAATTTTAAAGCTGTTATGGCTTTGCCTAACTTTATCCCTTTTTCTTTTTGATACTTTAAAGCCTCTTCAAGTTGTGGTTCTGTGATAAGATCTTGTGCTAAAAGTAAATCGCCAAGTCTAACTTTTTCTTCACTCATAATTTATTCGCTCTTGCCAAGTTGACCGCTTGCATACGCTCTTATGCCAGGTGGTAACTGTTGGTCTAAAAGGGACTTTTTATAAGATTTAATTGCATTATTTCTAAACCCCAAGTTTTCTTGTGCCATTGCGAGACCTGCCCACCATTTTCCATTTCCTGAATTAAATTGTAGCATTTGTTCATAGAGTTGCGCGGCATCAGGATATTCTTTTACTCTTAAATATAGGCTTGCTAGTAAAGAATAGAAGTCTAAATGGTCTGCAATACTAAGGGGTGGGGCGCTAGAAAGAACTTTTAAGGCTCCTCTCGGGTTGTTTTGTTGTATTAGGCTGTGTGCCTCTAGTTTTATAAATGGTACGGGATCTTCTGCTACTTCAATACCTTTGTAAATAAAATGAAGAGCTTTTTCTGGTTGGTTTTTATTTAAATAAATTGTCGCCATTAATTGTAGTGATGGGGTGTGGTCAGGTTTAAAGCGCAGGCCTTCCTTTAAGCTTAGTATAGCTTGAAAATTTCTGTTATTAGCAACGTCTTGAACGGCGTTTCTGTAGTAGTGGTCCGCGCGTTCTTTAGGGCTTGGTTTGTGTCGGATTTTGTGAATGCTTAGCGCGCCGTCTCTTGTTGATGAGGTTTCTCTTATGCTATCACGAGCCTCATCTGCAAGAATATCTTTTTCAACGATTTTATCCTCTTGATTTATTGCATCTTCAAAGGTGAACTCAGGGTGTGATGCTACGTGACTATTTCGCTTAAGTTTTTGTATGTGGATTGAAGGTGGTAGTTGTTCTTGTTCAACTATCTGTGCATTTCTTTCCAGTAGAATTTTAAGTGAATTATCTTCAGGGGTTAATTCTTTTAGTGCTGTTTCAGATTTTAACGTTAGGTTAAAGTTTAGGTTATCTTTTTGTTGTAAAGTTTCAATTTCCGCTATAGCTGTACTGTCTCGTAGCAAATTAGCTGGCAGCGGTTTATCCATCTTTGTGTTGGGAAAAGTTATTTTAAGTTTGTGTGGATCAAGCATTTCTTGGAGCCAATAATAGGGCAGTTTGCTAAATTCTAATTTTAATTTGGTAAGGTTCGGTGCTTCAGTTGATATTAGCGCATTTTTTAATGAATTAAATGAGGAAAGGTCTAGAGTATGCTGTTTTGGTCTTGTAGGAGTGTTGTTTAAGGGGTTTGCTATATTTGTGGTTGTAGTAACGTGACTTGTTGGCGTCTGGATTAATATGATAAATACTGTCGCCCCAAATAGTAGCGATGCGCCCAACGATATTTGGCTGGTTAGAGTAAGATGAGATATAGCTCTGAAAAAAGAGGCGCGCTTAAGCCTAACTCCTAGGCTTGTTTTTTGTAGACCGGGGATCTGTTTTGAATTGCCTCGGTCATTTGCATCTTTTGTAACTTTATTAATTAAGCTCATTTAATCCCTATACGAATTTTACTAGGTGATAATATTGTAAAATTCCCATTATTCCTGCTGTATAGCAAATCGCAGTTACAATATATGGCCATTTTGGTCTCTGAATTGAGTACACAATGTCAATACTGTCTTGGATGGCTTGCCTCACTGACCTGGCTGAAACTTTTTTTTCACCATTACCAAAAGAGGCCATCATTGACTTATGACCAAGGATGTTTATTAGTCTTGGTAGGCCTTGGGATGCTTGATACAGCATTCTTCTAGCCTTTGTGCTAAACACTTGTCCGTAGGGGTAGCCAGCGGTTATCAGTCGATGACAGAGGTAGTCCTCAGTTTCTTGTTGAGTTAACGGTGGTAATTGGTATGAAAATACGATTCTTTGCATTAACTGTCGCATTTTCGGTTGTCGTAATCTTCTATCCAGTTCTTGCTGGCCAAATAAGACTATTTGTAAGTTTTTGTCATAGTCAGTCTTTAAATTTGTAAGAAGCCTTAGAGTTTCAAGAGTTTCGTCTGGCATAGTTTGTGCTTCATCTACAATCAAAACTACTGATTGATTGCTGTGAAATAAATTTTTTAAGTGCTCTCTTAATTCTCTTTCTAGTTCGTGTCGCTTGATATCTGGTGGAAGTTCCATTCCAAGTTCTTGTGCAAAAGAATGTCTGAACTCAGAAGGAGTATAGGCTGGATTAGGCATGTAGACTGGAATTAAATCTTCGCTTAACTTTCTAAGAAGCTGTTTGCATAAAAGAGTTTTTCCTGTTCCAACTTCTCCAGTAATTTTAATGAAGCCTTCGCCATTTTTTAGACTTAAAAGTATTGTGTTGAGTGCGTCCTCATGTCCGGGAAGCTGGCAATAGAAATGAGGGTTTGGTGCTAGCTCAAAAGGCATTTGTTTAAGTTGAAAATGTTCTAAGTACATCTCTTTCTCGCCTATTTTATGTAGTTTGTAGTACTGAGAGGCTTGTATTTAGGTTTTTTATGTTTTCTCTCAAGTTGATATTTGAATGGTCCTGACATCAAGTCGAATCTGTGCGCAGCCTTTTTAAGCTGTTCTTGATTTGTTTTGTGATCAATAACTGTAGGCTTTAGGAGTATTATCATTTCAGTTCTTTTCGATTCGCGTTCACGGTTATCTATAAGATCTCCAAAAATTGGAATTCTGCTTAGAATAGGGAAGTTACCGTCTTCTTTTGTGGTAGTGTTCCTAACAAGGCCCCCGATCATTATAACTTGCCCGCTTTCTGCATGAATAATGCTATCAGACTCACGAACAGCAGTATTCGCAAGTGGTAAAGCTTGCCCTTGGTTGTTAACAGTGAACTCTTTGTCCTTATCAGTAACATTTGTGATTACAGGGTGAATATGAATGGTCATGCCCCCATGCCTATCAATATGAGGAGTTACATTAAGTGCAATTCCAGAAAAGAGCGAGGTGAGTGTAACATTTTGCCCAATTGTGTTGTTGTTGTCGTTCTGATTATCATTATTAACAGATGATGTTGTGCTTACATCTGTAATATGGAATTCATCTTCCCCAACTTTAAATACAGCTGGTTGATCGTTTGCTGTAGCAAGACGTTGGCTAAATAATGTGTTTACTCGTCCTTGGTCAGATAGAGCTTCAATGACAGTTTCAAGAGACTTTGTATAAAAAGTCAGTGATGTAAGGTTTGAGAATTGAGCAGCTTCTGCTGCACTTAAAAGTTTGTTATTGAGTAGCTTCTTAAAGCGTGAGGAGTCAAGTCTTATTCCTGCTGCAAACTTAGCATCTAGATCAATTTCAACAATCTTGGCTTCAATAATTACTTGTCTATTAACTGTAGTTTGGATGGAGTCTAAATATTCTCTAACTTGTCTTATTTCATTAGGGAAAGCTTTTACCATAACCAGTCCAGCAGAGGGGTTTACTACAACATTGCGCCCTTCATCTTTGCCAATCATTGATTCTAATGATTCAGTTAAAGATAACCAGAAATCATTGGTTGATGTAGTTGTAACATCAGAATCGGATTCACTAGATTGTGTTGTTCCAGCGCCGCCCCCACCTGATGATTGACTAGTTGTAATGCCTGTGCTGTTATTGTTTTCTCGGATAATGTTTAGGTAATCTACATGGAATAACTCTGTTGTAAGTTCAGCTGGAAGTACTTTGTAGCCGTAAGAAGTGGTTGTGTATTCGTACCCGTAAATATCTCTTACAGCATCTAATGCCTGAGGAATAGTTACATTTTTAAGGTGTAGGGAAACATTTCCAGATACCCTTGGGCTGACCATAATGCTTTTTTCAGTATTTTTGACTAGACTTGCAAAAAAAGCTTTAGCTGGAGCATCGTCAACGTTAAGATCAAACTTTTGTTCTCCCTCTTCATATCCTTGTGCAGAGTTAATTGGTAGGTCTGGAACTAAATTGGATACTATTTCTTCGGGAGGGTTGAATGAATTTTCTTTTTCAACTTTTGAGTTGTTCTTTATATCTTGTCTAATATACTTGCTAGTATCAGCTGCAGAGTTTATATCTCCCTTGGGCGATGCTAGGCGGCATGATTGTAATAGCAATAAAGCTAATATAATAAGAAATATTTGAATTAATCCCTTTTTCATTTTGATATCCTGATATCAATGGTGCCAGACCCGGGAGCACTCCTGTCAGAAATAAGTAAAGTTTTTTTCTTATCTCCGCGCTGTAGGATTACTTTATTTCCCTTTATTGTCATGACCTTATATCCATCAATTGTATCACCTATAGATACCGTTTGACCACCAATTACAGCAACTCTTCTGTCATGTGTATTGGCTTTGGGAACAATAGTAAGAGAAATGAGAGAACCATCTGACCCTTGTGCCGGTTTTGTAGGGTCTCTCAATGGTGGTTGTGGCGCGGCATAGATTGATATATTTATCAAAAATTGCAAAAAAAATAATGTGCTAGTGAGAACAAATTTACACACTAAGCCACCCTCCTTCCGTGCCTACAACATAAATATTTAAGTCAATAGTTGCAACAGGGTATCCGCTATATGAAATGCTCTCGTAAAATACGGTCCATGGTAAAGACTCTAATCTTTTTAGTATATTAATAGTGGAAAAATAATCTCCTTTGAATTTTAATTTTAGGGTCTTTCTGAGGTATTTCTTGCCAGACTTTGATTCAGCTAATATTTGATCTTCACCTGTTTTAATTTCCTCCAATTCTATCCCTGCTTGCTTTGTTAGAAGGTCTTTTAACAGTCCGGACATATCCCTAGGTGGTACAACAATTTTACTAGCATCAGTTAAATTGCTTTTTAGTTTATTCAGTTCTGTTTTAAGTTTCTCTTGTTGTGCTTCTTTCTCAGCAAGCTTTGATTCTTGTGTTTTTGTAGCAAGCGTTGTTATGCTTTTTTGCAAGCGAGTTATTTGATTTTGGCCTGAATTAATTTGATTTGCTGTTTTTTGTTTTTCCTCGTCGAGTGGTACAAAAATTAAAAACCACCATATGGTAGAAATTAAAAATATTGCACCGCCTAGTATGATATATTTCTCTCTAGCTGAAAGATCATCAATTTTATTTAAAAATTCTTTGTAAATAGTTTTTGGTGCCATAATTATTAACCCTAACTTTTACCCTGAAGAGCGCAGTTGAAAACTAACGGTCCCATTTTTTTCAATAGTGAACTCTTGAAATTTTCTTTCATTGAGAGACTTAGAGTTTCTTAGTTGCTGAATAAATTGTGGTACGAGCTCGGCTTGCACCGCAGAGCCACTTAAGTTTATATTTCTTCCTCCATTTGATATGGATATTCCACTAAACCACAGTCCTTGAGGGGTGTATCGACCAAGGTCGTCAAAAAAGATTGAGAAATGTAGTCTTGGGTTTTCGGGGCTTACATTTAGCTTGTCAAAAGTAAACTGTAATTCTTCTAGTTCGGCTTTAAGTTTTTCAACTTCAATTGAAAGTGTTGTTTCACTTAATAGTTTATCTAGTTTTTCTTTAAGTTCGTTTTCTTGATCGCGAAGTAAGGAGATTTCTTTTTTTATTGATGCTAGCGGTGCTTTTTGTTTTTTGTTTTCCCAGCTAGTATATAAGCTAAACATTATTAACATAACAATTATGATTAAGCTTAGTCTTACTATGAGATCAGCGTTTACCAGGTCTTTTTGCTTTTTTGGGAATGATAATAGTAGATTAATCTGCCGCCGCATAATCCTCTCCACTAAGTTTTCTTAATGCTCCGCAAATGGCGCCTGAACATTGATTTATTTGTGCCTTTGGGGCGCTGCCTTTTATTTCTATAATATGGCTCCAGTCTAAAAAATCATATTTTCGCTTAAGTTGTTCTTCAACCCCTGCCCACTTAGGAGGCCCTGGTATTAATATGGTTTGAGATGGAGTTTCAATCTTGTATTCAGTTTTAGCAAAGTCATAAGTATTTTTTACTTCTTGTAATATTCCATCAGCTATAAGGTCTGGATTGCTAAAATCTATTGTGCTGCCAAGCTCTAATCTTCGGCTCAAGTGAAGATTTTCTTCTCTATACATTGTCACTAGCATTTGGCTTTCAGATATATTAAGAAGAGATATGTCCCTGTCTTTTTTCTTTTCAAATAAAAAGGGGATGATATTTGAGAGGGCAAATTCTTTGGCGTCAATTACAGCAAGTTTTAATTTTATATCTGAAAGTATGTCTATGTATTGTTGTATTTCATCTATTTGAGTAATTGTTACTAGAATTTCAGATTTGCCACCTCTCTGCTTGATTTCCATATAATCAAAAGCTGCATTTTCTGGAGGGAAATCAACTAAGTCATGCATCATCCAGTATACTGCTTGTTTCATTTCTTTTTCAGGTACACCAGGGGAGTCCATGCGAAATACTTGATAAAAAGATGGTGCAATTACCAAGTTACATATAGCGTGTTCAATATTGTATTTGGATATAAGTTTTTCAGTTTCAGACGCCAATACGCCAGAGTCAAAAGCAATCGACTCAGTAAACTCTAGTACTGGGTGTGCACCTTCGTGATTGATATAGGCGAAATCTAACTGATCTTTGTTTAGCTCTATTCCTAGTAAATTTGTTTTTACTGAGCTATTGCCAGCAAGCTTTGTAAGTATGTTTCCACCTAAGTTTTTGATTGATTCCAAAAAATCTGACATAAAAAATCCTTTTTCGTCTATAATTATACTATCAGGTTTAGTATCGTATAAGGAAGTAGCAATGGATATTGATGCACTATTAAAGGAAGCCGTTAGCATAGGTGCATCTGATTTGCATCTATCAGCTGGTAATAGGCCGGTTGTTCGTGTTGATAGTGAACTGCAGAGAACAGCTCATCCTCCAATTGAGGAGAGTGATTTGCAGGTAATACTGAAAAAAATACTAAATGATCAACAGCTTGATGATTTTAAAAAAACTAAAGAAGTCGACTTAGCATTTGAACTAGCTGATGTATCAAGGTTTCGTGTTAATGTATATCATTATGACCATGGAACCGCGATAGCTTTTCGACTTTTACCTAATAAAATTGCTGATTTTTCAGCCCTTGGTCTTGACCCAGTTCATGAGTCTTTATGTCACTTAAGGAATGGTTTAGTTCTCGTAACTGGTCCAACTGGCTCAGGTAAAAGTACTACTTTAGCTGCAATGATTCACTACATAAATGCTACTTTTTCTAAGCACATAATAACTATTGAGGACCCAATAGAGTACAGGCACGCTAGTAATAAATGCTTAATTCACCAAAGAGAAGTGGGCAGGGATACAAAAAGCTTTAATGACGCATTGAGGGCTTCTTTGCGTGAAGACCCTGATGTTTTGCTGGTGGGTGAAATGAGAGACCTTGAAACTATCAGACTTGCTTTAACAGCAGCAGAGACAGGTCATTTAGTTTTTGCAACATTGCATACATCTTCTGCACCTAAAACTGTTAGTAGAATTATTGATGTTTTTCCATCTGGAGAGAAGGCTTTGGTTCAGACTATGCTATCTAACACTTTAGAAGCGGTAATTGGTCAAGAGCTAATGAAACGAATAGGTGGTGGTAGGGTTGCAGTTCAAGAAGTAATGATTTGTAATTCAGCTATTAGAAACTTGATTCGTGAATATAAGATTGCTCAGATACATTCAGCCATGCAGACAGGAAGATCTTTGGGGATGCATACAATGGATCAACATATTACAAAATTGGTTGAAGATGGAGTTATTGAGCAACCAGAAGTTTATAAGTATGAGGAAAGTCCGTAAACTCCCATTATAAAATTATAGAGATAGATAACTGGCGGGAAAAGGATCTGTTGTAAAACTCCGATAATTAAAAGTCCGAGCAATATGAAAAATCCAAATGGCTCAATTCTGGCGTATATATAAGCTAGTTGGCCAGATAAAAAACTTGCAACGACTCTACTGCCGTCAAGCGGTGGAATTGGAATTAAGTTTAAAATCATTAAAACTAAGTTGATTGCGACCCCAATTTTCCCCATTGAGTATAAAGCAAGTCCACTCATAGATTGGGGCATGGTCAAGATTGCTATTTTCATTATAAATCCCCAGAAAATAGCCATGGCAAAGTTTGACAGTGGGCCAGCTAAGGCAACTAGAGCCATATCGCGTCGAGGGTTTTTTAGGTTTTGCCAAGTTATAGGTACTGGTTTTGCCCATCCAAATACAAACGCACCACCTGACATCACTAGTAGGGCTGCAGGCACTAAAACTGTGCCGATTGGGTCAATATGTTTAATTGGGTTTACAGTAAGCCTGCCAAGACGCTCAGCAGTTTTGTCACCCAGGATTTTAGCTACCCAGCCGTGTGATACTTCATGTAAAGTAATTGCAAAAAGAATTGGAATAATTGCTACAGCAATAACTTGTATAAGAGACAGTTGGGTCATCGGTATTTAGTCCTGATTCATCTTTGTAATGATTTCATGATACTCGGTTTTTCGATTTTTTTAAATAAACTAACAACAGTGAGACCGCAGCGGGGGTAACGCCTGAGATTCTTGATGCTTGAGCAATGGTTTCTGGTTTAACATCTAATAATTTTTGTTGGATTTCATTAGATAGGCCGCTAACCTGACTATAGTCAAAGTCATTTGGTATTTTCGTATTTTCATGCGTTTTTTGTTTTTGAATCTCTTTAGCTTGACGTTTTAAGTAACCTTCATATTTGATTTGAGTTTCAACTTGGCGGGCTATGTCTTCATTTTCAACTATAGAGCCAATTTCTTCTAGCCTAATTAAGTCGGAATACTTTATCTCAGGGCGCTTAAGTAGGTCAAATGCGTGGGCTTCTTTTTGAATTTCTTGTCCTGTTAATTCTTTGATTTTGTCTGCAGAAGAGCTATTTGCTCTTATTAGTATAGATTTTAATCTTATTTTTTCAGCTTCTACTGCTTCGCGTTTTTGAGCAAAGGATTTCCATCTTTGCTCGCCAACAACACCAAGCTTGTAGCCTATTTCTGTAAGGCGCAAATCTGCGTTATCTTCTCTTAACCATAGTCTATATTCAGCCCGACTTGTAAACATTCTGTAAGGTTCTTTTGTGCCTAGTGTGGTTAAATCATCAATTAATACACCTACGTATGCTTCATTACGTTTTGGCGACCATAGAGATTTATCTTGAGCTTTCAAAGATGCATTTATGCCAGCTATTGTGCCTTGGGCTGCAGCTTCTTCATACCCTGTTGTGCCATTAATTTGCCCGGCAAAGAATAAACCTTCGATGAACCTAGTCTCAAGAGTCGACATTAAATCTCTTGGATCAAAGTAATCATACTCAATAGCGTAACCAGGTCTTGTAATATGAGCATTTTCAAAACCTTCCATTGACCTAACAAAGTCAATTTGCGTTTGATAGGGAAGGCTAGTAGAAATTCCATTTGGATAAATTTCGTTAACTGTTAAACCTTCAGGTTCAACAAAAATTTGATGAGAATTTTTATCAGCAAATCTATGAATTTTATCTTCAATGGAAGGGCAATATCTAGGGCCTGTACTTTCAATCTGGCCATTAAACATTGGTGAGTCAGCAAGGCTATCTCTAATAATTTGGTGGGTTCTTTCATTGGTATAAGCAATATGACAAGAGACTTGTTCGGGGTGCATTGCTCTGTGGCTTGTATAAGATAAAACAGGTGTTGGTGTGTCGCCGGGCTGCTCTTCAAGCTTACTGTAATCAATTGATCTGCTATCAATTCTTGGAGGGGTTCCAGTTTTTAGTCTATCAACCCTAAATGGTAGCATTCTTAAGCGCTTAGCAAGTGCTATTGAGGCGGGGTCTCCAGCTCGACCTCCACCATACTGAGTTCTTCCAATGTGAATTTTGCCACCGAGAAATGTGCCAACAGTCAGAACTACAGACTTTGCATGAAACTGCAGGCCCATTTGCGTAACCACACCAGTAACTTTGTTATTTTCAACAATAAGATCATCAACACCCTGTTGAAATAGAGTTAAATTTTCTTGATTTTCTAAAAATTGTCTAACAGCTTGTTTGTAAAGTGCTCTATCAGCTTGAGCCCTAGTTGCTTGAACAGCAGGGCCTCGTCTAGCGTTTAATACACGAAATTGAATCCCCGCTAAATCAGTCGCTTTTGCCATAATGCCATCAAGAGCATCCACTTCTTTTGCGAGGTGGCTTTTACCAATGCCGCCAATCGCTGGATTACACGACATTTGTCCAAGTGTGTCAATGTTATGAGTTAGTAGTAAAGTGGCCGCACCTGTTCGTGCTGAGGCAGCTGCAGCTTCAGTGCCAGCATGCCCACCGCCAATAACTATTACATCATAGGTGTTATGTTTGCTTTGATTCATCTTTTTCTCATTGCTGTAAGATGCAGAATTTGCTCTAGTTTAACATTTTCTGTGTTTTTTATAAACAGATTTTATTTACATAACGCGAACTGACATACTTCCAAATAAATTTGGGTCATTATAGGAGATTTTTTGGTTTTCTTTTGGCGATTTTAGAGGACGAGATCCTGAGTTACTACGAGATTTGTTAAATACACTTCGAGTCTGCAGGGGGGAGAGTTCTAAAAAATTGCCATTAGACAGTTTTTTTCTTATGAGTTCTGGGTTTTTTTCTTCACACTGGCTTCTTGGTTTCTTTAGCTGATTTTCTATCTCGGCATTTTTCTTTTTTAATTCATCTATTTCTTTCTGTATTTGAATTTGACTTACCTCTAGGCTTTTGGATTCTCCTATAAACTTTCCAAGCTTTTGAGGACTGGTTCCCATGGTAGAGTTATCATCTTCTGAGAAAGGGTTGTCTCTAGGACTTGCTGAAAGTGCTGCAAGATTTGCTTTTAATGTATAAAGATTATTGATTTTTAACTTATTTTCTTCAAGAGTCGTTCTTAGTTGGCTATGTTTATCATTTTTTGAGGCTTCGCTCATTTTTAGCTCCGTATTACCAGGTGTTTCAAATGGTATATGTGTCAATTAGTAAATTTGCTTGAGTATACTTATAATGTAGTTTTTATGCAATATTGTTGCTAGTGCTGCTTGCTTCTGGGTTAGTATAATTTTTGCCACTAACCTGGCAGCGTAAGTCACTATAAGATGATTTTATAATTTCTGGGACGTGCTCATTATATTTAGGTATATTGCTTAAAGTTTCTTTAAGTCTTTCTTTAATACGTTCGCCATTATTCTGTGAATTATTTGATAATTCTTGTTGGGATCTTGCAATTAGCAAGTTAAAAGATGCATGAATTAAGGGGTTATTTATGTGTTTGCTTCCTAATTCAAATGCTTTAATTACATTATTTAGGTTGTCAGAATTAAAAAATATTTCAGAATTAATTTGGCTTCTTAGCAGGCTGGTTATCAATAAAAACTCTTCTATATCTTTCTGCTCTTTGTGTTCATTCAATATAGAGTTTTCTAAGGGTTGTGAGTTAATTCTTTTAGGCATATTAACCGAGAATATCTTAGTGTTTTTGTTGTAGGTTATAGATATATCCCACAATATGCGTGATTCTTCTGTATAATTTATAACGCTAGTTTTAAATGCTATATTCTCATTGTTTTTATCAAGCTTCGTAGGTTTAAACTTGGTAATCTCTATCTCACCTTTAGGGAATTGCTGATGCATATGCCATCTAAGTCTTTGGGCAATTTGTTCAAGGTCTTTATCTAGATGGCGTAATGGTTTGCTGTAGAAAATACCGTTATTTACGGCAGATATAAATGCTCGGTTGTTTTGATGATTGCTATCTTTTGTTGATAGTTTCAATGAGTTAACTAGTGCCTCGTATATGGATACCTTAGAGTTTGTAAGGGTCTGCGACACTGAGTCGGCAGTTTTTATCGTAATTTCTTGTTTAGCTTTAATTTGCTGTAACGCTTCGTCTCTATCTGTGTAATGTTCAACACTTTCTACTGGTGTTTCGCTTTCCTTTTTGTTTTTTTCTATAGTGTCATGTTTGTATTTCTGGCGGTGGGTAAGGTTGTGGATTAAGTCCATCTGTTTTGTTATTAGCCCTCTAAGGTGGCGAGAGGTTGGAGTCAGGTACGTATTATTCTCAGATGGTAGAAGTGCTCTCAATTGATTCATTGTTGTTGAAATAATTGCATATTTTTCTTGAATAGATGTCTCTTTGTTTTCAAGAGCTGCAATTGTTTCAAGCTTTTTGCTTTTATTTTTAAATGCTTCAGTTTTATGAAGTGCTTTTCTGAGATGGCCATTTGTGTTAAGTGGGCCATGGTCTTGCTCATATGCTTCTTTGAAGACAAATGTAGTAAAATTGATTTGCTTTGTTAGAATTCGGTTTACAATGACTTGGTCGTGATGGTTTGCTTCAAGTATGTCATGGATTAATTTATCTTGATACAGTGAAAGTATTGACTCTAGCCTGCTGCCTTTTTTGTTTCTTTTATTAATTCTCAGTAGGGTTGAATTTGCCTTTTGATCATTTAGAATTAAGGTTTTTTGTGCGTTTATGATTGCCTCAAATAAGTGTGTTGAGTTATTAGCGCCTAAGTTTCTATCTATTGGGAGTGCATAGATTATATTTCTAGCTATGGATTTTCTTTCCTTGATTGGATTTTTTGCTATATATTCGTCGAGAGCAGTCTTTAGTTCTGAAATATGAATGGATATTTTACTAGGTTCTGCGTTAGTTTGATTTAACTTATTTATTGTGTCTAGTGTTCCTATTAGCTTAGCTTTAACTGACTTTGAAATTGTAGAATAATTTGAGTTTATAGCATCTATTTCGTCATCTATATTCAACTTGTTTGTTACTACTTCTTTTATAAGAGAATGAGTTTTTTCGCTCAATTCAGAATTTTGTGTGAACTCTTTTAAAAGTCTTACCGCTTTTGCTTTTAATTTAAATTCTTTGCGTTTTTCATCAGTCATAAGCTCTGTGAACTCAGCCGACATTTCATAATAAAGAGAGAGTAATTTTATAGATAAAGAGTCTGTAGTGCTTTTTTCAATGTTATTAAATTTGAAGTCAATTATCTTGTTTGGTATTTCCTTATATTGATCAAGTTCAATCTTTTCAATCAAGGCGATTAAATTAGATTTATATTTTTTTACATTTATTTTAGAGCTTAAGCTAAAAGGGTACAGTTTTATTATCTCAGAGCACTTTCTTTTAAATTGTTGTAATTTAAATTCACGAACATTTTTTGTTTTAACACTTAATTCTCTAGAAGCTAAATCCAAAATTGATACTGTATTTTTATCATCATCGTCTTTAAAATTTCCTATGAACTCATCTATATCCTTTGCTTCGCCAATCTTTTGAATAAGAGCTTGAGTTTTTTTGTTTTGCTTTGCTTGGATAAGCTCTTTGATCGCTAGAGCTTTGAATTTAAATAATTTGGTTTCTTTTTCTGGAAGAAAATTGCTTAGTTCAGGTGCTAGTTCATTTAGTCTGGCAATAGATTCATTCAGCATTTTATTGATGCGTTTGAATGGGTTGTGGAGTTTAAGTAAAAGCCTTTTCCACCATGATTTTGAATATTCTTTTTTGGTTTCTTCTAATTGCTTTTTTGTTTCATTGATTTTGTTAATAATAGATTGGATAGTTTCTCTTGGTGAATTTTTTTCAGTTGTGTTTAGTTTTAAGCTTGTAATGTATTGTTCACCGTAAAGGTTATCTACAATGTTTCTGATTTTTCTGGGGAGAATATACTGACTGCTAAATAGAGATTTATAGCTTGTATATACATTTTTAGTTGCGGATACAAAGTGATTTTGAAAATGATCCTGTCTAGATGCTCTGTCTGCATATTGAGCTTTATCTAGTTGTTCCTTGATTTCAGGTGTGATTGTTTTTACTTTAGAGAAGATCGTCATAATCTGCTTTGGCAGATCGTAGGTTTTTAATTTTCTTTTTATCTCTATTGATTTTGCTTCATAGTATCTGCTTGTTACTGCGCTTATCCATAATGTAGCTTCAGAATTAACAAATGAATCGCCAATGTTCTTTATAAGTGGAGGAGCACTTTCCTTAGTGTCTAGCTTTTTAAAAATATTTTTGAGAGTGTCTTTTAAACTCTCATTATCTTTTATCTTTGAAAGTAGTAATTGCAGATTAGGGTATGTTTCTTCTTCTAGAAGCTCTAGAATTGCAACAGCAATGGCTGTGTTTAGTTCTTTTTCTTGTTCGTTAGTTAGATTAACTTCTTGTTCTTCAGTTGTAGTTTTGTCTTCCTCTTTTTCTGGTGTTTGATTGTCGAGGTGATGGGCTTCTACCGAT
Source organism: Gammaproteobacteria bacterium (assembly GCA_030425295.1). Taxonomy (GTDB): domain Bacteria; phylum Pseudomonadota; class Gammaproteobacteria; order JAUIAT01; family JAUIAT01; genus JAUIAT01. The sequence goes on from JAUIAT010000001.1 coordinate 142,468, forward strand.
TGAATTCGAGTAAATTGATTCTTTAGCTTTTCGAACTCAAGATCATCTTTGTGTTTTATAATGCTTTGTTTTAGTGAGGTTACGAGCTCATCCCTGCCTTTTTCTGATAAGGTCAGATTTTGACTGTTGTTATTTTCTGTTCCAAATGCTGCTCTTCTTACTATTTCAATCGTCATATAGTTACCCAAAACTTAAATCTGATCCGTCCCTCCATTATATACAATGTTCTACTTTTGTGCAAAAAGTGCATATTTGAAGAGAGTCCAAGCCTTCCTAACCATGGATAACCAATACTACCATAAAATGCATTATATAAGGAAATATAAGCTTTTATAGTTATAACTTAATGAATATACTCGAAAATTTTCACAACTTTTTTAACGCCCTGAACATTTCTTGTTAGTTCAGTAGCCGCTTTTGCATCTTCGTGGCTGATTTTGCCCATTAAATAGACGGTGCCATTTTCAGTCACAACTTTGATATTTGTTGTATTTAAGCCTTGATATGCAAGTAGTTCACTTTTAATTTTAGTAGTTATCCAGGTATCTTTAGCGCTTTGTTTTGCTGTTGTCATTGGCCCGATCACTATTTGATTGTAGACTGCCCGAGCTTGCTTGACTTGTTGAGCAAGTTTCATCGCTTGATTTTTAGTGTCTTTGTCTTTGGTTTGGCCTACAAGTAATACGATTTTATTAAGAACAGCTGCCTGAATATTATTGTTTTCTCGAAGGTTTTGGTCATTATCAATTTTTTTCATAACTGCATATCGGATGCTTTGATCTTCTAGCCGATCTGATAGGCTTCTTCTATCAAATACAATTACACCAGTAGTAGCCCCTGCTACAAAAGCTAAAGGTAAACATCCATTTAATGTCAAGCAAATAGCTATAATCGATAGCAGTGTTCTAAGCATAATAAAAACCCCTATAGGTCGCCAAATAATTTATTATCTATTAAGTCACACAAACAGTGGATAGTTAGTAGGTGAACTTCTTGGATTCTTGCAGTTTTCTCTGCTGGCACTCTAATTTCAATGTCTTGGCTATCAAGCTGGGAGGCTATTTCACCGCCACTGCGGCCTGTTAGGGCAATTACTTTCATTTGCCTTTGGTGAGCCGCATGAATTGCATCAACAACGTTATTGGAGTTACCACTTGTTGATATTGCTAAAAGCACATCTCCTGCTTGACCCAATGCTTTAATCTGTTTGCTAAAAACTTCACGGTACGAATAGTCATTTGCAATTGACGTAATTGTTGAAGAGTCAGTTGTTAATGCAATCGCAGGCAAGCTAGGTCGTTCACGTTCAAACCTATTAAGTAACTCAGAAGAAAAGTGTTGAGCATCACCAGCTGACCCGCCATTACCGCAGGATAAAATTTTATTGCCATTAACTAGACAGCTAACCATCATTTCTCCTGCGCAAATAATTGGGTCAACTATTACGTCGATTGAATCTTGTTTGGCTTTGATTGAATCATTGAAATGGCCTTTAATTTTATTTGAAATGTTCATGGTTGCCTCAATTTGTTAGTGCTGGAAAGCATCAACTATCCAGTCAAATTCTATATTGCCGTCAATTGTATCACAATCTGTAGAGGATGCAGATATCACATCAAATCGACATGGAGGATCTTCTTTCCACGTTTTTTGGTGTCGATTTAAAAGAAAAAACTCAGCCGTTTTAATTAGTTTTAGTTGTTTTCTTCTATCAATAGTCTCAAGTCCTGCGCCATATTTATCATTATTTCTATATCGGACTTCGACAAATACAACTTCTTCCTTGTCTTGCATAATAAGGTCTATTTCACCGAACCTGCAGTTGAAGTTTTTTGTTATTAGTTTTAGACAATGTTGTTCTAGAAATTTTTGTGCATCTGTCTCTATTTTGTTTCCAAACTTTCTAGGGTTAGAGAGTTTCATTTGCTTGATTACGCTATCCATTTTAGTAAATTTAACATCTACTAGATTAATGAATATTGCTAGTTAGTTAAATACCGTGCTTTCAATCGGTAAAAGATTAGGTTTGCCATTGATTATTTTTGCGCAAACAGGCTGGGCTAAAATTACTTTATTATCTAACTTTATTAAACCTGTTGCTGAAGGAATTTGTAATTCTTTTAAGTTTAGAAGAAGTGGTAGGTTTTGGCTCAAATTGTACGCATCAACGCCAAGGGCATAAAGATTTGATGAGTTTTTATTATTTTTGTATATCTTAAATAAATTATTAGATAACACATCTTTTGGCGCGATTGCCCAAGGGGTGCTGCAATAATTAGTATCATTTAAGTTTCCTGGCCTTTCCAGTTTGCTATTAATTATATTTCCTGGTGAATACACAGGAATATTATTAGCGTAATAAAAGTTAAGCAGAGGTCTGATTTGTTTTGCCTGTTTTGCTGGGGCTGCAAGAAAAATCACATCGATATCTTGTCGTCTTTGCGGAATAAATCTAAAAGTTTCTCCAAGCCTTCTTTCCAGTTTTATAGCCCTAGATTGGCTCTGCTTTACTCCAAGTAGAGATTTTATTTCTTTGGCCAATTTGTTTGGATCTGTTTGTAGGTAGGTAAGGGTATCTGAAATTACTCCGCCACTAGCCCCCCAAGTATTTGAAAACTTTTTGAAAATTTGCTGTCCCCAAGGGTTGTCTGGGTATATTACTAAAGCTCTTTTGTGGCCACTTAAAGCTGCTTGTTTAGCAGCATATTGGAATTGCTCGTCGGGCTGCAGGCCAAATTGATACAGTTGACTTGGGCTTGAATAGTCGATTGTGTTAAGTGCTATGGTTGGAACTGTGATTGAAACATTATCAATAAGCTCTTTTATTTTAGATTTTCTTAAAGGGCCAATTATTAGGTCTGAATTATTTGCGACTGCTTGTTTGTAAAGTTCGGCAATGGGTTTTGAATTGGTGTCTATTATTTTAATTTGCGGTGCTTTACCGCCGCGGTTAAAGTTTGAGTAATAAGCGGAGATGAAACCATTACGAATCGCTCGTCCAGCGCTTCTTAGCTCCCCTTGCAGGGGAAGTAGTAAGCTTATTTTTTTGTATTTGTTTGTCTTTGCATTAGGAGCGCTGCCAGATATTAGAAAGATTGCTGGATGATTAGGAAATTCTGTTTTCCAATATGCTATTTTTTGTAAAAACTCTGTTTCAGATTTAGCTTCTTTTACTAAAATTGCGAGTTTTATCCATCCAGTGCTGAAGAGGTTATTTTGGCTCATGGGTATTCTAATTTTTGATAAGGGGGTCTGTAAAAGCTGGTTCCAGATTAATCTGTTTATCTCGGCTTTTTCACGACTGGTAGATAGCTTGTAAAGCTCTGAAAGTGTATTAATAAACGCGTGTACCTGGTGCCTGTTTTGCCGTATTTTGGCTTTAGTTTTTAAGTATTCAATAAGCTGAGATTCTGGCATTTTATAAGGGTTAGAAATTTTATTTAAAAGCAGGTCTGCTTTATAGTTTTTGTGTTTTTGCAGCTCTAATTTTGCTGATATTATTAGTTTTTCATTTGTATTGGTTGTAATCTGAGACAAAATTTTGCGGGTTGTTTTTTCTTGTCTTTCTTCAAGTGATATTTTTGCGGCTTCAATTTGTAAAAGGTAGCGCTCTTGGCCATCTTTGATATCTGCTTTTTTTAAAAGATCATGTATTTTGGCTTCTTGTGATGCGCGTGAAGGCACGCTTTGAAAGCTTGAGCAGCCAATTAAATTGAGAGAAGCTATAATTAAAAATATTTGCACAATCCTAAACATTAGTGGATTATATCATTTTTTCGAAGGAGCTAACATGAAAGGCATTTTGTATGTGGTTGCAACTCCCATAGGTAATCTCGAAGATATTACTTATAGAGCTGTTAATATTTTAAAATCAGCAGATGTTATCTTGGCTGAAGATACTCGCCACGCCCGTAAGCTTCTTGATTTTTGGTCAATTGCAGCGCCAAAAATTATTTCCCTCCATGATCATAACCAAATACAGAGATTGCCGCTTGTTGAAGAAATGTTAAACGAAGAGAGGAGGGTTGCCCTTATATCTGATGCAGGAACTCCTCTTATAAGTGACCCAGGATTTGTATTGGTGGATGAGCTGAAAAACAAGGGATATTGTGTGTCACCAATTCCAGGTCCTAGTGCTGCAATTGCCGCTCTTAGTTCTTCTGGTTTAAAGTCCGACCATTTTTATTTTGAAGGATTCTTATCTGCTAAAAGATCTGCCCGCCAAACTCGACTTCAAGAGTTAGTTGATATGAGAGCAACTTTAATTTTTTATGAGGCTCCACACCGAATTAAAGATTGTATTAAAGATATGGAGAATGTTTTTGGCGCTGATAAAATTGCAGTCATTGCGAGGGAAATGACAAAACAGTTTGAAACTATAGTAAAGGCAAGTCTTGGTGATTTGAACAGAATTATTGCAGATGACCAAAATATGGAAAAAGGTGAGATGGTGATTTTAGTTGATGGTAATTACGAGAAAAAAGAATCTAACGAGGAAGATATAAAGAAAGTCCTCGTTCCTTTGTTAAAAGTGTTGCCTTTAAAGCAGGCGGTAAAAGTTGCCTGTGAAATTACCGATGAGCATCGTAATTATCTTTACAATTTGGCCTTAACTTTGAAGCCTTAAAGTTATTGTTCTATAATTTTATTTAGATGGATATAAGGAGTGTGGACATGAAACCAAATATTGGATTATCAGAAAGCAATAGTAAAGATATTGCTGATCAACTTTCAGTTTTACTAGCAGATACTTACCTTTTATATTTGAAAACACAATACTATCATTGGAATGTTACAGGGCCATTGTTTGGGTCTTTGCATTTGATGTTTGAGACTCAATACCAAGAGCTTGCCCAGGAGGTTGACAGAATTGCTGAAAGAATTCGTGCTTTAGGATTTGAGGCTCCTGGTACTTATCGGCAATATGCTGAGCTTACAACTTTAAAAGAAGATGAGATTTTACCATCAGCTAACCAAATGTTAATTAATCTTCTTGAAGATCATGAGTCAATATGTCATCGCGCTAGGTCTATTCTTGCTTCTGCGGGAGAGTGTCATGATGAAGGTACTTTAGATCTTATCTCTGATCGAGTTGAAAGTCATGAGAAAACAGCCTGGATGCTCAGAAGTTCAATTGCGGAGTAGAGTAATTTAGTAGCAAAAAATCGTTGTCCTGTTCCCGTGCTTGGTGCGGGAACGGAGCGACCCTGGATTCAGTAAGAATCAAGCGAGTTATGCTGACAGCAAAGCCATCCAAGCCTTACCTGCTCTAACTTTATCTAAAAATATTCTGCCATCTTCGTTTTTGCTGCCAATTATTGGTTCTTTATCGCATTCAATTATTTTTAGATCAAACTCTTTGTCACTCTTGTAATGCATTCTGGCTATTATTTCTTGCCCTGTGTAACAACCTTTGTCAAAATCTATAGCATTTAAATGGTGAAGGCCTAGTTTGTGTGGGGTAAGTAACTCACTGGTTTCAGGGCTTACAAATGCTATTTTATTTTTGATATTTATATCAGTCGCAAGCGTATTTAATTCATTTGATCCAGATTTTAAAAGTAGGTTTGTAATTTGTTTTATTTCTTCAGGGGCTGCATATACGTCAAAGCTTATAGTTTCATAATTATTTTTTATAATTTGGCAGTTTGGATAAAGGGTATTTATTTCTTCTAACAAAGGCTCAATTGATTCAGCTGATATGCAAATGCTTTTTATTTCTTCGTTAGAGTTAATTTCAACTTTATAAAAAGGTGCATATTTTGTTAGAGCGCCAATTATTATATCAACCATGTCATAGTTAACTTCAAGAATGTAACTATCTTGAATTGCAAATATGCGAAAAGACGATATAGCGCGACCTTTAGGATTGCAAATCGCTGCAATTCTACTTTTAGATTGATTTATTTTAAAAATGTCGCAAGTGATCTGGCCTTGCAAGAGCTTGTCTCGATCTGGGCCAGAGATTTTGATGAACTTACTGTTTTTAATGCAGAATTTATTCATTATAGTAGAAGGAGGAAGAGGGGCCCACTTAGCTGAGACCCCTAAATCATTAAGATTCTTCTTTGTTACCTTCTTCAGCTTTCTTGTCAACCTGCTTGGCTTCAACTGGAGCGTCAACTTGCATAACCTTCTTGCTAACTTTAGAGCCAACTTTTTCGCGAATACGTGCTTTTTTACCACTAAGTTCACGAAGATGATAAAGCTTAGCTTTACGTACGTCACCACGACGTTTAACTGTGATGCTGGCGATTAGCGGGCTGTGAGTTTGGAAAGTTCTTTCACATGCTTCACCGTGAGCAACACGACGTACTATAAAAGAAGAGTTAAGGCCACGGTTACGTTTTGCAATAACAACGCCTTCATAAGCCTGAAGTCTTTCACGACTACCTTCTTTAACTTTAGATTGAACAATTAGAGTGTCGCCAACTGAAAAGTCAGGAATACCCTTTTGCATTTGTTCTGCTTCAATTTGCTGAATTAAGTTCATTTACATCCACCTCATTTAACCAGTTTCTTTAGAAACTCTTTATCGCTATCAGTAAGTTGATAGCTTTTTAACAAATCTGGGCGCTTTTGCCAAGTCCTTTTTAACGATTGTTGGTGACGCCACTCCTCAATCGCCTGATGGTTACCGCTTTGTAACACGTCAGGAATTTTAATGCCTGCATACTCCCTTGGCCTGGTGTAGTGAGGGTAGTCTAGCAAACCTTCACTAAATGATTCTTTAACAGCACTTGCTGCATCACCAAGAGCACCAGGTAGCAACCTGACAACTGAGTCAATCAGTACCATTGCTGGCAGCTCGCCACCAGTTAATATATAGTCGCCAATCGAGTATTGTTCATCAATTGCAGTTTCGACTACTCTTTCATCAATTCCTTCATATCTTCCAGCAACTAAAATAAAACCATCTCTTTGCGCTAGCTCTTTGGCAACTTCTTGGGTAAAAGTCTTACCCTCTGGAGTTAACTGAATCACTTTCGCCTTGGAGCTGTTATGCTCTTTAGCAGCAGTGATTGCTTTGCAAATAGGCTCAGGTTTCATAACCATTCCCGGCCCACCACCGTATGGTCTATCATCAACCATTTTGTGGCGATCAGTAGTGAAATCACGAGGATTCCAACACTGAATTTTAATTATCTCATTCTCTTGAGCCTTCCCAGTGATGCTCGCATTTAATGCGTTAAACATTTCAGGAAAAATTGTTACTATGCCAAATCGACGTATGCCCATTGAGCTTTATTCCGTTTCCCAGTTAACGGTCATAATGTTGTTGTCAAAATCAACTTCTATTATGACGGTGTCAATGTAAGGAATAAGTATTCTCTTGCCATCTTTTACGGAAACAATTACATCGTTGGCTCCGGTTTCAAATAGGTGATCAATAACACCTAAATCATTGCCATCTGTAGTAACAACTTTGATGCCTTCTAAATCAGTCCAGTAAAACTCACCTTCGGGCAGCTCTTTTAGCTGATCTCGATCTATTAAAATCTCTTTGTTCGTAAGAGTTTTAACTAAGTCTCGATCATCATACCCTTTAACTTTAACCAAAAAAGCATCGTGAACTGCTCGAGATTCTTCAAGCTTTATTAGTTCCAATGCTATATTGGTTTGAATCATCCAGTCTGAGTAGTTTAGTAGTTGCTCTTCGGGATCAGTAAAAGAGATAACTCGTATCCAACCTTTTACGCCGTGAGGCCTACCGAATTTACCTACTGCAACTTTTTTATCAGACATTACTTAAAACTATTCTGACTCTTCTTTCTTTTCTTCAGCTTTTTCAGCAGGAGCTTCAGCTTCTACTTTAGCGGCATTTTTTTTAGGGGCTGGTTTTTCAATTTTTTTAGCGGCAGCAGCTGCTTCAGGATCTTTTAAGAACTCTTTGTAGATGTGCATGGCTCGTTCGCTCATTTGAGCACCTTGGCTAACCCAGTGTTCAATGCGATCTTTGTTTATTTCGATACGCTTAGCTTGGCCTCGCGCCACAGGGTTGAAGTAACCTAATTGCTCAATAAAGCGACCATCACGTGGAGAGCTTTTTTGTGTAGCAACGATGTCGTAAAAAGGCTTTTTCTTTGATCCGCCTCGGGCCAAACGAATGACTACCATATTCTTGTAAATCCTCTGTTAAATCTGAATAATAAATTTACCTAGTGGCCAGGAATTGTAAACAAAATCAATAAAGATAGCAAGCTGAAAATAGTTGTTTTTAAACAAACAAACCTTGCGTTGTGTTTTTGTCGGTTTTAAGTCTAGCTTAGGCCCCAGCAGGAGCTGGGGTAACTAGAGTTTGTTCACAACTGTTGTTACTTCTGCAAATTTCTATGATTTGTAAAAGTTTGCTCTTTAATTTTTTAAATTAAGAGGCTATTTTTTCTGCACTATAGATGGTTTTGCTCTGCAATACGAATTGCCAACTGGCCTATAAAGCCTTCATATTAAGTTTTTGCTTGATTATCTTCCATTTCAGTTGGTTGGGTCATAACGATATAAATTCTGCCCAATCCTCGTTGAACCTTTAATAATACATGATCATTATTAAGAGTAGAAAAAAGTTTTTGGAAATTCTTAATGTTGGTAACTTTTCTGCCGTCCACAGTTAGAATTACATCACCTTGCCGAATTCCACTAAACCAAGCTTGACTGTTGTCATCCAAGCCAATTACTTGAACTCCTTTAAGGTAACCTATTCCTGGTATGATTTCTTCAAAATCAACGAATTGCACACCCTGTATCATAGGGGGTGTATTTGATTTGCGTTGAAAACCTTCACGGTTCATTAGCTTGGCTTTTATGTCAATTACGCCGTTTCCAGGCCTTGCAACTTTAAGGTGTACGCTAGTGCCTGGTCTCTTCAGGCCAATCATGTTGTGAACATCTGAAGCATTATCTACTGTTTTGCCATCAAGTCCCAAAATTACATCCTTAGTTTTTATGCCGGAGTTTGCAGCAGGAGAGTTTGGAATGACATCGGTTACGAGTGCGCCGGTGATTCCAGGTATTTTAAATTCATCCGAGAGTTCTGGAGTCATGCTTTGCATCATGATGCCGAAGAATCCACGTCTGACAGTCCCGTATTCGATTAGTTGGTTTGCAATGCTTTTGATCATGTTGCTTGGGATGGCAAAACCAATGCCTACATTAGCTCTGTTAGGTCCAATAATTGCGGTATTGATCCCAACTAATTTGCCTTGGTTATCGACCAATGCCCCGCCAGAATTACCAGGGTTGATGGCCGCATCAGTTTGAATGAAGTCTTCGTATTGCTTGCCTGGAAGCGCTATTTCGCTTCGGTGTAAGGCGCTAATGACCCCAGAAGTTAGTGTGTGACCAAGTCCGTAAGGGTTACCTATAGCATAAACTTGTTCACCCACATTGATTTTGTCTGAGTCAGCTAGCTCAACCTGTTTTAAATAAGGGCTTTGCACTTGCAGTACAGCGACATCGGAGAGGCGATCCGCACCAACTTTCCTGGCTCTCAGTCGGCGCCCAGTATTCAAAGTAACAGTTATGGTTTTGGCATTTCTTACTACATGTGCATTAGTTATGATGTAACCTTTTTTTGCATCAATTATGACTCCGGAGCCAAGACTTTTAAATTCTGGCGGTAGGGTTTGACCAGGAATTATGGGTCTTGGGTTGTTTGATCTAGGGTCTTGATCTGGGGGTGTATGGGGAGAAGGCATTCCCGGTCTTGAATATTCAGGGGGTAGGGGTGGTAATTCACCACTTACTGCGAGATTAACGACGGCAGCTTCAATTGTTTTGATAGTTTTGGTTAAAGGGGTTCTGCCATTTTCTGTTTTTTTATGGTTAGTTGATTGGTGATTGGAAGCTAGCGATGCAGATGCAATTAGAAGACTGCTTGCGATAATTGTAGCTTTAGTGATTTTTTTCATGTTTTTATTCCATTGTCATGAACTTGGGTGCTCAGTATAACTTAATTTGTTTTTTGTGAGCGAGTGTTTTTTAAAAAAGTACAGGGTTTCTACCTTATTCTAAAATGCTATACTAGGGCCTGTTGGTAATTAGCACCACGGCTGCAATATTAATTATTGGCATCCTGTAGTGTTCAATCTTGTTTTATTAAAAGGCTTTGTCATGCGAAAGAATATTTTAGTTTTGCTTGGAGTTGTAACAATTATTAGTTTGATGATTTTCTCCTATTGGAAAATGAAAACTCCAACTATTCAGGAAGCCTATGAAAGGCCCGCAGCAATTGTTAAAACATTAACTATAAAGCCTCGTATTTGGGCTCAGTGGGTTGCTGCAATTGGAAGTTTAAGTGCTCATCGTCATCTTGAAATCCAAGCAGGAGTTGCTGGCAAGGTTGATTATGTAAGATTCGAAGGGGGCGAGCATGTTAAAAAGGGTGATATCTTAGTGCAAATGGACCCTCGCGATGCTAAAGCAGACTTAAAGAGTGTCAAAGCCTCTCTTGAGCAAACAAGGCAAACATTTAATCGCCAAAAGCAATTGATGGCTAAACATATGTTTGCACCCGAGCAGTTTGATCAGACAAAGGCTAAGTTGATGCAGCAAGAATCTGCTTACGAGCAAGCCAAGATTGCATTGCAAAGAAAGAATATTGAAGCACCTTTTTCAGGTGTTTTAGGGCAAAGAAAGATTGAGGTAGGTGAGCACTTGCAACCAGGTACTCCTATTGCTGAGCTATATCAGGTTTCTAGTTTATATGTTGATTACTCTGTGCCTGGTAAATATTTGCCAGAATTAAATCTTGGTCAAAAAATAACTGTAGAAGTGCCGGATGTTATGAGGCGTGAAATTACAGGTAAGGTTAACTACATTGCCCCGGCTGTAGATATGAAAACGAATACGGTCACCATTAGGGCTTATATTAATAATAAAGACAACAAGCTAAGGCCTGGTCAGTTTGTTAAGGTTGATCAATATTTGGGTGAGGTAAAAAATGCATTAGTTGTCCCAGTTGACTGTGTAGTTAAAGAATTGACAGGAGCCTATGTATTTGTTGCGAAGAATGGTTCTGCAATTAAGAAAAAAGTTGATTTAGGTACTTCTTTTGATCATATGGTTCATGTTTTGTCTGGTTTGCAACCAGGGGAGGCAGTTATCGTGGAGGGGGAAGATGACCTGATGGATGGTCAGCTAATTTCTATCCAAAGAGAGAATAAAGGAAAGTAGTTAATGAATTTGTCGAAGCTTTGCATTAATCGACCAGTTTTAGCAATTGTTCTGAATCTAATATTAGTAACTATTGGATTTATGAGTTTTAAGGGGCTGGATACCAGGTATTTACCGCAGGCAGATAGGCCAATAATTGCCGTTACTACTGATTTTCCTGGAGCTAATTCTAAGGTTGTTGAGACCGATGTAACCATCCCGCTTGAGAAAGCTATATCAAAAGTTTCAGATATAAAGCGAATGGTTTCTTCTAGTTCAAAAGGGCAAAGCCAGATTACTGTTGTCATTAATCATGGTGTTGATGTAAATGTTAAGGCAAACCAAATTCGCAATAAGATTGCAAAAGTTAGAGGTATTCTACCTGATGGTGTTAAATCACCTGTAGTTGGGCCAAAGGCCTTTGATGGAAACACTATGTATATTGGTGTAATCGACTCAAAAAGATCACCTCAAGAGCTAAGAGACTATTTAGAAAGAAATATTGCTGATCAATTTAGGCAGGTTCCAGGTGTTGCAAGTGTTAATGTCGAAGGGGCGAGTGAATATGCTGTGCGTGTATGGCTTGATCCGGAAAAAATGGCTGCTCTGAAAGTTACCCCTGGGGATGTCAGCCAAACTTTAGCTGCTAACAACGTTAGAGGGCCAGGTATTGGTGTTTTGTATACAGCTTCTAAGGCTTATCCGTTAGTTGTTGATTCTGATATTGAAAGGCTTGATCAGTTTGGCGATTTATTAGTAACCCAGGTTGATGGCAAGCAGGTAAGGCTCAGAGACATAGCGAAAATAGAATTAGGGCGTCGCTGGGTTAAAGAGTCTGAGTTTCGCATAGATGGTCATAAAGCCTCTGTCCTAGCAATTACTTATGAAACTGATGTTAACCCTTTGAGTGTTGCGGAAGATATCCAGCGTAAACTTGATTTGGTAAATAAAACTTCTCCAGAGTCTATGACATTTGACACTATTTACGATTTTACACCCCTGTTGCATGATTCTGTTAATGAGGTATATGAGACTATTGCCATTGCTGTTATATGTGTATTAGGTGTTATCGCTTTATTTTTGGGTACTTGGCGTAATGTTGTAATTCCTTTGGTTACCATTCCAGTTTGCTTAATCTTTGGGTTTGCCTTGATAAAAATGTTTGGGTTTTCAATTAATGTGATGACGCTACTTGCCCTGGTGTTTTCTGTAGGTTTGGTTGTCGATGATGCTATTGTCATGCTTGAAAATATTCACCGTTATATCGAAAAAGGTGTTAAACCTATTAAGGCTGCAGTTGAAGGAAGTAAAGAAATAACTTTTGCTATTATTGCAATGACAGTTACTCTGGCTGCAGTTTATGCACCTTTAGGGCTTATGCAGGGTAAGATAGCCATATTTATGAGTTCTTTTGCGTATACTTTGGCTGGAACTGTGGTTATATCAGGTTTTGTAGCTTTAACTCTGACCCCCATGATGTGTGCTTATTTATTACCCGAGCATTCAAAAGAGTCTCGTTATATACTGTGGCTAGATAAATTTACAGACAAGATGCAGGTAGCTTATAAGAGTTTTATTTTAGCAGCGTTGCGTTTTCGTTGGATAGTTGTGATTCTAGTGGGCCTTTTTGCTTGGGGTGGATATTGGTTGTTTCATAATATGCCGGCAGCTTTCATGCCAGATGAAGATATGGGTTATGTCATGATGAATCTGCAGTTGCCCGATCAGACTAATTACGAATATGCAAAAACGCATGTAGTCCCTTTCCAGAAATTAATGGTTAATTTGCCTGAAAAAAATATGGTCTGGGAAAATGTTAATTCAGGTTCTGCTCAGCTATTTGTTAAATTACAACCGCTCGATAAACGAACCCGTAGTGCCAGTGAAATTGCAGATAGCATAAGGCAGAAAATGCCTAATCTTCCAGGTATCAGAGGTAATGTTATGGCTCTATCTTTCGGGCGTAGGGCGGGAGATCAAGCCTTTCAATTGCAGTTGTTGAGTTCTGGTTCATACAAAGAGTTATTTAAGATGGCCAATAGGGTAAAAGCAGATCTAAAATCTTATCCAGGTTTGTCTAATATTAATGTAGACAAAGGTTTTGATACCCAGGAGTATCACTTTAAGATAAATAGGGATATGGCATCTCGTTTAGGTTTGTCTATTGCGGCTATTAATGAAGCTCTTTCGGTAATGCTTGGAGGAGCTGCGGTTAATCAGTTTGACTGGGGTAATCATAGTTATGATGTTGTGGTTCAGGTTGAAAAAAGTCAGCTCAATAACTTGAATAATATCGGTAATATTTCTATTAGAAATGCATCTGGCGATATGATTAGTCTTGCTAATTTAGTTAAGGTTGAACCTAAATTGGGGCAAAAAGTACGTCAGCATTATAATGGCTTTAGGTCAACTACTCTATCAGCCAACATTGCTAAGGATTATTCAATTGGGCAGGTGGTTAAAGATATGCAGAGAATCATGCCAAAAATATTGCCTCAAAATGCCCAATTTGAATTTGCCGGCGAGGCAAAAGACTACCTAAAATCGAGGCATGACCAGGGGTTTGTATTCTTGATGGCAATTGTTTTTATTTACTTGGTGTTAGCCGCGCTTTTCGAAAGTTTTATAGATCCTTTCGTTGTGTTGTTAAGTGTTCCTTTGTGTATTGTGAGTGCGTTGGCGTCACTTAAATTATTTGGAGGATCAATAAATCTTTATACAATGATTGGTCTTGTGACTCTAATTGGCTTGATTGCAAAACACGGAATCTTGATAACCCAGTTTGCAAATGAAATTAGAGCGCGTGGTGAGTCAGTTTATGAGGCTGTCGCAACAGCCGCAGCGCAAAGGTTGCGTCCAATATTGATGACAACTGCTGCTATGGTCATGGGCGCTGTGCCATTGGTTTTCAGCTCAGGAGCTAGTGCAAACAGTCGCTTCGAGATAGGGTTGGTTATTGTCAGTGGGCTAATTTTTGGGACGCTATTCTCATTGGTAGTAGTGCCTGTAGCTTATACTTTTTTGGCAAGGTTGAAGCGTTAAAGCATATTGTTGCCTATATGGTTGAAAGTGTTTGATTCTTCAGTCTTAACTAATCTCGATGTATTTATTAACCCTTTAAGTTCATCAAATTTTTCTTGTGATATCTTGCTGGTATGGCTTGGGTTAGCTTTATTCAATGATTTTATGAAAAATTCAATCCCTTTTATGTTTATGTTAACTTTACTGTATTGAGTATATAGAGCTTGGAAATTGTCAGGGTTTTCAATTATAAGCTCTGATAGTTTAGTTGTGCTTTGTTCCATAACAGCTAAAAAATATCTGCACTCAAAGGAGTTAGTATTCCCGATAGCTTTTTTAAGTCCGATAGTTAGTATATTTCTGATGCTTGGGCAATTTTCTTTCTTGTGTTGGTTGAATATTATTTTAGCTGCTGCTTCTTCATTATAGTCTATCTTTAAGTAACGACAGCATTTAAATAATTTAAGCACATAATCATGATACGCGATATATGTCTCATTTGTATGATGATTTTCATAATCTAGTCCAGATGCATCTGAATTTATTATATTTCTTGTCACTTTCTCAATCCTTTGGTTCATTGGTAGAGTTTTTACAAGTTTGATAAAGTGTTCTAGAGATTTTTTTCTGTCTCTATTGATATTGTGAGTGTTACTTCCATAAAAATAAAAAGTAGCAATATTATTAATGGCTATCGGGTCTTTGTATGTATCTGCAATTTTTTCAAGTAACTCAATTGCTCTTTCAAACCTGCTATCTTCTAATGTGATTTGATGTATTATCTTTAGTATTAAATGTCTAGTTGCCTCGTCCTTTGCCGAAGTCATTAATTGGTTGTATCCTTTTTCGGGATTTTCATCATGTAGGAGGTTAATCCATCCGCATGCTAAATAGGCAAGGGGGTGTGTTTCTTTTTTGAGAAAGTCTATAAAACACTCTATTGCTGCTTTCGCTATTTCAGTTTTATTTTGATCAGCTATATAAGCATGCCTTAGTTGGTATAGATGGCAAAATAGTTTATCTGTATTATTGTTTTTTCCAGATTGGCAGGCCTTAAACTGTTCCATCCAAGCATTGTTTGTCAAACCGTCATTTTTTGTTCGCTCTGAAAGTACGATTAAAAATAATCTTGAAAGGGCGGTTTTGCGTTTAGATTCATTTTTGTAAGACATAAACTGAATGATATCTGATTCATCATATGTAGAAATTGCAGTCTTAATCATTCTAAATATATTTATTGAGGGTTTTGGGGGTAGGCTTTTAATTTCTGGATTAATATATTCTATATGTGTCATTTATTTGAAAAACCCCAAGTTTTTGATGAATTTTGGTTATATTATCAAAAATCACTTGTGGTGTAAAATTATACAGTCCTGTGGGCATCAAAAAAAGTTGCATACAATACGGGTACTGCAAAGGAGCTAACCCAAAATTTTGCTTGTGCATATCAACAAGGAATAGCTTTGTTATGAAGAGTGTTAGAGAAGTGGCCATCAGCTAGCAATATTTGTTAGGTAAAGTCATGTATCTTCCATTACACAAAATTTTACACACCTTGTTCAGTCTAACATATTGTTTTGGTTGGTAAACACTTGCAATTTGTATGGAAAATATATAGTATGGCCGCTCTATAGCCTTTTAAAAATTGGCTTTAATAAAACCTTGCTCGACTGGGTATTTAACTTGGCGGGCTTTATCCGAAAGGGGAATTAAATGAGACACTACGAAATCGTATTTCTAGTGCACCCTGATCAAAGTGATCAGGTGCCTTCTATGACACAGCGGTATCAAAATCTTGTTACTGAAAATGGCGGTAAAATCCATCGTCTAGAAGATTGGGGGCGTATGCAATTGGCTTACCCAATCAAACGTATTCACAAGGCGCATTATGTTCTTATGAATGTTGAATGCAATCAAGAGGCTCTTGATGAGATTGAATCAATCTTCCGTTTCAATGATGCAATTTTGCGTCACCTTGTTATTCGTCAAGATGAAGCTGTTACTGAGGCGTCACCATTCCGTGGCCGCGGCGATAGCAAGAAAGAAAAAGTTAGGGAGGGTGCTGAGTAATGTCACGTCGTCGTAAAGTTTGTCGTTTTACTGTTCAAAAAGCGATGGATGTTGATTATAAAGACATCGATACTCTTAAGAATTATATTATGGAGTCAGGGCGCGTTGTGCCTAGCCGTATAAGTGGGGTTCGTCCTTTTTATCAGCGCAAGTTAACTCTAGCTATTAAGCGTGCTAGATTCTTAGCGTTGTTGCCTTATACGGATACTCATCACGATTAATTATAGGATATTAATGCCTTAGGTATACCGGCATTCCGCAACGATTCAAATTTTTGTAGAACAAGGCAAAGTTCGATAAAAAGCGGAATTTATTGGAGGATAAATGAGTATTTTTAGTGGGATTTTAACGAAATTATGCGAAAAAATAGATTTGTGCGGGATGTCGGGAAATAGTGAGTAACTTTTTAAATAAGATAGGAAGTCGATGCATCGAGCAGCCTCAGACAGCTTTTTCGTTGTCTGCAGCATCTCTTTTGCTTTCATTGGCAGGGGTGCCAATTGCCTGGATTGCTGAAAGTGTTATTTCACTTCTGGTTTTGAGAAATGGAATAAAATCTGGTGCTATGGTTGCTATTTTGGCTTTATTGCCGTATTCAGCAATTTTAGTATTTGAAGGGTTTTACACCTCTCTGGCGTTACAAGCTTATTTGATAGCTTGGTTAGTGGCTTTTGCTGCGATTTTAAGGTCTACCAATAGTTGGTCTTACTTAATTGCTATAGCGGCCCTAGTTGGTGCTTTTCATGTGCTGCTGGTTCAGGCAATGTTTCCTGATATAGGCTCATACTGGATTGTACAGCTTAAGGCTTTCGCTGAAGAATCAAAAGTTTTTGAGGACGCTGCTCAAGAAAAGCAAGATCTTATAGTTTTGGCGCTGTCACAATATATGACAGGAATGGTAGGGATGTTCATAGTTTCTACCAAACTTGGTATTATAATGATTGGGCGCTGGATGCAGGATAGGCTTTATAATCCAGGTGGATTGAGGAAGGAGTTGCTTGCTATAAGGATGCCGGTTGTGGCATCGGCTGGTCTAATGATTTGTTATTTGGGCATGTTTTTTAGTCCGGTTTTGTTTAAGGATTTATTTTTTGTAGCTGTTTTGCCCTTTGTTTGTGCTGGCTTAAGTTTGATTCACGCAATTGCACAAACCAAAAAAAGTGGGCTCATTATATTAATAGTAACTTATATTGCGTTATTATTATTAGTATTTTACGTCCTGAATTTATTAGCGATTCTGGCCGTACTTGATAGTTGGTATAACTATCGAGATAAATATAGAGGAAAGTTAAAATGAAAGTAATTTTGCTTGAAAAAGTGCGTAACCTAGGCGGCGTTGGCGACATGGTTAAAGTTAACCCTGGTTATGGTCGTAATTATCTAGTGCCTCAAGGTAAGGCTATTTTTGCGAACGAAGAAAATATTGCTGCTTTTGAAGCTCGTCGTGCTGAGCTTGAAAAAGTTGAAAACGAAAAGCTGAAAGCTGCTAAATCTCGTGGTGAAAAGCTTGAGGCTCTTGAAAACTTCACAATGAGTGTTCGTGCTAGTGCTGAAGGTAAGCTGTATGGTTCAATCGGTCCTGCAATGATTGCAGATGCTATGACTGAAGCTGGTCTTGAAGTTAGCAGAAGTGAAGTTGAATTGCCTACCGGTGGTGCTATCCGTTTAGTCGGTGAATATGATATAAATGTTGTATTGCACAGTGATGTTATTGTGCCAGTTCATTTGGTGGTTCAATCTGAGGTAGCATAATTGGCTATGGATTCGGCTGTTATTTCTAAAAAGAAAAATAAAGAAAATCAGTCCCTAGACTCACTAAAAATTCCGCCTCACTCTAAAGAGGCGGAGCAAAGTGTTTTGGGAGGGTTGATGCTTGATGGGTCGGCGTGGGATCAAATTGCCGATCGTGTAACAGCCGAAGATTTTTATGCGCCAGAGCATAAAATACTTTTCACTATTTTGGCTTCTCTTGCAAAAGCTGATAAGCCATTTGATGTTATTACTGTTTCCGAAAGCCTTAAAATGCATGGTCAGTTAGAAGAGGCTGGCGGTGAAAATTATCTTTTCGAAATTGCTAGAAATACTCCAACTGTTGCAAATATTGTGGCCTATGCAGAAATTGTACATGAAAGAGCAATTTTACGACGCCTATTAAATATCAGTAGTTCTATCTCGCAAATGGCATATATGCCTGAAGGTCGTGATGCTGCCTCTATTCTTGATGAGGCAGAGCAGCAAATTTTTGCAATTGCTGAAAGCGGTCAAGATGACTCTGGTCCTCAGTCAATCGATGATTTAACGGTTCAGGTTATTCATAAAATTGAAGAGTTAAGGCAAAATGAGGGTGCTCTTACAGGTATATCAACTGGATTTGCTGATCTTGATGAGATGACTGCTGGTCTGCAAAGAGGCGATTTGGTTATTGTTGCTGGCCGCCCATCTATGGGAAAAACTACATTCTCTATGAATATTGCTGAAAACGTTGCTCTTAATAAAGTAGGGCCAGTTCTTGTTTTTAGTATGGAGATGCCTGCAGACTCACTGGTAATGAGGATGGTTTCCTCTTTGAGTAGAGTGGATCAGTACAAGGTTCGTACCGGTAATGTTAGTGAAAAAGATTGGCCTCGATTGGCTTCGACTGCTAGCATGCTTAAAGAGACACAAGTTTTTATTGATGATACTGCGGCCCTTTCTCCTAGTGACATGAGAGCTCGCGCTAGGCGTGTTGCAAGGCAGCATGGCAATTTATCATTGATTGTGGTTGATTACTTGCAGCTTATGAAAGTTCCAGGTTATGGGCAAAATCGTACTTTAGAAATCTCTGAAATCTCTCGAAGTCTTAAGGCATTAGCTAAAGAGCTTGATTGCCCTGTTATTGCTCTTTCTCAGTTAAACCGAAGTCTCGAGCAAAGGCAAGATAGGCGTCCTGTAATGTCTGATCTTCGTGAGTCTGGCTCTATTGAGCAGGATGCAGACGTTATCGCTTTTATTTATAGGGATGAGGTTTACAATGAAAACTCTCCTGATCAAGGTGTTGCCGAAGTTATTATTTCTAAGCAAAGAAATGGGCCTATTGGTAAGGTTAGATTAGCATTCCTGGGTCAATATACACGCTTTGAAAATCTAGCGATGGAAGCTTCTTTTTCTCAACATTAAGGTGTTTTTATGCAGCTTACAAGCCGGGTGGTTGCTAAAGTCGATAAATACGCTTTGCTTCATAACTACAATAAAGTTAAAAGTTTAGCGCGATCGTCAAAAGTCCTAGCTATGGTCAAAGGAAATGGTTATGGTCATGGTATTGTTAATATTGCAAGCTCTTTGCCTCAGGCCGATGGTTTTGCTGTTGCTACTCTACAAGAGGCTTTTGTGCTTCGTGAATATGGCATCAAGCAGCCAATAGCTCTTACGTCAGGTTTTATTAATAAAGAAGAATTGCTTTGTGTAGAAAAGTTGGGGTTGGATGTATTTCTGCATGCTCCAGAGCAGGTGCGCATACTTGAGCAGTCTGATTTATCGAGTGATATTAGAGTTTGGTTGTATGTTGATACAGGTATGCATAAGTTAGGTTTTCATCCCAGTGAGGTAGCTGAGCTTTACTCAAGACTTTCTGCTTTACCTTTTGTTAAGAGCAGTATTCACTTGATGACCCATTTTGCTTGTGCTGATTATGACTCAGCTAAAACTAACAAGCAGATTGAGGTTTTTGAAGGCGCCACTAGTGGTTATGATTGTCCCAAGTCTATGGCTAATTCTGCAGCAATTATAGATTATCCTTTAACACACAAAGATTGGGTTCGTCCTGGCATTATGTTGTATGGCGTTTCTCCTAAGTCAGGTGTAACTGGTCAGCAATTAGGGCTTGAACCAGTGATGAGGCTTTCCTCGTTTTTAATATCTATAAAGAATATTAAAAAAGGTGAGTCAGTTGGGTATCATTCTTTATGGACTGCACCTAAGGATTCAACTATTGGCATAGTAAGTATTGGTTATGGTGATGGTTATCCATGGAGTGCTCCTAATGGAACACCTTTCTGGCTGAATGGCCATATTTGCCCAACAGTAGGTAGAGTTTCAATGGATTATATAGCTATTGACTTAAGTGCAGTTAGTTCTCCTGTGGTGGGGTCTGAAGTTGTTATTTGGGGTCCGGAGCTTCCAGTCGAGAGAGTTGCTTCAATTGTAGGATTGAGCCCGTATTATTTGGTTACATCTGTAGGTTCTAGATCGTCGCATTATACATCTGAAAATAATATTTTTGAAAAACAAAGCTAGGTATCATTATGAATAAAGAGCAATTTAAAACAAAATTAGTTTGGAGGAGCAGGCGAGGAATGTTAGAGCTTGATTTGTTACTCAAAAAATTTTGTGACAATTATATAAATGACTTAGATGAGCAGGGGCTTAATGACTACCAAGACCTTCTTGAGTGTAGTGATCAGGAGCTATTTGGTTGGTTCTTCTTAGGGGAGGTGCCAAAAGATCAAGCAATAAAAACACTAGTTGGATTTATTTCAAATAATTGCAAATAAACTGATACTTACTTCAAGTAAGGAGTTATTTTTGATGGAATCTATAGTGTTGTAAGTTAGCTATATATAATGTGTATTTGATTGTGAGATTGCAATTTTTTTGATTGAGTCTATAAAAAAAATATTAAATTTTAGTAGAAATATGTAAGTTCTTTGGTTATTAATACCCATGCTAGTAGTGTGCAAAAAATAAGCTTAATGATCAAATAATAATCAAAAACCTGAGAAAACTAGTTAATATAAGCCTTTTTTGCCAAAAAGGTGTTGACAAAAACTCCTAGAAAGTGTAGAAAAAAAGCATAGGGTACTTGTAAATGCAAGTATCTGCCAGCCCGGTGTTGTAATCGGATGAAAAGACGGTTATATTAATTGGGTGTTCGAGCTCCTTATATTAGGCTTCCTGCTGAAATTGAGGAGTAAGAGGCTGAAGCGGTGAAGGAGATTGCTTAAAGGCAATCTAGGAACTATTTAACAGGAGTGAAAGGATAATGAGAAAAGTAGTTGCTTATACTACATTAGCTCTCGGATTGGCCGCTGCCGGCTCTGCATTTGCAGGTGGCATTCCTTCCGATTATGATCCATGTGGTTTAGATAAAAAAATTGCTGACGTTGTATCTTTTATGAAAGATTCAAACGTTAAGTTTTACGTTGCACCAAACAAGATTTCTGACAAGATCAGCGTTAACGGTTTGTTAAATGTTGATTACACAAATCTTACTGGCGCAGAAAATGAAGGTCGTCTAGTAGATTTTGGCGGTCCAAATGATAATCTTCTTTATGTTAACAACGCGAATCTAATGGTTGCTGCGAATGTTAACAAATATGTAGATGTTAATGCTGACATTGCGTACGTTAAAGACAGTCAAGTTGCTAACGCTGCCAATAATAGTGATGAAAATTCAATTTTTGGTGGTAATGCAACAGTTGGTTTTGATGAAGTATATGCTACTTTCCATCACTTCCCATATTTGAGTGATTGGTGTCAGCCAGTTGTTGTTCGTTTAGGTAAAATGTATAACGGTTTTGGCGTGTACAAAGAAGCTTATCCTTTAATGTATAGCTTCACTCAAACTCTATCTCAACAGCGCACTACTAATGCCGAAATCGGTTACGGTTTTGAAGGCTTAAGCCCAATGCTTAAAGGTCTTTATGCTCAGTATTGGTTGGCCCAAGGTGATGCATCTGAAGAAACTATTAACAGTCAAGGTAATGCTTCTGTCAAGTTAAGAAATATGGGTGCTAAAGTTGGTTATGCTAACTCATTCATGGGTGCTAACTTCGCTGGTACATTCGCTTGGACTCACGATATCCGTGATTCTGACTGGTTTGCTGACGAAGGTCTAGATGATCAAGGTGATCTTAAGCGTACTGCTGGTATCAGTGGTCACCTAGAAGTTAACTACGGACCTTTCGGTCTTCAGGGTAACTACGCTGGTGCTCTAGATCAAATGGCTTATAACTATACTACTACTATTCAGCGCACTGACAAAAATGATAAGTCAAGACTTTGGGCTGCTGATGGTCGTGCAGACTATAAATTCATGTTAATGAATCTTAAGTCTAAACTAGGTGTTGGTTATCAAGTATCAGGTCAGTTTGCTCGTTTGAACCAAAACGAAGTAAATCAAGCTAATGGTACAAACATAGCAATTGGTGCTCAAATGCCTAAGTACCGTTGGTATGGAGACTACACTGTTAAGCTAAATAACAATGTTGCTGCTACAGTTTTGTACGCACGTGACACTGCTTATAAAGGCTCTAACACTTTAACTGGTAACGATCGTAAAGCGAACCGTTACGCAGCTAGAGTTAGCGTACAACTGTAATAGTTGCTACCTAAGTCTCAAAAAGCCCGCTTTATTGCGGGCTTTTTTTTACCTTAATCTTAATCTTCTCAATAGACCCTAATTGCTTTGAGCAACGGAATTTGTTGTTGATAAATGAGTACGAACAATTATAGCGTAGATATTCGCTATAATAGGAAGCCTGCACAGTGTGATTAAATAAAACTTTACGCTTATCTATAATCTTGTTAGAATCTACACCGGTATGCATTTTTGCATATGCCCGCTCTGCAAATGACAGCGGTTTGGGTTTGTATTTATTTAACGAGGTATTTAATTATGTCAAATGTCATTGATAAACAAACAATTATTGAAAAATTTCAAAAGGGTAAATCTGATACTGGTTCTCCAGAAGTTCAGGTCGCTCTTATTACTGCACGTATCAATCATCTTACTGAACATTTTAAAGAGCATAAGCATGACCATCATTCACGTCGTGGCTTATTAAGACTTGTTGGACAACGTAGAAGACTTCTAGATTACCTGAAAGGTAAAGATATTGAGCGTTATCGTGCACTTATTAAAGAATTGAAGATTAGACGCTAAGAGAGGTTATTCTAAGTGAAGCCAATTACACAAGAATTCAAATTTGGTAACCAAAATGTCAAGCTTGAGACTGGCGTAGTCGCTAGACAAGCTGATGGTGCTGTGATGGTTACAATAGGCGAAACAGTAGTTTTAGTTACTGCTGTTGCTAGGAAAGAAGTGCAAGAAGGACAAAATTTCTTGCCTCTTACTGTTAACTACCAAGAAAAAACTTATGCTGCTGGTAAAATACCTGGTGGTTACTTCAAGCGCGAAGGTAGACCAACTGAGCTCGAGACACTAGTTTCTCGACTAATTGATCGTCCGTTACGCCCATTGTTTCCAAAGTCTTTCTATCATGATACTCAAGTTATAGCGACAGTTATTTCACATGACTGTGAAAACGATGCTGATATTGCTGCTATGCTTGGTGCCTCTGCAGCGTTGATGATCTCTGGTGTGCCTTTCGAGGGGCCTATAGCTGCTGCGAGAGTTGGTTATATTGATGGTAAATTCATTATTAATCCAACTTTTACTGAACGTAAGACTTCTGACCTTGATCTTGTTGTAGCTGGTACTAAAGATGCAATTCTTATGGTTGAGTCTGAAGCCAAAGAGCTTCCTGAAAGCACCATGCTTGAGGCTGTTATGCATGGTCATAAGCAGATGCAAGTTGCTATCGAAGCAATTGAAAAGCTAGCTAAACAAGCTGGTAAGCCTAAATGGGGCTGGGTTCCTGCTGAGCGTAATCAATTATTGGCTGACAAAGTTGCTCATATTGCTGAAGATGGTATTAGGGCTGCTTATAAAGTTGCTGATAAGATGGAACGTGATGTAGTTCTTTCAAATCTTAAAGCCGAAGTCATTGAAAAGCTTTGCACAGATGAAGAAGATGCTTCTAATGAGCGAGAAGTTTGTGATGAGTTTAGTGCACTTGAGAAATCTGTAGTTAGATCAGATATTCTTGCAGGTAACAAACGTATCGATGGTCGTGACAATCAAACTGTTCGTCCAATAACTATCGATTCACGCCTGCTTCCACGCGTACATGGTTCTGCTTTATTTACTCGTGGTGAGACTCAGGCTGTGGTTGCTGCAACTCTTGGTTCTGAGAGAGATGCACGTATCGTTGACAACATTTGGGGTGAAGAAAAAGAAACTTTCATGCTTCATTATAATTTTCCTCCATACTGTGTTGGTGAGACAGGTTTTATGAGTGGTCCTAAGCGTCGTGAAATTGGACACGGTAACCTTGCTAAACGCGGTCTGCAGGCTGTTATGCCTACCCTTGAGGAGTTTCCATACACTATTCGTGTTGTGTCAGAAATTACTGAATCAAACGGTTCAAGTTCTATGGCTTCTGTTTGTGGTACAAGCTTAGCTCTTATGGATGCTGGTGTTCCTGTTAAAGCTCCAGTTTCTGGTGTTGCTATGGGGCTTGTAAAAGAAGGTGATGATTATGTAGTTCTTACTGACATCATGGGTAGTGAAGACCATCTTGGTGATATGGACTTTAAAGTGGCTGGTACAGCTGCTGGTGTTACAGCTCTTCAGATGGATATTAAGATTTCTGGTCTTACTCAAGGGATTATGTTTGAAGCTTTAGAGCAGGCTAACAAAGCTAGAATGCATATTCTTGGCGAGATGAATAAACATATGTCTAAGCCAAAAGATAAAGTATCTAAGCATGCTCCATGCGTTCTGTCAATGAGCATTAACCCAGATAAGATTAGGGATGTAATTGGTCGAGGCGGTGCTACTATTCGCGAACTTACTGAAGAAACTGGCACTACTATCGATATAACTGATGAAGGTCTAGTTAAAATCTGGGCTCCAGATGGAGAAGCTGGCGAGGCAGCTAAGAAGAAGATCGAAGACTTAACAGCTGAAGCCGTTGTGGGCGAAATTTATGAAGGTAAAATCGCTAAGATTCTTGATTTTGGTGCTTTTGTAAATATCTTACCTGGCCAGGATGGTTTATTGCATATTTCTCAAATCTCGGAAGAGCGTATTGAGAATATCCATGATCACCTTGATGAAGGCCAAATGGTAAAAGTTAAGGTGCTTGAGATTGATCGTCAAGGTCGTATCAAGCTAAGTATGAAAGCAATTAATGCTTAACGCTTAACTTCTTTTTGCTCAGAAAAGGCGAGTTTATCTCGCCTTTTTTGTTTGTAAGTTAAAATTTTGATATGGACATTAAGGTTTGGAATAATATGAAAATTAGTAATGGAAATAGAGAGCTTGTTGAGCAGATCAGGCTTGAAGGCATAAAAAATAAACTTGTTCTTAATGCGATCCTCCTGGTTGATCGTGCTAACTTTGTTAATGAGCAGTCTAAGGCTCGGGCGTATCTTAATGCGGCATTACCTATTGGTGCGGGGCAAACTATTTCTCAGCCGTATGTAGTTGCTCGGATGACAGAATTGTTGATGGGGAGTCGTCGAAGGCTCTCTAATGTGCTAGAAGTTGG
Organism: Gammaproteobacteria bacterium; assembly: GCA_030425295.1. GTDB lineage: Bacteria > Pseudomonadota > Gammaproteobacteria > JAUIAT01 > JAUIAT01 > JAUIAT01. The sequence goes on from JAUIAT010000001.1 coordinate 168,081, forward strand.
CACCGGTTCTGGTTATCAGGCTGCAGTTCTTAGTAAAATTGCTGATAAAGTTTTTACAGTCGAGAGAATAGAAGAGCTTTATCTGAAAGCTTTGAGTCTCTTTTTGAAGCTGAATTACAATAATATATTCTGCCTTTATTCGGATGGTACTGATGGCTGGAAAGAAAGTGCTCCATATGATGGCATCATTGTAACAGCAGCTTGTGACGTTTTGCCTGAAAAGCTATTGAGTCAGTTATCTAATGGGGGAAATATGGTTTTACCGCTGTTGTCAGATGATGGTTCATATTATATTACTGTTTTGCATAAAGAGGGTGACATATTATCCAAAAATTTATATGATTCGGTTTTGTTTGTCCCATTATTAAAGGGCAAAGAATAGACCTCTTAATCTATAAATGGTAGATTGAAAGTAAGTAAATAAGAGTATGATCTATGGATAATAAATTACTAGAAATCATTGCTTGCCCTATATGTAAAGGCAAATTAGAATACGACAAGCAGGCGCAAGAGTTGATCTGCAACTACAACAAAGTCGCCTACCCAATCAAAGATAACATTCCAGTATTAATTGAGTCTGAGGCTCGTAAGCTTTCAGCAGAGGAGAAATAGAATGAGTTTTTCAGTCGTGATTCCAGCGCGTTACCAGTCAAAACGATTGCCGGGTAAGCCCTTATTAGATATTGCCGGTAAGCCAATGATCCAGCACGTATATGAGCGTGCTTTAGAGAGTGGGGCTGAAGAGGTTCTTATCGCAACTGATGACGATAGAATTAAGAAAGCTGCAGAAAATTTTGGTGCTACAGTTTGTATGACCAATATTGATCATAAGTCTGGTACTGAGCGCCTAGCTGAAGTTGTTACTGCTCTTGAGTTTGACGATGATGATATCGTAGTTAATGTTCAGGGAGATGAACCTCTTATCTCACCTAAAGCTATCTATCAGGTAGCTATGGATCTCAAAGAGCATGAATTAGTTAAAGTTTCGACTATTTGTAAGCCAATTGTTGATATAAACGTTCTTACTGATCCTAGTAAAGTTAAGGTTGTGCTAAATAAGCGTGGCTTTGCCCTTTATTTTAGTCGAGCACCTATTCCCTGGGAAAGAGAAACCTTTCCACCAAGTGATGATATGAAAGTGGGCGATCATCATTTTCGACATATTGGACTTTATGCTTATCGCGCAAGATTTTTGCGTGAATATGCTGAAATGGATCCTTGCTACCTTGAGCGTATGGAAGATCTTGAACAATTACGTGTGCTTTGGCACGGTTGTAGAATTCATGCAGTAGTTAGTAATGAGACTATTCCTCACGGGGTTGATACCGAAGAAGACCTTGAACGTGTGAGAGCTGCTTTTGACAAAAAGGTAAAAATTTAAAGATAATCTTAAAAGTATGCAGAAGGTTGTTGTTTCTGGTCATAACCTTCTGCAACTATATCTATCTGGGTGGCCTTATATTTAGCGGTATTTTGCTTAATATGATTCGCAATATTTATTATATAAGGGAGCAAATATGGGAGAAGGAACAACAACTTTCGATGATCCTAGTGAGCGCAATGAAGAATTATTGACAGAGATTTGCCATTCATTATTAGAACAAACTTTAAAGCTTAGATATGCTTGTGTTAAGACAGCTAGAGATTAGTCGGCGAAGTTATAATCGTACGTTTGAGGAGCAATTTGAAATCCTCAAGAATTGGTGTGAAAAACGTTGTGAAGAAGTCAGAGAACTACACAGTGAGTCGCTTAATTTAAGCAGAAGCTTTCCATCTAGGTTCGCAAAACAAAGATTGCATTATGTCTTTTTAGATTTTAAGGGTGAAACTAGACATTTAAAAAACAAAGCTCATGCAATTAAAGCAGAGATTTTATTTGATGAGATAGAAAGGCTCAAAAACTCGTTTTTTTATGAGTTAACTCCTTCAAACTATAGTGAAATAACTGACAGCTTTGCCAATAAATTAAGTGAATTGATTAATAAAAATCTTTATAAATTTCCCAAAAGGTATAGCTTTTCAAAAACAGTGAAAAATTTTTCTATTAGTACGCATAACCTATTTAAGAGTGGGAATAACAAGACTCCTTATTTAAAAGCCAAAAAATCTGAAGCTCAAAATATATTTCTTGATTATTTAGATATTATTGAGCGAGATGTAGATAATCTAAGGAAGGGCTTAGATATATTTTATCAAGGTGATGATAGTTCAGTAGAGAGTGAGAGTTTTAATCTCACAAATTGAGCGTAAAATATCTTTAGAATCAACTAATTATTTTTTAAGTCTTATGGTGTTATATCACCTGCGTGTATTGCAGGGTATGGAAGAATATTTTTGCTGGATCCCGCAACAAGTGCGGGATGATATTTACATCAAGTGCAGGACGATATCCCAAACAAGTACATAAGGTATCCCCAATAAGTTCAGGGTGATAGATTTCTAGTGAAACCTAAAATTCTTACAAATTGAAAAATTATACTCTGCAGAGTAAGTTAAGAAAAAATTAATCCCAATCTTTAATTAATTCACGCTTGTTGTCTTTGTCTTCCCACTCGGCAGCATCTGGCAGTTGTTCTGATTTAACGGTGATTTCTGGCCATTTTTTAGCGTAGTCAGCGTTAATTTGGATGAAATCTTGCATGTCTTCTGGTAGATCATCTTCAGCATATATTGCTTCAATAGGGCACTCTGGAACGCAAAGGTTACAATCAATACACTCTTCTGGATCGATTACGAGCATATTGGGGCCTTCACGAAAGCAATCAACAGGGCAGACTTCGACACAGTCTGAGTATTTACAGTTCACACACTTATCTGTTACTACAAAAGCCATTTCGGCATCCTCTTGTAAAATTTTGCTAATTATAATTGATGCGCTAACTAATTTAAAGCTAAACCGTAAAATGCTAGAGTAAACCCATCTAAATTTATGTGGTTGTCTCCTGCTTATGTTAATGTAGCGCTATAAATTTTAGGGCTAATTTATCAACTAAGGAGTAGTTCTGTAGGAAATTTGCCAATAAATGTAATCTTTGTGCTAGAATGCACATAAATTTAATTTATTGAGGTAATTGCCATGAATATCCAAGAAAGAATTAAACAACAAGTGACTGAAAGCCCAGTTGTTCTTTATATGAAGGGTACTCCTGATTTTCCGCAGTGCGGTTTTTCTTCTCGTGCTGTACAAATTCTTCACCTTCTAACAGTTGATTTTGAGGCTGTAAATGTCCTTGCAGATGATGAAGTTCGTCAAGGTATTAAAGACTATGGTAACTGGCCAACTATTCCTCAGCTATATGTTAAAGGTGAGCTTGTTGGTGGTAGTGACATCATGTTTGAAATGTACGAAAGTGGTGAGCTAGCAGATTTGCTTAAAAATATTTGAGCGATTTAATTTTGAATGGGCTTCTGTCTTGAAGCCCATGTTGTTTTATTGTGTAGTTTATCTATCCCACATGTCTGAATCTAGAGATACATCTTCCATCGGGTTATCTCGCAAATCAGCTATTTCTTTGTGCTTTTCAATCTCTGCAAGTTGTGATGGAGTGAGCTTGTGAGTGCGTTGGTATTCGCTTATAAGTTTATCTAAGTCACTAACAAATTCTTTTGATTTCATGTTTGTATCTCTTTTAAGAGTTTGATTTAGATGAATTGTACCATAAGAATTCTTGAAGAGTAAAAACTGGATCCCAGCTTTCGCTGGGATGGGAACGATACTATATGTGCTGATACAGTTGCTGTATTAGCCCAAGCATTAGTATTGTTCGTTCTGTCATGGCATTAAGCCTCTTGCGGTAGGGTTACATTTAGCTCAAGTATCGCGCAACCATCTTCTTCAGCTAGATCAACTTTAATCTGCTCATCATCAATTTCGATATATTTACGAATAACTGTCAGAAGGTCTTGTCTCATTTCAGGGAGGTAGTCTGGGCCGTTTCTGTTAGACCTTTCGTGAGAAATAATGATCTGCAGGCGTTCTTTAGCTTTTGCTGCCGTATTTTTGTCCTTATTGAAATTTAGTAATCTGTTGATGATGCTCATGCTTCAGCTTTCTCCTTGTTCCTTTTAAATATGCGGTTAAGTAAGCCTTTTTTCTCTTCTGAGATGAATCTCAAAGGCTTGTCTTCCCCTAGAAAGCGATCAACTGTGTCAATATATGCTTGTCCGGCTTCACTGTTTTCATCTAGGATAACTGGCATACCTTGGTTTGAAGCGCGAAGAACTGCTTTTGACTCAGGTATAACTCCCACTAAGCTAACACCAAGAATTTCTTTAATATCTTCAATGCTAAGCATATCACCCATGCCAACATGAGTAGGAGAGTATCTAGTAATTAATAAATGTTCTTTGATTGGTTCCTTATCTTCGGCGACACGTTTGGTTTTGCTCGAGATAAGGCCAAGTATGCGATCCGAGTCGCGAACCGAAGAAACCTCTGGGTTTGTTACGACAATGGCTTCATCTGCAAAATACATTGCAACTTGTGCACCGTGCTCAATGCCTGCAGGGGAGTCACAAACTATAAAGTCAAAGTCTTTTGCTAGTTCATTTAGAACTCTTTCAACGCCTTCATACGTTAAAGCTTCTTTTTCTCGAGTCTGTGAAGCTGGAAGAACATATAAGTTTTCGCATCGTTTATCTTTGATTAAAGCTTGTCTTAGAGTGGCTTCCTCGCGTACAACATTTACAAAATCGTAAACTACGCGTCTTTCACAGCCCATTATTAGGTCAAGGTTACGCAATCCAACATCAAAATCTATAACAACTGTTTTGTGTCCCTTAAGCGCTAATCCAGTTGAAAAAGCCGCACTAGTTGTGGTTTTCCCTACGCCACCTTTCCCTGAGGTGACAACAATGATTTTGGCCATTGCGATATCCTTTGATAAGTATGTATTTATAGATTCTAACTAGGAGTAAGGAATAGCGCAACTATAGATGCAAAATAAATTCTGTTGCTAAACAAACGGCAGGCCCAATGATTTTGTTGTAAGTCAAGTTTCCAGCAATAGTATGGTTAGTTGTTTGATGGCGGTGGTTTTATATCCTTTTGTTCTTCCATTTCTATGTCTAAGCTATCGGATCTGATATCTTTGTTAAGTTCTTTAGATATGTGTTTAAACATTTTTTGCCCAGTGCTTTTGTTTAAGCCTAACGTTGTGAGAATTTTTTTGATTGATCTTATAAAATAATTATCAGTATCGTCCGCTCTATGTTTGTATATCTCTGTCTGTGCTTCTTTTAAAAAGTTACCTTTGAAATCTTCAGCATATTTCTGCAAGTCTGCCATGGTTGCTTTATTAAAGTTAACATTTGGACCTCCTATCTTGCTTATTAGGTTATTAACGGCTTCAATTTTTGTTTTAGCTGAATCTGAATCGGGTTGGCTATTAAGGTGGTCTAAATATTTTTCACAGGTTTTTTTGTAAGTTATAAGTTTATTGTATAAAGAGAAAAAATCTCTTGTTTGTATTTTTTCTTTGAGAGGATCAGTAGCACTAAGGTTCTTTTGAAAGTTATAGATTTCTAATAGATTTGCTTCTTTTTCAAATTCTGTAATTTTGCTACCTTCAGCTTCGCTTAAATATTGATCAATATTGTTGTATTCTAATACTGAATCGTTAGGATTTTCTTTAAGTGCCGAATCATCTATTCCCATTAGTTCTTCTGAAGATATTTTTTGTGTATCTTTTGTCTCATCCCTAACATAGGAAAAAGCTGCTACCATGCTGAAAAGTGCATATTCTTCAGCACCAGAAAATAGTTCTCGATTGACATTCAGCGTTTCATCACTAAGTTTCTTGGTTGGATAATGGTTAAGTTCTAAATATTTAATTAATACCGGCAATAAGTCATCTGCAGCAAAGCCAGGCTTTCTCTCGCCAACTTTCTCTGCTACATGATCATGGATTTTTATTAATTCTTTTTGTGCCGCAATTTTGGCTGACCATCTATCAGGATTATTCATATAGTAATCAATAATCTGTTTGCGCGATATTGACATTTTTGTGACCTAATTATTTTATCATGTATAATATTAGTTCATTTTTATGTGGTTATCGATTATTTTGAAAAAACATATGAAAGCTCATACTGTTGACTAATTAAGTTGCAAATAAGGTGCTTGATTTTACTAGAATTATTCTGGAATTTCTATTCCAACCATATGAAATCCGCCATCGACATGTAGTATTTCACCAGTAATGCCGTCGGCTAAGTTTGAGCATAAAAATGCAGCGGCATTGCCAACATTTTCAATAGTCACATTTTTTTTCAAGGGGCAAATTTTTGAATTGTAATCTAACATCTTTTTGAAACCTTTGATGCCAGATGCAGCTAAGGTTCTAATAGGGCCTGCTGATACTGCATTAACTCTTATGCCTCTTGGGCCTAAACTTTGTGCCAAATACCTAACATTTGCTTCAAGACTAGCTTTTGCAACACCCATAATATTGTAATTAGCTACTGCCCGGCTTGAGCCAATATAACTCATAGCTAATATCGCACCGTGTCTGGCTTCCATCATTGGGTAAGCTGCTTTTGTAAGGGCAGCCAAACTATAACTGCTAATATCATGGGCTACTTTAAATCCCTCACGATTTACGCAATCTACGTATTCTCCTTCAAATTGATCATTTGGAGCAAAGGCAATTGAGTGCACTAAAATATCAAAGCCATCCCAGTAACTCTTAAGGTCAATAAAAAGATTTTTTATATCAGCATCATTTGAAACGTCACATGGTAGTAAAATGTCGCTATTATATTCTGCAGCGAGTTTTTCTACGCGTGATTTTAATTTTTCATTTTGGTAGGTGAATGCTAGTTCTGCTCCTTGCTCGCGCATCGCCTTAGCAATACCTGATGCAATAGACCTCTCGCTTGCAAGTCCACAAATAAGTGCTCGTTTGCCTCTCAAGAATCCCATTTACTTAACTCCTGTTTGTATGAAGAAAAGTTTATATAGTATTTCTTCTAACATAATATTTGATTCAAGGCAGTGCAAGACTGTATTTTTATTTAAGTGTGGGTGAATCCTGTGGGTCTTTCTATTTAAGATAATATTTAGCCTCACCTTGCATCTATTTTTTTTAAAATATCTAAGGGCTAAGAGAAGACCCTGTGTCATAGTCGTCCACGTTCTCTTGTTTTGAAGAGAGTTCTTCTTTGGCTACCTTATAAACGCTACCGATTACCATCGCTGGGAGTGCAACCACTTGTAGAATTTCTGCATTGTCCATTTCAGCTGCATCTTTAAGGAATTCATCTCCAGACTCCAGCTTATTACCAATAGTTTCGCGTAATTTATCTACGCAATTTTTCATTTTTTCGGCGCATTGTTCTAAAGGTTTTATAGATGATTCACTTATAGATCTTAGCTTATCAGGAAGAGCTTTAAATAAATCATCAATGGCATTTGTCATTTTTTCTAAGGTTTCACCGAAGATTCCAGTGTTGTTATATACCAAATTAGCGGTATCTGATGTAAAGCTACGTATTTTTTCGCTAACGCTGCTTATTTGTTTGGTTGAGCTAGATAATTTTTCAGCTAGGGGTGAGCTCTGTATTGCTGCCACCAGCTCATCAAGTTTATTGGCGAACTTCTCAAGTTTATCATTGATGTCCGATGCTGCTTGGGTAACTTCTTGGCTAACTTTATTTGGATCTGCATCTTTCTTAATACGATTGCTAAGTTTATCATAAGTAGATCTTATTCCCATTTGATTTGCCTCGTTAATAGTATTTCTTGGGTGTAATTATAGATCATGACGGCCATTGTTTCCTGGGATTAAATTTATAACTGTTGTTTTGTCAAAACGCCTTAATGCTTTTTTCTCAAGACAAAAAGCTTGCCTTCGACGGGTTTGCGCATTTGTTCTCTAATTACGAGATTTTCTTCATTTGCTATTTCAAAGCCATATCTTTCAGCAAGAGCATGAATATATTTTGGATTATGGGAGAACCTAGCTGATTTTTGCAACTTAAAAGGTGCATCAAAGGTTTTTTCTATAGTAAATGTGAAACATCCGTCAGGTTTTATGGCTCTAGAAACCAAATTAAAAATTAAATTTAGGTCACCAATATAACCAAAGCAGTCCATTGCAATTATTACATCGAGGTCACTATGCTTTTTGAGTGCTTCTTCAATGTCTTCGGTATATAAATCATCATAAATATTTTTTTGTTTAGCAATCTCAAGCATGTTTTTTGCTAAATCTATACCAATAATCTTTTCAGAATATTTTTTAAATGGTTTACCGCTTAAACCAGTGCCGCAGCCAAGATCTAGCACTTTCCATTTAGGGTTTTCCTCGTTCATTGTTCGTAAAACAGCATCAAGTAGTTTTTGTGGGGCTTTATATTTAAGTTGCTGAGTTAAATGTTGGTCATAGTATGGAGCGTATTGATCAAATAAATTTTGAATGTAATTAGCTGGGGCTTTATCCTGATTTTTCTTTTGGGTAAGAGCAGAAAGAATATATTTTGCTTCTTGGTTTGTAGGGTCAATCTTGACAGCTTTTTTATAGTAAATAGCTGCATCTGTTGGTTTATTTTGCTTTATATAAACGTTACCCAAATTAATAAGCGCTGGAACATAATTCTGCTCAAGTTTTAATGCTTCTTCAAAATATTTTATTGAGTCATTATGATGTTCTTTATGCATATAAATAACACCTAGATTATAAAAACAGTCACGACTAGGCTCGATTGCTGCTAAATGAATATAAAACTTTATAGCGTCATCAAGTCTGCCTTTCTCAATATAAATTGCACCCAAATTATGATAAGCCTCTTTATGATATGGGTCGATTACTATGGTTTGCTTTAAGTGATTTATAGCTTTGTTAATTTCGTTCAACTTTATGTAAATAAGTGCAATTTGGTGATGTATGGTTGGGTTGTTTGGGGCAATTTTAAGTTGCTTTTGAAAATGGGGTAGAGCTTCTTTGTAAGAGTCGTTTGCTTGCAGTAGTTGCGCAATTTGGCCGTGAGCTTTGCTATGAGATTGGTCTAGATCTAGTGTATATCTTAGTTCAGATATGGCTGCTTCAGTTTTGTGCTGGGCCGCCAAGCAAGTTGCAAGGTTGTAGTGAAAATCGGCATTATTTTCTTGAATTGTTATAGCTTTGCGATAATATTTTTCAGCTTCCTTAAAGTCTTTTTGCTGAAATAAAGTATTTGCTAGATTATTAATTGCTGTAATATTTGCAGGGTTTTGTTTTAAAGCCTCGTTGAAATGATTGATGGCATTGTCAAAGTTCTGCAGCTGCTTTTGAATATTGCCCATGGTTGTATGAAAACTTGGATTGCTTGGTTGTAGTTCCAGGGCTGTTTTAATATAGGGCTCGGCATCAAGAGGTCTATTTAGTTGTCCATAAAGAATTGAAAGTAAATGATTAATATCGGCGTTATTGGGGGACTGGTTGAGCAAGTCTTTATATTTTTTCTCGGCTAGCTCGAGCTGGCCTGTCTGATGTAGCTTTAGTGCACTATCGAAATCTTTCAATTTTATTTCCTTTATTATTTTAATGACTAAGCAACTTGCGGTGGTTATGAATTGACATAATTATTCCTAGGCTAGCCATCAGGGTGATCATTGATGTGCCGCCATAGCTAATTAGTGGAAGTGGTATCCCCACTACTGGCAATAGCCCCATCACCATACCCATGTTTACAAAGGCAGAAAGGAAAAACATCACAGTTAGCCCCCCGGCTAGAAGTCTAGCAAAAGCATCCTGGGCTTGGCAGCATATTTGAAATCCTCTAAATGTTATAGCTAGAAAAATTGAAATTAAAACAACTCCTCCGAGTAATCCAAACTCTTCTCCTATAACTGAGAAAATAAAGTCAGTCGTATGCTCTGGTAAGAACTGCAGATGCGATTGGGTGCTGTTTAACCATCCTTTGCCGGCGATTCCACCAGAACCTAGAGCAATTTTAGACTGAATTATATGATATCCTTTGCCTAAAGGGTCTCTAGAGGGGTATAAAAGGGTAAGAACTCGATCCTTCTGGTATCTTGCCATAAAATGCCATAATACTGGAACTGAGCATAACCCTGCTATACTGACTTTGGCAATTGTTCTCCATTTAAGTCCTGAAAGAAAAATAATAGTTCCTGCAGCTGCTGATAGCATAACAGCTGTGCCTAGGTCTGGTTGGGTTGCAGTAAGTAAGATTGGGGTTGAGGCAATGCAAACGGCAATGAAGTTTGTCATATTTGATGGGGGGAGTGGCTTATCATTGTAGAATCTAGCAATCATCATAGGTAAAACTAACTTCATAATTTCTGATGGCTGAAACCTTAAAAATGCAATGTGTAGCCAGCGTTTTGCACCATTTGTAGTTTCACCGAGTACCGGCACCATAAGTAGTAACAATATACCAACCAAATAAAGCCATGGTGCCCATCTATAAAAGTACTCTGGTTTTATTTGCGCAAATACAATCATCACTGTAAACCCAAGCAAAAAATGAATTACTTGGCTATTAACTACTCGTAGGTTATGGCTACTAACGCTATAAAGTACTGCAATGCCACAGCATGCAAGTAAAAATGTGAAACCAAGTAACCACCTGTCAATAATACTCTGTTTAAAGAGTAGTAAACTTCCTTGATTATTAAGAGTGTTCATGTTTCATGTCCAATAAGTAGTAATCCAATAATTTGCGAGCAATAACCTGGGCTTCGGCATGTCGATTTTTCTCTACAACCACTGCTACTGCAAGTTTAGGGTTTTCAACTGGCGCAAAAGCTATAAATAAAGAGTGGTGCCAATACCTGGGTAATTTGGTTCCATCCGGTAGTGTTTTAGGTTTGCCACGATAAACTTGGGCCGTGCCAGTTTTTGCAGCTACCCTGTATTTAGGGTGACGCCCGAACCTTACAGCAGTCCCCCAAGGATTGTAACTTGTTACAACTTTTTCCATTGCGGGAATTACTGTATCCCAGGCATCTTCATTAGGATCAAGCACTAATTTTTTAGGCTTCATTATGGGTTTATCTATTTTCCCATTGGATCGCACTGATTTTAGAATTAATTGGGGTGGTTGTTCATATCCATGGTTTGCTAGAGTTGAGGTAGCAACTGCCAATTGCAGAGGGGTGGTTAGTAAGAAACCCTGGCCAATACCAGTTAAGACGCTATCACCTTTATACCAAGGTTGCCCTTTGTAATCTTCTTTCCATGTGGCAGATGGGACTAATCCAGGGCTTTCGCTTAAGGTGTCCTCGATGCCTGTATCAGTGCCAAAGCCAAAGGATCGTAAAGTTTTTTCCATGCGATCAATTCCCATCATAACCCCAAGGTGATAGAAAAAGGTGTCACAGGAAACAATAATTGCTTTTTCTAGGTTTACTCTATTGTGACCATAATGAGCCCAGTCGTGAAATATATGTTTAGAGTTGGGTAGTTTAAACCAACCTGGGTCATAAATTTCAAAATTTGTATCTATAACGTGCTCATGAAGAGCATCTAAAGCTAGGAATGGTTTGATAGTAGATCCTGGGGGGAATTGCCCTCGTGAAGCTCTATTGTATAGGGGGTGTTTGTCAGAAAATTGTAATTTTTTATAACTAGCTGGGTCAATACCTTTGACAAATTGGTTCGGATCGTAACTAGGAGTGCTGGCTAGTGCTAAAATCTGCCCAGAGGATGGTTCTATTGCAACTACGGCTCCCGCATTTTTGCCAAGTAATTCAATAGCCTTTGTTTGAAGTTTGCTATCAATTGTTAGATATATATCATCTCCGCCACTTGGCTCGAAAACATTTAGAGTTTTAATCGCTTGGCCGCGAGCATTTACTTCCACTTCTTTATAGCCAACTTGTCCATGCAAGTCAGCTTCGAGAGAGTGTTCAACACCCATTTTCCCAATGTACTGGGTTGAGGCATAATTTGCAGAGTCTACTCGATCCAGGTCTTTTTCGCTTATGCGGCTAACATAGCCTATTATGTGTGCTGTATTTTCTTTTAATGGATAAATGCGGCGTGGGTCAGCTTGGATTTCGGCACCTGGAAATTTTTCTTGATTTACGTAAAATTTAGCTACTTGTTCTTCGGTTAATCGATATTTAACCGGCATTGCCTGGTGCGCATTGTACTGTTTTCTTATACGTTGGAACTTGGCAAATTCTTGGTTTGAAATAGGTATTATTTCGCTGACCTTTTTGATTGTTTCATCAACGTTGTCGGCTTTTTCAGCTGTAACGGTAAGCGTATATACTGGCTCATTTTTAGCAAGAAGGACGCCGTTTCGATCATAAATTAATCCTCGTCGAGGAGGGATAGGCAAAATTTCAATTTGATTAGCAAGCGCAAGGTTGCGATATTTTGAATGATTTAGCCATTGAAGATCTATTAGCCTGAAAATCAGAATCAAAGCCAGAGAAATTATGAAAATAAAGATAACCTGAACACGCTTTTTAAACAGACGTGACTCAGAGTCATAGTTTTTGATTTTTAGGTTATTTTTCTCCATCGTCTGATTATATAACGATGGGGCTTGTAAATGGGAGTAGAAATTAAATTCAATCGTACTTTACAACAAAAATTAAGCTCAAAATCATTAAAGCGCCCATCAAAATTAAAATATATTTGATGCCCCAGGCCATGATGGGGGTGATTCCCTCTACTGGGGTTAGGGTACTTGTTAGTACCATAGTCCGAAATGGTGGTATTTGATCTTGAATGCTTCCGTCAGTTCTTATAATTGCTGTTGTTCCATTGTTGGTTGCAAAAGCACTAAAACGAGAGGTCTCTAAAGATCTCATTTGGGCAATTTGTAGATGTTGACTGTGGGCTATTGATCTGCCAAACCAAGCATCGTCAGTAATGGTGACAATAAAGTTTGACTTAATAGATGCCGTTAATACTTCGTCGGGGTAGGCTATTTCATAGCAAATAAATGGTGAGATTTTAAGGTCTTTAATTTGTACTAGGTTTTGTTCTTCTGGTCCTGAGCTAAAGTCTGACATTGGAATTGCGAAAAAATTAATAAGGCCGGTAAGTAGTGATTTCATAGGTAAAAACTCACCAAAGGGTACTAAGTGGCGTTTTGTGTATTCTCCTTTTGCATCTCCTAATACCATCATGCCGTTATAGTACTCATCATCTTTATCTATTGGAATTCCTAAAAATATGCTGGAGTGATTTTTTAGGGCTTCTTGGTCCATGTGGTCAAGAAATGGCTTAACTTGGCTTGAGAAAATAGGTAATGAAGACTCTGGCCATATTATAAGATCGCTGCTCCAGTGGTTCGATGTTAACCGCTGGTATTTTTCCATTATATTTAACAGGTGCTCTGGGTCCCATTTCATTTTTTGTTCTACATTGCCTTGAATTAAGCTAACTGAAATGGATTTGTTAATTGGATGTGTCCATTCAATTTGTTTTAATGCATAGCTAGATGCAAAGAATACTATTGTGATAGTGACGGGGATTGCAGCTTTTTTCAGTCTATTAAAATACAGTATAGATGCAGCTATTAAGGTGACTATAAATGTTAATCCGTAAACTCCAACAACCGGAGCCCACCAGCGTAAAGGGGTTTCAACCATACTGTTACCGATTAACAGCCATGGCAGTCCTGTCAAGAATATAGTTCTAACCCATTCCATTAATGTGATAATCGCTGGAAAAGCAAGTAAGCGAGAATTCCAGTTATCTTTTTGCCATATTTTTCTAAATAAATAACCCGGTACAGCATAGAAAAGAGCGAGAAATGAAATAAATAGTACAGTTAAAAACCCAGCAAGAAATGCGTTGGTGTTCCCAAAAATATGAATGCTGATAAATACCCAATAGATTCCAAATCCAAAAAAACCAAGGCCAAAGCTAAAGCCATGCCAAAAAGCTTGCTTGGGATTTGATTTAATCCAAACCACAAGCAGTGTGGCTAAGCATAGAAACGCTAACGGCCAGAGTTGATATGGTGCGAATGCTAGAGTAAGTAATCCTCCGCTAATAAACGCTAAACTAGTTAGCAAGAGATTTTTATTGGAAATTATCATTTATTCACGTTGTCCGTGATTGTAATTAATTTGTTTGAGTATACCACTTTGGCTTCACATAGTTTACCTGGTGACAAGCATGTATTGTACGCGTCGATTATTTGCTTGAACAACTTTGAATTGGAGGTTTCCGACTTCCATGGTTTCTCCGCGTTTAGGCATTCTACCAAATTTTTGCATGACAAGTCCGCCGATTGTATCAAAGTTCTCATCGCTTAAATTTGCTTCGAATTTCTCATTAAAGTTATCGATTGTCATTAAAGCGTTTACCATGAATTGGTTTGCAGTTAGTTGTTTAACAATGCTTTCTTCTTCGTCTATGTCATGTTCATCTTCGATTTCGCCAACAATCTCTTCTAGAACGTCTTCAATTGTTACAAGGCCAGCAATGCCTCCATACTCATCGATTACAATTGACATATGAGTGTGTGCAGATCTGAACTCTTTTAATAGAGCGTTTAACCTTTTGCTTTCTGGAACAAAAAATACAGGCCTAATATGCTCCATTAAGTTGAATTCTTTTTTATTGTCCTTTAGGCAGAATTTTAAAAGATCTTTCGCGATTAAAATGCCGAGAATTTCGTTTCTGTTATCGCCTAGAACTGGATATCTCGAGTATCCTGGTTCAATTACTATATCTAGAAGTTCTGCAAGAGTGGCAGTGTGAGGTACACCAGTCATTTTTGATCTTGATACCATGATATCACGAACTTGTTTATCGCTAACTTGTAGTACGCCTTCAACCATATTAAGAACATCAGGAGCTATCAGCTCTTTTTCAGCTGATTGGCGAACAACCGAGACAAGTTCTTTCTTGGATTTTGGAGAATTACTTCTAGTGAAAAAGTTTTTTACTTTGCTAAAAAAGTTGGCAGGTGACGGAGGTTTGTCAGAGTCTTCTTTCATTGTTGCCTTGTGGTGAATTAGTAGTGTGTGTATGTTATTATACAAGCATTTACTGGTATTACCAAATAATCTTATGACTACATTAATTTTGAAGCCGGGCAAGGTTTATGGCCGTTTGCTCCGCGATACTAAAAAATATTGGCATCTCGTTTTGTTCGGGGTGGTTGGCATCCTTATCGGTTCAGCGGTTGATTCTGCTTTGGCTTGGGCAATTGAGCCTTTAATAAATCAAGGTTTTATTAATCGTGATCAATCCTTTATTCAGATGCTGCCAGCTATCGTTATTTTAGTGTTTTTAGTTAGAGGTGTTGCTCTTTTTGTTTCTAACTACTGTATTACCAGAGTTGGTCGTAACTTAGTTATGGGTTATCGTCGTCAGTTGTTTGACCACTTTTTGAAACTTCCAGCGCAATATTTTGACCAAACCACTTCAAGTAAACTAATTACTATATTGATCTTTAATGTTGAGCAGCTTGCAGATGCCACAACTAGGTCACTATTAATTGTACTGCAGTCAGTTTTCTTAATTATTGGTTTGTTAATTGTAATGATAACTATTAGTTGGAAATTGAGCCTGTTGTTTTTCTCAATGGTGCCATTTCTATTTGGAATTATTTATTACACTAATAAAAGGCTGCGTAAGCTTAACTCTAATGTTCAAGACACTATGGGAGACGTTAGTGATACTACCTTTGAGGGGGTTGCAGGATTTCGTGAAATTCGTATTTATGGCGCCTCAGAACAGGAAAGAGAGCGCTTTTATAAAGTCTCTAAGCAGGCTCGCCAGCGTGAGTTAAAAGTAGTAGTAACTAATTCATTAAGTAGTGCATTAGTGCAAATGATGGTGGCTCTCCCAATTGCTTTCATTCTTTATGTTGTTACTAAGCCTAATTTTGGTATGTCCGCTGGTAGCTTTGGTGCTATGGTAACGGCAATGATTAGTCTTGCTCGCCCTTTGAAACGTTTAACAAAAGTTAATAGCAAGATTCAGCGTGGTGTCACTGGGGCTCAGAGTATTTATCAGTTGCTTGCAGAAAATGTTGAAACTCCTGGAACAGGCGTTTTATCAATTGATCGAGCAAAAGGTGATATTGAGCTAAAAGGTGTTGAATTTGCTTATAGCAAATCTAAGGCTCCTGCTTTAAATGGTATTAATTTAAATATTAAATCTGGTGAGACAATTGCTCTAGTTGGTAGGTCAGGTTCAGGTAAAACAACATTAGTTCAGTTGTTGCCGCGTTTTTATGAGCCAACTAAAGGCTCTGTGATGCTTGATGGCGCAGATATTGCTGATTACACTCTTGAGAATTTAAGGGGGCAGTTTGCTTTTGTATCTCAGAATGTAGTTTTGTTTGAGGGTACAATTGCTAGCAATATAGCTTTCGGTTCACAGGGTGCGACAAGAAAAGATATTGAGAAAGCGGCTAAATTGGCTTGTGTTGATGAGTTTACTATGCGTTTCCCTGAAGGTATTGATACCCCAATTGGTCAAAATGGTGGTAATCTGTCTGGAGGACAGCGCCAAAGAATTGCTATTGCTCGAGCATTTTTGAAGGATGCACCTATATTGGTATTTGATGAAGCAACTTCTGCTCTCGATCAGCATGTGGAGCGTATGATCCAAAAATCATTGAAAAAACTTGCTAAAGACCGTACTACCATTATTATTGCGCACCGATTGTCTACGGTTGAGCATGTTGATAGAATTTTGGTTCTTTCCGATGGTAAAGTTATTGAGCAGGGTAAACATGATGACTTGCTAGCTCAGAATGGTGAGTATACAAAGTTATATGCCTCTTTGGCTGAAGAAGAGATGACTGCTTCTAGCGAGGCGGAGTAAGTGAGCTGGCTTGTTAATAGTTGGTATAAAAAGTCTGTTGTTAGATACGTTTTAGCACCGCTATCCGCTATATATCGCCTTGCTGTTACTCTGAACCGTAAACTTTATGATTGGAACCTAAAGCGTACTTTTAAATTTGATATTCCCGTTATTGTTGTTGGAAACTTAACAGTTGGAGGCACTGGCAAAACTCCTTTTGTAATTTGGCTGGTGGAAAATTTAAAAAAGGAAGGATTTAAGCCAGGGGTTGTATCTCGTGGTTATGGTAGCGGCATTACAGAGCCAACAATTATTGATCTTAAGCAGCATACAGCCTTTAGTGTTGGTGACGAGCCATTTCTAATTGCAGAAAGAACTGGGGTGGCAGTGGCAGTTTGTCCAAAACGATCTCAGGCAGTAGCAAAATTAATGTATGATACTGATTGTGATTGCATTATTGCAGATGATGGTTTGCAGCATTATGCTTTAGCCCGCAATATTGAGATTTTGATGATTGATGGTCAACGACGTTTTGGAAATGGTTATTGTCTTCCTGCTGGCCCATTAAGAGAGCCTTTATATCGTGTTAATAGTTTCGATCTTAAAGTAGTTAAAGGGGTTGCAAAAAGTGGCGAGTTTTCTATGACTCTAAAATCCGGATCACTTTTACCCGTAGGTAAGAACTCTTCTGCCTTAGCACCCAAGCCTGGGCAGAAAATTCACGCAGTCTCTGGTCTTGCCAGTCCAAAAAGTTTTTTCGATTCTTTGGTTGGTAAGGGGTTCGATGTAATAATTCATGAATTTCCTGATCATCACCCTTTTTGTCTCAATGATTTTAATTTTAACGATAACCTTCCTATTATTATGACTGAAAAAGATGCTGTAAAGTGCCGAGTATTCGCTGATGATAGGTTTTGGTTTTTGCCTATAAACGCTAATGTAAGCCAAAAAATATTAGATTTGATTATTAATGATACAGGTCTTATAATCTGACGTTTGTTATTTAGCGGAGTATTAGATTTGACCTTTAGTAGATTATTAAGAGCTATTTTTTGCATGGAAAATTATGGTAGGCCGCTTATGTGTGATGAAGAAATTACGCAGGGCTTTTTGCCTGAGTCTGATGTTAATGACGAAATCATACGTGGGCAAGTACCAAGCCTCGATAAAAATGCACAAGCAGACTTTGAACCAATAAATTCTGAGTTAGAAGAAATTAAGAAAATATTTTTGGCATCTTGTCTGAAATTCAAATTAAAAAATGGTAGTAACCTACTTTTTGATAGTCAAATTAATAAAATATGGAGCTTCATCAAAATATATAATGAGTCATTTAACAAAGAATGGTTTGTGAAAAGATTAAGTGGTTTTAAGTATCAGTTTTGTGATGAAATAGCTGAAGAGCTTCTAGCTCATATTGATAAATCAAGTGCAAGCCAATCAAATATTAACAAAGTGCCTCCTGATTCTTCTCAAGCTCTTTCCGGCTAGCTTCATTAAACCTATGTGGCTTAGTTTTTTAGAATAACTCTGATTATTGCCAAACAGGAAATTCTTTCATTTACTACTAAACTTAAATTTGAAGTCTTATAGATATGGAGTTTTATCATGTTTAAGTTACCAGATCTTGAAGAGTTAAAGAAAAAGATCGATTTGGACAAAATTGTTGGTTATGTGAAGGATCTTAAGGAGAAGATCTTGCCTTCTGAGGTAGATAAGCCTGATGTAAATGATTCGCCTAAAACTAATAAACCAGAAACTGAAGTAAAGCCTGAGTTTAAAGAAGAAGTTAAGCCTGAGGCTACAGATAATGTGGTTGATCCTGGTGCAAAAGAGCCTTCACTTGAGGATACAAAGGCAGAAGTTACTCCAGAGCCAGTTAAGGAAGTTAAGGCTGATACCTCCTTAGTTGAAGATATAGAAGAAGTAAAAGAAGAACTAAAAAAAGATGTTGATGAGGTCAAAGATCCTCAAGATAAAGGCTCAAAAGAAGGCTCATCTGAGGCTAAATAGGCTTAGATAAATCTTCTGCCATGGATGACGCAAGGGAGTGTGGTTCTGTGATAAGAGAAAAAGATGTCAGTGACCCGGATTTTATTCAAAAATTTGCCTTTTATGCTTTAAAGGAGCAAGGGAAGAGGAGGCGCTGGCGTCTTTACCGTCGTTTAATTTTACTCCTAATTGTAATATTTTTTGTGATTGGTGTAGTGTTTTCTGATAATGGTATGCGAACTTTAAGGCCACATGTAGCTGTAATCAAGATTAATGGTGCAATCCCTGGGATTAGAGGGAATATGGATAAAGTTAGTAGTGCTATTAAGGAGGCTTTTGAGAATGATAAAGCCAAGGGGTTAATAATTGAAATTAATAGCCCTGGTGGTAGCGCTGTTCAGTCTTCTTATGTTTATGATACCGTTAGGTTTATGAGAAAAGAGCATCCAAACAAAAAGGTATTTGCTGTCTGCTCTGATATTTGCGCATCTGGTGGTTACTATATAGCGTCATCTGCCGATGAGATTTATGCTAATCCATCTTCATTGGTTGGCTCGATTGGCGTTATTTATAGCGGTCTTGGTCTAAAGGGTATGGCAAAAAAATTAGGGGTTGAAAGTCGGGTATTTACCGCTGGTGATAAGAAAGATTTTATGGATCCATTTAAAGAGTTAAACCCTGAAGAAGTAAAACATTTAAAGCAAATGCTTACTGAAACTCATACTAATTTTATTAGTGCTGTTAAAGGCGGGAGAGGTGATCGCTTGCATGCTTCAGATAAAGAACTATTTAGTGGCCAAATTTGGACTGGACAAAAAGCTAAAACTTTAGGATTGGTTGATGGTTTTTCTAGTGTTGACAGGCTTGTTAAAAGCAAATTTAAAGATGTTGATCAATTAGAAGATTATACGCCAGTACCCACTGGGTGGAGATATTTATTCCACGAAGCTGGGGTTAGTTTAGTGCATGGTGTTTCATCTTGTCTAAGTGGCGCCTCTTTGCGTTTTTAGATAATCGGCAGATAAGCTTGTTTAAAAGCTTGAGCATGTAGGTATTATTAATTTTTTATTTTTTTGGTGATTTTGGTGGATTTTCATGAGTTTCTTGATTGAAGTATATGTTCAGCCTGGCGCGAAAACCACAGAGTTTGTTGGTGAGCATGATAATAGGCTTAAGATCCGTTTAAAATCAGGTCCTGTTGAAGGTAAAGCTAATAAAGAATTAATCTCCTTTGTTGCTAAGTTTTTAAAATTAAGAAAGCAGGATGTAAATATCATAAGCGGTGAAAAAAGTCGATTAAAGACCTTATCAATTGCCACTTCCATAGAAAATTTTAATAGTCTACTCTTGCTAAAGAAAAAATTTTAATTGGGGTTATATTTAGTGCCGGCACAAAAAGAAAATTTAAAATAGTCATTTATTATTGGTATACAGTTAGAGGCAAGGATATTAAAAGCTTTGAAGAAGTGGCTCCTCGGGACGGATTCGAACCGCCGACCAAGTGATTAACAGTCACCAAGTCACATCATTTTTTAACGTTTCATAACATTCCAAATCTTAAAAATAATCCCGATAAAGCCTTGTAGTTACAGGAATTTCCAAGTATTATTTGTTTCTTATTGTTTCATAAGATTTCAAGAGCAACAACCCTAATTTGTATAGCCCGTTGTATAGCCCAAAAGGAAATGTAAGATGGCGATTAAATTCACCAAAGTAACCATTGACCAGATACCTGTAACGGAGAAACGACAACTTATTTACGAAGAAAATGGAAAGGGTTTAGCTGTAAGGGTGACGCCAGCAGGCACAAAGACTTTTGTGCATGTGTATCGTTTTGAAGGAAAGCTTAAGTTCTACACTATTGGTAAGACTACTGATGTCTCATTAAAAGATGCTCGCAAGATATCTAACGAAGTACGTAATAAAGCACTAGAAGGTAAAGACCCATCGCTAGAGAAGCAACTAGCTAAGATTAATAGTATTAATGACCCAACGTTTGAATCTTTAGCAAATGAATATATTGAGAAATATGCCAAAAAACATAAGAAGACGTGGAAGAAAGACCAGCAAATGCTTAAGGCTGATGTGCTACCAAAGTGGAAAAAGAGAAAGGCCTCTTCAATTAAGCGACGTGAGGTTGTTCTGTTGTTAGAGGAGATTGTAGATAGGGGTGCCCCCATTGCAGCAAATAGAACTTTTGCATTGATTAGACGAATCTATAACTTTGCAATTGAACGCGATATTATTCAGCATACACCTTGCGTGGGGGTGAAAATGCCATCAAAAGAAAACAAACGAGACCGTGTGCTTAATGAGCAAGAAATACGTTCAATATGGCATGGTCTAGATAATGCGACTATGTCACCAGAAGTTAAAATTTTATTGAAGTTGATGCTAGTTACTGGCCAGCGTAAAGGCGAGTGGGCCAAGGCTAGATGGGAAGAAATAAATTTCAAAACTAATTGGTGGGTTATTCCTGCAATAAATAGTAAAAATGGTGTTACACATACAGTTTATCTTTCGCCATTGGCTCTTGAGCTACTAACTGAGTTAAGAGCTTTAAATCCTAAATCCGAATGGTTATTCCCATCCCCAAAGGGAGTTGGGCATATAACTCTTGAATGTATTCCTAGGGCAATTTCTCGTAATACTAAAGTATTTGAAGGCGTTGGCAGCTGGGTAGCTCATGATTTAAGGCGTACTGCTGCAACGCATATGTCAGCTATGGGGGTGTCACGGTTTATTTTGCAAAAGATACTTAATCATACTGATAGCTCTGTGACAGCGGTGTATGATAGACATAGCTATGATGATGAGAAAACGGAGTCATTAATCTTATGGGGAGATAAACTAAGAGTTATGATTGCATCATGGTCTTGAGTGTATGTGTCTGTTTTAGCAAGGCATTTTCATTTATGCAGTAAGTTTGTTCTTAACCAAGTTGATTAGTCATACCATCTTTAAAACCTTCATTCATCCGATTGCTGTCGCATGGCACTTTATATAAAAGATTAGAATTCCTGTGAAACGTGCCATTGACTCGTGTGGGTGTCTCAGAAGCAGAATCTGTGGTGGTGGAGGCTTGGTTATTTATATGTTCAGTGGAATTATTTCTCATTTTTAAGCGCATGTTTGCTTCTTGTAATCGAGCTATTATTTTATCTTGTGTATCGATAAGCTTTTGATTATTTTCTCTTTCCTTCGCTAGATTTGTTGCTTTAGTTTGCGATTCACTTATATCTTTGCTAATTCTATCTAGCCACTCTCTATCCTCTTGCTCTCGCTCTCTAGCTTCTCTTATATCTTTGGGGATGCTTGTTATGCTATTAACAAGCATGTTAGTAAAGTTGTTTATACTATTTAAAGCTAACTGAATAACAGTTTTTTCTTCTTCTGGGGCTGATTCTTGTAGAGCTACTAATTCTGCTTTAATACTACGTATTTCTTTTTTCCACTCAGTTCTAAGGGCTATTAACTCTCTATTTCTTGCATCAGCCATAGCCAATTCTTCAGTGTTTCTTGAGTCTCTATTAAAATTGGGGTTAAAAGCAGAGTCATGAGATTTTTCAACAAAATATTTTTTAAAAGCGTCACATTTTTTTTCAAAATCAGAAATAAAATTGTTTAGAAGATTTTCATATTCTGCTGGCTTGTTAATAGATTCAAGCTGAGTTTTAAGTTTTTCGAAATTTTTCTTTAGTTCATTTAATCCCATGTCATGTAAAGCTTCATTTTTATTAGTCTGTGCAGGAGCATGTACTAATTCTCTAACTTTATAGTTGAATTTTTCGTTTGTGAAACTATTATTTGACAGGTTCTGTAGTTCTTCTCTATAAAAATTTGAAATTTGAGTCCAATTTGCTTCTGTTTGCTCAATTATTTCTTCAGATTCATCGGAAATCAAATTTTCTTGGTAATACGTAAAGTTTTGGTTTCCTTCATCGAGCTTTTCCCTAAAGGAATTTATTAATTGTGTGCGTTCTTCATTTGAAGTTATGTTTTTTAATTGATTGAGTAAATCTTTGTAATCATTATCCAGCTGTCTTAATCTATCTTGCCCATCTACCCCGTAATAAAGCTTTATATAAGAATCATTTAATTGATTTAAAACACTTGGGCAATGACTATAGTTTTTCAATAATCGATTATATTTGTTTTGATATTTTTCTCTATAGTTATCAGCGCCTTTATTATCTTTGTTGTTATGCGCTTTTAGCCATGTTTTGTAAATAGAATGCAGGTTGCGCATCTCTCTCTGTATTTTCAATCGAGCCCAAAAGCCAGGTTTAGGGGCATTTGCTTCTTCTGGGTTATTAGCAGATAAAAAGAACTCTGGTACTGAATGCAACATTTTTTCAATCACCTTTAAACGATTTACTAGAGAGGGTACTTTTAATTTTTTAAAAATATTTATATTAAATAGTTTTATGCCTTCTTGGTGTGGGTTATTTGTAAGGTTTTCAATATTATCTGAAATTTCATCACTACACTGTTTAATTGCATTTAATTCAATAATGGCTTTAGGGGTATAAAAAGCACGTTTCCAAAGACTAAGGGAGTTCTGCTCAATTTTTTCTTGATATCTATCGGCTAAGTCAGAAATTTTATCCCAACCATTGTTTATATCGCCTTTCCCCATGTGTTTAGCATAGTTTTTCCCTGACATGCGTTTCCAGGGAAGACCTAAAAATCCAGAGCCCCACCCAACTCTAACTGTAATTTTACGATTCTCGTAAAAACCTTGTAAGCTAGCTAATAGCTGCTTTAATATTCCTATCTTAACTGGATGCATTAGCATAGGGTTGGCTCCTTAGTCGTAAATCTCATTTACTATTAGATGATTTAATCACACCAAGCTTAAGAGAAAATTATTTAATTAAAGTTGAGTGCTAAAATTTGTAATATTGGCATTCTCGGTCTCATGTGCACTCTCGTTATTTTCAGCATCAGAGCAATTTACTTCGGTTAGCATTTCAATTTCTTCTGTTTCATTTCCAGTAGTAACAAAATCGTCATCAGATAAATTTGCAAAAAAGTCAGATTGCGGGTTGCTAGTTGTAGTAGTTGATGGTTTTTGAGAGTTATTTTCCTTTAATCTCAGGTTTTCTTCCATTAAGCGTCTTATGATTTCATCTTTCATAGAAAGCTTCTTTTTATCTAGCATTCTTCCATGTTCTAACTCTGATACCCTTCGATTTTCTTTCCATTTGGATTTGGCTTTCGCTACCTTTAGGGAAAAAGTTTCTCTTCTTCTAAGGAAAAAGTTTTTGAGATTCTCTTTCCATCCAGATTTTTCAACTTTATTAATTTCTTTAAAAAACTTATCAAAATCTCTTTGTTCAATTGCATCTAAGATTAAACTACTGGCATAAGTATCTAGCTCTTGTTCACCGTTTTTTACACGATTAGTGAAAATCTCATATATTTTATTTCTTAAATCTGTTCTAAGTTTTTCTTTATCTGATTTAACGCGTTCACCAAGCCATTGTAATGTTTCATTAAATATTAGAAGGGAGTCAATATCAGCTTTTTTATCTAAAGCTTCCCTGTGTTCATTTATTGCTACCTCTCTTTCATTGTCGTCAGCAATATCGGTTATATCAGTTTTAATGATTTCTTCATTAAACGTAAAGTTTTCATGGTTAATTATCCATTCAGGAACTGCTATTCTTAAGTGGTTTAGGTAAAGCTCCAGTACTTTTGTATTTTTGTTGTGTATAGCAAGGTAGAAAGGTGTTTTCCCTTCTTTATTAGGGTGAAAGGGATTGATGCCTCTAGTTAGTAATATTTCAACCATTTGTTCGTTAGCTTTTTCGCGCCTTACGGTTACTTGACGGCTGTAATAGTGAAGTAGATTGTTGCTGTTCTCATCTTGAATAAAATTGAAATCGCTTTGCAGGTCTTGAAAGTCATTTAGTTTTTGCCATAGAGTTTTAGTCTTTCCATTTTTTGCTAAATTTATAAGTATATTTTTTATTTCAGGGGCAAAGTAACGTTGTAATGAGTTTACTCCAGCTTTAATGTCATCTATTCTTTTATTTAACTCTTCTTTCGAATATCTAGATAATTTTTTTATTAATTGTTCTTGCTCATCACAAGGGTTATTTTCTACAACATAAGAGGCGTAAGAGTTATGTCCCATTGCAATTAGTGTAGGGTTGTTGTTGATAAGACTGGCGCTTGAAGACATATATTCTCTTGTTTTCTTAAGCTCTAATGCTGCTTTTAATGTTTCGATATTATTGGTGCTAAAGAGTAAATTCATTTTGTCGAGATTTTTACGCTTATTATTGTGCAAGGAAAGCTCACTATTTAAGTCAATAGAATTTGTATTTGAGGTTGAAATGGATTTTTTAGTTTGTGTCATTTGTTTTACTCCCATAATAGACTTGTGAGCTATGCAATAAATCCATTACTGAAGATTTTCCATTTCGAAGCATAGAGTAATAAGGCGTTATTCTCAAAATTTGAAAAATTGTATGATATCAAGGCACTTATGTAAAGTTATAAGTATGAAAAAATTAATTTTGATGTTCTTATATAATTTTTAGTATCAAATAGTTGTGAGCTAAGTGTTGCATTGAATGCTCTTTATTAGATTATTTTTTTGAGAGGTATTTAAGTTTGTGAAAAGTATTATTAAGTTTGCTAGCTCATCTTCTTCAGTATAAAAATATGCAACTGGAAGACTCAGAACTTTTGCTATTTGCTTCATGGTATTAAAGTCTGGGGTGTGCTTGCCAGTTTCATATTGATTCATCCTAGGACTAGCAGAGAACTGGTCGATACCAGCTTTTATCCCAAGTTGTTTTTGAGATAGTCCAGCCTTTAAACGAGCTTCCTTGAGTCTTTTGCTGATTGGGGATTGATTCATAATCGTCTATAAAATTAGTTCTATAGACTAAAATCATCTTAGTTTTTTGATTGACACGATACTAAGGATGTCTTAGTATTTCGCGTTGTATGTGAAATTTAGGAAGAGTATTGCATATTTGTCTATGCCTATAATTTATAGAAGGTTTTTAGTTATGAAATATAGAGGTTGTACTTTTGTTATTTTGTCGTTGTTTGCAATTCATTCACTTGGAAGCACAAAATCTATGTATCTTGTAAATGATGATGCAGATAGAGTCTTAAAGGTTGAGTATCAAGTCTGCTATGAACTGTATAGTCAAGGTGTGCAGCAGTGCCAAAGTCTCAAAAAGATTAAGATACAGCCAAGTAGAGGTATAAAGGTAAATATAGATAACTTCCAGATTAAAGATAACCTTCAAACAAAGATTCATGTTTCTAAAGCATCGCTAGCTAATAGTGAAAGTACATATAGTGGCTATGCTTGCACTGTATATTTCCGGGAAAAATCATATATTACTAATGCGCTAATTTTTAGGCAATTATTCAAGGGTTCTAATAAGGTCCGGTGCTCAAATGCTTTCGCTTCGCATTAAGAAGGTTTGATGAATACTCTCTCAACCTAATTTCCATTGTGTGTACAATGTTCTACCATATTGAGGTCGCTAATTATGAGTAATAGAAAATTCATTTTATTTATTAGCCTTTGTTTACTACTTCCCAACAGTGTTTTGGCAGCTACAAGGTCAGTTTATTATGTGAATGCCGATACCAAAAGAAAACTAAAAATAAAGTATCAAATTTGTTATCTCTATGATAACGCTAGTATTCGTCGGTGTAGGAAGCTAACTACACAGCTTATTGAGCCAAATAGTAGTGTAAAGCTTGATATTGATTTGTTCGCTGATGCTGGCACTTTTGTTAGTGTTAGCAGTGCTACAATTGGTGATGCCTATAGTCATTATGGCTATGGTGCTTGTGGGCTTGGTTATATTGAAAGATACGAATGGTCGATGGTGTTTAAATTTAGCCAAGTTGCACCAAATGTTAATAAAGTAATGTGCTCTACTGGTTTCGCTAAATGAATGAAGTAACTGTACCCTCAAAAACTTCAAAATTAGGTTTTGATGCTTTTGAGGGTTTAATTTTAGTGGCTCCCAAGGCTTGATTGAGGCTTATTAAGTTTTTCTAATTCTTCCATCTTATCTTGAATTACTTTCATATCAACCATGTAAGTGTGAGTTTTAAGCGTATTAATTAATACACTTGCATCAAGAGGTGTTATCAGCCCTTTAAAAGCTGCCTGCATAATCATGGTAGACTTTTCTTCTGGATTACCTTTAAACTCTCCTATTTCAATAGGGTTTGTTTTTGGCTTCGCGGGCAATACTCTATCTAATATAAATTTAAGCATTTGTTCATCACTATCTTTTGCCATTTGAACAGCTTTATTGATTAGCTCTTCGCTTTCAGATTCCAACATCTCCCGCCAGATAGCACGTTTGTCTTTTATACCTTTTGGTCGGCCTGCTGGATTGCCGCTTTGTCCCTTTTGGAATTTCATGCTTATATTTCCTCTGATGTTTGCCTGATAAGTTCAGGTTAATAGGTTTGTGATAATTAGCGTCATTTGCGTCACTTTCGTTATTTTACCTTTGTAATCAGCTTGTTATTAATGACGTAAATGGTGACGCATGTCATGACGCTAATTAAAGTTATGCGTTGTCTTGTAATCTATTATAAATCAATAGGTTACACAAGTCAGTGACGCTTATGACGCAAGGTTTTCAAAATTCAAAATAATAACCATTTCGTTGCTTACTCTCTTTTTACTCAAGATGATGCCTAGTTTTTTTAAGTCTGGACTCAACCTATTTAGGTGAGAGCTTAAAGAGCGTGGGTCTTTCGGCCATTGAGAAGATTTTTGTATATAAATAAGCTCATCGTATTTATCTGATATAGAGAAGTTCAGTTGTTTTAGTAGTTGAGTTGCTGTTCCTTCCCACAGAGTTTTGCTTTGATTAGTAAGGCTCCTGCCTAGATACTTTATAGCTTCTGCTAAAGGGTCCTCAGACAAAATATTTTCTGAGTTTTCAATAATATTTCTTTTATAAAGTTTTAGAAATTCTTCTGATTTGTCTATATTTGAAGCCATAACCCATTTTGCAAAATCTGCCATCCGAGGTAGTGCATGCCCATGTATGGTATTAATATTTTTCAAGGCGCTTGATACGCGATTGCAAATGCTGGCAAGTATTTCTGGTAAGAGTTCATTAAATAGGTTGTTAATTTCTTCTTCCGTTTTTCTTTGGTTTAGGCGTAATTCTGGGAGTTCAATCACTATGCTTCGCTCTAGTAAGTCACCTCTAAAAATATTTACATTAATACCGTTTATCAATATGGGTCTAGCTAGTTTAAATGATACTTCGTTAGCTGTTGTATAAAGCTCACGTCTGCTTACAGATGCGCCAGATGCTATTCTGCAAAGATTATCGCTTAGTTTATTAGAGATAAAGCTGTTGTTATCAAAGCTTAATAGCCTGTGATTTCTAGCATACGCAATAAGGTCTTTCTCATCGCCTGGGGTACACGTACTCTCATTCTCATTTGGGTCAATGATGCGCTTCAATATTTTTGATAGCATGCTTTTTCCTGAGCCTTGAGAGCCGTGGAGAACCAAAATAGGGTATGGGGGGTTTGGTCTAAATGCGCCAATAATCCAAGCTGCAATCAGATGTAATTGATTCTTATCTGTATTGCAAAGTTCTGATAGTAAAGTTTCTAAAGGCCTGTCTTCATATGGTAAAGGCTGTGGGATTGCGTATTGGCTTCTTATGAAGTTAATTGGTATGTCTGACTGATGAACAATTTCCCAGTTGTGGGGGGTTATTTTTATTGTATTTCCATATTCATCGTCATTTAAATCTAGAGATATATAGTCCTCGTGCTTACCAACGCGTTGGTATACTTTATCTTTTTTACTGTCATACTTTGCTCGTGCGTCAATTGTGTTAATAGAGTCACTAAGCGTTTGTCCTGGTGGGCTAGATTCCATTAGCTGATAATAGCAATAAGCCATGTAGTCTCTAAACTGGCTGCTTTTTATGCGAAATACATGTTTCTTTTTGTTTTCATAGGCAACAGCATAAGTTTCATTATTCGTGTCATGAAATAGTTCGAAGAGTCTGCCTGTTTCGTTTAGTAAGCTTTTTGCTGTTTTATTGTTGCCTTCTGCATCTGTAAGACTAATTGCCTTTAGGTCAGCTATGATACTTGTATAAACAACATATGGCTTTATAGCTTCAATAATTTGAGGTAGTGTTCCTCCCTTTGCTTCAAAGTCGGCAGCATCTTCTTTTCCTTGTAATCCCAATTGCTTAATATCAACAAATTCAATTGAGCTGACACCTTGTCCTTTAAGGATGATGGCTACATTGTCAATATATGCTTGACCGGTATTATCAGCATCTTGCCATAATATAATTTGCTTACCTTTTAATGGTGACCAGTCAGTTTTGTTAAATGCTTTTGAGCCACCTGAAGAAGTTGTGGCTATACATTCGGGGTATAGTCTTTGAGCTGCGTCAGCTGCTTTTTCTCCTTCAGTTATTAATATTGTGGCTTCAAGGTTATTGGTTATTTGGAGTAAGTTATAAAGAGGCCTATTACCTCCAGGCCATTTCCATTCCCATTTTAAGCCTTGCTCAATTTGGGCTAAAGTTAAAGGACGTATTTCTTTGCCTTCATTAGTCTCAAACCTAAGAACTTTAAAGCAGGGGTTGCCGTTGGTATCTGTATATTCCCAGGTGTTAGTTGCCTCGCCGAGTTTTGGTAACCAGGTTGGGGGTGGCGGTATTTCACCAGTAATGGGCAGAGTAATTATATTGCTGTTTTGCATTTTGTTGTCCTTAACTTTTGAACATTTCTTTTTTGTGTTGAGTAAGCTACTGTGACAACTTTTGCTATATTCGGGCCAAAGCTTCATTTGCTTTAAAGTTCCGATTACTAATTCTTGGGAGCACCCAGAGAAGCAATGCACTAGGATGGTCCCGTTGTCGGACTCTGAAATGCTTAGACTGGGGGTGTTATCCTCGTGGGATGGGCAGCAAGCTACCCATCCATTACCAGAGCGTTTATATTTATCCAGATTTTTGGCGATATACTCTGCCGTGATATAATTATCAAAGTTAGTCATCGTTGTTTTCCTTTTTCGTTGATTTAACTGTTGCCATCGAAGCTGCAACTTCGGTGGCCTTTACTCTTTTAAATTCTTCTGTGGTTAGGTAGTGCATAACCATGCCGGTACTGTTAATTACTTTCCTGCTTATGTGCCACCCGTACCTCTGTTCAATTAAATGGATGCAGGCTGCCAGCCTCCAGGAACCTGTTAGTTCCATGAAGTCTGGCGTTGTTATTCTGTTACCTGAAATTAGTTCTTGCATGGCGACTGTGATTAATTTTTGTTTGTAGGATTTATTATTACGCATTGTTTTCAGTTCCTTTTATTCTTTTGCGTGTGTTTATCCAGGATTCGATCTCTTCGCGAATCCAACCAATTGTTCTAGGTGAGATTTGTATTGGTGCGGGGAAAGTTCCATCTTCAACCATCCTTCGTATTGTCGACCTACCAATGCCAAGCTCTTTTACTAGGGTTTGCTCCCTAACGAGCAGTTTTTGTTTATCACTCATAAAATCTCCTTTTTGAGTGGTTAATAAAATTGTTCAAATTAAACAATTCTATGAGAGCATATTGGGTTGAGGGCTCAGCAGCTGAGGCCTCAATTGCATAATTGAGGTTCAATTGAGGGGTGAATTGTACATTTGAGCTTCAATTGAGGGCTAGAAGACCTCAAAAATTAAATTGAGGGCTCAAGGCTAAAATAAAAAAAGGTTGCTTGTTTGGGTTTCGTTCGGTTGTGAAATTAGGGTGTTGTATTAGAATTTTTAGGATTATTCTTTGCAGAAGCAAAATAAGATTTTAATGAGTTGATTTTGCATATTTCTGTGTGGTTTAATTCTGCATTCTCAAATTCATCATCTGCTTGTTTATGCATATGATGGTAACTAGTTAAATAGCCACAAATTGTTTCTCCATCTAAATATAGCTCATCATATGGCAGCATATGTTCTTCGGAATTTAATTGTAATTTTTTTTCATGATAATTATCTCTGTTCATAGTTAGGGTGTTTTTAAGTTTGCTCCACCCATATCCTTTCACTTTAAACAAATAATTTACTAAGATTTGTTTGTATTGAGCATCAGTTGGTTGTTGTCTGGCTTTTTTATTGGTAGCTATTTCTTTACAATGATTAGAGATTATTTCTTTTTCATTGATTGAAGAGGAGCTGTTTGATTGTGTCTCTAAAGAAAGGTTGTTTTTATCTGATTTAGGGTTAGAGTAAATATTAATATGCTGAAGCTCGTGGTTTATGCTTTCAGATGCATATAGCAATAGATTGCTAGGTAATTTGTATTTATATTTAATAGCTGTGGTTATAATCTCAAATTTGTGCAATAAATTTTGGTTGGTATTTCCAGAAAACCAGTTTAGTATTTTACACTTTGTATCTTCCAATCTACTACATAAGATAAGGTATGCGTCATATACAATTTTAATAAAATTAAAAAAATCCCAGGCTGTTTCAAGTTTCTTGGGGATGTTAATATTTTCTTTGTCAGAAGAAAATACCGCAAATAAGGTGGTTTTATGCATTAAGTCTTTGGCTTCTTTTGATAAATCAAGCTTATTTATTGTATTCTCTTTATCCTCCCATAAACGATAACCAGGTGCAAAAAAGCTATGCTGGGGAAATAGTTTCTTTTTGAAAAATTCCTTCCATAACGCGCTAATTTTTAAATCTGCGTTACATATAAGTTCCTGAAATTCTCGGAAGCTAGGCTCAGTATTAAGAAATGTTTTAAATCCAACACCTGTTAGCAGAGATGTTGCTGTCTCAATGTCCCAATATTTATATTGAAAACAATCAGAGTAGTCTCTCCTTTTGTCTGATTGTTCTAAAATTTCTTCCAAAAACTCTTCTGCAGTATCAAACCTTTGAATCATTTATCTTGATAACTCCGATACCAGTAATGAGCTTTTGTATAGCCCGCTGTATAGCCCAAAACAAAAAAACCGCTATGAAAGCGGCTGCAAAATTTTGTAAGTCATTGATTTAAAGTGGCTCCTCGGGACGGATTCGAACCGCCGACCAAGTGATTAACAGTCACCTGCTCTACCACTGAGCTACCGAGGAAGGCACGTTCAATATAATAGTGTGGAATCTAGCTTAGGTCAAGCATAATCTGCAATTTTTGTGTGGCGAAAAGTCATACATGATTGTTAGTAGCCCAAAGGGATTTCTTGATTTATATTTCCCGCGGTTTTAAGTTGTTTTTCTTCAGCAATAATCCCAATTATTTTCTTTTTTAAAACACCTTCAGAAAAGTGTATAGATTCAGATAGGTTTGAATTTAGCTTGCTAACATATAAATCGATATAATCATTGTAATTAGTTTGATTGGTTTTCTGAGAAATTTTATTGTATAGATCTTTAGTAACTGCAGATATGCATTCATTTAAGTTTTTGTATGTTGAGTCTTTCCCTGCAATATGCATTTTTAAGCGCCATATTGCCACATCAATATAATATGTGGAGGCCGAGGAGGGGGCAAAAGTACCGTAATTAGTCATTTGAAGAAGATTTAGCCCAGGGCTTTTAGGCTTAGGTATATTTTTATTATTGTCATATTTTTGGTTTTGTTTAGTTCGTGTTGTTTTTTTTATGGTTTTAAATATTGATTTAAGGTGCATATTGATACTCTTTTTCGGGATTTATAGTATTTGTGGATAGTGTAAAATATTTACATTAAGTTATGCTAAAGTAAATTAGAAATTTGCGTCTGTAAGCCCAATTGTAAACAGCCTCTATAGGTTGTCTATCCTACAAAAAGTTTTTAAATCACAAAATTGGCAAGTTTTAGGTGGGTCTTTGGGGGCTATTGCAGCATGACCATTTTTAAAATCATCTGCTAAGCCATCAAATACAGTCCGCCAAGAGTTCACTTGTTCGTTCCAGGTGTCTTTCGCATCTGGTGTTTTTATTTCTGCTAGAGTTTTTAAGTTTTTGGAAGGCTCTGCTGTTTGTACACATCCTTTTAGTTCTACTTCGTTAGATCGTAATTGAGCGAAAAGCAAACCGCTAACTGGTTCCTTGTGGCTGAGGCAGTAAAGGGGCAGTTGTGGTTCTGTTGGACGATCACCAAACCATGCTCTCATATCAGGTTTTCCGGTTTTATAGTCAATAATCCAATGGCTGCCATCATCAATTTGATCAATGCGATCAACTTGTAGCTTAATTTCAAGGTCTTTGATTTTTAGTTGTTTAGATTGCTCATTACCTACTACCTTAAAGTATGACCGATCTTTTTCTATTTCTAGCCATTGTTTTAAAAGATTTTTAAGGCGTGTTTTTTCAATGTTTAATATTTGAATAAGAAATTGATTTTGTTGTCTGAAGTTTTCAAAAGTGCGAGTTATTGACCTATCAATGATAGCTTCAATATCGTTCTTAGGTAGTGATTTTAGTTTTTTCTGATCTTTAATTTCAGCCCAAAGAAAAGATAGTGCTTGGTGCAGAATAGTTCCTCTTTCTCTTGGTTCTATACCAACAGTCGGGTGATGTATGGTGTTAGCTTTAAGTCTAAGTGTAGCGAAAGCCCGAAATGGGCACTCAGCTTGATGTTTAAATAGGCTAACTCCACCAGGTGCTTTAGTTTTTTTAAATGCGACAATGTTAGGGTTTTCTGTGAAAATTTCTGTACTATGGGTATTATGGATTTGCTCAGCCCAAGTTGGGCTTAATTTTATAATGTCTTCGATATCATAATTCTCAACTCTTTCAATTAATGGGCTTGGTAGTTGAGGTTGATCATCATTTAGTAATGAATAGCTGTATATTATATTTTTGGCGCTGGTTGTGAAGTGCCGTAATAATTTTTTTGAGAAATAACTTTCTTGCTTTGCTGAGGCCCTTGGTAATTGTTTGTCTCGTTGCATCTTATAGGGAAGATATGGATTTGGATTGCTGTTTGTTGGCCATTTGCTATCGTCAAGCCCAGAAATCCAAATGGCATCAAATTTTATTCCAACAGCTTCAAGCGGACCTAAAACTTGAATGGGTGTGCTGGGCTTTTTCGCCTGGAAAATGGTCGAGCTAGCCAATTGCTTAATTTGGTCTAAGCATTCTTTTAAAGACATTTTTAATTTTACAGCTTCAATTGTAGATAATTGATTTAATAATTCATGAAACTTTTGGTTTTGCTGAAACTCAAGGCTGCTCAGTGTTCTCTCACCTGGCCATCCATATATTTTTAAGAGTTTTTTAATTGATCTTGCCCAGTTGCTGGGAGATTGTTCAGCTGGTAATGATTTCCTAAAAGAAAGGCCTTTGCTTAAAATAGATTGTAGTTCTGGGCTTGCCGCATAGTCATCCTGTTCAATTGCATGATTGTTAATTGCTAGTGCTAGTTTGGGATTAACAGAGGATTGGTTTGCTTGGTGAATTTTTGCGTCTAGCATGGCTCTTGAGTAAAACTCAGTTTCAGCTCCTCCAATATGAGGGCTCTTTATGAAAAAACTAAAATCTCTAATGGGGCGTGAGGAAAAATCAATTTCTAAAATATTAAGAGCTGTTTTGATTAGAGGGAGTTCAGCAAGGGGTTGGCCTAGTGAAAAGTCAAAAGGCAGTTGATCTGTTTCAAATTTGGCTCTTGCGCTAGGGGAGGATAGCTCCTCTGTAAATATGCGTTCATATTGCGATCTATTGTTTGCTAAGTCAACGCCTATGCACCCAATGTGGATGTTTGGGTTTTCAGTAAGTTTTGTTCTAGCCCAAGAGGCCATTGACCTAATTTCATCTTCAGAATGAGAAAATGTAAGTTTTTGTTCTGTTTCTGGTTCTTCAGTATCAATTATTAATGATGATATGGTTGAATATTGAATAATATTTTGCAGAAGGTTAATTGTTGCTGGTGGTAAGCTGTCAAACCCGGCAAGGATGATTTTTCGTGGTAACATTGAATTGAATTGAATTGATTCTTCAGCTAAATAATTCTGAAGGTTATTTTGATCAAGCCAGGAGTTTGTATCACAAAAGTTTTTAAATTTTGTTGCCCATCTTAAGAATGTTTTATGATCATTATTATCGTTAGGATCTATTTCCTCTAAATTTATTTGCCAAAGATTTATCATTTCCCAAGCTTGCAGGGAAATAGATGCAGTTGCCTCAACATCTAAAAGAGGATTATTCTTAGATTCACGAGAGATCAGTTGCTGCCACAGAAATTTAAGCTGGTGATTCGATAAAAGAAAAAGGTCTGTTTCGCACCAGCTAAATAGGCGTTTTGTCCAGGTATTAAGTGCTACCGAATCTAGGGATTCCCAAGCCTTTTTCCCACTTTTGAATTGATATTTATCATATTCTTTCTTTAAATAAGCTGCTAATCTTTGGTTTGCAGTAATTATTGTAGTGGTTTCGTTGCCAATTAATTCTTCTAGTGATTTACCTATCATCTTTGAGCTATATAAAATTTAAGTTTCCCGAGGGAAATTAATAGTTATTTCTAGTCCTTTGCCCCATTTAGGTACACCTAATGAAACTTTTGCATTATGTAATTTTGCAATTTGTTGCACAATTCCGAGCCCTAGGCCGCTTCCTTTTTTCTTCGTTCCAACAACTCTGTAAAAACGCTCAAATACTCTATTGTGAAGTTCTTCTGGAATTCCAGGTCCATTATCGGCAACCTTTAGGATAACATGATCTTTGGTTTGTTCAACGCTTACTATGATTTCACTTTTTTGATCAGTATAACGAATAGCATTATCAATTAAATTTCTTAAGAGAATTGAAATAGCAGTCGGATAACCGTTAAATTTGCATTGTTTCTGAGGAGTTTTTAGTTCAATTTCGGTCATTTTGGCATCGGCCTTATAGATTAGGTCACTAATAACATCTTCTGCAATAGCTTTAATATCAACTGGTTCATTTTTTTCTTGTAGTGCATCAGGAACAGTTCTGCTTAATGTGAGCAGCTGCTTTACCACATGATGACTGCGTTGGATGCCAGTCAGCGCTTTATCAATAGCTTTATTACGTTCTTCTTCCGTTTTGGCAGATTTGATTAACTGTAGTTGAATATTTAGTCCTGCAAGAGGGGTGTTAAGTTCGTGTGCTGCATCTGACGCAAATCGTTTTTCTCGGTCAATTGCATCATTCAGGCGGTCAAATAAATGGTTTAGCGAGTCAATTAGAGGTTGGATTTCTTGAGGAACATAATCCAGATGGACTGGTTCAAGGTAGTTTTGGCTTCTAGATCTAACTTCACTTGCTATTCTCTTAATGCTCTCGAGACCTCTGTCCACTACTACCCAAATTAAAAGCCCAAGGAAAGGATAGCTAATTAACATTATGAAAATAGCATATCTAGTTATTTGTGCTTCAGCTTGACGTCGAAAGTCATAACGTTCCGCAACCGCAATTGTTAGCCCGGTGTCTGGGTTGTAGGTGCTGAATATACGCCAAGGCTTGTTATCAATCCATTTGTTTGAAAACCCTGTGCTACCAAGAGTTAATGGAGCTTCTGGTGCGCTTTCTGTGTTAAGTACTACCTTGCCATCTTGATCAATTACTTGAAACTGCATTTTTTCTGAAATCAGTTCATGATGTTTGTGATATTGATTGTAATAAATAGCATTCGATCTTTTCGGAATTGATCTTATTTCTTTTTGTACGTGAGCTAGGTTTCTTGCTTCAAGGCTGTCGCTTAATAACGCTTGAATTGTAAGTGACTCGAGTGTTAGCTGGGCATCAAGCTGGTGCTTTAGTTCTCTGTGCTCTAGGAATAAGTTACCTATAATCGCAAGCGAAGTGATCAGAGTTACACTAAGTAATAGATTTATTAATAAGAAGGTTCGTATTGATGGAGACACTTTTAATCACTCAATTAGGTAGCCAATACCGCGGACGGTTTTGATTTTAATTTTTGCTCCCAGCTTTTTTCTCAAATTATGTATATGTACTTCCAGTGCGTTGCTGTCAATTTCGTCAGACCAGCCATAAAGTGTTTGTACCAACATTTCACGGCTTAGTACTTTCCCAGGGTTTGCAAGAAGTTTTTCTAGTAAAGCAAACTCACGGCGTGAAATATTTGCCGGCTTGTTTTTTACATAAACAGTTTGTGTTGATGGGTCGAGCTTAACGCCGTGATATTCAATAAATGGTGATGCTCGTTCTGCGCTTCTGCGAATTACGGCGCGTAGGCGGGCGGTCAGTTCGCCAAGATCAAATGGTTTGACCATGTAATCATCAGCGCCAGTGTCTAAGCCTTTAATGCGGTCTTCAATTGTCTCTCTGGCAGTTAAAATCAAGACAGGGGTTGCATTTTTCTTGGTTCTCATGTCCTGCAAGACCTGCAGCCCAGATTGCTTGGGTAAGCCAAGGTCTAGCACTAAAGCATCAAATGTTTCAACATTTATTGCTATATTAGCAGCTTCGCCATCTTGAACCCAATCAACAGTGAAGCCCTGTTGTTCGAGCCCTGTTTTAATGCCATCGCCTAATAGTTCATCGTCTTCGACTAATAAAATTCGCATAATACTTGTCTTAATTATTTGTTTAAGCTTTCCTTAATTATATATCAAAAACTCAATATTGTGCTAAAACTTCACATTTATTAACAAAGTATAGTATTGTTGTTTTATGAAGTGCCAAAGATTTATGTTAGGTAGAGGTATTCCTTGAAGATCTCTATCTAACATAAATTGTTAAGTAGTAAGAGGGATTTATTAGTGGCACCAAGTAAAATTTTAGCAATATCTATTGATATGGATGGTTGTATTTTCAATGAATCTTACTTTCTGACCCAAAGTGTTAAAAAGAGCAACCAAAACATACTTAATTACATTAAGTCTCGTATTGATGACGTTAAACCAGATAAAGTATTACTCTTAGTTGGTTCGGCACGGCAAGACTACAGGCTGGATCTGTTAAATTCAAACTATAATAATACTCACTCAGCAATTGATGCAATTAGAGAAATAGCTATTTCCTTACGTAGTATGTTACCTAAAAATGAAGTAAAAATGGTGCAAATTAATGGGTTGTTGCTTGCCGACTTATATTCTGGAGAGTCTGAAGGATACTCCTTTAAATTGATCAAAACCTCCCTTGAAAAAAGTGACTATGATTACTCTACTCATCCATCAATCAATGGATATGATAAAACATCAGAGATAAATAATTTTGATGATTATAAATATAATATTCTTTACGCTCAGATTCATAGTTTATCCAGCAGATTTGAGGGTTCGAAAATTTACTTTGACTTTGTTGATGATAGGAGTGATATTCACGCTGTTTTGTACGCAATGTTCAATAGTTTTTCGAAGTATCTTCCTATAAATGTGCAATTAAGGTTAAATAGTTATTCTGGTTGTAAAGTACTTAATTTCTCTGAGAAGTACTATAAAGGGCAAGCATTTCTGCCCGGATATGGAGATTATGATCCATATTATGCTGAAAATATAAAGTTCTTGCCGAATGTGTCACAGATAGTTGGGAAGCAGATTTTTAGTATGAAGGTTAATTTGCCTCAGATATGTGAATATGTTTTTCATAAGGTAAAAGGGCATATTGACGATTTTGAAATGCAGAAGAAAGCATCGTTACAAAAATTATTAGAAGTTCACACTTTATCTGATGATGAATTATTTGAAAAAAGTGCCAAGCATAAAAGTAGTTCTTTGCCGGGAAATAGTCTACGTTGTTTAGGTACTTTTAGCACATCTAATAATACCAATAGTACCAAGGTTAAGAATTTTGAATGTGAAGATGAAGATCTGGAAGTCTCAAGTGTAATGTCAATATAGGCCTTAAAGTATTTTTGAAATAGCCTCTATTCTTGCTTTATCAATGGCTTTCCCTATCTCGAGTCCCTTTAAGCCTTGTTTGACGAAAGGTTCAGCAGTAATTTGGTTTGCAGATTCATAAACTTCATCGCATTTTTCTGCTTTTAAAATCCCATTGCATTCTTCGCAATATTTGCAAACTTCTAATAAAATTTTGAACCTTTCTGGGCGACGGAAAGCGTCAACCATTTTTAGCCATTGCAAGTATTCTTCTGCATTGTTGTTTTCTATATTGGCCCATATAGGGCATGATTCATGGGATAAATAAGCAATCTCATGATATTTTTTCGGAGTGTTTAGGCGTTGGTCTATAAGCTTAATGTGGTAAGAGTCAGTGTGATAAAGTAATGCAGCCCATAGTACTTCGGGGCGCAACCCTAAAGATGCCGCATAAGCTAATCTCTTTATGGCAATTTCAACTTCTTCTAGTTCTGGAAATAAAATTTTTAATGCATCGCATAGTTCGAGGTATTCAAAAAACCTTGATGGCACTTCTTCGTTTAGTGCTCTTGCTATTTCTTTCCAAACTCTTTGTGGTTCAAGTGCTTCTATTTCATTGCTGGCAGAAATTTCTTGCATCATATGAAGCGTGTCAGGGTGTAAGTTGAACTCGGGTAGTTTTGCAGCAAACCTTGCGACGCGTATCACACGCAGTGGATCTTCAATGAAAGCTTTAGATACATGGCGAAATATTTTGTTTTTTAGATCTTTTTGTCCATTATAAGGATCAATAATATTACCGTCATCATCTTGAGCTATAGCATTTATTGTTAGATCTCGACGTTTAAGATCTTCTTCTAGTGTTACATCGATTCCAGTATGGAAGACAAAGCCTTTGTAGCCTCGGCCTTGCTTGCGTTCAGTACGAGCTAATGCGTATTCTTCATTGGTTTTTGGGTGTAAAAATACTGGAAAGTCTTTGCCTACAGGTTTGAAGCCCAGCTCAATCATCTGCTCAGGCGTGGCTCCAACAATAACCCAGTCATTTTCTTTTACTTCACGACCTAATAAAGAGTCCCTAACTGCCCCGCCTACCAAATAAATTTGCATAATATCAACCGCTTTGGTTAAACTCTTTCAAAACACTATAACTTGTAATATACAGGAAATAATATGCTCTTGCATCGCTCATTTTGGCAATATTTGTTGCCACAGCATTTATTAAGCAGATTAGCAGGTAAAGTTTGCTCATCAGAAGCTCCGTGGCTTAAGAGGCTATTAATTAATAGTTTTATAAGGCACTACCCTGTAAATATGGATGAAGCTGAGCAGTCTGACCCAAACAGCTACGCTAGTTTTAATGCTTTTTTTACAAGGTCTCTAAATGCACAAGCTAGAATTATGCCAGAAGATCATAACTGTGTAATTTCCCCAGTAGATGGTTGTATTAGTCAAGTAGGGTGTGCTACAGATGGTAGATTAATTCAGGCCAAAGGTCATGATTTTTCTGTCGATGATTTACTAGCTGACGGGTCATTAGGGCGGACTTTTCGTAATGCTCCATTTACAACGTTGTACTTAGCCCCAGCTGATTATCATAGAGTTCATATGCCTATTGCTGGTAAGTTAAAGCAGATGATTTATGTGCCTGGTAAGTTGTTTTCGGTAAATAAAACTACAGCAAAAAATATCAATAATTTATTTGCGCGTAATGAAAGAGTTGTTTTTGTTTTTGATACAGAAATAGGTGAGATGGCTCTAGTTATGGTCGGCGCAATTATGGTGGGAAGTGTAGTTACAGAAAAAGAAGGGCAAATTGCCCCAGGACCATTTACTAGAACTGTTGAACAATGGACGTATAGTGATCCTATTGAATATAGCCAGGGTCAGGAGCTTGCGCATTTCCAGATGGGTTCAACTGTTATTTTATTATTTTCTAAAGGTTCTGTTGATTGGCAGAAAAATCTTCAAGAAGATTCGGTAGTTCGTCTTTATCAGCCCTTAGCTGATTTTACAGAAGAAATTATTACTCAAGATGATGTTTTGGGTTCTTAGCTAGTTATCTAAAGCTATTTAGAGCAGGTTTGTAATGAAAAATAATAATGTTTATTGGGTGTGCATTTTGAGGTGTGAAAACGATTCTTTATACACTGGCTACACATCTGATCTCGTTAGAAGATATAAAGAGCATCTGGAAGGTTCAGCAAAATCTAAATATACAAGAAGCTTTAAACCTATCTGTATTGCCCAGTACTGGAAGATTGAAGGTAGTAAAAGCTTAGCTCTTCAAGTAGAAAAATACATTAAAAAGCTTTCTAAAAAAAATAAAACAGAGTTACTTCAGGAGCCATTTTTTCTTACTGAGAAGTTTGGGAAAGAGGTTATAGTTAGTAACTTGGTTGAGCCACTAGTCTTTGGGTAGAGGTTCGATGTAAAGCCTGTGTAGTAAGTTCGAAAAGGCTGGCAGCCTTTTCATTTGCATAAATAAACATTGTTGAGCTACAAATGAAAATATATATCGATGCAGATGCTTGTCCACAAGCCGTGAAACAAA
This sequence comes from Gammaproteobacteria bacterium, assembly GCA_030425295.1. GTDB lineage: Bacteria > Pseudomonadota > Gammaproteobacteria > JAUIAT01 > JAUIAT01 > JAUIAT01. The sequence continues at coordinate 209,117 of JAUIAT010000001.1, forward strand.
TTTTGTTTAAGGCGGCAATTCGGACTAATAGCCAATTAATTTTGGTTGCTAATAAACCACTTTTCGTTCCGAGAAACCCATTAATAAAAATGGTGCGTGTAATGAGTGGTGCGGATATTGCAGATAATTATATTGCCGAACATGTAGAAGCTAATGATCTAGTTATTACAGCTGATATTCCATTGGCAGATAGGGTGATTGAAAAGCACGCTGTAGCATTAAATCCACGCGGTGAATTTTACACGAAAGAAAACATCAAAGAGCACTTATCTTCACGAAATTCTATGCATGATTTGAGATCTTGTGGTGTTATGACAGGTGGCCCAAAACCGTTAGATCAAAAAGATGTCAGAATATTTGCCAACGCATTAGATAGATATTTAACAAAATTTGCTAAACGTTAATTTTTTATCCTAATTTGTAAATAAATATTTAAAATTTCAAGTATAAAGTTTATGAAAAAAGACTATCAGTCGCAGTCGCTTCAAGCTAGATTCTGAGTGTGCTCAGGCACCACGAATTTAGCAAAATGATTTGTGAAAAGTTGCTATAAAAATTGGAAGTTTTAGAGTTTTATAGCTTGCTACTTGAGATAAAAGTCCTGAATTATCTTGTATTCTGAACCTTCCTGTTTAGCGGTGCTTTCAAATACTGCAATTCTGTTAATTGATATTTCAGTTGGAATTTTAGTGCTAATATTCGTGAAGTCTAATTGCAGATCATGCTTATATCGCATTAAAGTAATATGTGGGAAAAAACTATGTTTTTTTGTTGGTAAGTTTAAATCTATAAGCATTTCTTCTAAATTTTCATGCAAATCAAAAATTTTATCTGTCTGTTTAATCGGCACAATTAATGTGTGTGGGTGATTTGGTGGAAATGTATTTAGTGGGTTAGTTTGTGCTTTGAATTTTTTAATGTTTTTTATTTTGTTGGAAATAGTAGTTAATAGTTCATCAAGTTTAGCTTTGTTAATTTCACCTAAGAAATTTAAGGTTAAATGCAAATTTGCGCGAGGAGTCCAACGCACGGGATTATCATCTCGATATTTGCTTTTTAACTCATCAATTGCCGAACAGCAAGCTTCTGTCATTTCATAATCAAGGCAGGCTGCGATAAAACATCTAATTCGGGGTTTGTTTTGCAAAGTTTGTCATCCTAAAATTAGACAAAAAATTTTCAATATTAAAAAATGTTATTCCGCGGCTTGACCGCGGGATCTATTTATATAATATCTATTTTATGGCTCCCGCGGTCAAGCCGCGGGATGACAGAGGGATTCTACGCGGGATGACAGAGGAATTCTAATATTATGACTTTAACAATAGCATCAGTAAATCTCAATGGTATACGTGCAGCAACTCGCAAAGGTTTTATGGATTGGTTAAAGGCCAATCCTGTTGATATCGTATGCATCCAAGAAACTAAAGCGCAAGTAAATGACATGGAAGCAACCCATCTTTGTCCTGAAGGTTATCATTGTTACTTTAATGATGCTGAAAAAAAAGGTTATTCTGGGGTTGCTATTTTTAGTAAGGTTGAGCCAGATACTGTTACGACTGGTCTTGGAATTGAATGGGCTGATCAAGAAGGGCGTTATATACAGGCAAATTATGGTGATCTAACGGTTGCCTCACTTTATTTACCATCAGGATCAAGTGGAGATCATCGTCAAGACCTGAAGTTTGATTTTATGGATAAATATACAGAGCAACTAGAAGAAATAGCTAAGCAAACTGAAAGGTCTTACGTGATATGTGGTGATTGGAATATTGTTCATACTAAAAAAGATATTAAAAATTGGAGTAGTAACCAAAAGAGTTCTGGTTGCTTGCCAGAAGAACGAGCCTGGTTGGATAAGCTTTTTAATGAGTTAGGTCTAATTGATGCATTTCGTGTTGTTAATCAAGAAGAAGATCAATATACCTGGTGGAGTTATCGTGCCAATGCTTGGGCAAATAATGTTGGTTGGCGTATTGATTATCAGATTATCACCCCAGATTTGAGAGAAAAGGTTGTCTCGACTAAAATTCACAGAGACCAAAGATTTTCCGATCATGCCCCTTTAGTATTAGAGTATAATTTAGATCTGAAATAATTAATTTTAAATTATTTCTCTTGCATCTCAGGTATGAAAATTTTCTCTCGATAAAACTTAAGTTCATTAATTGAATCGCGTATATCATCAAGAGCTAGGTGACTACCTTGCTTTTGTGTGCCTTGCATTAATTTAGGGTGCCAGCGCTTAACCAATTCTTTTATTGTGGTTACATCAATATGTCGGTAGTGAAAATATCTTTCTAACGTCGGCATGAGTCGATGTAGAAATCTGCGATCTTGGCAGATACTGTTGCCACACATTGGAGATTTGCCCGCAGGTACATGTTGTTCTAAGAATTGTATGGTTAATTTTTCTGCTTCTTCAGCTGATACATTGCTTTCACGAACTCTTTCCCATAGGCCAGATTTACCGTGCTGTTTTTGGTTCCAGTCATCCATATCTTCCATTATTGACTCAGGTTGATGAATTGCGAGAACAGGGCCAACAGCAATTTCATTGAGCTGTGCATCAGTTACAATAGTTGCAATTTCAATAATGTAATCATTATCAGTATCAAGACCTGTCATTTCAAGGTCTATCCAAATAAGGTTAGATGATTTAGGTTTCATATTATTTTACGCTTTTTCGTTTCTGGATCCATTCAGTAAAGTTTAGTTGGAATTAGAATTTTGTCAATTGTGGTAGGATTTGATTGTAGAAACAAAGTAGTAATGTCTGGTTTGATATTGTGGTGGGGTTTGATTCAGGGCAAACGCATATAAATTTGCACAATTGACTAAAACTAACGCAGCCCGTAACTGTGTAACAAGTTTCACTGCCTATGCTATCACTATTTCCTAATTTATCACCTCAAGAACTATAGCTGTCATCTTGAGCGTAAACTGCAACTGTCATCTAGAGCGTAAACTACAACTGTCATCTCGAGCGTAGTCGAGAGATCTGAAAATATAATTCAGTTAGATCTCTCCATTACGCACCTTCGGTGCTCCAGTCGAGATGACGTAGGAACGCACCTTTGGTGCTTCTGTCGAGATGATGTAGGAGCGCACTTTTGGTGCTCCAGTCGAGATGACGTTTTATCATTCCAAGTGCTATAATTATCATCACGAGCGCCATAATTGTCATAAGACCCTGTGCATTTTACTCAATCAATTGTTATACTTGTCAGTCCAGAATTTTAGAAGGTATTTTGCATGAGACCAAGTAAGCGTAAGCTAGATCAGTTAAGGGATATAAAGATTACCCGTAACTTTACAAAACATGCTCCAGGCTCAGTTTTAATAGAGTTTGGTGATACGAGAGTTTTATGCACTGCATCAGTTAAACCAGGGGTTCCAAGGTTTCTTAGGGATGCAGGGCAAGGTTGGCTTACGGCAGAATATGGTATGTTGCCAGGCTCTACTCATGATCGCATTGATCGTGAGGCAGCAAGAGGTAAGCAAGGTGGGCGTACAGTAGAAATTCAACGTTTAATTGGTCGTGCTTTGCGTGCAGCAGTTGATTTAAAGAAAATAGGTTGTAATACAATTACTATTGACTGTGATGTTCTTCAGGCTGATGGTGGCACCAGAACTGCATCTATAACAGGTGCATGTGTTGCTTTAGTAGATGCGCTTAATTACATGAAAAAGAATAAGATGATCCGCAAAAATCCACTTAAGTTTATGATAGCTGCAGTTTCTGTAGGAGTTTATAATGGTTCACCAGTTGTTGATTTAGATTATGCAGAAGATTCTGAAGCTAATACTGATATGAATGTTATCATGACTGAATCAGATGAGTTTATTGAGCTTCAAGGTACAGCTGAAGATGGACCATTTAACATCGATCATCTGAATGAGATGATTCAGTTGGCTCATCAAGGTTGTGCTGACTTAATTGAGCTTCAGAAAAAGGCCCTAAATGATTAAAATTGGATTCGGTACAGACGTCCATAAATTAAAACCATCAGATAGGGGTTTTATGTTAATTGGAGGTGTCAAAGTCCCTAGTAAAGTTGAAGTCGTTGCGCATTCTGATGGCGATGTTTTATTGCATGCCATAGCAGATGCTTTGCTTGGTGCAGCAGGTTTAGGGGATATAGGTTTGCACTACCCTGATACATCCGATCATACTGAGAATATGGATAGTCGTCAGATAATCCGTGATATAAACGGCCTGCTTGCCAAGAAGGGTTTTACGATTAACAATATAGACTCAACTATAACTGCAGAAGCTCCTAAAATGAGGCCTTATATCGAGAGAATGGAAGCAATAATTGCCGATGATCTCAACTTAGATGCATCGCAAATAAATATTAAAGCCACAACTAGTGAAAAAATGGGCTTCGTGGGTCGCGAAGAGGGCATTAAAGCAGAAGCTGTAGCTTTAATAACGAAAGAGATTAGTTAATGAAGATTTTAATTAGTAACGATGATGGTGTTTTCGCACCGGGTATAAGATTTTTAAGAGAGGCTCTTGCTCCACTTGCTGAGGTTTACGTTGTGGCTCCTGATCGTAATCGTAGTGGTGCTAGTAACTCGCTCACATTACATTCACCTCTGCATGTTAAAGAAGTAGAGCCAAAAGTTATCAGTGTTGAAGGTACGCCAACTGACTGTGTTCATATTGCCTTGACTGGTTTGCTTGATGTTGATTTTGACATGGTTGTATCCGGGATTAATGCAGGATATAACGTCGGTGATGATGTTTTATATTCGGGAACTGTTGCAGCTGCAATGGAAGGACGTTCTTGTGGTTATCCAGCAATCGCAATTTCTCTTGGTTCAGCCGAGCACGAGATGAAGCATTTTGAAACAGCAGCCTGGGCTATCAAAAATATTATCAATCACGTTATTGAAAACCCTTTGCCTAAAAATGCTATTCTCAATGTGAATGTCCCTGATGTTACCATTGATAAAATTGGTGGTTTTGATGTTACTCGCCTCGGGACTCGCCATTTAGCTGAAAGAGTTATTAAACAAAAAGATCCTCGTGGTCATGATATTTATTGGGTTGGGCCTCCAGGGCCTGAAGAAGATGCCGGCCCAGGAACTGATTTCTATTCAATTAATAAAAATCGTATTTCAATGACCCCTTTGCAGATTGATATGACTAATTATCAGTCGTTTGATCAAATTACTAGTTGGGTTAAGGGGTTGAATTCTAATAATCAGTAATACCTCACAATAATTATATTGTCATCCCGCGGCTTGACCGCGGGATCCAAAAAATAGATCATAGCATAACGTTGTTGCCGCTGGTCTATAGGTTATTTATGAAAATTATGTCAATGGTGTATAGTCGCACCATTTCTTGGTCAAGGAAGCCGAGTGCTCTTTACTATTTAATGTTACTCAGCTTTGCTGAGGCTTCATTTTTCCCAATTCCTCCTGATGTGCTACTTGCCCCAATGTGCTTAGCTCATCCGAAAAATGCTTTAAGATATGCAGCAATTGCAACTTTATTCTCTGGTATTGGTGGTATAGCAGGATATGCCATAGGTGTATTCGGTATTCATCTCGTCTTGCCATATATTCATCAACTTGGTTATATAGATACTTATCAGGCTGTAATGAATTGGTTTAAGGTCTGGGGTTTTTGGGCCGTAATTATTGCCGGTTTTACACCAATCCCATATAAGATATTTACTATTGCTGCCGGGGCTTTTGGATTGCCATTAATTCCATTTTTTATAGCCTCAATAATCGGTAGAAGTATGAGATTTTTCCTGGTAGCTGGCGGTATCATGTTGTTTGGTGAGAAAATGGATCAGTGGCTGCGGCGCTATATTGATATTATTGGCTGGAGTTGCGTGTTTATAATTGCAATAGTATGGGTTCTGCGTTGAAAAACAAATATGTAAGTATATTTATAATTTTATTTGTAACTGGTTGTGCGTCTGGTCCTCACAATCCGGCTCCTGTTTTTGATGGTATTATGCTGGATAATGGTAACTATTCTGAAGAGGTTTATAGCAAGCCAGATGGTCCAGTTATAGGTGGACATAATAAAGCAGAAGTCGTAGATCTGCATCATGATGCTCCAGTAAATACGCCAAAAGCCGAAGACTGGAATTGGCCGGCAGATGGCCCAGTTGTTAAAAAATTTCTCGAAGAAAAAACTAGTAAAGGTATAGATATTTCTGGTTCAATTGGCGCTCCAGTTTTTGCTTCTCGTGGTGGAAAAGTAGTCTATAGTGGCTCTGGGCTGCCAGGTTATGGTAAATTAGTATTAATTAAGAATGATTCTCGCTGGATAACCGCTTACGGATATAATCAAAAGTTGTTAGTTCGTGAGGGTGATTGGGTAAGAGCGGGCCATAAAATCGCTGAAATGGGCAATGATTCTAATGGTAATCCGCGTCTACATTTTGAGGTTCGCAAGGATGGCAAACCTATTAACCCTTTAAAGGTTTTACATGGAGGTAAGGGTCGTGTCGGAAGATAAAAAGAAAATTATAGCTAAAAAAACTGCTAAAAAAATTGTTAAAAATAAATCCTCAGCAAAGCATCAACCCACCAAGAAATCTGTTTCCAGTAAGTCTGTTGCAAATGAAACTAAATCATCTAGTAGCAAGAAACCGCCAACTAAAACTACGTCCAAAAATAAACTAGTACAAAAGAAAGATATCGCTCTTAAACAAAACTCAGTAAATAAAAAAGCCGATAAGCATGCAGAGGTTGCTGAGGCTGCAAAAAACTCTAAAGATAATTCAGAAATATTTATAAAAAAAGCAGAAATGCCAACTCGCAAATACTATGATAAATCAGCACATGATGCGACACAGATTTATTTGTCTGAAATAGGTTTTGCGCCCCTTTTAAGTGCTGATGAAGAGAAAGACCTTGCTCGTAAGGCACACAAAGGAGATGAGCAATCTCGAAATCGAATGATTGAGAGTAACTTAAGGTTAGTTGTAAAAATTGCCCGTCGATATGCTAATCGCGGTGTGCCATTCTTAGATTTAATTGAAGAAGGTAATCTTGGTTTAATGCATGCGGTTGAAAAATTTGATCCTGATCGTGGGTTTAGATTTTCAACTTATGCAACTTGGTGGATTCGTCAGACCATTGAGCGTGCAATCATGAACCAAGGTAGAACAATTCGTTTGCCAATTCATGTTTTAAAAGAATTAAATACTTATCTTCGAGCCGCAAGATCTCTTGCTCATAAGCTAGGGCATGATCCAACGCCTGAAGAAATAGCTGCAGTTGTCAAAAAACCTGTTGAAGATGTACAGCGATTAATGAATTTAACCCAAGCCGTATCGTCAATAGATGAACCTTTTGCCCCAGGTACTGATAAGTCATTAATGGAAATTATTACTGACGACAATGAAGATGATCCTGGCGAAATTCTGGCCAATGAAGATATGATGGCGTTAGTTGAAAAATGGCTTGATGGCTTGGATGAGCGTGAGCGTGAGGTTCTGATTTGTCGCTTTGGTCTTAGGGGTAGAAGAAGAGGTACCCTAGAGCAGGTAGGCGAAGTAGTTGGCCTGACACGCGAGAGGGTGCGCCAAATTCAGATTCAAGCACTAAACAAATTGCATGACCTGCTTATAAAAGAGTCCACTTAAACTGTGCTTTTGTATTCAAGTACTTAAACGCAAAAATAAGTTTTAGCCTGATCAAGTTGCAGTGGCCAAACTTAGTCATCCATGGAGTCTAGCTCTCCCAAAAGCTTGTTTGTTGTTATTAAGTGATTTAAGTGATCTCTTTGCTTTTTGTTTAGGTTCTTGAATGAAACCTCATATTTATCTCCTTTTTTATTTTTTTTAGTTTTATAGTCGAATCCACCTGATACTTGATCTAATTCATCAAAAGCGAGCTCTTTATTCTTTTTAGTCATTATTTTCTCCAGAAGTTATATTTACTTTATTTCATAAGTTTAGTCTTTGATTGATTTTTTTCCACTCAAGAGCTGTGTTTTGTAACTTTATCTTTGCAGGGTTACCAAATTGTTAGCAGTCCTTGATGGTTGTTTAGAAAAAATACTACGTTTAGCCCTATTTATAAAACAAATCACAGGTCTGATGATAATGAAAATATTTCTTTGCTAGTTTATGCTGAGAGCTATTTTTGATTCTGTAATACTTGAAATAAAATGGAATAACGATTATTCGCGTTCCAGACATAAAAACCTTCTACATCAGAGTCAATCACCGCACGTATTTCTTCATTTATATACCATGCTAGTTTCGTTTTGCTCATCGGGTAGCGATAATTTGTTACTTCTATAAACGGAATTATTTTGACGTTATGTGCATGTGCAATTTGCTTTTTTAGGTCATCTAATGATTTTTTGATTGTTTTGTATGGACGCTGTGAATGATAGCGATATGGTTCATAGTGGGAAGGGTAGACCATGGGGCATATGACATCAACTAAGTCAGTAAATGCTGCTGGTATCTGACCAATTCGATAACTTGGTTTAGAGGCAGTGATGCCGAATACGTCAATTTGTAAATCAATTTCAGTGTGCGGTAGGTTTGCTTTGAAGTGTTGTATTACATTGTAGATATCAGTAACGTTTTGCCTGCTCGGTGCGCGAGATGTCTTGTATCGAATATAATCTAGCTGAATTGCATCTGCTCCAAGCTTAACTGCATATTTAGCTAGCTTTAGAGGTTTCTGCCAAGCATTTTTATTGCGAACCTGCCCAATTGATCCGCCACCAGGAAATACTACAATCCTTGCCACAAAACGAATTCCATTGTCTTTTACTCGTTTTACTTGAGCTTCATACTTAGAGCTTTGACGTTTTACATCCATCACAAAAGCATTAATGCCAGATTTCTTGGCATTTTTGATGAAATAGTTAATTTTAACGTTGTTTTCGACTGTGTTTTGGGTCAGATATATACCTTTTTCAAATGCAAAACACGAGGTTACAGGAATAAGAATAGTTGTTATTGTTGCTATCAATATGAGAAACAATTTTTTTAACATTAGGTTTCTTAAGTCGGTTTTGTTTAATTATAGCCTAAATTCTTTAGTTTAATAATTGACCAGTTGATTAATGTTTGGTAGAATGCGCAGCCAAAACATCACAAGAATATGTGAGGAAAAAGATGGCACTAAATTTGATTCAAAGATCATTTCATAAGCTAAGAATGTTAGTTAATCCTGGATACTATAGGTCTCAAAATAATAAAAAAGTAGTTTTAAGTCTTGCCAAATCAGATGCAGGGTTGGCACGTAGGCTTTTAACAAGAGATAACTTGAAGTCAGGTCTTTTAAGTAACGAGCAAAAAGCTGAACTGGTAGCTAAACATATTTATGACGATAAATTTAAAAAATTTGTGTCTTTTGAAAGTAAAAAGGTAAAGACTGAGTTGTTTTTTAAGCCTGTGGATTCTATCGATTTATCCTCTCTTGCTCATGATATAAATGCTGCGTATGTTTTGCTTAATGCGAATATATTTGATGATAATCGCGCTGATATAAAAATTGAAATATTTGAACGACATGCACCCAACTCTGCAGATTTTTTTCGAAGATTATTGAGTGGTTTGATGATGCTAGAAGGCAAAAATACAAATTACTTTAAGCGTGTTTTTAAGGTTTATACAAATCATAAGAATTTTGATGATGTATATAAGGTTTCTTATACCGATGAGTCTAAAAGAAAATTCTGGGAGGTTTTTTGGGGTAGTTTTGAGTTAGCAGCCTCTAAAACTGAAGAGCTAAATAAGAGCCTTAAGTCTTCAATTGTTAACAGTGATCCAATGCCCAAAGCTAACCGTATAAAGCTGGCTGAAAAATTGCTGAATAGCAGTAATCTTTTCTCGGGTGACATTGATGATATTAAGGCATTCGATATTCTTTTATCTTCTGATGATAATGCTAAAAATATAGAGCTTTATAAAAAATACTGGATGAAATTTGAAAATAGCGATATAAGTTTTCAAGTTAAATTATTCGAAATTTATGCGAGATTGGCGAAGATTGACTCTAGTCTTCTTGCAGGCGATTACTGGGAGCACTTTAAATTTATTGCTGAGGACGAAATTAACCTTGCTAATGCGATTCAGGATGAAGCAAAAAGGGACCCAAATATTGCAGCATTGTTTTTAGGAAATAAGCAACTTATTGAAAATCGAACAATTGCGGTTGCAGAAATTATTTCAGAACCTACTGTTTATGAGAAAATTGCATCTATATTTAGCAGCATAAGAAAATATATATTTGGAGGTTATAACCCTATTATTAAAAAAACTGATTCAATGTTAGGGAAGATTGCTGAGTATGGCTCTATAGCGGAGAGTGGTAAAGAGGAGTTAAATTACATCATTGCTAATGATTCGTTATTTAATAAAATTCCTGTAAGTGATTTATATCAACTAATAAAGATGAATGAGTTAAGTGATGAGTTTGTCAGGGGTATGGAATCTAAAAACGACAAAATAGCGGAGGTTGCTGCTTTTATATTGAATGAAGCTTTAAATGATGAAAATCCTCTTTCTGAAAGTATAGAAAAATATCAAGATTTGCTTTCCAGCTCAAATATCTCAAAGTTACTTTTTAGTAATCTTGGTGATTTGGGTAGAGCAAAAGCTATGGCCAACTATTTTGTTGTTTCTCAAAAATATAAGGATCTAAGTCAAGTAATTAAAAGAAATTTACTGGTTTCTGATAATGGAGAAATAGTTAAAGAAGATTTCTGCGCTTTGCTAAATAAAGGTGGGGAGCCAGCTATAATACTTGCTTGTACTAGCTTAGGGTTAGATCAGCTCGCTTTAATGGAGGGTGGGGTAAAGTCTTTTTACTATAAATATGACTCTGCTGGAAAAGCTAGGCTGATCAAAGCTATGTTAGATCATGATAAGTTTGAATCTTTTTACGATTCTCTATCAGATGATAAAAAGAGAGAACTTCTAGTATCTGAAGAGATTGTATACTCGCATATTCCTGCTTATCTAAGGTCAACTTATAGTCTTAAGATAGGATTTGAGTTCATTCTGAGTAACTTTGATGCTTTGTTGCCAAGTAAAGAGATACATGAATTAACGCAAGATCAAGCATTTGAATATGTAACTATATATAGAAGCTTTACGGAAGAAAAAAACGCGATTGGGCTTGTTAGGCAGAAATCTACTGATCAAATTAATCGGTTGAATATTCTTTCTTCGAAAAGAAAGGGTGGTCAGTCAGTTTTTGATAGCTGGGTTGAATCATTTAATGCTGGCTCTAAGACAGATCTACTAAAAGCAATATTAGATAACGAGAAATATAGTTTAATAGGTGATGGAGGCAAGTTATTCGATATAATACTTAAGCAGACGGACCATTTCATTAAAAATAATATACATCATGTTATATACATTTTATCCAAAGATGAAGATCTTTTTGCTAAAGTTCTTGAAAAATGTGATGAAAATATAAGATCTTTAGAGGAAGCTAGTGTAGATGATGTTATTCGTATTGTTCTTGATTACAAAAACTCACGTGTAAATAGTGATAAGAAGCCTTCTGGAAAAGCTAGTGAAAAGCATTCTTATGGCAAAAATAAAAACCTTTTGTCACGTGTGTTTAGCATGTTTTCTAATAAAAAATCTACTAATAAGTTTGAGGTTGTAGAAGATGATACTCAAAATAAAAATTACCGTTAAAATAGGGCGTGATAGTAGCTGTTAACTAATTTGCTGCCATAATGTTTTTAGCGATTTTTTAAGATACTTATTTCTTCTTCTATGATATTTGCTATGCGGCAATAATTTGCAATAAACTTTTCCAGTTGTCTTTCATCTTGGAAAAGATTGTTATTTTTCTTTTCTATTCTTATAAAGCGCGCTAAATTTCTAGCGCGTTTTTTTATGCTCAAAGGATTCCTATAAATTTTTACAGATGTAATATCTAATAAAGCAAACTTGCATTCGGGTGTAATCATAATATTGCCGAGGTGTAGGTCCCAGAAAAATATGCCTTTATCATGTAATTCTGCTACAAATCTTGCAAATTTAATTAATAAATCCAAAGGGCTCAGGTTATCCCTAGATTCTTTGTCATTGTAATCCCGCGACTTTTTGTCATTGTCATCCCGTGGCTTGACTCCTTCGGCTTCGCTCAGGACAGGCGTGGGATCCATAATCAACTTATCCAAGGATTCACCATCAATTAACGGATAAGTCACAATATGGCAATTTTTTTCAGGACAATGATAAATGTCTTTCACAACAGGGGCAACAACACCTTTGGCTTGTAGTTTTTTGGATTGCCGGGCGAAGCGGTATGCATAGGGGTATACAAATGATGTCGAGAATAATTTTTTGCGCTTATAAATCAATTTTAAAACCAGATGGTCGGGGGTGAGTAAGACCTTAGGCCAATTTGGTGTGCCTTTAATGGTTTTGGTGTCTTTAATTAATTCATTGAATTGTTGGAGGGTGAGTTTTTTCATGCTTTGAGCCAGAGGGGTGTGATTAGTTTGTTATAAATTATAAACAAAATATGGTATTTTATCTATTTGGCAATTGTTTAGTATAGAGGCTGTTGAGAATTGGTCTTACAGTTGCAAATTTCTTTCACCCCGAGGCACTAAAGGTTATGTCATCCCGTGGCTTGACCGCGAGATCTACTTCCTCCAGAGTCTCAGGATGACTTTTAAAAAGCTGATGAGTATAATGTTCGTCTAAAAATTGGATCCCGTGGTCAAGCCACGGTATGACAGAAAAATAAAACCCTGAGGGATGACTCATGCAGTACCAAGCACTTGCTCAATTTGACCCAGAATTAGCACAAGCTGTTAAAAATGAAGCCAAACGACAAGAGACGCATATTGAGCTTATTGCATCTGAAAACTTTGTAAGCCCATTGGTGCTTGAGATGCAGGGCTCAGTTCTTACCAATAAGTACGCTGAAGGGTATCCTGGCAAGCGTTATTATGGTGGTTGTGTCTATGTTGATCAGGCGGAAACTCTAGCAATTGAACGTGTGAAAGAATTATTCGGCGCCGATTATGCTAATGTCCAGCCGCATTCTGGTTCTCAGGCAAATGCTGCGGCTTATATGGCCATGATTGATGCTGGAGATACTGTAATGGGTATGAGGCTTAATGATGGTGGTCACTTAACTCATGGTTCACATGTTAACTTCTCAGGTAAGCTTTATAATACAGTAGATTATGGTGTTAATGATGAAGGTTTAATTGATTATGAAGAGGTTGCTCGTATTGCTCGTGAGCACAAGCCAAAATTAATTATTGCAGGAGCTTCAGCCTATTCACGTGTCATTGACTGGCGGAAGTTTCGTGAGATTGCTGATGAGGTTGGTGCCTATCTTATGGCTGATATAGCGCATTATGCGGGCCTAATTGCTGCTGGTTTATACCCGAATCCAGTACAAATCGCGGATGTGACAACTTCAACAACTCATAAGACTTTGCGGGGACCAAGAAGCGGTCTAATTATGGCGAAATCTAATCCTGATTTAGAGAAAAAGTTGAACTCGGCGATTTTTCCAGGATTGCAGGGTGGGCCTTTAATGCACGTAATTGCAGCCAAGGCTGTGGCATTTAAAGAAGCTATGTCAGAAGATTTTAAAACCTACCAAGCACAAGTAATTAAAAATGCTCGTGCAATGGCAGAGCAAGTACAGAAACGCGGCTATAAAGTTGTATCTGGTGGTACAGATTGTCATCTATTCTTACTAGATCTATCCGATAAAGAAATCACTGGTAAAGAAGCTGAAGCAAGGCTTGAGCAAGCACACCTAACTATGAATAAAAATACAGTGCCAAATGAACCAAGATCTCCTTTTGTAACTAGCGGTTTACGTATTGGAACACCAGCTATGACTACTCGTGGTTTTGGTGAACAAGAAGCTGTTACAATTGCTAATTGGATTTGTGATATACTTGATCGCCCTAATGATGATAACCTAATTAATGAGGTTAAATCTGGGGTAGTTGAACTTTGTGGTCGCTTCCCGATTTATAGCTAATTTAATGATGCATTCGGATCCCTCGACTACGCTCGGGATGACGAGTTTGGCGCTCAGGATACGCGTCGTCATCTCGACTGAAGCACCGAAGGTGCGTAATGGAGAGATCTGATTCAACAATGAATTAGAATCAATCTGGTTGTTGAATAGTTTATTTGAGAGGCTATCTAATGAAATGTCCGTATTGTGGTGTAGACGATACTAAGGTAATCGACTCAAGACTAGCTACAGATGGCAGCCAAGTAAGACGTCGGCGTGAGTGCGTAGAGTGCGCAGAACGTTTTACGACCTTTGAGACAGCTGAATTAACACTACCTCGGGTGATCAAGAGCGATCAATCACGGGAACCATTTTCTGAAGTAAAGCTTCGGCATGGTATGGAGATGGCGCTAGAAAAACGCGCCGTTAGCACGGAAAAACTAGATCAAGTTATTCAAAGTATTCTTCACAAAATTCGCGCTACAGGTGAGCGTGAAATACCATCGCACGAGGTGGGTGAGTTTGTGATGAAGGCTTTGCGTGATTTAGATCAAGTTGCTTATGTGCGATTTGCTTCAATCTATCGTAGTTTTGAAGATGTGAATGCATTTCGTGAAGTAATTAAACGACTTGAACGTGAAGCAAAAACCAATGAATAAACCAGTTATTTCTCCTCGCCGTAATGCTCGTCGTCTTGCCCTTCAAGCTCTCTATCAATGGGAGATGACAGGTAAAGATGCAATGTTGATTATTAGTGATTTTCAAGCGACTCCAAATTATCGTAAAGTTGATAAGCAATACTTTAAGTTGTTAGTGAATGGGGTTATTGCTCAAATGGAAAACATTGATAAAATTATTAAACCTCATCTTAAAACTGAAGTTGAAGAATTGACAATGATTGAGCAAGCTGTTCTACGTTTATCACTTTTTGAATTGATTAATCAAATTGAAATACCGTATCGTGTTATTATTAATGAAGCACTAGAGCTGACTAAAACGTTTGGAACTAAAGAAGGTTTTAGGTTTGTTAATGGTGTTTTGGATGCTTTGGCTCGTCAGCAAAGGCCATATGAGTTTGAGAAAAAGGACTAGCTGTCATCCCTTTTTTGATTCAGGAGTGCACTATTTGTTTTGTGCACTAAACTGTGAATTTGTCACCTTGCACTTTTTGCGGGGTTTGGTAGTGTTAAATCCAGATCCCGCAACAAGTGCGAGATTACAAAAAAAATTTATTATGTGCGGGATGAAAGCGCTATAAATTACATAGAGGTAAATGGATGTACGATAAATTTATAGGTTCAAAACAAACCTTGCAGAAATTCATGGAATTAGAATATGCCAGTGGTATTCTAATGATGGTTTGCGCGGCTTTAGCTTTGATTATAAGCAATACTCCCTTAGATCCGTATTATGAGTATATTCAGCATATACCCATTACTGTTAAGTTTAATGGTGTTGGTATTCATAAAAGTTTACTTCACTTTGTAAATGAAGGCCTAATGGCTGTGTTTTTTTTACTAGTGGGACTTGAAATTAAGCGTGAAATGGTTGAGGGAAGCCTTAAGACCTGGAGTAGTAGAGTTTTGCCAGGTATTGCTGCAGTTGGCGGTATGGTGTTTCCAGCGTTGTTTTATGTAGCATTAAACTACGCTGACCCCTTAGCTATAAAAGGTTGGGCTATTCCAACAGCGACTGATATTGCTTTTTCGTTAGGTGTTCTATCTATCCTTGGAACGAGGGTGCCTGTTACATTACGTATTTTTTTAACTGCAATTGCTATTTTTGACGATCTTGGTGCAATAATTATCATTGCTGCTTTTTATACAGAAGAAATTTCCTTTGTAATGTTGGCGTTATCATTCACATCTTTAATGTTAATGTATAGTCTAAATGCTATGAATGTAGCTCGTATTATGCCTTATATATTACTTGGAGTTATTCTGTGGTTTTGTGTATTAGAGTCTGGTGTACATGCCTCTCTTGCTGGTGTGGCTATGGCGTTTGCGATTCCACTTAGAAATAGCTATGAAAAAGAATTGGCTGAACATCTAGAAAATGCCTTAGAACCTTGGGTTATGTTTATAATTTTACCGGTTTTTGCATTTTTTAATGCTGGTGTTTCCTTCCATGGTATTGGTATGCATTACTTCACTCAAGCCGTGCCACTTGGCATTGCCTTAGGACTTTTTGTTGGAAAGCAAGTAGGCATATTTGGAACAACTTATGCTGCAGTAAAAATGAAGTGGGCAAAGTTGCCTGAAACTATGAACTGGGCAGGAGTTTATGGTGTATCAATGCTATGCGGTATTGGTTTTACAATGAGCCTTTTTATTGGCATGCTTTCGTTTGGAGAGAATGAATCTTTCAATGCTATTTCTGCTCGTTTTGGTGTAATGCTCGGGTCTTTGCTTTCGGGTCTGTTCGGAATTGCATTTTTACGTTATCATTTCAGAATTCCGTTAACTAGTAGTAACTCTAAATAATTTCTTTGAAATCTAGGGTGCTGTTGACAATTGGTGTTGCAAGGCGAAAATATCTAGAATACATTGAAAATTTGTTCTTTAATTAGGCGA
>JAUIAT010000023.1 GCA_030425295.1 Gammaproteobacteria bacterium
TTTACGATGTAGTTGAGCTCATGTTGATGCGTGGCTTTCACTTAACTCACCAAACCGTGCATAACTGGGTGCATCGATTTGGTCCTGAGTTAGGAATGAAATTACGATCTCGCCGATACAAAAAATCAAGTGATCGTTGGCACGTGGATTGTACATATCTGCGAATAGAAGGCCGTTGGTGCTATTTATATAGAGCAATTGATAACGAGGGTAATTTAGTAGATGTCTATTTAAGTGATGTCCGTAATCAACATTCGGCAGAAAACTTCTTTAAACAAGCTGCTAAAACAATCGGCATTTATCCTGAAAAAATTACTACAGATAAAGAGCCCGCACTGTACCCAGCTATACAATCAGTGTTTGGTGACTACACTGATCATAGGGATAACAAGTACCTCAACAATATTATTGAGCAAAGTCACCGAGGCATTAAGTCACGCTGCCGGGTGATGAAAGGGTTCAAAAATGTTTTTAGTGCTTTACAATTCTGTACGGTGTTTGAAGAAATACAGCAATTTTTTAGAGAAAAAAGTAAAAATACTAGGGCAGCTGTATCTAAATTCCAAGCAGTTAATCAGTTGTTTCAGGGAACTTGTTAAGAGAGTCTATAATAGCAGTGTATTAACAAAAATCGGCTGAAATTTTAAAGAACCTTAAGGGCAGTGCCCCCACGAAAAGCCAATGATTTTTTTATAAGGAGACTTCACAAGATTTTTTAGCTGATGCTAAACATGTGCTGCCAGCGCGCAGACTATGGGATCCAAATGCAGCTTTTCAAGTGGTCACTGACAAACTAGTAAAGCACTTACCTGGCGAACCTTGGAAAGGGTTAGACCATTGAGCTCACTCTACACTTCCTTCGAATAGCATTCCAAATACTTTTCGAAGGAGGAATAAACTCCATTCATTAGCTGTGTATGGTGTGCAATAAGATAATCAGCAAAGCCTGACTCGAATAGTGCCAATGCGTTAAAGTCGCCTTTTTCTATCGCTGCAACTAAGCTAGTGAACTTCTCTTTTAGTTTTAAATAATATTGCTGCGACATACGGCCAACATACGACGCACTCTTAAAAAAATCGTCAATCATAGCCTTGCTGTGCAACTTAGTATTCTTCAGATACCAACCCATAACCGCTTTAGCAACATAATGCCGATACGGTATGCGCATTGACTCAATATACATGCTCTGCTCTAACTCTTTATCTTTTGCCTCCAGCACCGCGGAACTGATTCTCTTTCTTTCAGTTAGAGGCTGTTCTTTATATTCATTGACAATGGCGGAATGCAAATATCCAGCCAGATTATTAATTTGGCCAGCTTGGTATTGTGGCCGACTTTTCACATACTCTATAGCATCTTTTACTTTGAGTTCTCCATGTTCAGCTATCAACTTTTTCAATGTTGAGGTTTTGACAGAGAACTCAGTGGCTACATCATTAATGTTAAGGGTGGGTTTTTTAGCCTCCCCCTGCCCCAGTGGCGCAATGCCCAATCGTTTCATAATATTGCGCTCTTCTAATTTAAACTTAATAGCAATCACCCTATTACCTCGCTTAACGAGACTTGGGTAGACACGAATATCAGAGCGGCTATTAATTTCCGTAACAGCAGGGTTCAACACACGTTTGTTAAATTCGTAAAATTTTTTATAGGCGCCCTCTTTTACCCCCATCAGACTACGAAATAGTGGCATCTCAAATGTCTTGGTTGAAGGAAGGCCTCGGTACCTAGAACAGTTTTCATACAGTGCTAATGCATAAGCACTTTTAAAACGAGACTGAATGGCTAAATTAATTTTACCGTACATACTGGGGTTGCTGAGCAAAGATTTTATCAACTCGCTGTATTGATATTTTATGGTGCCCTTGTTGACACTTACTGACGATAAAATGGTTGAAGCATTCCAACCCTCAAGATCTTCATCACCAAGATCATCACCGCATAAGTTCCACTCTAATACGGTAGATATTAATTTCGTTAATGCATCTTTTAGTGCCTTATGGTTTCGGGTATTGATTCCTAACAAAGACTTTAATTGATCAATTTGTATTTCATGAGTTAACTCATCTTTGAGAGTGGGAAAGGCATGATACAGCAGTGCATTCGATATTTTCCTTTCCAGTAGGGTTAATTTATTTGTGCAATGAATGGCAGCAACGTGTTTTTTTACGACCTTTCTACCGTTTATAATTTCATGATCCTCTAATGCCAATATATCTGCTTCCATGATGTATAAATTTCCTTTCTACTTGCCAGAAAAAATATCTTGATAGCCACTATCATAATCACATATCTGTCGACAATCAATCACAAGGATGTCCACTTTCAATCACAAATCTGTCGACATTAAATCACACAAGTGTCCACTTTCAATCACAAATTTGTCGACCTAAATTTTTTATCTTATTGATTAAAAAACTAAATAAAAAAAAGAAACAATATAAACATATTAAACTATAACAACGTCATACTGTGTTGTTGTTCTTTTTATTTTACTAGCATTACGTCGCAATAAAGTACATACTATATTAAATGCAGATCCGACGTAATACAAACAGGGAGGGTAAATAAATGCGAGTTATTGTGCCATGCAACAATAAAGGTGGTGTAGGTAAAACCTGTATTTCTGCCATTTTAGCGGATTACTTTTCTAAAGTACTGAAGAAAAAGACCCTCATCATTGACCTTGATCCTCAATGCAATATGTCACAACGTGCTTTAGAGATGGAAGTAGATCCCAATAACCCTGAAGGTCACCGACCTTCGGCTCATCCTGATCACAAAGGTGCAGACGATACTTGGGATGGTCGTAGCAGCATAGCTGATATTTTTTTGCGGCCAGAGTGCGGTGTTGTACCCTACCCTACGATGAATGAAAACCTGGATGTTTTACCAGCTCATGCTTCGGATTTGTTGTTAGTTGAACAATGTCAGCGCAATGAAGTATTGGAGAAAATTTATAATCGCTTTAGTGCATTTCTTGCATGCGAAGATGTGCAAGCAGCTTATGATTTTGTTGTTGTTGATACAGCACCTTCAAAAGGGCCGCTAACAAGATCAGCAATGCGTGCAGCTACAGACATTATTATCCCAACACAAATGGAAGATAAACCAATCCGGGGTGTTTTTGGCATGATGCAGCTGTGGTTGCAAGAGCGTAAGCTGCGAACACACGCTAATGATCTTAATTTAATAGGAATTTTGCCAAACATGTTTGATTCCAGAACGGCATTGCATAGTTGTATGTATGAAAACTTGAAGCGAAATGAAGTTGTATCGCCTCACTTAATGCCATGTAAATTATCTCGTCGAATCACATACGCGGAGAATGACACAGAAAATGCTATCCCCCGATCAATCTTTGATATGCCAAACTCTAACAAGGCAAAACAGGAATCAATAGCTATGTGTGAATACGTTATTAAAAGTATTGAAGACAATATCGCGAAGACCAGCAAGGAGACCGTATAATGGCTAAAAAAAGATTTGGAATTAGTCCCTCAGTTAATAACGCGCTTAATCAAACGATTCGCCTTGCTGAAGCAGAAGACTCTAACTTATTTAGTACCGAAATATTGGTTGAACGGATTAAACTTGATCCAGAGAATCCGAGAAAACACAAAATTACCCTAGACGATTTAGAACATGGCCCATCCAAAAGGGCACTAAACTATACTGAAAAACAGGCTGAGTATGAAAGTTTATCTGAACTGTCTGCGTCGATTGTTAAAGATGGGTTATTGCATCCCATTGTAGTGGTGAAGGAAGGTGAAGATTTTAAATTGGTTGCAGGGGAGCGACGGTTTCTTGCAAGCCTAATGGCAAAGAAGACTACTATAGAGGCAAGAGTATTTAAACGAAATCCAAGCGAGTTTGACCTTAAGGTTGTGCAATGGATGGAGAATCAAGCACGAAAAGACTTACCGCTCTACAATAAACTTATGAATATTGAAGCCATTCATTCTTCTTATGTTAAGACGCATCAATCTAAGATGACGGCCATTAAGTTATCTGAACTCATTAGCACAAGCCGCCAAAGTGCTCAATTTTACCTAGCTATTTTAGCTAATCAACCTTTGATGGAAGTGATAAAGTCAGGCAAGGTAACGAGCCTTAAACGGGCTATTGAACTTGTTTCTTACAAAAGCGCTGAAGAAATTTTACAGGCGCTAAGCAAGAGAGTGGTGAAAACTAGCGATGCGAATAGCAAGACAACAAAAACTGGTCGTCGACTCTCCATTAATTTAGGAGCAACTAAAAGTACTTCGGTGGTCAAAACTATCGTTGACAGCGTGTTGAAACTTGAGGAGCTAACCCCTCATGCTGAAGGTTTCAAGCACGTTGATTGGACGAGCAAGTCAGAATCAACCAAAGCATTTCAACAATTAGTTAAGCTTTTAGAGAGTGAGGTTAAGATTTAATGGCTAGGTCTTATAAAACAAAATCTTTCAAGTTACCTTCCAGCTTAGAATTGGATATGAATAAGAAAGTTGTTGCTGATGGGTATGGCCTAAGAGGAAAGTCTCGTTGGCTTTGTGATGCTATTACAAAATTTCTTACTTTCTCTGATAATGAGTTTATCTTGGATTGTATTGAGTATGCGGATAATTTGGAGAACTTAGAAAAAAGTGTAAGTTTCCGCCCAACCGAAGAGGTGCGTGAGCTGTTGAGTGAGTGGGCTATTTGTGCTCGTAAAAAGATGCCTATGTTGGAAGGCGTCATTAGTAAAATTATTAGAGCTGCTATTATTCAAGCATTACTAGGTTCGATTGATACTATCAAAGACCTTGGCAAGATAGATGAGTCAAGTTTGGCACAAAACGCTAACGGTTAGCGTTTTGTGTAACTTTTCAACCAAAGATGTAACTATATATTTCTCAAAGTAAGTTCTGCATTTGTAAATCATAACTGTTTAAGAAAAGTGTATAGCGAGTTAGTCACAAAACTGTCGACTTGTGGTTTATGTTAGTGGTTAGTTACATTGAAAGTATTGTTGCAATCACAGATCTGTCGACTTCTTTCTAATTTTGTACTTAGTATCAATAGGTATGCACGGTAGGGCTTTTTAGTAGCTATTTAAGTTCCCATATGTTTTAACGAAACTCGATTACATTGCTATTTAAAGCGAACCCAGTAGTATAGTGTTGTCAAATTTAGTACAAAACGCTAACCGTTAGCGTTTTTGTGATAGACTGAAACAAAAATAAAAATGTAAGTTGTTGTCAGTTAGCGATCTTCCAACGGCTATTTAATTACATGAAGACAACCCATTAGCTGATATATGTTTTTGTAAGCAAAAAATATCTATTTTAGATGTAAGTAATCCTAGCTCAAAGTGTTACCTATGTCTCTTCCCTAAACAACAATAGTGAGGTGATGCGGTTTGCGGTTAAACTGGTTTCCATTTTAATGGGTCTTCTAGTAGGCATCTGCAGCATGAGGACTTTTAGAAACGCAGTCACTCACTGTCTAGCTAATGATCCTGCAATTTAGCCTTTAAGGAGTCATTGTACTCAGAGCTAACTTCATAAAGTTTTTGGTAACGCTCTGAGTCTTCTTGGTGTTTTTGTGCTTCTTTTTTGTAGGTTTGTGCGGCACGATGTGTTTCAGCTAAAATTTTCTTTAGTTGCTGAGGGTCGTCGGGTAGGGCGCGGATACTTTCTGGCAGTGGCGTGTTAGTTGTCATATCACTTTTAAGATAGGATGGTGATAGTGCTTTGACTTCTTGTTTCAAGGTTACAATTTGATTGTGTAGTGAAACAAAATCATGCAAGACCCCTTGGGAAATTTTATCAAATAGAAGTGCCCGCGCTTTTGCTTTGCGTTGCCGTTTATCCCAAGGTTGATCAAACTCATCAGCAGTGCTTTCAACCATCAGTTCAAAACGTTGCTTTGAAAGCGCATTTACTTGTAGTTCGTAACGGACTAACCCATTGCCTTGTTGCTTATCTCGGTATTTTTTTTGCGCAACTTGTTTTCTATCAATTGTACTTTGTTCCACGGGGAATTTTCCTTGTGTCACCGGAGATTGTTCACCGGAGATATTCTACCATGATTTTGATCATTTCCGAGAAGCAAAATATTAATTCCGATAATGTATTTTATGGTCACTAACTACGTTTTGTGCTAACTTACAGGTAGTTTTTGAAAATTTGACGTCTTTCGCCCTGCAAAACAAAAAAGGAGGCGTATTTTGATGGAACAGGAATTGTC